>CAJUNR010000001.1 GCA_910587765.1 uncultured Lachnospiraceae bacterium
TTTCCCGCAACTCCCCCGCCTTCCAGACCATCAGCTCCATGATTATGATGCCCCTGACCTTTGTTTCCGGTGCGTATATCCCCACCACCATCATGCCCGGCTTTCTCCTGCCCATCGTCTATCTGAATCCGCTGACCTATACGACCTCCATTTTCCGCTATATTGCCCTGGGAGCGCACACGCTGGTCACGGAGGAACTGATAGAACAGGGCATAGCGTTTGACCTTGGCGGATTTGTGATCACGCCGCTGACCGGGCTGGCCATCACCATGTTGATCGGGGCATTTTTCTTCGTGCTATGCGTCCGCAAATTTGACCGGGCGGACTTCTCCACTATCAAGGTCGCTACAGGGATGCGGGGTGGCGGGGCCGCTGCCAGGAGGTAACTTATGGAATTGCAAATGGAAGCTGTAACAAAAAATTACAAGAGCAAACAGGTCCTGAAGGGGATTTCCCTTATCATGGGAGCGGGAGTCTATGGTCTGCTGGGTCCCAATGGAGCAGGAAAAACCACCATGATCCGGATACTGGCCGACGTACTGCGCCCCACAAACGGACGTGTCCTGTATGACGGGAAGGACATTCGCACTGTGGGGGATGAATACCGGGCGAAAATCGGCTATCTGCCCCAGGATGCCAGCTTTTACGGCGATTTTACCGGCAGGGATTATCTGGAATACTCGGCGGCGCTGAAAGGGATGGAAAAGGCCCGCGCGAAAAAGCGGATCGAGGAACTGGCCCGCAGCGTCGGCCTTTGGGACGATCTGAAACGGAAATGCACCGCCTACTCCGGCGGGATGCAGCGCAGGCTGGGGATTGCCCAGGCCCTTCTGGACGACCCGGAGATTTTGATTTTGGATGAACCCACCTCCGGCCTGGACCCCTATGAGCGGATCAAGTTCCGCAACATTATCTCCTCCTATGCGAAGGACCGTCTGGTGCTGCTCTCCACCCATATCGTATCCGACGTGGAGCAGATCGCCGCGCAGATCATGATGATGGAGTATGGTACCATCCAGCACATCCACACGGGCGAGGAATATGTCCGTATGATGGAGGGCCGGGTCTGGCTGGCGGAGATGCCATCCGAACAGCTTATGGCCTGTCAAAACCGGGCTGTCATCAGCAATGTCAGGGCAAAAAATGACCTCATGGAGGTTCGCATCATCGAGGACACAAAGCCTGTCCCTGACGCGGTACAGGCCGTACCGACACTGGAGGACGCCTATCTGTATCTTTTCAACTACTTGCCTGGAAAGGCCGGGAGGTAATGCTATGTCATTATTTCGATTTGAACTGCGAAAACTGCTGTTTAACAGGAAAACCCTGCTTTTGCTGCTATGCCTGTTTGTCCTTTACAGTGTGGTCGGTCTGACCTCCACCATGTTCCTGATCGGCGGCAATGACAGCTACCGCGCTTACGAGGAACTGGCCGCCGCCTGGGAAGGTTCATTTGACAGCGAAAAGGCCGCGGAAGCGGAAATGATCTATCATGAGGTCAGCGCCCGGTACGGCACGGATGCCCGGATGATCGCCCGGAGCGTCAAAGACCAACCGGAGATTATTCTGGCGGTGAACTACCACGCCTATACCGAACGGGTGGAGGAGTATTGGAACGGCACGCCGCCGGAGAGCGCCGAGAACTCCTATGGGATCGCCCTTCTGCAAGGTAAGATCGCGGAATTGGAAAGCCAGGGGAAACAGGATACCTTTGCCTATCGGGAGTTGTCCGCCGCCCTGCAAAGACTGGAAGAACTGGGGGAGCCGGAGTTTGTGGGCGCCCTGTTGTGGGAAAATCTGTTCAACAACTGGGGAGAGCATATGATGCAGTTCCTGCTGTTCGTGCCGTTGGCCTTTGTCATCGCCCCGGTATTCGCCATGGAGCGCTCCAGCGGCATGGATAATCTGATTTTAAGTTCCCGGAACGGCAGGCGGAAGATCGTCACGGCAAAATTGCTTAGCACACTCGCCGCCTCCACAGTTGTGGTCGCGCTGTATCTGGCCGCTACGTTTCTGTTCGGCTTTCTGCCGCATGGAAGCTTCCACGGCTGGGACGCCGCCATCCAGTCCATCCCTGCTTATGCCCGGTCCATGTTCCCTTGGAAGGTCTGGCAGCTTGCCGCGGTCGGGGCCGCATGGCTCATTTTTACCGGCGCGGCCTATAGTCTGATCATCTGTTTTATTTCCTCGCGCATGAAAAGCCAGATGGGGACTGCGGGGGTCAGTCTGGCGATCCTGTTTGTGAATGTGGGGCTGGCGGCGATGGGCGATGCCGTCGCGCAGAGGCTTGGTGCGCTTGTGGATTTCGGGCTGGCAAATGTCACACTGATGAAAGAGGTGTTCGGCGGATATAAAGTTTTCGATGTGTTCGGAATGTGTATCAGTTATCCGGTCATGGCGGTTTTTGTTTTGGGCGCTATTGCCGCCGTTGCTGCTTTTGGAACTTACCGGGGGCAGAAAAGCAGAGCTTTACCGTAATCATTCATGTACATGTCCTCCTGCGACGATGCAGGTGTTGCCTACAGTTAAGATTTTGCACCTCAAAAAGCGGAACCGTCTGTCAAACAGTTCCGCTTTGTCTCTGTCTATGATCCGCCGCACAAAATTTTCTCAATCCGCTCCAGCACCGACTCTTCCTCCTGTTCGCTGTCCACAAGGACCTCTATCTGATCCCATTGATGAACGCCAAGCGCAAGCACCTTCTGCATCTCCCTGACACTGACCATCTTCTTCCCCGACTTGAGAAACACATGCGCGCCTTCCGCCAGAACCGTCTGCGCCAGAGAGGAGGCGACTGCCAGATGAATGCCTCCCGGCACTCCCACCTGAATCTTCTTCCTGATCATCGGCTTTCGGCTATGCCAGAATACGGATGACGCTTCCGATCTTGAGAATCGGAACCTCCGCCTCTTCCACAACCATACTTCCCGGCAGACCGTCTTCGGCGCCATTGAACTGGATGGAAATATGGCCCAGCGCCTCCAGATTTTTCTGCATCACATGGCCGGTCACCAGAATCCGATACTGCTTTCCGTCGATTTCCAGCGTCTGTCCCGGCTCAATGACCGCGTCTGCCTTCTTCACGTCGATGCTGTAGCAGTAATCTTTCAGCGTATCCGGCGCACTGTCACCGAATAAAATGACTGTCTTCTCCTCCGCAAACGCAGATGCCAGATCGCCAACACCTTTTACCGTATTCTCATAGATTGCTTTCATCAAATTCTACCTCCATTATAGTTCCGCTCCTGCCCGTTCAGCACACGGTTCGCAGATCAATTCCCGGCCCCCTTCGGCGTCCGCTCATTGATCTGTGCGCTTCCCGGGCATCCTGTTTTTATATGTTTTCAAATAACTCGTTGTTTTTAATCATGTACAATACAAATTCATTTCCCGATTTCAGCTTTGAGATCTCCTCCACCATCGTCTCATCGGAGGAAATCACCAGCAGCTCATTGTAAATATGTATCAGAATGTCATCGTACAGCTCCGACGTCTGCGGCAGCGCCAGGAACAGCAGGAAACGGATTCCCGGTTCCGTGCGCTCGGCCGATCCCACCGCCAGTATCACCCGTTCTCCCGGATACTGCAGATGCGGAAATCCTACGTTCCTGTCAAAGAGCATCGTGCTTTTCTCTTCTCTGGCAAGAAGCGCTTCTTTAAAATCCGCTTCCAGCACACCCTCTTCAATCAGCCGGTCCGTCACATACTGCATGGCTTCCGGCCAGGAACATCCGCCATCCAGCACATAGAAATGTTCCGGTTCGAGAATAGCCGCAATCAGGGAATTAATCCCGGTCTTGAGCGGAATCTCCAGGCATTCCAGATACTTCAGCCGTTCGATCCGCCTCAGGACTTCCACTTCATCGAAGATCTCTTCCAGATGGATCACCGGAACGAGCTCCGATTCGTATTTTCTGGACGTGGAGATGATCAGATCAAAATCTTCCCTGCCCTCCGCGTCCTTCTCCGACAGAAGTTCAAATTCGGTCTGATCCGACATCAGTTTTCCGAGACGCACCTGAATCAGTTTTCCCGAGACGGCTCCCTGCGCGCAGACAATCCCCACCCGGAAAGCCCTGCGGTTTTTATTGTGCTGCTCTTCCAGAAAGAGGCCGAAATAGGAAGCGAGAAATCCAAGCTCATCTTCCACCACCAGAAACTCGGTTTCCTCCTCGATAACCTTTCTGGCCAGCTCCGCCATCCGGTACGCCAGAGGAAATTTTTCCCGAATCTCCGCCAGCGCGTAATTTCTGATATAGAATCGGTATTTCAGACGGTTCAGCATGAAATTGATGTGATAGACGAAATCGTCCAGCAGATCGGTGGGCGAGATATGGAAATTCATATCCTCCGCAATCCGGTTCAGGATTTCCACCACCAGTTCCGCCACCTCTTCGCTGATCTCCGGCGCCTGCTGCCCTTCCCGGTTCATGGGTGTGCGCATCCCGGCTATAGGGAGCGAGAGGAACAGGATCTCCTCCATCGGAATCCGCACCTGAAAAATCTCTATGGTCCGCTCGACAATCTTCTCCGCAAAGCGGTATGCGGTCGTCTGCTCCAGTTCATGATATTTCTCCTGAAGGCTGCTCAGCGGGTGTTCGTTCAGCACCCGGTCGACCATCAGCGTATACGAGCGCATGAAATACTGGGTGGTAATGTAGTCGAGTCCGTACTCCCGGCAGCAGTCGTTGACCATACTTTCCAGATCTTCGTCCAGCAGAAAGGAATCATACACCTGATCGTAAAGCTGTTCCAGCAGAAACATCCGTAATTGCAGTTCCTCCCCTTCCAGGCGAATCCCGGTATTGGTTTTGCCAACAATCTGAAGCTGATAACCGGCCAGCATCTCCCGAAGCCGTTTCAGATCCTGATTGATCGTCGTGCGGCCCACGCAGATCTCGTCCGCCAGATCGTCGATGAGCAGCGCGCCTTCCTCGTGCATCAGCCGGTTCATGATGTAACCGTACCGCTTTGCCGGTGAATTCATATAATCGTTCCGGCTGTATACCTCCTGCTTTTTTTCCTGAAACGCTCTGTCGTCCAGCACGAAAAGCGTATACCTCCCCGATACGGATTCCACCAGGGCGCTCCCTGCCAGTATCTGATTCAGTTCCCTGATGTCGTTTCGGATCGTCTTGGTACCGACTTTCAGCTTGTCTGCCAGACTTTCCAGCCTGGCAGTCCTGCGAAGTTCCATAATATCCAGAATCTGCGCGATTCTGCTGTCCGGTGTTCCTGCTGTCATAACGTTCTTCCCCCCGATTAAATATAACATCATCCGCGGACAAGCGGCGTCTTTCTTCCTGCCTGTATTTATTATACAAGAAATCTCTCCGCAATAAAAGCAGATTCCTGCCGGAGGAAGCCTGTTTTGGACCGGAACTACCCTCTCGTCTTCCCTCCTGCCACATTGAAGGTTACGCCATGGACATAGGACGCTTTCTCGCTTCCCAGATAGCAGACCATATCCGCCACTTCCGCAAGCTTTCCGGAACGTCCCAGAGGGGTCGTGGATGTCTTGCTGTATCCTGCCCGAAGCTCGTCAATGGTAATACCTCTTGTGTACGCCAGCGCCGTCTCATATCCGATGGTGCGCAGCCCTGTAGCCTCCATAATGCCGGGCGCCACGCCGACGACCCGAACCCCTTTTCTTCCCAGTTCCTTCGCCCAGGATCTGGTGAAGGAGTTCACCGCATTCTTGGTCGCCGCGTAGATGCTCTGTCCCTCGGAGCCTTCCAGACCGCTCTCGGAAGACATATTGATGATCACGCCGTCTTTCTTCTCCACCATGACGCGTCCCGCCGCCTGTGCGCACAGATAGACGCCTTTCAGGTTCACATTTACGACTTTGTCAAACACCGCGTCGTCGAGCTCAAACTCTCCGTGGGGAGCCGCATCGTCCACCAGCAGTCTGGGAATGTTGATTCCCGCATTGTTCACCAGAATGTCCACGGTGCCGAATGTTTCCACCGTCTCATCCACCATATGCTCCACGCTTGCACGGTCCGTCACGTTGGTCACCACATAGTGGCAGCGGCCGGAATCCGCATCCATCTTCGGCGTTTCCGGGCTCATATCCGCAACCACCACATTGGCTCCCTGATTCAGAAATTCTTCCGCCACTGCCTTCCCGATTCCGGATGCTCCTCCTGTTACAATCACTGTTTTCCCTTCCAGATTCAACCATGTATTCATTTTTTCTCTCCTTCTCTATGTTCTGCATCTTCCGTCTCAATACCATCTGCCCGGAACTGTTTTCTTCCGTTTACGGTTTCTGAAAACACTTCTGCATCATTGTTCCGGAAGATGCTGTTTTAAATTTTAATAAAGTCCGATGCTGGCCACCCACGCCACCAGTACCCTCGGCACGCCGACCAGGAATCTGGAGTACAGGACGGAAGGCACGCCGACCTCCACGGTCTCCGGCTCCGCTTCCGCCAGACCCAGACCTACCGGGATAAAGTCGCAGGCACACTGGGTATTGATCGCAAACAGCGCCGGAAGCGCCAGGCTCGGAGCGATGTTTCCTTTTCCGATCTCCACGCCGATCATAGTACCGATCACCTGTGCGATGACCGCGCCGGGTCCCAGCAGCGCCGACAGCACCGGAATGGAACAGATAAATCCAAGTACGATCAATCCCACGCCGTTTCCGGCCAGCGGAACGAGAAGCTTCGCAAACCAGTCGCCGAAGCCGGAGCCCTGGATGATGCCGATCAGCATGGCCACGAACGCCATGAAGGGCAGGATCGTTGTGATCATCGACTGCACCGCGTCTCTCGCCGCCTGATAGAGCGTATTTACCACCTTGCCGGCTCCCCATGCCGATCTTCTGGATGATGCTGGACTTGCTGGTCTCTCCCAGCGTCTCGGATACTTTTTTATCCGTACTGTATTTGAATTTGCGCTCCGGTTCCGCCTTCGGTTCCTCTGTCTGTTCCGTTTCCTTTGCCGGCGCTTCCTCCGCCTGCACCACCGCTTTGTCCGCCGGGCTGATCTGGTCCGGACCTACCGCCGATACGTAGATATCTTCCGTGATGAATTTTGCCAGCGGACCGCTTTTCCCCACCGGCATGATGTTGACCGTCGGGATTCTCTTCTGCGGATAGATCCCGCACCGCAGCGTACCGCCGCAGTCGATGACGACCAGAAAAATTTCCTCATCCGGTACGGACGTCTTGAACCCGTTGACCGCCGTACAGCCGGTCAGTTTCACGATCTTCTCGATGATATCCGGCTCCGCGCCGCCCCCTGTGATAAAGACCACCTTGTCTTTTCCTTCTTTCGGCATCACGGTCAGAGGGCCTCCAAAGCCGCCGCTGCCTCTCTCGATCTTAATTGCTCTGTATTCTGCCATTCTCTCTGTCTCCCCTTTTTATAGAAATCCTTTTTTGATAGTTCCCCTGCAGTTCCCTTTTCATGAAATGAACTGCTGTTTTCAGGTTTCGCTGTTTTCAGAGTGTGTTTTTCAGTTCAATCTTCTGCTGTTTCATAACAAACGCAGTCGTAAAATCCGTAATCCATCCGGCGAAGAAATTCATAACCAGACCGACCAGCAGATAGCGGATCGCCAGCGGCGTCGTGCTCAGGCCCAGCGTCGTGATTCCGTCCGCAATCCCCAGATAGATGAAAATCTCACCCACATTGATGTGCGGAAACATACCGCTGTTCGTATGGCAGTGATAGGTCGAAGCCGCATAATAGCTTGGCTTCATCCTCTCCGGCAGGAACTTGCCCATGGACAGTGCCATCGGATTGCCCAGCATAAACGCGGAGAGAAACGGAAGCACTCCGTACGCCATGATCACGTTGCCGGAACAAAGCTTCGCAAATTTGTTGATCCGCTCCTGCCCGATCAGGGCGATCAGCGCGTTCATAAACACCAGTAACAACAATACTTTCGGCACGATGGTTGAGACCCAGCTGACAAATGTAAGCGCTCCCGCGTCAAACAGTCCCATAAAACCTTCTGCTGCATTTACAATCATATTCATATAGGAACCTCCTTCATACAGTTCTGATTCAGCTTCCGCTGTTTTTCAGTTTTGTTTCCTGCGCATGCGGCACCAGACGCCTGAGCGCGCCGGCTGCCTTCACAAGCGGAGCCGGTTCTTCCGGGAGTTCTCCTCCGGACATCAGGATCCGGTAATTGGACGACGCTTCCAGCACTGCCTTTGTGACGGGCCCGGAAAGGCGTCTGCTTCGGCAGTCCTCCTTCTGTATCGCCCCCACGTCCATTCCCTCGAAACCTCCCAGGGTACGGACTCTGGCAAACACGGTCACGCCCTGTATGTAACTTCCTCCCAGGATGTTTCCGCCGCCGTCTATGGCGAACATTGCAATGGCGCCGGCGTGAAATGCTCCTTTGGACTTTCCAATTGCCACGCGTCCCCTCTGTCTTAGATTTCTGTAGGCCCCCATGAAGCTTCTCATCTGCAGAAAAGTCAGAAGATACTGCAGGGCAAACGCGATACAGAACAGGATGATCAGCGGGATGATGTTCATGATTTGTTCTCCTTTCAGAACCGGATATAATGTCAGACTTTTTCTTCAAGTCACCTGGCCATGTGTACTTTGCTTTGTCTGATTGCATATTACCTCTTTTTTTGGTCAAAATTAATACATTCTTTTTCCCGGCATTGGAAATTGTCCGTAAATATGTTATATTGGAGTTATCAGAATCTGACCGGATCAGGAGAATTGACCCTATGACGACTATCATTGACGCTGTTGTTACTTTTTTTACCGATTTGTCCGCTTACGGAGGCGCGTTTCTGATCTCCTGGTGCGCGGATCTGCTTCCCGTGATTTTCATGGTCCTCATTCTGACCAACACGCTGATCCGCCTGATCCCCTCCCGCCTGATCGAAAAAGCAGCAGCGCTGGCTTCCAGACATCTGCTGCTCAAATATATGCTCATTCCTTTTTTCGGCGCTCTCATTCTCGGCAATCCGTCCGCCCTGACGCTCGGACGGTTCATGCCGGAGAAAGACAAGCCGTCCTATTTCGCCTGCGCTTCCTTTTTCTGCCATACAAGCAGCGGCGTCTTTCCCCATATCAATTCTTCCGAGCTTTTTATCTGGCTGGGAATCGCCCGCGGGGTCGAGATGCTCGGATATCCGGTCTATCCCCTCGCCCTCCGCTACCTTGCGGCGGGGCTTCTCGCCAATCTCGTCTGCGGCATCGCCACGGATTATACGACCGCCTACTATTGCAGAAAGATGGGGCTCTCGCTCTCCAACCGGCCGGATTTTCAGGAACCGCCCGCCTCTGACGCGCAGCCGGAGGAGGACGGGGCTTCCTCTGTCTGGCACGAAATCCGCATCACGGCCGGAAGAAGCGGCTACGGCGGACCGCTGACGGTAAAACCGGACTCCAGACGCAATAAACTGGTCTATGTGACCGGCGGAGGCATCCGCCCCGCCGTCGTGGACCGGATTGAACAACTGACCGGCTGCACCTCCGTAAACGGCTTCTCCGCCTCCGTACCGGATGAAGAGGTCTTTCTGGCCGTCATCGACTGCGGGGGGACGCTGCGCTGCGGGATCTACCCCAAGAAAAAAATCCCCACCGTCAATCTTCTGCCCACAGGAAAAAGCGGGCCTCTTGCCCGCTATATCACAGAAGATCTCTATGTATCGGATGTGACCGAGGACTGTATTCAGTCCACGCAGCGGCAGACCGCCGGCCCGGTTCCCGGAAACGCCGCCCTCTCCGTCCGCCTGCTGCGTCTGTGGACCGGCTTTCTCACCGGGCTGGGAAAAGGCTGCTGCCTGTTCTACAAGGCCTCCCAGGACAGTGTCCGCACGATTCTGCAGACGCTGCTGCCGCTCATGGGTTTCGTCTCCCTGCTGACGGCCGCCGTCGAATGCTCCGGACTGAACGCGTGGATCGCCGGACGCCTCACCCCTCTGTCCTCCAATATCCTCGGGCTGGTCCTGCTGGGCGTGATCATATCCTTTCCCCTGCTCTCCCCGATTCTGGCCCCCGGCGCCATCATTGCCCAGGTCACGGGCACCATCATCGGCGCGCAGATCGGCAGCGGCGCCATCGCCGTCTCAATGGCGCTGCCCGCGCTGTTTGCCGTCAACACCCAGGCCGCCTGCGATTTCGTGCCGGTGGGACTCGGGCTCGCGCAGGCCGGAGAGGACACCATCAAGGCCGGCATCTCCTCCGTACTCACCTCCCGCTTCCTCACCAGCGCCGTGCGCGTCCTGATCGCGTGGCTTTTCAGTTACGGGCTGTATGCGTAGCGCGGCCCGTGATTAAAGTTCCAGCGCTTTGTGATAAGCCGTATAGATTGCGTCCTTGATCCTGCCCGCCCGGACCGCGTCGCCCACACGGATGACCGGATAATCTTTCCCCGCAAACGCGTTCTCATAATTGCAGTGAAGGCCGCCTGCCAGGATCACCGTGTCCGCCGGGAAGAACCGTTCCTCCTGCCGCTCCATCTGGAACGCGCGCACGCCCTGGTCGTTGATCTCATCCACCCGGCAGCCCGGATTCATCTTCACCCCGTTGACTTTCAGCGTTGTCAGGACGAGATCCCTGCAGAACACATCCGCATCGCTGCAGATACCCGGCAGCATCTCCACGATCGTGATATCTTTATCCGACGGCTCCGCCGTCTTCTCTTCCTCATACAGCACTTTCCCTCCGGGTCCGTCCGCACCTTTCACACGCAGAGAGATTCCCGCACCGGAGAAATAGTCCGCCACTTCGGCGCCGGCGGAACCGCCGCCTACGATCACGATCCGCTTCCCGACCCGGGCGGGATTTGTCAGCGCCTGGAACGCATTGATTACAAGCGGACCGTCGCTGCCCGGTATCCGCTTTATGTAGTGGGCGCCCGCCGCCAGGATCACCGCGTCCGGTTTCAGTTCATCCAGATTTTCCTCCGTGATCTCCGTGTTCAGCCGGACATCCACCTCCAGTTCCCTCATCTGCCGGCGATACCATTCCACCAGACATCCGATTTTGTCTTTATGCGGAGGTACCATGGCCGCATTCAGCGTTCCGCCCAGTTCGCTGCCTTTCTCCGCCAGAATCACTTCATGGCCCCGGAGTTTTGCCACCCGGGCCGCCTCCATGCCTGCCGGACCGCCGCCTACAACCACCACCCGCTTCTTCGTCTCCGCCGGCGTGATCCTGCAAAACTCATGTTCTCTTCCGGTTTCCGGGTTGACCGCACAGCAGATGTGCCGGTCGTCGTCCAGCGTATCCAGACAAAATTCACAGGACAGACAGTGACGGATCGTATCTCCTTTTCCGCTTAACACCTTATTGACATAATCCGGATCCGCGAGCTGCGGCCGGCCGAGGGATACCATATCCGCCATTTCTTCTCTTAAAATCTCCTCCACTTCCTCCGGTTCGCGGATGCCGATGGCGGTAAACACCGGAACGTTCACGGCCTTCTTAATCGCCGCCGAGTACGGCACCAGCAGCTTCCGGCCCTGGGGGAGGCAGTAAGGAGGCGTCGTCATCAGATATGCGGACGGCTGTCCGGCGGAGATATCAATCGCGTCCACGCCGCGGGCCTCCAGCACCTTCGCCAGCTCCACGCTTTCCTCCATCTCTCTGCCGCCCGCGATAAACTCATTGGCGCTGAAGCGGACAATTATCGGAAATACCGGCCCTACTTCTCTCCGGCAGCAGTCGATCGTCTCCAGAAGGAACCGGCAGCGGTTTTCAAACGAACCGCCGTACTCGTCGGTGCGCCGATTGAAGACCGGCGACAGAAATTCCGCCAGCAGATATCCGTGGCAGGCGTGGAGCGTGATGCAGTCCATTCCCGCCTGCTTCGCCAGCTTCGCGCTGTACGCAAACTGCTCCTGAATCTGCCGGATCCGCTCTTTTGTCAAAATGCTTCCCGGAGCATCTTTATATTTGGAGACAGCGGAGGGAGACTCCCTGGGCGGGATCGACGCCTCGCTTCCGTAGTGCACCAGCTCCACGGATACTCTGACATCGTATCTGTGCAGACGCTCCACCAGCCGCGCCCAGCCCGCCACATGTCTTCTGTCGTAAAGCACCGGCTGTCTGGGATGATTTCTGGAAGCGGCATCAATCGTCGACGCCTCCAGCACGATCATTCCCGCGCCGCCTCTGGCTCTGCGGACATAATATTCTTCCAGTTCCGGCGTCACATATCCCTCTTCCGATGTCAGGTTCGTATTCATCGGCGGAAAGATGATCCGGTTTTTCACGGTCATGCGCCCGATCTGAATGGGCGCAGCCATATGATACTGTTTTGAACACTTCATCTTTTCAATTTTTCCTTTCTTATAAAATTTCAGGGAAACGCGGAGGAAAGCGGTTCCCCGGCGGCACGGCACCTCTGCCGCTACATAAAGACGGCAGTCACCTCCCCGGCCTTCTTCGCAGATTTCTGTTCAAACACGTCCGCTCTCAGGAACAGCACCCTGCGCCCGACCTTTTCCGCCCTGGCGCATACATAAAAATCCGCATCCGCCTCTATACTCCTTAAATAATTCACCGACATCTGAACCGTCACACAGCTCTCCTGCCGCTTATAATATCTGGTCAGCATCCCCATCGTCACGTCGGATGCCGTAGCCAGAAGTCCGCCGTGCAGCGTCCCGTTCGGATTGTTCATCCAGTCTTTTGCATGGAACTTCAGTGTCAGCGTCTTTTCCTGCACGTCACAGTTGAGAAATACGGCGCCCAGCATATCATTGATCACCCGTTTCCCTTCCGGATCCGGCGCAAGCGCTTCCTGAAAGATCCGCGCCATATGCTCCTGAGCCGATTCGTCCGGCCGGATTTCCCATTCGTCTGCCTCAAATACACGATAATTCATTCACCGGTCCCTCCGTCACATGAACGCTTTCAGAGCCTGGAGCTTGACCGACACCGACACCGTGGCCCCTACCATGGGATTGTTGCCCATGCCGATAAATCCCATCATCTCCACATGAGCCGGCACCGAGGAGGAGCCCGCGAAGGTCGCGTCCGCATACATGCGGCTCATGAGATCGGTCTGACCGTAGGAAGACGGACCCGCGGACGTATCGTCCGGATTCAGCGTCCTTCCGATTCCGCCGCCGGATGCGCAGGCAAAATAGGCTTTCCCGTGATCATTGCAGTATTTCTTATACGCCCCGGCCACCGGATGCTGAAAACGGATCATGTGGGTCGCATTGCCGGAGATCGACACGTCCACTTCCTCATGCTCCATAATCGCAATTCCTTCTCTGGGTTCGAACGCGCCGAAGCATCTCACATCCGCTCTCTCATCATCGGAATACGGCGTCTCCGACAGGATGCGAAGCTCGTCTTTTTCAAAATCAAAGGCCGTCTCCACATAAGTAAAACCATTGATCCGCGCGATGATATCCGCAGCGTCCTTGCCCATTCCGTTTAAGATCACACGGAGCGGCGTTTTGCGCACCCTGTTGGCGCTGCGCGCGATGCCGATCGCTCCTTCCGCGGCCGCAAAGCTCTCGTGGCCGGCGAGAAACGCAAAGCATTTTACCTCTTCCGAGAGGATCATGGAAGCCAGCTTTCCGTGGCCGATCCCGATCCGGCGCTGCGCGGATACGGAGCCGGGGATACAGAAGCTCTGCAGACCTTCCCCGAGGATGAGCGCAATCTCACCCGCCGTCTCCGCGTCGCTGCGGATGGCTGCCGCCGCACCCGCCGTATAGGCCCAGCCGGCGTCCTCAAAGCTGATCGGCTGTACCTCTTTTACGATGCCGAATCCGTCGATTCCCGCATCCTCGCAGATCTTCTTCGCTTCCTCAAGGTCCGCGATCCCGTAGCGGTTCAAAAACCGGCCGACCGTCCCGATTCTCTGTTCATAATTCTCAAAGCCCGCCATCCCTCTACTCCTTTCTCGGATCGATGGTGCTGACCGCTTCGTCAAAACGCCCATAGGCTCCTCTGGCGCGCTCCAGCGCCTGATTCGCGTCCTCACCGTCCTTGATGTACGCCATCATCTTTCCGATATTGACATATTCGTACCCTATGATCCGTTTCTTCTCATCCAGTCCGACTCTGGTCACATAGCCTTCCGTCACTTCCAGATAGCGGGGACCCTTTTCCAGCGTCCCGTACCCGGTTCCGACCTGAGTCTTTGCTCCCGCTCCCAGATCCTCCATGGCTGCCCCGATGGGAAGGCCGTCTCTGGAAAAGGCGGTCTGCGTGCGTCCGTACGCCATATTCAGGAAATATTCCCTCATGGCCACATTGATGGCGTCGCAGACCAGATCGGTATTCAGCGCTTCCAGAAGCGTCTTCCCCGGCAGAATCTCCGCCGCCATCAGAGCGGACTGCGTCATACCCGAACACCCCACAACCTCCACCAGAGATTCCTGGATGATCCCCTTCTTCACATTCAGCGTCAGCTTGCAGGCCCCCTGCTTCATGGCGCAGGTCCCTACGCTGTGGCTCAGACCGCTGATCTGATCAACCTGCTTCACCTGCTCATACCCGCCGTCCTGGGGAATCGGCGCCGGCCCGCTCCCCTTCGTCCGGCAGATACGGCACATCTTCTCATATTCCTTCGTATATTTCATGTATCTCTCCTGCTTTTCAGATATTCAAACATTCCCCCGGCCTCAATAATCGCCAGCACATGCTCCGGAAGCTTCTCGCAGGGATAGCTTTCCTTTTTGGTCAGATTCTCGATCTCCCCTTTTTGAAGGTCGATCCGCAGCCGGTCTCCGTCCGCAATCCGCTCCGTCTGCGGACACTCCAGCGCGGGGATGCCTACATTGATACAGTTCCTGTAGAAGATCCTGGCAAAAGATTTTGCCACTACATAGGAGACGCCGAGATATTTCAGCGTCAACGGCGAGGTCTCCCTGCTGGAGCCGGACCCCAGATTGTGTTCCGCTACGAAGATATCTCCCGCCTCTGTCCTTCCTGCAAAATCCGGATCCACCGCGCTCATGGCGTATGCGGAGGCCTCCTCAATCCCAAGCTCCATATACTGAGGCGGCGATATGATGTCAGTATTGATATTATCTCCGTATTTCAGAGCTTTTCCTGTCTTTCGTTCCACTCGACATGCCCTCCTTACATCAACTGCCGCGGATCCGTGATCCTTCCGGTCAGCGCGCTGGCCGCAACGGTCAGCGGCGACCCGAGATAGATCTTCCCTTCCTTACTGCCCATGCGTCCGATAAAGTTCCGGTTGCTGGATGAGATACAGGTCTCTCCGGAAGCGATCAGGCCGCTGTGCAGTCCGACACATACTCCGCAGGTGGGCGCCAGAATCGTGGCGCCCGCATCCGCCAGTGTTCTTAAATATCCTGCCTCATCCGCCTGTTTCCAGATCGGAACCGAAGCCGGCGACACCAGCATACGGACTCCCTTCGCGATCTGTCTCCCCGCAAGCAGCGCCGCCGCCTGACAGATATCGTTCAGCCTCCCGCCGGTACAGGAGCCAAGATACGCCTGATGGATGATTTCGCCCGCCGCATTTTCCGCCTCTGTCACCTGATCCACTCCGTGAGGACAGGCTATCTGCGGCTTCAGCCGCGCGGCGTCGAACCGGTATTCTTTCCAGTACTGCGCGTCCGCGTCGCTTTCATAGACCGGATAGTCCTCGACTCCCCGTTCCATCAGATATGCTCTGATCACCTCATCCGTGGGCATCAGCCCCACCTTGGCGCCCATCTCCACCGCCATATTCGTAATGGCCATGCGCTCGTCCATGGACAGACCGCCGATCGTCCCGCCCGCATACTCCACCGCCTTGTAAGTCGCTCCCGCATGGCCGATCGTTCCGATCGTCTTCAGCGAAATATCCTTCGCCATAACCCCCTCCGGAAGTTCCCCGTTCCATTCCACCCGGATCGTCTGCGGCACCTTCAGCCAGGTCTTTCCGGTGACAAGAATCCCCAGCATCTCCGTGGAACCCACGCCGCTGGCGAACGCTCCCAGCGCGCCGCCCATACAAGTATGAGAGTCGGTCCCCAGGATTACGCTGCCCGGCAGTACGTTGCCGGTCTCCGCCATCACCTGATGGCAGGGGCCCGCAAATTCATAATATTTCTCAATTCCGTATTCCCGGGCCCAGTCTCTCGTAAATTTTACGATCTCCGCCTGCCGGATGCTGGCGGGCGGCGTATAATGGTCGGATATGATCACCACCTTGTCCGGGTCCCAGACCCGGTTGCCCAGAGCCTTGATCTTTTCCGCGATCTCCACCCGGGGACCCAGAATATCGTCCATCATCGCCCGGTCAATGTCCGCCCAGACGATCTCGCCGGCAGAAACGCTCTCCCGCCCGGACGCCCGCGCCAGTATTTTCTCCGATATCGTTTTTCCCATCTTATTCTCCTGTCGGGGTCTTACTTCCCTTTTTCCGCAAAGACCGCATTGGGCACATACACGATGCCGTCCATGATCTTCCGCGCCGTGCGGTAGAACGCCAGCTTATCGACGATCGTTTCCCCGCCTTCCATATGCGCGATGCTCTCCACATCCATCACGCCTGCCGGATGGCCGATATGGACGACCTGCCGCCCGTCCGCCTCCCGGCGAAGCTTTTCATAAGGAATGCTGTCCGGTATCCGGATCGCCGCCGCCGTGCACACCGCCCCGGTCCCCGGATAGGTCTTGTGCATCTTCTGCATGAACAGAAGCCTGGACACCAGATCCACGTCCTCTGCCGCCACGTTTCCGCCGGCAGGCGTCACATAAGCCTGCGGCGCGCTGACAATGGCAAAAAACGGCGCGTACGGGCTGTTCTTCGTCACTTCTTCCGGCGTCTCTCCCATGCCGATCAGCACCGCCGCCCGGCTGCGGATGTCCTCGATCCTCTGCAGCAGCGCCGGGTCGCCGTCGATCCCGGCTGCGGATTCATTTCCCTGAAGCCCCAGGCTCTCCGCCGCGATGAAGACCAGCGGATTGCCGGCGTCCACGATGGAAACCTGATATTCCCGATCCTTCACCTTCAGCGTATCCACCGGACGGCCGGTCGGCAGCAGTTTCCCGGTCGCCGAACCGGCCGTGGTGGAAAAATCCATGGTGATCTTCGCTCCGCTGCCTGGTACGCCGTCGATGTGAAACTCTCCCGCCGTACGCGCCTTTCCGTCTTTGACCGGCACTTCCGCTTTCAGGATCCGGTCCGTGTTGGTCTGATAGATCCGCACCGTCGTCACCGGCTCTACTGCCGCAACCAGCCCTGCGTCAATGGCAAAAGGACCGACACCGGAAGAGATATTTCCGCAGTTTCCGCCGAAATCCACCACGTCCTTGTCAATTCCCACCTGGGCAAACGTGTACTCCACGTCCGCGTCCTCCCGGGAGGACGGCGCGATAATGGCCAGCTTGCTGGTCAGCGTATCCGCACCGCCCAGTCCGTCGATCTGCCGAAGATCCGGGCTCCCGAAAACCGCCTGGATCACCCGTTTGCGAAGCTCCGGTTCTTTCGGAAGCTCGTTATCCAGAATATAGATGCCCTTGCTCGTACCGCCCCGAAGGATGGTACAGCGTATTTCTTTCATATCAGGATGCATAAGGTCCTCCTAAAATTGCTGTCTTTTTGCCGTCAGTCCTTCATGGCGTCCCCGAACAGCTCCTCATCACTGGGGATCACGCCCCTGATCGGCGTGGACAGCCAGGTGTTGTTCAGGAAATGCTTTAACGTGATATTTTCGGATACGATATTTCCGCCCCAGGTGCCGCAGCCCAGAGAGCCGGTAAACGGCATGCCGTTGTTCCAGTCGCCGCTGTTGCCCACGCTCTGGGGCTGACGGACCATCACGCGGGTCGTATGCGTTTTGAGCGCCAGTTCCAGCGCGTGATCGTCGTTCTTTGTCTGGATTCCGCAGGAATGCCCCGCTCCCTGATAATCATGAATCCCGTTCACGATATCAATGGCTTCCTGGAATCTGCCGTATTTGTAGACCGTCAGTACCACGCACAGCTTCTCTCCCGAGAACGGATGCGCTTCCCCGTAGCCGTCTTCTTCCACCAGAATAAATTCGCAGTCCGCGGGCACATCGTCAATTCCCGCAATGTCCGCGATCCGCTTTGCCGGCTGGGTCACGATATCGCGGTTCAGGACGTGATTCTCCGGCCACTGCGGCCAGATCGCCTTCAAAAGCTGCGGCTTCTGTTCTGCCGTGATCCTGTGCGCTCCCTCTGCTTTCAGACACTCCATAAATTCGTCGTAGATGCTCTCCTGCACAACGATCGAATTGTCGCAGGAACAGCCGGATGCATAATCAAATACTTTACTGATATGTATATTATACGCCGCTTCCTTCAGATCCGCCGTCTCATCCACGACGACCACCGCGTTACCCACGCCCACGCCGTAGGCCGGCGTCCCGGAGGAATAAGCGGCCTTCACCATGCCCGCTCCGCCGGTAGCGATCACCAGATCGGACTGCTTCATCAATTCCGTGCTCTTCTCCATGGTCGGGTTCTCGATGCAGATCACCAGATCCTCCGGCGCCCCGTTCTTCTTCAGCACTCCGCGGATGATATCGGTGACCATGAGCGTCGTCTTCTGGCTCCGGGGATGGGGCGCGAAGACGATCGCGTCGCGGGCCTTGACTGCCAGCATCGCCTGAGTCGCCGGACACAGCTCCGGCTGGGTCGTCGGGATCAGGGAACCGATGACGCCCACCGGTTTTGCCAGTCTGCGGATGCCGAGCTCGGGAAGCTCTTCCACAACGCCCACGGATTTCTGGGGATTGATGTCGCTCAGCACGCCTCTTACCTTCTTGAACAGCTTGCCCTGTTTTGCCACAAAGGTTCCCATGCGGGTCTCTTTCAGACAGAAATCGGCGATTTTATCGACCGTATCCGGCTGTACCAGCGCCCAGCCGATCTTCCGGGTCAGGCTGTCCACGTATTCCTGTGTAAAACCGTCCGCAATCCTCTGCGCCTCATGCGCTCTTTTGACAAGACTCTCCACATATTCTTTATCTGTCATTTCCATAATCCATCCTTTCTATATATTTCCTTTTCAACTTCACGCTCTGCCGGAGATATTCGCGCACGCGCTGTTTGTAACCCCCAGCATCTTCCCGGTCACCGGCGCGTCTATATGCCGATCGACATACTCCACGACGCCCAGAAGCTTCGCAAGATCAATCCCGGTGTCAAAGCCCATCTTCTCCAGCATATGGACCGTATCCTCCGTAGCCGTATTGCCGTCCGCTCCCGGCGCGAAGGGGCAGCCGCCGAGACCTCCCACAGATGTCTCAAAGTTCCGGATACCCATCTCCGCGGCCGCGAAGATATTGGCCAGCCCCATTCCTCTCGTATTGTGAAAATGCAGGGTCAGCTCCAGCCCGGGATAACGCCCGGTCACTTCACCCAGCAGTTCCTTCACCTGCGCGGGATCCGCCACGCCGATGGTATCGCACAGCGTGACTTTCCGGATCCCCAACTGCTGCGCGCTTCCGATCAGGGAGAGCACCGCCTCTTTGGGAACCTCTCCCGCAAAAGGACAGCCGAACGCGGTCGCCGCATCCAGATGCACCTCCAGATCCGGAAGCGCCTCACGGATGCCCTCCAAAGCGTCCAGCGACTCCTTGACGGTACGGTTAATATTCGCCTTGTTATGCGCCTCGCTGACGGAAATCACACAGGCCGCCTCCCGGATTCCTGCATTCCAGGCGTTCTGCGCGCCCTTCAGGTTCGGAATCAGCGCGATCGCCCGCAGATCTTTGTAACGCCCAATCACGGCTTTCGCCACTTCCGCCGCGTCCGCCATCTGAGGGATTGCTTTCGGACTTACGAAGGAAGTCACTTCCATGGTCCGGATTCCGGACTGATACAATCCCTCGATAATAAACAGCTTCGTCTGTGTATCAATCAGGGGCTTCACATTCTGAAACCCGTCTCTTGGTCCTACGTCGATGATTCGTATTTTCTCTCTATGTTCCATCCGAATCCGTCCTCCTGCCTTCTGCTTTTGCAGCCCTGTTCTCAAAATACGCCCTCGCTCTTATAAGCCGCGACTTCCTCCGCGCTCATCCCCAGCCACTCTCCGTAGACCGCCTCATTGTCCTGTCCCAGAGCCGGCGCCGGCGTGCGGATCGCGGCCGGAGTTTCGGAAAGCTTTAACTGTGAGCCGGTGACCGTGATTTTCCCGGCCGTCGGATGCTCGGTCTCCACGAACATCTCCCGCGCCTTTGTGTGGGGGTCATCCACCACCTGTGCGATATTATTGATCGGCGCCGCCGGCACGCCGCCTTCCAGCAGAGCCTCTACCGCCTCTTTTGTTGTCCGCACGCCGGACCACCTGATGATCTCCTCCCGGAGCCAGGGCCAGTTCAAAAGCCGCTCCTTGTTGGTCAGCGTCCTCTCCGATTCTGCCAGATCCGGCCGTTCCATGACGCTGCACATGGCCCTCCACAGCTTGTCGTTGGCCGCGCTGACCATCATCTGCCCGTCCTTTGTAGGAAAGCCGTCCGTGGGATAATTGGACTCATAGCGGTTCCCGATTCTCGACGGAAGACGTCCTTCCACCAGATAGTAAGTCTGAATCACCTGCATGCTGGCAATACCCGCATCCATCAGGGCAATGTCGATCTTCTGTCCCTGCCCGCTCTTTTCCTTATAGTGGAGCGCTGCCAGAAGCGCGATCGCAGCGCTCTGACCTGCCAGATAATCGGCCATCGGCGTCCCGATCCTCGTCTCCCCCGTCTCGGGCCATCCGGTCGTGCTCATCAGCCCGCTCATGGCCTGACCGATGGCGTCATAGCCCGGTCTCTGGGAGTAGGGACCCGTATGACCGAAGCCGGACACCGCACCGTAGATGATTCCCGGATTGATCTTTTTCAGTTCTTCATAGCCGAATCCCAGGCGCTCCATCACGCCCGGGCGGAAATTCTCCACCACCATGTCGGCCTTCTTCACCATGTCAAGAAAGACCTTTTTCCCCTTTTCACTTTTCATGTTCAGGGTGATTCCTTTTTTATTGCGGTTCAGGTTCATAAAATACGCGCTCTCCCCGTTCTGAAACGGGCTGAACGCACGGCTGTCGTCTCCTTTTCCCGGAATCTCGATCTTGATCACATCCGCTCCCAGATCCGCCAGCATCATCGTACATACCGGACCGGCCAGCACCCGCGTCAGATCCAGGATCTTCACGCCGCCAAGCGCGCCTTTTCTGTTGTTTTCCATGTTATTTACGCCCCCTGCAATCAGAGTCCGACGTCGCTGACATCGGACTCCGCCTGTTTCAAGTCAAGAATCCGCCGCGGCAGGCGCCTTATCTGCGGCGGACTGCCTCTGCAGCATTCTCTTTCTTTGTTTTCATCCTGCTTTAGAAAATCCCGTGACGCGGAATTTCATGCAGTGATTTCCAGCCCTCGCTCAGCGGCTCGCGCAGATACGGCTCCACCTCTTCATCCGTGCGGAAGGTGACCGCACTTGCCGGCGGAACTTTCCCCGCAGGATACGCCTTCAGGATCTCATCAATCATCAGCGTCAGATAACGGCAGATCGCCGCCACCGGACGTTTTGCTTTCTCGGCCGTGCCTCTGGACGGATAGCCTACGACGCCTTCCGGAGTGCCCAGCCGCTCGATCGTGGTATGTCCCACACCCTCGGACCACGCATGGGGACGATGCAGCCCGTCCACGGAATTGTCATAGAAACCCTGCATGAACAGCGGCTTGGACTGGGCGTCGACACAGACGCTCATATCCACCATGTCCCCAAAGAGAAGATTTGCAACTGCCGTCTCCGCCTCGTCCGCATGTACGAAATGCGTGGTCATGGCATTCTCAAAATCATTCACCGGATAGAAAAATTCGCGGATCGCTCTGTGCCACTCGACGATCGTCACAAACGCCGGCACCTGAAAGCGGCGGTAAAATTCCTGCACCGCGGACTCCATGATCCATCTCTGTCCGTGGTTGTTGACGAGGATGATCTTGCGGAAACCGTCATCCCACAGCCCGGCGATCGTATACACCAGAAGCTCGCGCACGGTCTCCTCCGGAATGATGCAGGTTCCGGGCATGCCGCCGTGATGATACGGATGTCCGCCATAGTTCAGAGGCGGGAAAGCAAGAGAGACTTCATAGCCCTTCTTCGCCGTATAGCGGCGTACGCCCTCGCAGATCTGAGAGACCATGAAAGTGTCCAGTCCGCTCGGATTGTGGATTCCATGATTTTCCGTACAGCCGCAGGGCACCAGAACGATATCGTTCTTCCTTCTCTTCTCGATCACTTTATTTCTCGGCGTGTTCTGAATGTAACAGCCTGCCTTGCCGAACTCGGATTCCTTCGGGAGCTCATACTCCTCCAGAATCCTGTCGATCTCCTCCGGGGTTGCGTCCCAGAGCTCTTTCTTCATTCTTCCTACGACGGTATCTTCAAAAAACACCGCCGGGTTCTCGGTAAAAATCCATTTATCTGCCATTATCTTATTTCCTTTCTTCAATGATTTATTTTTCGTCGTTCATGGTAATCATGACTTTGATCGCTTTTTCTTTATGATTGATTGCCATGTCGAATCCGTCCTGAATCTTCTCCAGCGGATAGTAGCCGGTTACAAATTTGCTGTAATCAATCTCTTTCTTGACGCGGTTCATGAACTTGATCGTTTTGGTAAAGAACCAGGGCTGTCCCGCGCTTCCCTGCAGATTCAGGCCTTTCCAGATCGCCTTGCCGATCTCGATGGGAATCTTACGGCCGATGGAATGTCCGATAAAGCGGATTCTTGCGTGCGGCTTCGCGATATCGACGGTTTTGCCTACGCCGAAGTCCGTTCCGGTACACTCCACGATAAAGGAAGCTCCTTCTCCGTCCGTCTCTTCCATCACCACTTTGTCCACGTCCTCGTTAAAGGGATCAATCGCGCGGTCCACACCGATGACTTCCAGCGCCAGATTGCGGCGGAACTCCACCGGGTCCACAATCATAACCTTCGCCCCCGCCGCTTTGCAGATCGTCGCCGCAAACAGTCCGATGGGGCCTGCGCCGAAGATCACGCAGTCGTCCGTTCTCGCCACGTATCCGTCGCGGCCGTAAATGCTGTAATATGCCACGGAACAGGGCTCCACCAGCGCGCCCTCCACATAGCTCATGGTATCCGGCACTTTATAGCAGAACTGTTCCTCGCCGACCAGATACTCTCCCATTCCGCCGGGAGCGGTAGGCATGAACCCCACTTCGTTCCAGTTGGTGCAGTAGGAATTGTTGATTCCTTCCTTACAGATGGAGCAGCGGTTGCAGGAGTTCGCGCACTCGCCGGTCACACGGTCTCCCACTTTCAGAGAGATCACGTCGGAGCCGATGGCGATGACGTCGCCGCACCACTCATGTCCCGGAGTGTAGGGACCCAGATCATAACGGCCCTCTTTGGAATGGCCCAGATAGCACTCCACATCGCTTCCGCAGATTCCGGACGCTTTCACTTTTACAAGAATCTGTGTCGGTTTTAATTCCGGCACCTCCACGGTCTCCAGACGAAGGTCTTTGGGGCCGTGCATAAACGCGGTTAAAGATTTCATAGTTTTAGTCCTCCTAATTAAAAGATCCGTTGTTTTTTATTTCATACTGCAGACCAGATCTGCGATGGCTTCTCTGGTCAGCCCGTTCGCTTCCAGTTGATAGGCGAGGGAAGCCGTCATCCCGAAGCAGTCTTTAAGGCCTGCGCGCCGCAGCCTCGCGTCACAATTATGCTCCGCCAGCACTTCCGCCACCGCGCTTCCCAGACCGCCGATGATGCTGTGATTTTCACAGGTGACGATCCGTTTGGTCATGGACGCCGCTTTCAGAACCGCTTCATCGTCCAGCGGTTTGATCGAGGGTACATTTAAGACCCCGACCTCGATTCCTTTTTCCTGAAGAAGCTTTGCCGCGTCCATGCAGATCCCCACGGTAATGCCGCAGGCGATCAGCGTGACGTCCTTCCCTTCTCTTAACCATCTTGCTTTTCCCAGCTCAAACTCCGGTACAGAATCATATACATGGCGCAGATACATCTTCGGCTGCCGGAAGTAAACCGGTCCTTGATAAGCCGCCATATATCTGGTGACGGCCTCCAGTTCGTAAGTGTCCGCCGCTTCCACCACGGCCATTCCGGGAAAGCTTCTCATCACCGCCACATCCTCCACTCCGATGTGCGTGCCGCCGTTTTTCTCAGCCGTCAGTCCGGCGTACAGACCGCATACCTTTACATTCGCCTGGTTGTAGCATACGGAGATGCTCACCTGGTCGCAGGCCCTCTTGGTGGCAAAATTGGCGAAGGAACTGGAAAACACGTTCTTGCCGCAGAGAGCCATGCCGGCGGATGCCGCCATACAGTTCTGCTCCGCGATCCCGAAATTGATATGGCGCTTGGGATAAGCCTGCATGAAACCCTTCGTCCCAAAACAGCGCATCAGGTCCGTGTCACAGACGACGATATCCGGATACTCTTTTCCCAGCTCCACCATCAGCGGACCGAAGATTTCCTTGCTGATCAGGGAACGTTCTTTTGCTCCTGCCATGTCATGCCTCCCCCTTTCCGGTCAATTCTGCAAGTTCCTGCGGACTCAGAAACAGAATGGATGATTCAATGTCTGAAAATCCGTACGCCTCATAAGCTTCCTTAATCTCTTTCAGCGCCTGGATTCCTTCCTCTTTCGTCATCTTGCGGCTGTGCCAGTCGGCGTCATTTTCCATAAAGGAAACTCCCTTTCCCTTGGTCGTGTCCGCGATCAGGACCGAAGGCTTTCCTTCCACGCACGCCATGGACTGAAGGGCTTTATGCAGCGCTTCCAGATCATGTCCGTCGCAAACCTCCACATTCCAGCCGAACGCTTCCCACTTGGCCTTCTGATCGCCCAGCGGCATGATGTCGTCGCTGAAGCCGTCGATCTGGAGACGGTTGTTGTCCACGATCACTTTCAGATGGTCCAGCCGGTATTTCGCCGCGGACATGGCCGCTTCCCAGATTTCTCCGGACTGGCACTCTCCGTCTCCAAGCACGCAGTAGACATCATAGTCTGCGCCGTCCATCTGTCCTGCCATGGCCATTCCCACCGCCATGGACATCCCCTGTCCCAGCGCTCCGGTGGACGCGTCCACGCCGGGCGTCAGCTTGTGATTGCAGTGTTTCGGCAGCATACTGTTGTTGGCGTCGAACACCCTCAGCGTATCTTTGCTGTAATAGCCCTGATCCGCCAGGATCACATACTGTGCCGGGCTGGCATGGCCCTTGGACATCACGAAGCGGTCCCTCTTCGGATCCTGTGCGTGTTCGGCGTCCGTTCTTAAAAATCCGCCGTAGTACAGGGTGGTCAAAATCTCCATGGAGGATAAGGATCCTCCCGGATGGCCGGAGCCTGCATAGTCCATCATGGCGACGAGGTTGTACCTAAGCTCTTCATTCTTCCTGCGCAGCATTCGGAAGTCCGATATCTTATTCCCCATGTCAAGCTCTCCTTTCGTATTCGATATGTACAGATTGTTGTTTTCTATGGCTTTATGTTATAATTTCCTGTAAGAAATAGCTATCAGTTTATTCTTACGTTTTATAACAATATTGCTTTTTAAAATTCATCCTGCGGTTTTGACTCCTCCGCACCGCCAAAAGCCGGCGACAACGTTTTCCTCTTGCTGCAGACTTTCATACTGCCGGCCCGCAATATATGTACGGCTCCCGGACGGAAACCAGAAATGTGGTGATTCCGTTTACCCTTTTCAGGGCAAAAAATAAGGGGACAAGTTAGTGCAACCCCTTGATTATACTGGGTTCCTCTAACTTGTCCCTATGCTGACACGGTCATCTGCAGCTAAAGTGTCCGGCTCTTTCTAAAAAATACTAATCAAAAAATGTTTTCCAGTTTTCAGACTGATTTGCTTCAAAGCACATCTTGATCTGTTCCTCATTATTTTTTTCTGTTGCAAGGACAGGCAGCTCGTCTATCCCAAAGTAGTTACTCGATATGGTTTCTATATTGGATTTAAACCCGCCTCTTCTTTTACTTCTTTTATCACATTTTCTCTCACTGAAACATTAACGTCAACCCAGCCTCCAGGCAATGACCAGGTTCCATTTTTCTCTTGCACAAGCATAATTTTATCATTTTGAAAAACAGCAGCACGACAGTCAATTTTAGGTGTTTGATACCCAATTTCGTTGCAAAATAAATTTTTGACCTTATCCATTGAAATATCTGTTTTATAAGAAATCATTTCTGCTGCAATTTCTCTAATTCTTTCATAACGTTCTTTATCAAAAACATCCTTTCCATAGAAAATTCCTGCCTGTGCCAGACTTTGTAATTCTACTGCCCATTGCAGCCATTTTTCATTCTTATCCATGTATCCTCCTTGTCTGCCAGTTAATATCATTCCAATAATCTTCCAATGTGTCTTGAAAAGAATGCAAAATGTTGATATTTCATTATGCTTTTTCTCTTTTCTCTGTAAAACAACGAATAACTTTACATGGATTTCCAACAGCAACACAATTTGCGGGAATTGAACGGGTAACAACACTTCCTGCTCCAACCACACTGTTTTCGCCGATTGTTACGCCAGCTAAAATAATGCTTCCCCCTCCAATCCATACATTGTCTTGTATTTCAATGGAGCGGGCATACGTTCTGAAAAATGTTGTCCCGGTTTCTTTCCAGTCTGAAACGAAACGCTCTTGTGGTAAAACAGGATGGGAAGATGTATAAAACTGAACATTAGATGCTATCAATACTCGACTGCCAATCCGTATGGGCTTATTGTCCACAAATGTACAATTCATATTTATAACGACATCATCACCAAGAAATATATTTTTTCCATAGTCACAATGAAACGGGACATCAATGGCAACATTTCTCCCAACAGCGCCCAACAGTTCTTTCAAAATCTCATGTTTTCTTTCTGTATCATCATAATCCGTAAAATAGTATTCTCTTGTAAGTTTCCTTGCATTGGAAATAATATGTAAAGTCTCCTTATCTGCGGTTTCCAAAAAATCTTTGGCTTCGTAAAACATAGTGTTCCCCTTATTTTATTTATCTATTTTATTTTGGACATAAGATATGATATATCATTGTACCTGCAAAAGCAATACATTTTCAATGCCAAACGCAGAGAAGGAACCGTCCGGATAAGCCCCGGCAGTTCCTTCTCTGCAGGTTTCTTCTATTTTAGGAGTAATGGAAAACCGGCATATGTAAGATTTACCAGTTGGGTGTAACGACAAATTTTCCGCCCTCGGCCTTCGCCGCTGCCTGGATCGCTTCGATGGAATCCTCCAGATGATAACATTTTGATAAATATTTGCCCGGATCGACTCTTCCCGCCTCGATCAGCCGGATCACGTTTGGCCAGGTGCCGTGTCCGGAACTTCCGATTGCGAAATGATAATTGGCGCCTTTCTTCTGCATATACACCGGATGGAGTTCCACCGTGCTGGCCGTAATGCCGATCTGGGCAATCGTCCCGAAGGACGCCAGCATATCCACTGCTTCCGGAATATTCTCCGCCGGCTTATGGGTCGCCTCGACAACCATGGCGGCGCCGACGCCTTTCGTCACCTTCATGACCAGATCCGAAAGCTTCTCCCCTCTCTGCCAGTACTCAAAAGGATCAAAGGTGTCGGTAGCCCCCACTTCTCTCGCAAGCGCCTGACGCGTCTTATTGGGATCAAAAGCAATAATTTTCGCAGCTCCGGACGTCTTCAGCAGAGAAATCGCCGAAAGCCCGATCGGACCGCAGCCAAACACCACTACATGGCCGCCCGGCTCGATTCCTCCGCCCCTTGTAAATACGCCGTTGTAGGCGACTGCCATCGGCTCGATCATGGCCGCGACTTCCAGCGCCCGTTTTTTGCTTCCATAGACATCTACCAGACCATCCACCTTGAAGCAGAGCTTTTCCTTCGCCACCAGATATTCCGCATAGGCTCCGTTTTGGGAGAAGCCGATCTCCTCCAGGTTCTCGCACTGATTGAACTGACCTCTTCTGCAGGCGAGACACTCCCCGCACCACGCCATGGTCTCCGCCACGACCAGATCGCCGACCTTCAGTTCCTTTACATTTTTGCCTACCGCCGCAATCTCTCCGGAAAACTCGTGTCCGATCACGCACGGGAGTTTGCAGTGCCCTGCGTAACGGCTGTAATTGTCCTTGTCGGCTCCGAGGAAATTCGTATCGGAACCGCATACTGCCGCGCCGCCGACTTTCAGCAGTATCTCGTCGTCCTTCGGTTCCGGAACCGGAATCTCCACCAGTTCCAGCGTCGGGTTGTAAAAGATATTGGAACCCAGCAAAGCTCTCCTGTCCCTTTCCTCCCGCTCGGTCGGCTGATAGCCCGGACGCGGCTTATATTCTCCGCCTGCCATTAAGGCCTTCATCATTTTCTGCATAATGTCCTCCTTGTTTACTTAAATTACAACATTTTTTCATGATTTTGATATATGCAGGACCCGCATTCATTTTGCTGTCTTTATTCTAAGCGGCATCCCGGTTTCTTTCAATAACAATGATCGGCTCTTTCATAACAATATTATTTTTTATCCTGTCAGTCCCGCCATCGTCAACATCTGCTCTACACTCTTTTAACAAATAATCTCCCTGCTTTTTACTTTGGAGCGATAAAGACGGACAAACAGACAGGCTCCCAGCAGGCAGGCCGCATTGGACAGCATTCCCCAGACCAGACCCGCAGCATCGCAGATAAGTCCCATAACCCAGGGAAAAACTGCCTGTCCAAGGCTGATGCAGAGGAAAAGGACGACCGACACCGAACTCTGCCTGTCCGGGCAGGACTGATAGCCAAGCGTTAAAATCAATGGGATCGCCGCACCCGCAAACAGGCCGGCCGCCGCATAGCCCGCCATGGACGCAGCAATATGCGGAACCAGTATCCCGGCCAGATGGAGCAGCGCCGCCAGGATCAGCCCGCCGCCAAGCAGCGTTTCTTCTTTTACATGCAGGGCAAGCCTTGCGCATGCAAGTCTTCCGATCACCAGCGCAATCCAGAATACCGATGTCCCGACACTCCCCACGAACAGGCTTACTCCAAATCGATATTGCAGGAATAAAGGAACCCAGGTATTGATTCCGCACTGGTGACCGCAGTAGCAGAAAAGCGCAAGCATGAGCGCGTACATGCCGGGTTCTCTCATAACGGTAAAATCCATTTTCTTTTCCGCCTGTCCTTGCACCGGCTTTTCTTCCGCGTCCGAATAAAAAACGGCAAACAGAGCAAGAAGCGCCGCAGATCCCGCTCCGAAGCAGCCATACACCGTCTGCCAGCTCAAAGAGATTTTAAGCATCCATGCCGCCAGCAGGGGTCCCAGCACAGAGCCTGCTCCAAAGCAGCCATGGAGCAGATTGATATACATTCCTTTCTTTTCCTCATGCTGCATGGATATGGTCGTATTTACGATCATATCCAGAGACTTTGACGTCATTCCCATCAGGAAGAGCAGCAGAAGAAAGAATCCCAGACGGTTGATCTTGCTCATGGCCAGAAGCAGTACGGTCAGAAGTCCGAAAGTCGCAAGGCAGAGTTCTTTTTTTCGGTATCGGTTCAGGATGAAGCCCGAGAGAAACACCCCGGCCATACATCCGATATATTGGAAAACTGTAAAAATACCTCCTGTGGACACTTCCATTTGAAAATCGTTTAACAAATCCACCATGAAAGTACCCACAACAGAGGTCGTAAGCGCATAGGTAAAAAACAGCATATAGAGCAGAATAAGTCTGCGTTTTTCTATGGTATCCATATCCGCCTCCGGCTGGTTTTTCCGAAAAGATCCTTCGACCTTTCGCCTCTCATATTTAATCGATCGCAAACCCAAGACCGTTAATGCGGAGCAGCTCCTCCGGCAGATCACGGTTATAGACGCGCGGAATGGCTTCTTTAAGCAGATCCACGGACTTTGACAGCGCCACCACGCTCGGCATTACCACATCCTCAATCTCAAGACTCATGGCGCCGTCATATCCCATCTGTGTCAAAACCATAATAAAGCGTTTCCACCAGAATACATCATGGCCATAGCCGAGTGCGCAGTACGTCCAGGAACGTTCATGGGCAGGTGTGCTCAGATACGGCGCCGCTTCATGCTGGCCGTTCAGATCGCACACGTGCTTCTCCAGATGAGTATCCTTGGCGTGTACGTGATAAATGGCTCCTTCTTTTCCGAGCGCCATAGCCGTCTCCAACGGATCCATGCCCATGAAGAACTGATGTCCCGGATCGATATTGGCGCCGATCATCGGACCGACCGCGTTGCGCAGGCGCAGAAGCGTCGGTACATTATAGACGATGCCGGTAGGATGGATCTCCAGAGCGATTTTCTCGATCCCGTACTGTTCGGCCAGCTTGACGGTCTTCTCCCAATACGGGATTCCCACGTCTTCCCACTGATACTGCATCATCTTCAGCATCACGGGAGGCCAGCAGCAGATGACCCAGTTCGGATACTTTGCATCCGGACCTCCGCCGGGCAGACCGGACATCATGGCGATCTTTTTCACGCCAAACTCCGCAGCCAGCCGAAACGTTTTCTCCACGATCTCGGCGTCACGCCTGCCGGTCTCATCCGGGGAAAGCTGATTTCCGTTACAATTGAGTGTCTCCAACTTCAGTCCGCGGCTTTCGATCGCGTGCAGATACGCCTTCCGCTCCTCTGCGCTCTCAAGCAGCCGGTCAATATCCATATGCGGCGCAGAGGAGTACCCTCCCGTCGGAATCTCCAGCGTCTCGATCCCCAGCATAGCCGCCGTATCCAGCATCTTTTCAAACGAAATCTGACCAAGACTGTCCGTCATCAATGAAATATGCATACTTTTTACTCCTTTTATTTCTCTATAACAATATTGCTTTTTATAAATTTTCCCGTTCCAACCAAACCAGAGGCTTTTTGAAATATCTATCCGAAAAGATGATAATTCTCGACAGCGACCCCCTGTTCATAGGACTTTTTCGCAATATCTGCAATCTCCACCGCTCTTCTCGCATCGGTCGTGTTGCAGGGAGAAGGTTTTCCGTTCTTAACCGCATCCACAAACGCGACGATCTCCGCTGTATAAGCGTCTCCGAAACGTTCCCAGTACCACGGACAGCCTTCCTCTTTGATTCCGTTCTCGTCCTTGACAACCACGAAAGTATTGCGGCCGCATTTCACATCAATGGAACCTTTCGTACCGACGATCTCGACCCAGACGTCATAACCGCAGCCTGCGAGCCGGTTGCCCTCCGCTTCCCCCATCACGCCATTTTCAAACTGCAGCGTGACAGAATTGGCGTCCAGATCTCCGAAATCGGCAAATTCGTCAAACGCATACACGCCGCCGGAAGAGAACACCTTTTTTACTTCAGACTCGGCAAACCATCTGCAAAGATCAAAATCATGCACATTCATATCATAGAAAATACCGCCGGAGCCCGGAAGGAATTTATCAAAATATTCTCTGTACTTTCCCGGATCTCTGGTGACGCTCTTGACCTTGACCACTTTACCGATCTCACCTCTGAGCACGCGGTTCTTGGCATCGAGCATCGACTTGTCAAACCGCCTCAGAAAACCGATCTGAATAACTTTCCCCGGATTGGTCGCAACCGCCGCGTCAATCGCGTTTAATTCCTCAAAATTGATACCTGTAGGTTTTTCGCAGAAAATGTGCTTTTTGGCCGCACATGCGGCTTTGATGCATTCACAGTGGGCCGCGGACGTATTCGTAATCAGCACTGCGTCAATATCCGGATCCTCCATGATCTCATGATAATCGGTTGTAAATTTCCTCGCTCCCAGACGCTTCGCCGTGGATTCGGCCAGCTCCGCATTCAGGTCGCAGACCGCGACAAGCTCCGCGTCCGGCGTACGGTATGCCACAGACTCCGCATGGCAGATCCCCATACGGCCTACTCCGATTGAACCAATTCTGATTTTTTCCATTGTTTTCAAACCTCCAAATGTATATTTCTCTCGTTATTACAAAACAGCATCACGCACGCTGGGACGCTTTGTTTCGGTACGTATCCACAATCACGGACACCACGATGAGCAGTCCCTTGAAGATCTGCTGATAATACGCCGAAACTCCCAGAAGCGTCAGACCGTTGTCAAGGCAGCCGACAATGAGACAGCCAAGAACCGTACCAACGATGGAACCGGTGCCGCCGGAAAGACTCGTACCGCCGACAACCGCGCCTGTGATTGCGTCAAACTCAAAATTCAGACCGACAGAAGCGTTGCCCGCATTGACCCGTGAGGTAATAACCACTGCCGCTATACCGGTCATGAGACCGACATAAGTGTAGACCAGCGTCCTGACCTTTTTTACATTCACACCGCACAGATGCGCCGCGTTCTCATTGCAGCCGAGCGCATAGACTCTCTTTCCAAAGGCCGTTTTCTGTAAAATGAAAAAACTGATCACAGCCAGTACTGCGTAGATAATAACCGGAATCGGCAAAAATCCGAGCACGCTGCCTCCGCCGATGATTTTAAAAGAATCGCACAGGCCCGACACCGGATATCCGCCGGTCACCAGGTTCGCCGCCCCTCTTGCGCATAACTGCATGCCAAGCGTCATGATGAACGGGGGAATGCCTGTTATGGAAATAACCGTACCGTTGATGAACCCGCATCCCACTCCTACCAGAACGCCCGCCAGAACCGCTTCCACCGGATGACCGTTCTGCGCAAGCATGGCCACAAGCATCCCTGCAAAAGCCAGCACGGAACCTGCGGACAGGTCAATGCCGCCCGTAACGATGACCAGCGTCATACCCAGCCCGATCACGCCGGTCACAGAGACCTGACGCAAAATATTCATCACGTTTTTCACCGTAAAAAATCCTTCATTTGCTATGCCAAGCACAAGCAAAATCAGCACAAGAATCAGCAAAGTACCGCACCAGCCTGGTACTTTTTTGAAAATACTCTGTTTCAATCTGCTCTTCTCCATATTTCTACCCTCTCCATTAACTTGCTGCGTATTTCATGATGTTTTCCTGTGTCAGCTCTTCTCTCTGGAGTTCGCCCGCGATACGCCCCTGGGAAATCACAAGAACGCGGTTGCTGATGCCGATGATTTCCGGCATCTCCGAAGAGATCATGATGACCGAAGTCCCGTTTTTAGCCAGCTCGCACAGGATCTTGTGGATTTCGTATTTTGCGCCCACATCGATTCCTCTGGTCGGCTCGTCGATGATCAGAATGTCCGGTCTGCAGTACAGCCACCGCCCCAGAAGCGCTTTCTGCTGATTTCCGCCGGACAGACCGCGGATCGCTGTCCTGCCGGACGGTGTTTTGATACTCAAAGCATTGATCTGAACCTCGCAGGCTTCATTCAGTTTTCTCTGCGAGAGCAGGCCCTTACTTTCAAAATCCCGCAGACTCGGCATCCCGATATTATCATTGACAGACAGTCCCAGAAACAGACCCGTACCCTTTCTGTCCTCTGTCAGCATCGCCATGCCCATCTTGATCGCCGCTTTCGGCCGGCCAAGCGGCAGCGTCTTATCTTTGATTTCTACGGTTCCGGAATCCGGTTTCGTGATTCCGAAAACCGCGCTCATAATCTCGGAACGCCCCGCCCCCATCATGCCCGCGATCCCCAGAATCTCTCCTGCACGGACTTCAAAAGAAATATCTTCAAATTCGCCCCTGCGGGTAAGATGCTCCACCTTCATCACCACCTCGCCCGGAACGGCCTCATTGGGCGGAAACAACTGTACCATCTGGCGTCCGACCATCATATTGATCAGCTTGTCACTGTCCAGTTCGCCGATCGCATTCGTCCCGATAAAATGACCGTCGCGCAGAACCGTGACTTCGTCTGCGATCTCGAAGATCTCATCCATTTTATGGGTGATATAGATAATAGAACGCCCTTCTTCTTTCAGATGCCGGATTACATTGAAAAGCATCTCCACTTCCGTGTCCGTAATCGCCGACGTGGGCTCGTCCATAATGATCAGATCGGCGTTCAGGGAGACCGCTCTGGCGATCTCGACCATCTGAGCGTACGCCGTCGTAATATCTTTCATTTTCGTATGGGGATCAATGTCCATGCCGATGTATTCAAACAGTTCCACCGTATCCCGATTCATCTTTGCGTTGTCGACAAGCAATCCCTTTCGAGGCTCCCGATTCAGGTAAATATTTTCCGCAATCGTCATCTGCGAAAAAGAAGCCAGTTCCTGATGGATCATGGAAATCCCCACGTTCATGGTCTCGCGCACATTCCGATGCCCCTTCAATAATTCCCCGTTGAACACCACCGTGCCCTCATCCGCTTCATAGATTCCCATCAGAATTTTCATCAGCGTGGACTTTCCCGCACCATTCTCACCGAGCAGTGCATGAACAACGCCCCGCTTCACTTTGAGTTCTACCTGATCCAACGCCTTCACACCCGGAAACGCTTTGGAGATCCCGCTCATTTCCAGCATAAATTCATTCTTCTGCGCACTCATATTCTTTCACCATATCTTTCCTCGCATGATGAGGCCGCCCACAGCATTCCATGTGGTCGGCCCCACAGTCTCACCTGCCGGATTATCAGGATATTTCCGCCCAGGCGTCCAGATATTTCTGGCAGTTGTCCGGCGTCACAAGTTCAAAAGGTATCTGCTCCCAGTTGTCGGCGTTGAGGTCATATTCGCCCTCAATGGCCTTCACGGCAGAGATGACCGCCTGCTCGCCCTGACCTGCCGCATCCTGATAGACCGTCGCGTCGATCAGGCCTTTTTCCATCTCCTCCAGAGCCGTCACGTTGCCGTCGATACCGGCAACAATAATATCCTCTTTCATACCGGCATCGGAAACCGCCATCGCCGCTCCGACCGCCATTTCATCATTGTTCGCTGCAATCGCATCAATATGCGTACCGCTCTGCAGCCAGTTCTCCGCAACAGTCATGCCCTGATCGCGCTGCCATTCGCCGGTCTCCTCAAATACGATCTTGATATCCGGATAATCGGCCAGAACACTCTTGATCGCATCCGTACGGATGACCGCATCATTGCTGCCCAGAATCCCCAGCAGAATCGCAAGATTTCCTTTGCCTCCCATGGCTTCCGCCAGATACTGACCCTGAATGATGCCTGCCTGTTTCGGATCGGTGGAAACATTTACATGCGCCTCGTCAAGATAACGGCAGACACCGATGAGCGGAACATTATACTCGTCGCAGATCTCACGATAAAGAGGCCCGCTGCCGCCGCTGGAATCCACGATCACGCAGATGATCGCGTCCACACCTTCTTCGCACATGGTTTCTACCTGCGAAAGCTGTTTGCCGGAATCATCCTGTGCATCTGCGATCAGAAGCTCAATACCGTTTGCCTCGCAATAGCTTTTCGCGCCGTTCATAACGTACACCTGGAAGGTATCCGAACTGCTGTTGATCAGATATGCGATTTTCTTCGCGCCGGTTTTCGCGGCAGGTTCCGTGTTTTCTGCAGGTTCTGCGGTGTCGGCCGGAGCCGCCGCATCCCCGGCAGTCCCCTCATCCGGAGCGCCCGCATCCGATTTGGAACACGCTGTCAGTGCAAATACCACTGCGACCGCCAGAAACAGGATCAGGACATTTTTCATGGTTGCTTTTTTTCTCATTGATAAATCCTCCTTGGTTTTTTATTAGATTCGGTGTGCACTTCCCCGATTCTTTCTCAAAATTTACCTCAACACAGATTATAGTTTCCCGCTTACACCAGCGTCTCTCCGCCGGTCGGCGCAAGCAGCGCCGGACGTTTCTCACTCTTCTGCGCCAGAAACCAGATACACTCGGCGATCTCCGCCGGATCTGCGATTCTTCCGAGCGGAATATTCCTCTCCCGCTGCGAAAGCCATTCATTCAACGGCATGGAAATGGACTGCGCAAACTGTTTCTGTGCCGCATAATAGAGCGGCGTACCGATGCAGCCGGGACAGATTCCGCGAACTGCAACCCCCTCCTTCGCAGCATATTCTGAAATGGACCGGATCCATCCGGACAATGCATATTTTGATGCACAATATGCCGCATTATTTGCTTCCGGCTTCAGTCCTGCCTGAGAGACCACTATCGTAAAACTTCCTTTTGACTGCTTCAGCAGCGGCAGCACCGCGCGAAACAGCCGGTATGTGCCGATCGTGTTGATATTCAGCACCTTATCATAAAACGCTTCGCTTAATTCGCCGAGCGGTCTGGATCCATCGATGCCGTGCGTCGTAATCACCTGATCGATCCCATCCCGCTCCAGCCGTTCCCGCAGCCGTCCCAGTTGTCTGTCGTCCGTCAGATCACAGACCATGCGCCCGGCAAGCCCGGATGCCTGCTCCAGCGCCTTTTCCGATATATCAACTCCCAACACCCGGCATCCCGCGTCCGCAAACCGTTTTACTACTGCAGCTCCGATCGCGCCGCCGGCACCAACAATCACTGTCTTCATTTCCATTCCCTCACATCAAACGTACATCCCGCGCAGAAGTCCGCGTGTTCTTCCGCCAGAAATGCAACTGCATCCGTTATGCGTTCCTTATCTTTCTTCCTTCCTCTGATCAGATTCAATACCAGACGATCCGCCCGCTTTTCCATCGTAAGCACGTGCACGATGCCGCGCAGCGCCTCCCAGCACCCGTCCGCCGCAGCCTGTGCAAAGGGGTCCTTCATATCCTCCGCCAACATGACGATCAGATATTTGCGCCGTTTTTCGCATACCGCCTCATACTCCTGCTTCAGCGCCATAATCAGCTCCCTGGTATATTCGCCGACCCATATCTCAAACGGATCCGAATCTTCCAGGGCAAGTCCGATCAGACAGACGCCGGTTCCATCCGGCAGCGCTGTATCCCGCAGACCTGCCGCAAAATTTCCGGTCTCTTTGCCTATTTCCATGATACGCATGATCCTGTCCCTCCCCTGATGATTGATATTTTCGTTTTCCGATTTTATTATACAAAATTACCAAAATTTTCTCGTTTATCCCTGTCTGATTATCTATAATAATATACGTTTTGACTATATCCTTCAATAAGGATTTTATCAGGAAATATAACAATATTGCTCAAACACAGCCATTTCAGCATTCCGTCTTTCCCCGTATGTCTCTTCATATCATTGCAGGATTATTCTGCGGATCCTGCCGGGATTTCATTCAGAATGACAAAATCAGCTTGCAAACCACATATAGCTGCTATATGATAAATGTATCATACAGACGGTGATTCGCCATACTGTTCCCAAGAGGTAAATTATGAACCGAGAGATTATTCTGGATAAAAACATGCAGGAGCTGACTCCTCAGGGAGATATTAATTTCCCTTTCAATCTGCTGCATATCACCCTTTCGCATTATCCGTTTTACAATTTTCCCTGTCACTGGCATCCGGAACTGGAGATGACCTACATCCTGGAAGGAGAGATGACTTACATGGTCAATCAGACTTCCCTGCACCTGAAGGAAAAGGACTGTATCCTTGTCAATACCAACGCCATGCATGCCGGAGAGCAGTATCAAAGCAGTGACTGTCGGTATATCTGTTTCGTATTTGACCCGATCCTGATCTACGGCTTTGAGCACAGTCTTTTCAAAACCGATTATGTCTCTCCGATTCTTGACAACACAAACTTTGACTATATCCTGATTGACGCCCGGGATCCGGAACACCCTGCCTGCTGCGATCTGGTCAGCCGTCTCAGCGCTCTTGATGCGGAAAAGAATGACGGTTATCCTCTTCTCGTCAAAAGCGGGCTCTGCCATCTGTGGTACCTGATCTATCAGGTTTACAATCGGAAACTCATCCTCTACCCGGACATTGTCATGACCCCTGCGCAGGCAAGACAAATTCAGCGGCTGAAGGATGCGCTTGCCTTTATCTACGAAAATTATACCGGCAATATCACCCTCAATGAGATTGCCGCCTCCTGCCACACCAGCAAAAGCGAATTTTGCCGTCTGTTCAAGCAGGCGCTGCACCAGTCGCCCTTTGATTTTCTTCTGCGCTACCGCATCGAACAGAGCCTTGCCCTTTTGCAGAACAACGATCTCTCCATTACAGAGATCGCAATCCGGGTCGGTTTCTCCGGTCCCAGCTATTACGCGGAGGTTTTCAAACGGTATATGCTCTGCTCGCCCACCGCTTACCGCAAAAAACACCGGAGCGAGTAGGAAAGATTCTATTCCCTGCACGCGTTCCGGACGTCCGTCAGACTGCCGACATCTTGCATTTGGACGCCCGCGCACACAAAAAACGGCCCCGGAAACGGAGTCCGGGACCGATCGGCAGGCAGAGGCAAAGCGTACAGAAAAAGCCGCTTCCACGTTACTGTCCCTACATATTTCCGGTCATGTTCGGTATGCATTTTTGGATAGACGTATCCCCGGCCGATATGGTATAATAAGATAAAATCACAATCTGATGACCAGACTAAAGGAGAAGAGAAATGAAGAGCATCCGAAAGAAAATCACAGTATGCCTGATGGCAACGGTCCTGATCGCTCTGATTGCGGTGGGAACCTCCAGTATTTCGCTGAATTACCGAAATACCCTCGTCACGGTAGAGCAGATGATGAGCGAGACGGCCGTACTGGCAGCGGAGCGCGTCGAACAGGAGCTGACCGCCTACCGGAACGTGGCCATGGATACGGGCTGTATCCCCCAGTTGTCGGACGAAACCGTGTCTGTCGAGGAAAAACGCGCCATCATCGACGAACGCGTCTCAATGCACGGCTTCCAGAGAGGCAATATCATCGGCACCGACGGTTACAGTATCTTTGACGGCAAAGATTACTCGGATCGGGAATATGTCAGACAGGCCATGCAGGGAAACGTCTATGTATCCGAACCCCTGATCAGCAAGATCACCGGAGAACTGTCGATCATGGTAGCGGCCCCTCTCTATGCGGGCGGAAGTCATAACGCATCGATTGTCGGAGTCGTCTACTTCGTTCCCCCGGAGACGTTCTTGAACAGCATCGTCTCCTCCATCAAAGTCGGAGAGAGCAGCCGGGCTTATATGATCAACAAATCGGGAGATACGATCGCGGACGTCACACTGGAAACCATTACCACCCAGAACATTGAACAGGAAGCCCAGAGCGATGCTTCTCTGAAGGAACTGGCTTCCATTCACACAGAAATGCGCCAGGGGAAGAACGGCTTCGGCAGCTACCGCAGCTCGGACGGCCCGCATTTTACGGCCTACGCCCCTGTAGGCGGCACGGACGGCTGGAGCGTCGCCGTCACCGCGCTGCAGTCCGAGTATCTGGCCGGTACCTATTTTGCCATCGTGATCAATCTGATCGTGATCGCAGCCTCCATTCTCGCATCTATCGTGGTGGCGCTCAAGCTGTCCGGCAATATCAGCAGACCGATGCGGGCCTGCGCCGAACGGATGAAGCTTCTGGTGGAAGGCGATCTCAAATCTCCGGTCCCCCAGACCACAGGCAAAGATGAAACGGCGGAACTGACCCGTTCCACCGCGGAGATGGTAACCGGACTGAACACGATCATCAACGATATCAGTTATCTGCTGACAGAAATGGCCAACCAGAACTTTGACATCCAGTCCTCACACCGTGACTCCTACGTGGGCGGATTCCAGAGCATCCTTGTATCCATGCGTACTCTGAAGATCGAACTGAGCAATACGATGCGCCAGATCGACAACGCCGCAAGCCAGGTATCCTCCGCCAGCACTCAGGTATCCACCGGAGCTCAGACTCTAAGCCAGGGTTCCATCGAGCAGGCAAGCGCGGTCGAGGAACTGGCGGCAACCATCGCCGACATTTCCGACAGTTCCAGGAAGACGGCAGCCGCCGCAGAAGAAGCCGGACAGTATGTCGGCCAGGCAGGCGCGCAGCTTGGCACCAGTGTGGAATATGTAAAAGAGTTAAATACCGCAATGGAGAAAATTTCTCGTTCGTCCGACGAGATCTCCAGAATCATCTCCACGATCGAAAGCATCGCTTTCCAGACCAATATCCTCGCTCTGAATGCCGCTGTGGAAGCGGCCCGGGCGGGTTCTTCCGGCAAAGGCTTCGCCGTCGTGGCGGACGAGGTGCGAAACCTTGCCTCCAAATCCGATGAAGCAGCGAAAGCCACCAAGGAACTGATCGAAAGCTCCATCGTTTCTGTCAACGAAGGCAGTCAGGCGGTTAACAATGTCACCGAAGCTCTGGAGCGGACCAGCGTCCTCGCCGGCAATGTGACGAGTCAGATGGATATCGTCGTGCAGGCCGTAGAAAGCCAGACCACAGCGATTGCACAGGTCACAGAGGGCATCGACCAGATCTCCTCTGTCGTGCAGACCAACAGCGCTACCGCTCAGGAAAGCGCTGCAGCCAGCGAAGAGCTGTCGGCGGAGGCAAACGGCCTCAAGCAGCTTGTAGACCGCTTCACGCTTGCCAGCGACTGATTCCAGAATGAAAAAAATAAAGCCAGAGCCGCAAACGCTGCTCTGGTTTTATTTTTTTGCCATATCGGAAATTGCACCGGCATTTCCCGTATCTATTCCTGCGCAGCCACGCGTTCCCGATCCGGATGCTCTCCGCTCCATCCGATCTGCGGCAGACAGCGCAGCAGGTACAGATCCTCGGAACGAATCTCCAGATCCGGCAATTCCAGATTCTGACGCATACGCTCCACGGACGACGCTTTCGGAATCACCCCGATCTTCTGCTGCAGCAGAAAACTTAACAGAAACTGAGCCGGAGACACTCCGTACTTCTGCGCCATCTCCAGAACGACCGGCTCCTCCAGGACGCGCCTTCTCCCCAGCGGGCTCCACGCCTGCACCTGAATCCCCCACGATTTGCAGAACTGCACCGCGGTTTCCTGCATGTATCCTACATGAAGCTCCAGTTGATCAACCATCGGACGCACATCCGCAGTTTCCATCAGCGCCTCCAGATGGTGCGGCAGGAAATTGCTGACTCCGATGGCACGCACTTTTCCCTGGTGGTACAGCTCCTCCAGCGCCCGCCAACTCTCTCTGTCCAGTTCCTTCCAGTCCTCCGCGTCCGGAGACGGCTTCGGCCAGTGGAGAAGAAACAGATCCAGATAATCGCTTTGAAGACGTTCCAGAGACGCTTCAAAACTCTTCATCGTCTTCTCGTATCCCAGTTCTGTCTTCCACACCTTGGAAGTCAGGAAAAGTTCTTTTCTTGGAATCCCGCTCTCACGGAGCGCTTTGCCCACATACGTCTCGTTCCCATAGAACGCCGCCGTATCCAGCATCCGATATCCGGCTTCCAACGCCATGCGCACCACCCGTTCATCGCTCCCGTCCGTACACTTATACGTCCCGTAACCGATACACGGCATCTTCACTCCGTTCTGCAATACATAATACTGTTCCATCTGCTCTGTCTCCTTCTGTTATTTTTTAACGGCGGCGGACCGCCGCCCGGTCCTTCTATCGGACCGCATCATGATCAAAAACAATCCCCGCCGTCTGTCTTGCCCTCGTCTGAATGTCCATGGTAATCAACGTCGTCTCCATCATCCGCTGCGCATATTCCTGATCCTTTTCATCCACGATGCGGATAAATTCCCGAAACTCATGGTACATCCGATGTTTTCCTCCATTGTAATCGTATCTGACGCCGCTTCCGTGAACCGTCGTTCTGCCTGTCTGATCCTCATTTCGATACAGTTCATAAGAAGACAGTTCATTCACCGGCGATGTGATACAGATGCAGCCCCGGTCACCCTGAATACAGGTGAACACCGGCGCCCTGCAGTCCTTCGCGCCGATACACACGCACTGAAAACTGCCGTAATTCATGGTCAGAATCCCGGAAGTATCAATGCCCCGCTCCACATTGGCAGCATAATGCACCTGCTCTGGCGCCCCGAACAGCTCCGCCGCCAGATCGATATTGTAAATGTTCAGATCCATCAGCGCCCCGCCCGACCGGTGCGGATCAAAGGCAGGCAGGACCTCTCCTCTGCAAAAGGCATCGTATCTGGAGGAATACTGAGAATAATTCGCCGTCACGATGCGGATTCTCCCAAGCTCCGGCAGACAGCTTTTGATCCGCCAGGTGTTCGGCAGATACCTTGTCGTCACCGCCTCCAGCAGAATCGTTCCCCGCTCTCTCGCAAGGCGGTCCAGTTCTGCGGCCTCTCTGACATTGGAAGTGAACGGCTTTTCACAGACGACATGCTTCCCTGCCTGTATGGCTTTTTGGCAAAATTCAAAATGCAGATGGTTCGGCACGGCCACATAGACCGCTTCCACCGTCCCATCCCGCAGCATCTTCTCATAATCGGTATACCAGCCGGCAATCCCATAACGCACGCTCAGCTCCCGCAAATCGGCCTCTCGTCTGGGCGTTCCGCAGATCGCCCGGAGTTCAAGCCCCTCCATACCGTGTAGATGCTCCAGAAATTCCCGCACAATCATCCCCGTCCCGACAATCCCTGTTCTCACTGTATTTTCCCTCCTCCCGGACCTGTCTTCCGTTTAAAAGCATTTCTTTACCGGTTTTATGTCCTCTGCTTTACAGTTTATAACAGAATGCTCCCCATTTCAACCGGTTTGCAAAAATATACCAAAAGAACGCCTCTATGGTCAGACATTCCCCATACAGGCGTTCTTTTATGTATTTCCGCTACATCGTTCTTTATTTTCCGGCCAGCTTCTGCCGTTTCTTCAATCCGGCATAGCTGTAGATCCCAAGCCCTACCAGAGTCGTCAGGTACGGCACCATCTGAATCAGCTCATGCGGAATATCCGTAAGCTGCATCATATTGGCCAGCGCCTGCGCCGCGCCGAAAAGCAGGGACACCAAAAAACCGCCCACCGGCGTATCGCCGCCCATCGCGCTTGCCGCCAGTGCAATGTAGCCCTTTCCTGCGGACATGTCTTTCGTAAACATGTTCATATATCCGCCGGACAGGAAGAAGCCGCCCATGCTGGCCAGCACGCCGCTTAAAATCAAAGCGATGTACTGGATTTTCCGGGAACTGATACCGACGGATTCCGCCGCGTTCTTATTCTCCCCCACCGCACGGATCTTCAGTCCCAGCGGGGTTTTATAGAGGAACAGGTGCATGATCACGACCGCCAGCAGCGACAGGTACGTCATCAGATTCTGTCCCGAAAGGACCTGACCCAGAAACGGGATCCGGTCGATCAGCGGAATCACGATCTTCGGAGCCGATACGCTGGCAATGGAGGTGGAAGACCCGCGGTCTCCGGATACGGCCAGCATCAGAAGCACCGTTCCGCCCGTGGCCATCAGATTGATGGCAATGGCCGCCAGAATCTCGTCCGTCTTCAGGTTCAGCACGAAAAACGCCAGCATCAGGCCGATCACGCCTCCCGCCGCCATCGTCAGCAGAAGCCCTGCGGCGAAATTTCCGGTCATGGCGGAGAAGATGACGCCGAACAGCGCGGAGAAGAGCATGATGCCCTCCAGCGCCATATTGGTAATGCCGGACTTGGACGCCACGGAGGAGGCCAGCGCCGCGAAGAGAATCGGCGTCGTCGCCCGCAGGATGGCGTTAAAGAAATCAGGACTCAGTAAACTCTGCAGCATCTTACGCCACCTCCCCTTCTTTTAAGGACGCTTTCGCTTCCCTTGCAATCATGCGGTGCTTCATACCGCTTAAAAACTGTTCCGCCACCACCAGCAGGATGATGATACCCTGCGTAATCTGCACGATCTCCAGCGTCACGTCCGTGTAACGGGCCATGATCGAAGCCCCGGTCCGCAGATAAGCCAGAAACAGAGCCGCCAGCGGCGTGTACAGAGGATTTTTCTTGGCCAGCGTACAGATGATGATCGCGTCCCAGCCGTAGCCCAGAAGGGCTGTCCAGGAAAATCGGGTGTAAATAGGACTTAACAGCTCCACGCTGCCGCCGATGCCGGCGATGACGCCGCCTACCATCTGGGAGATCAGAATTACTTTCACAATACTGATTCCGGAATAGCGGGCGAAATTCTCATTCTCACCCGTCAGGCGCAGTTCATACCCGGTACGGGTCTTGAACAGGAACACATAACCGAGTACCGCCACCAGAAGCGCAATCAAAAGCCCTGCGTGAATGTTGGTTCCCTTGATGAGAATCGGAAGCTCCGACTCCGCCGGAAGCTTGTAGGATGCAGAACCGACACTGGGATCCTGCAGAAAATGCATCATGATAAACGTACAGAGCCACAGCGACAGATAATTGATCATCAGGGAAGATACCAGCTCAGGGGCTCCGGTCTTGATCTTCATAACCGCCGGAATCGCACAGAACGCCGCACCCGCCAGCGCCGCCAGACAAATCGCCACGAAAGGACTTAATCCCGCCGGGAGCCCCAGCTGCAGCGCTACGGCCGCCGCCACCAGACCGCCCAGATGAAAACCGCCTTCCGTCGCCAGATTGATCTGATTGGCGGAAAACATAATACAGACGCCGGTTCCGGTAAAGATCAGCGGTACCATCGCCTCAACAACATTTCCGATATTCCTCTTGCTTTTCAGCGGACCCGTTATCAGCGTCGTAATCGCGGTCACCGGCTCGCTGCTGACGAAGAAAATGATCACAAAGGAGATCAAAAGAGCGATCAACACGGAAAAAAACATACGGAACAAATCAAAACGTTTTGCACTATTCATAAATCACGCCCTCCTGCTCTTCCTGATGCTTTAAGCCCAGCATGTACTGGCCCAATTCCTCCTCCGTGACGCCTGCCACATCGGTAAACATACCGGAAAATTTTCCTTTGTACATCACCGCCAGACGGTCGCTCAGGGAAAACACTTCGTTCAGGTCCGCGGAAATCAGAAGCACCGCGCATCCCGCGTCCCGGAACGCCAGCAGTCTTTTACGGATAAATTCCGCCGCTCCCACGTCTACGCCTCTGGTCGGCTGGTTGGCAATGATCAGTCCGGGGCCGGTGGAAAATTCTCTCGCCACGATGACCTTCTGGATATTTCCGCCGGACAGCATCCCCACATTCTGACGGAAAGACTTGCATTTGATCAGATATTCTTTGATCAGCTCCACGGAACGCTCCTGGATCCGCTTCATCTTCAGAAGCATCTTTCCGGAATACTCCGGATCTGTATACTGATTGGAGAACAGGTTCTCCAGAATATTCAGATTTCCCGCGCAGCCGCTCGTCATGCGATCCTCCGGAATATGAGCCACGCTCAGATCACGGATCTCTTTGATGCTGCTTTTTCCGATATCCGTATCCTTTACGGTGATCCTGCCCTGATAACTCTTGTTCAGTCCGGTCAGGGAGTCGATCAGTTCCGACTGACCGTTTCCCTCCACGCCCGCGATGCCCAGAATCTCGCCGCACCGCAGGTCGAAAGAAAGACCGTCTACTTTTAATACCCCCTGGGCATTGCGTACGGACAAATCCCGCACCTTCAACTGTACCGCCGCCGGCTTTGCCGCCTCTTTTTCAAAGGTCAGCACCACATCCCGGCCCACCATCAGACGGGACATGTCCTCGGTCGATATATCCTTTACTTCATAAGTACCCATACTGCGTCCGCTGCGCATGATCGTAGCGCGGTCGCAGATCCTTTTAATCTCATCCAGCTTGTGGGAGATGAAGATAATCGTATGTCCGCTGTCTCTGAGCTTCTCCAACTGCACGAACAGTTCATCCGTCTCCTGCGGAGTCAGCACAGCCGTCGGCTCATCGAGAATCAGGATGTCCGCGCCGCGATACAGCGCCTTTAAAATCTCCACCTTCTGCTTGATTCCTACCGGAATTTCTTCTACCTTCGCTCTGACGTCAATGTCAAAATTATATTTCTGTGCGATCTCCTCCGCTGCCGAGACCGCCTTCTCCATGTCAATAAAGACAAACTGTTTCCTCGGCTCTACCCCAAGAATGATATTCTCCGCCACGGTCAGGGACGGCACCAGCATAAAGTGCTGATGCACCATACCGATCCCCTTGCTGATGGCATCCTGCGGCGACCGGATACTCGTCTCCTGTCCGTTCAGAAGGATCTGTCCTTCGTCCGGACTCTCGATCCCGAAGAGAACCTTCATCAGCGTACTCTTCCCGGCGCCGTTCTCTCCCAGAAGCGCATGAATCTCGCCCTTCCTCAGTTCGATGCTCACATCCTCATTCGCCACAACGCCGTTGGAATAGATCTTCATGATGTGATTCATCTGCAAAACAATGTTATTTTCCAAGCAGGCCACCTTTTACCCTCTCCGAATCTGATTCAAAATCTGTTTTGACTGCTTTGTTTCAGAATCCTTTTTATAAAAGGCTGCCGGGAAACAAAAACTCCCGGCAGCCTCCTGCGGCAGTCTTACTGCCTTTTTATCTCTCAATCGCCGTATCTACCACGATCTCGCCTTTGATGATTTTCTGCTCCAGCTCATCAAGTTTTGTACGGATATTCTCCGGAAGCATCTCCTCGTAATGCGCGTCCTTCACCAGCTCTACGCCGCCCTCGGCAAATCCGAGCACTTCGGTGGTGCCGTACGTCAGTTTTCCTTCCAGATCCAGGTTAATCGCACGATACAGAGAATTACCCACGTTCTTCAGTGCGGAAGTCGGAATGTTCTTCGCGTAATCCGGAAGCAGGCTCGCCTGGTCGGAGTCAACGCCGAACGCATAAAGGTTCATGTCGCCTGCCGCCTCGATCTGTCCAAGACCCGCATTACCTGCCACGTTGTATCCTACATCCACGCCGTTCTGATACTGTGCCAGCGCCAGATCCTTACCCTTGGTGGAATCCACGAAATCGCCGACCCAGGATACCTGCACTTCGATCTCCGGATCGATGTCTTTCGCGCCCTGCTGATAACCTTTCAGGAAATCGTTGATAACCGCGTTGTCCATGCCGCCCAGAAAACCAATCTTCTTCGTGGAAGGATCGATGCCCTCGATCGTCTCGTCGGTCGTCATCATCGCTGCCGCCGCGCCCACCAGATAGGACACCTCATTCTGCTTGTACAGAATGTTGTAGATGTTGGTCGGGTTTCCGTTGTCCTCGAACATAAACTGCTCGTCGAAGAACATGAATTTCTGATCCGGATACTGCTCCGCCGCTTTTGCCAGCGGATCCGCCATCTGCCAGGTTCCCATGATGATGACGTCATACTCGCCGGAATCACAGTAGTCCAGAAGCGTCGGCTCCCATTTGGACTCGTCCGCAGCCGTGCCGCCCATCTGCTCAACTTTAAAATCAAAGACGTCCGCGCCCAGCTCGTCTTTAAGTCTGGTCAGACCTTCATTTGCGGAATCATAGAACGATTTGTCACCAAGCGTTCCGTTGAGCAAAAGAGCCGCTTTGTAGGTCTCGCCGCTTGCGGAAGCCGCAGGCGCTTCGCTGTCCCCGCCTGCATCTGCCGCCGGCGCCTCGGCGCCGTCCTCTGCCGCAGGTGTCTGCGCGTCTGTGCTCGTGTTGTCTTTTCCGCCGCAGGCCGTCACGGATAATACCATCGCTGAAGCCAGCAACATTGCTAATACTTTTTTCATCATATTAGACTTCCTCCTTGTTCTTTGCATGCTTTATGCTGTTTAAAGTATCGTCCACCAGTTCCTCCAGCGTACATCTGCTCTTCCCTCTCATGTAGGTAATGAGCTCGTGAAACGCCGGATGGACCAGCTTCTCTGGAATGATACGCATTCCCTTCTGGATTGCCGGTACCGGCATGATCATGCCTGCGTTGCAGTCCGCGTCCACACCGCACATGGTGACGATGTGAAGCGTCTTTGTATAGTCGCCGTTCCCGTAGTAAAGCGCGATCACTTCACAGCAGGCGTTGGGATAGGCGTGGATCCAGTTGTATTTCTTATATTTCTCCTGACAGTCGGACAATGCCTGATGCCAGTCCTCATAGCGTTCGCAGCATTCCCAGGCGAAAGAGACGACCGAATGGTACTCGCTGTCCGCCGGAATCAGATCAATGGCGCGGCGCAGCAGCACGCGCACATCCGGCTCCGTGAACGCCAGCGCCGTCAGCACCGCGTTGAAGACTTCCCCCAGAATCCCGTTGTTCGCATGGGCCACTTCCCCGTCCGCCCATGCCAGCTTCGCCGCCAGATATGTGTCTCCCGGAGCCGCCATGCCGCAGATCCCGCCCTTCATCTGGGCCCCGATCCACTCGCAGAACGGATTGTGGAAGGTACCGCTTTCCGGCGGCAGGATTCCGCTTTTGATATTCCGCAGAGCGACCTCCTCCGCGGACCAGCCGCAGGGAACAAGTCCCGCCCATGAAAGCGCAATCTCCTTCGAGGTCACATCGTAGCCGTATCTGGAAAACGCGTCCAGAAACGCAAGTTCATAGGTAATGTCGTCATTGTACGTATTTGGTTCCCGCAGATAATCATACACCTCTCCGAACGCTTTGTAAAGATTCTGCGAGGTATAACCTTCGACCATCGTGCCCATCGCCGCTCCGATCAGCTGCGACAGCCAGGCCGCCTTCAGCCTGTCCCGAAATTCCGGAGCGTCCACCTCCACCGGCTCCGCCGCCGGGAAACGCACCGCTTTCTCATACTGTGCGAAAGACGTATACTGCGTGTAGCTCCAGTACGGAGACGCTTCGTCCCTGACGGCGCGCGCCAGTTCATACCGAAGCTCTGCGGATATCTCATGCAGTCTCACGTAATTTTCCTCCGCATGGGCTCCAAGACCCTCTTCCAGAAGCTCATACGCGCGGTCTCCCGCCAGATAACCCCGGTTTTCCAGCGCCTGCACCGCGGCGACCATGATCCGCTCCGGCGCGCCGGAACCCGGCACATGGCTCCCCCAGTCCAGGCTCAAAAGCTGGTCGTAAAACTTCTGCGTCTCCAGATTGGCCGTCCAGGTCTGATCTTCCTCGGAGAGCACGACCGGCTGTGCGTTCCAGTACAGCTCCCCTGCCATTTCCCACGCTTTTTTCATAGGCTCGCTGCCACTCCCAACGCAACCTTCATCATGTTGGTAAAACCGTTCTGGCGCTCCTCGGCCGACATCTCTTCCTGAGAAACCATGGAATCCGATACGGTGAAAATGCCCAGCGCCCGGACGCCCGCGCGCGCCGCGTTGCAGTACAGCGCAAAGCTCTCCATCTCCGCCGCCAGGACACCCATCTTCGCCCATTCCTTCCACTCCGGCGTTTCATTATAGAAAATATCCGAAGAGATCACGTTGCCGACGATATACGGGAAACTGTTTTTCTCCGCTTCCTCCACGGCCTTGCTCAGAAGGTCAAAGGAAGCGACCGCGGAAAAACTGCCCGGAAGATGATATTGATGCGCATAGTTGGTGTCGGTGCTGGAGCCGGCCGCCATCACGATATCGCCGAGCTTCACATACTCCTGCATTCCTCCGCAGGAACCGACGCGGATCAGGTTCTTCACGCCGTACATATGAATCAGTTCATAGGAATAGATGCCGATGGAAGCGCAGCCCATGCCGGTTCCCATGACAGACACCCGCTTTCCCTCATAAGTCCCCGTATATCCGAACATATTCCGAACCGTGTTGAACTGAACCGCATCCGTCAGGAACCGGTCCGCAATCACCTTTGCCCGAAGCGGATCGCCCGGCAGCAGGACCGTCTCCGCAATATCCCCCGGCTTCGCCGCGTTATGTGGTGTTGACATAATACCCTCCTTATCCGGTATCTGTTTTGATACCCTTTTTATTTTGGTGACATTATACCATAGTCCCTTTCTTTTTTCCACAATGTTTTTACATTCTGCATAGAACTGCATGGAATACCCCGAAAACCGAATCTTACATTCCGCTCAGAGGGGCTTGTAAGAAAGGCCTTTTCCATATATAATACAGTTCATGAAAGGAGCCGGAACAATGTCCGCAGTCCTCACAGAAGACCTGATCTACGAAGTTCTCTCGGCCGTAGAGGAGATCCCGGCCGGCAAAGTCGCCTCCTACGGGCAGATTGCAAGACTGGTCGGCCGGGAAAAAAACGCAAGGCTGGTGGGAAAGATTCTCAGCATGTCGGAATATTACGGCAGCTACCCCTGTCACCGGGTGGTAAACCACGCGGGAAGACTGGCTCCTCATTTTCGGGACCAGAAGGCGCTGCTTCTGGACGAAAAGGTGGAATTTAAAGACGATAACCACGTCAACATGAAAAAATGTCAGTGGAACTGCTGACAGAGGGAGGAATTTTCATATGTATTCATTTCTTGTACTGCTGGCCGGCGTGCTGCAGTCTGCCATGATGAGTTTCAACGGACTTCTGTCGGAATCCGTCAGTCTCTGGGGCGTCAGCCTCGTCGTTCACGCTTCCGGCGGTCTTCTGCTCCTGCTGTACATTGTGCTGGTTGTCCGGGAACGGATTACGCTCCGGGGCATGCCCTGGTATCTGTATTCCGCCGGATTCTTCGGCGTCCTGCTGGTATCCGTCAGCAGCTACTGCGTAGGCATACTGGGCGCCGCCGCCACCACCTGCCTGTCGGTGGCCGGACAGCTCTTTATCTCCGCGGTCATCGACCACTACGGCCTGTTCCATGTGCCGAAGGTCCCGTTCAGCCGCAGACGCATCCCCTGCTTTCTGATGATTCTGGCAGGTATCCTTCTTCTGAACCTGTCTTAAAGTAAGGAGTTTTTATTATGTTTCTGATCGTATTACTCGCTTTCTTCTACGGCTGCGCCACCGTCGTCTCCAAGATGATCAATTACCGCGCCGCCAAAACGCTCGGCACCTGGAACGGCTCTCTGGTCAACTATGTGGTCGCCAGTATCCTTGCTCTGGTCCTGCTGCTCTTCTCCCCTTATCTGCGGACCGACCTGCAGGCATGCACCCGCGTCCCCGCTTATCTGTACGCCGGCGGAACTTTCGGCGTGATCGCCTTCGTCCTCTCCATCATCACCCTGGACCGGATGAAAGTCTTTCAGTCCACCATTCTCCTGCTGACCGGGCAGCTTCTGGCAGGGATTCTGTTTGACGTCATCCTGTTTCACAATTTTACGTGGAGCAAATGCGCCGGCATCCTTCTCGTATCCGCCGGCATCTTCTGGGACAAAAAAGTAACTTCCGCCTAATGCTCCCAGTAGTGCCGGCCGGCTTCCCGCGCCTCTTCCAGCGCCTGTGCCATAATCGCTTCCTCCCGCTCCGGCTGAAAATCCATCCCCTCCGCCGCGATACAGCAAAATCTGGCGATTCCGAACATCTCACACAGCGCTTTCAGATACCGGGCGCCCTGTTCCATCGGACCGTCCCCGTAGAATCCGCCCCTGGTCGTGAAGAAGAGCATGTCCTGCGCCCGGCACATACCGTACATTCCTTCCGCATTGCAGCCGAAAGTAATGCCGTCCAGGGAGATGTTTTCAATATACAGCTTCAGAACCGCCGGAATGCTCAGATCCCAGAACGGCGCCGCCACCAGAATCCGATCCGCCCGCGCAAACTGGCGCGCAAGGTCAAACCGCGGATGCGTCCGGTCATTTTCCTCCAGAAACCGCTGCCGCTCTTCAAAAAACGGTCCGGTGAGCGGCTTTAATTCCATCTGCGCCAGATCAAGCTGCGTATAGGAAAACGGCGCAGGCGCAGACGCCCTCATGGACTGCAGAAACGCCTCCGCAAGGCGCCAGCTTCGGGACTGCGGCCCCCGGATACAGCCGTTGATCATCAGAATCGTTGTCTTGTCTTCCATATGGACATCCTCTTTTCTTTTTTGACTATTATACGGAAAATCCGTCCGCCTTTCAATACCCGGCAGACAGAGGAAGACCGCTCTCCCGCACTGCTTGAAAGCGTACCGCGGGGCTTGAAAGAAGCGCGTTTTCCATATATAATACAGAAAACACGAAAAACAAACTTTTATCGCACTATCCAAAAGATACAGGGGGATTTTTTATGAAACAGGTATTAGTCATCGGTTCCACCGTCACGGACGTCATCATCCATCTGGAGCACCTGCCGAAAACCGGCGAAGATGTACATGTGATCCGCCAGACCATGTCTCTGGGCGGCTGCGCCTACAATGTCTCGAACATGATCCGGCTCTTTTCGGTTCCTTATATTCTGTTCTCACCCATCGGGACAGGCACATACGGGCATTTCGTCCGGGAAGCGCTGGCCCAGAAAGGGGTAAAAAGCCCCATCCCGACGCCGGAACAGGAAAACGGCTGCTGCTACTGCTTTGTGGAAGCCTCGGGAGAACGTACATTCGTCTGTCACCGGGGCGCGGAATACCGCTTCCGTCCGGAATGGTTCGATCTGCCCGACACAGACGCCATCGACAGCGTCTACATCTGCGGTCTGGAAATCGAAGAGCGCACCGGCACGCATATCGTCCGTTTTCTGGAAGAGCACCCTGATCTCCGGGTCTATTTTGCTCCGGGGCCGAGAATCCAGGTTCTCCCGCCGGAGATTCTCTCGCGGATCTTCGCGCTCTCTCCCGTCCTGCATCTGAATGAGACGGAGGCGCTGGAATACACTGGACGATCTTCCGTCGAGGAAGCGGCCCGTGTCCTGTACGAAAAAACCCGCAATGTGGTTATTGTCACTCTGGGAGAACGGGGCGCCTATTACCGAACGGAAGAAAAGGCCGCGTATGTCCCCGGCGTCAGGGCGGAACAGACCGACACCATCGGCGCCGGAGATTCCCATATCGGCACGGTCATCTCCCGCTTAAAGCAGGGAGCGTCCATGGAAGAAGCTATCGCCGACGCAAACCGGGTTGCCGCGGCCGTAGTCGGCAGCAGCGGAGCATTGCTCTCGGAAGAGGCGTTTCAAAAACTGGGCTTTGCGGACGCCGGAACGGCCGGCCGCTCCTATAAATAATGTTCCGCGATCGCCTGCATCTGCCCCCACTTGTTTTCCATGTCTTTCACCATGCGAAACTGTGTCCGGCAGCGGTCCAGATTGTGTCCCGGACGATGGATCTTGAAGTAATGATCCCCTTCCAGATAATCGGCCAGAAACCGCATCCCGCACTCCAGCGTCATCAGTTTCGCCCCCATCGGAAGCAGCAGAATTTCCTTCTCGCACAGCGAGCCGCCGCATCCCTCGATAAAGCCTTTCGTGTACAGGGCAAACAGTTCCAGATCGCAGGAGACTTTCGCAAGGTCCCTCTCGTCCTCCGCCCCTGTATTGGCCCCGAAACGAATGGAATCTCCGTAATCATACAGCGCCGAACCGGGCATGACCGTATCCAGATCAATGACACAGATCCCTTTTCCGGTAACCCGGTCCAGCATAATATTATTCAGTTTGGTATCGTTGTGTGTAACCCGCAGAGGAAGATCCCCGGATGCGAGCATATCGCAGAGCACATGACAGTCCTCTTCCCGGTCCAGCACAAAACGAATCTCTTCCGACACGTCCCCGGCACGTTTCAGCGCATCCGCTTCCAACGCTTTTTTAAAGTTGTTCAGCCGGTCCACCGTATTGTGGAAATTCGGGATCGTCTCGTGAAGGCTTTCCGCCGGATAATCGTCCAGAAGCTTCTGGAAGTGACCAAATGCCACGGCGCTTTCATAAAAATGTTCCGGCCGGTCCACCACGTCATAGCTGACTGCGTCCTCCACAAAACGGTACATCCGCCAGAAGGTGCCGTCCTCCTCTTCCAAATAGAAGCCGCCGCCCCTGACCGGAATCACGTTCAGCGCCTCCCGTCTCGGATCTCCGCCCTGTTCCCTGATCTTTTTCTGCAGAAACGCGGTCACGCCCACAATATTTTCCATCAGGCCTTTGGGATCCTTAAAAACCTCATGGTTCATCCTCTGCAGAATGTACCTGCACTTCGCTTTGGACGGCAGCGCGCAGGTCAGGAGAAACGTATCGTTGATATGCCCGTTTCCATGAGGCTCAACGCTCTCCAGCTCTCCGTCCGTCTCAAATTTTCCCGAAATATGCAGCAGTCTCGATTCTTCTCTGTTCATTCCGGCTCCTCCTAACCTTTCACACCGCCGCCGGTAACGCCGGCAATGATCTTCTCCGACAGGAATACATACAGAATAAAGGTGGGCAGAAATACGATGACCACCGCCGCGAACATTCCCGCGTAATCTCCGGTATAGCGCATGGAATTGATCATTCCGTACAGTCCGATGGCCACGGATTTGACCTTGTCGGAATTTGCGAAGATCAGGGACATGAAATATTCGTTCCACACATTGATAAAATTGAAAATCGTCACGGTAATGATGCCCGGCTGCGCCATGGGCAGCATGATCTGCCAGAACGTCTTCATGGGCGGGCACCCGTCAATGGCCGCCGCCTCCTCAAAGGAGCGGGAAAGATTGCTGAAAAAGGTCAGGAGGAAAATCGTCGTATAAGGTACGTTAATACCCACATACAGGAATACCAGCACCGCCCGGTTGGCCAGCGATACGTTCAGCACATTCCAGCCCGCCACCAGTCCGAACAGCGGCAGGACAATCATCGTTGCCGGAACGCCCATCGCCGCCACAAAACCGTTCTGAATCAGCCGGTTGCCCAGAAAGGTAAAACGGGACAGCACATAGGCCGCCGGCGCGCAGATCAGTACCAGAAGCGCGCAGGAGATGGATGCGTATACAAGAGAATTCATGAAGAACACCGATACGTTGGAGGTGTTCCACGCCTTCGCGTAATTTTCCAGGTGAATCCCGGTTTTAAACTGAAAGACCGCGCCGGAGAAAATCTCCTTGGAAGTAGACAGACTTGCTCCGATCACCCAGCCCAGCAGGATAAAGGTAAACAGCACCCACAGAGACAGAATCAGATAGCCGGGAGCCAACCGAAGCTCTCTGCGCCAGTTCACACGTTCACGCACTTTCTTTTCTTTTGCCATCCTTACTCCCTCCTTCTTAAAATTCGATATCGTCATCTTTGAACACTTTGTTGCATACAACAAAGATCAGCACCACACAGAGGCTCAGAAGTACGCCCACCGCCGCTCCGATCCCGGCATTTCTCTCCGTCATACTGTTTCCGGCGCCGAAGATGTTCTGATACATGTAAACGACCGGCGTAATCGTCTGCGTATTGGACACCACCATGGAGAACAGCTGCGACCACAGGAAAAATCCGGCGGAACTGATACTCCACATGGTAATGTTGGTCTTCGTGACCCCCTTTAAAAGCGGAAGCGTGATATAGCGGAACTGCTGCACCCTGCTGGCGCCGTCCAGAGTAGCCGCCTCATAATAGTCCGTGCCGATCCGCTCAATTCCGCTGGCAAAGATCAGCATATGATATCCCACCATGCCGAAGCAGTAAGCGATCAGCAGCGCGAGAAACAGATGGGACGGATCCAGCCACTGGAATTTCGTAAGCCACTCCCAGTGAAGCAGCTCACCGACCGATTTAAAAAGACCGAACTTGGGGCTGAACACATACTGCAGCCACATCGTTGCCAGCGCTACGGCGCTCACTACGTTGGGCATATAGATAATGGCCCGAAACGCGCTCTTAAAGCGGATGCCGCTCGTCAGGATGGCCGCGAAGAGAAGCGCCAGCCCCATGACAAGAATCCCGCCGAAGAGCCAGATACGAAAGATATTCCACATGGATATGCGGAAAAGCTCCGTATTGAACAGTTTTATGTAATTGGCCAGTCCGGAAAACTGCCATCTGGACATGGCATCCGTCACGCCCTCGATCTTAAAAAAGCTCATGGCAATGGTTCGGACGATCGGATACAGGAAGATGATGCAAAACATAATGACCGCCGGCGCGAGAAATACCACGATCATGGTCTTATTCTTTTTCAATCCGGTAACCCCCTCTCAGGAACAGATATTTGCTTCATTCGGACATCCGTGTGCATAGAGCAAATATGGCAGCATCGCCAAACACGATGCTGCCATCATCAGCGCTGCTTTAGTTGCCCGCTGCCTTCAGTGCGTCTACAAATCCCTGCGCATCCAGAGAACCGCCGCAGACCTTTGTGAAGTTCTCGATAATGATCGGCGTCATGTCCGCATTCGCCTCAGCGCCTGCCGCCCACGGATAACGGGTCGTCATGCTTTCCATAACCGGTTTTACGTTGGTCAGAAGCGCCGGCCACTCGCTGTTGCCGGAATCTGCCGGGATACCTACGGACATCTCGGAGAGAAGCGCATCCGCCTCGCCCTTGGTCAGATAGGTGATCAACTGGAACGCCTGCTCCGCCTTCGTGGATTTGGCATTGATCGCGAACACCTGCGCTCCGTAGTTGGAAGCGTCCGTTCCGTCCGTTCCTCCGTCCACGGTCGGATAGCTGAAGCAGCCCCATCTAAAGTCTTCGCCTGCGATATCCTTTACCTCGTTCGGCAGCCAGGAGCCGTTCAGATACATCGCCGCCGTACCCATCGCCAGCTCCGTATTCTGTCCCGCCGGCCACTGATTGCTCTCGATCGTCTCGGAGAAATAGCCCTTGCTTGCCAGCTCTTCGTAAGCCTGCGCCGTCTTCAGAACCGCTTCGTTGTCCCAGTCGCCGTTCTTCACAACCTCTTCCGTCGCCGGCTCGCCGATCAGACGGCTCATATGATAACCGAACAGGCTGCTGATGTACGCGTTGTCGTTGGTAATCGGCGTATAGCCCGCATCCTTGATCTTCTGGCAGGTATCCAGAAATTCGTCCCAAGTCTCCGGAACCTTCGTCACGCCTGCTTCCTCAAAGATGTCCATATTGTAGAAATAAGCGAATACGTTGGGCTGATAGGGGATGGATTTCAGCTTGCCTCCGCCTACCTCGCGGCATGCGGCGATCAGTCCCGCATTGGCGGTCGCCTCATAGTCATTTGCCTTTGCCAGCTCTTCCAGATCCATAAGATAGCTGCCCCAGGTCGTATTCACACGGTCGATGTCCTCGTCAAACAAGTCGATGTTCGTCCCTGCGTCCAGCGCCGGCTGCAGTCCTTCGCGGATGCCGGTACGTCCCTTGAACTGTACGTCTACGGCAATTCCGGTCTCTGCGGTGAATGCCTCTATGGACTGCGAAATCGCCTGTCCCTGCGGCTCCGTCGCCTCCCACATGGACCAGTATACGAGTGCGTCCCCTGCTGCCGCAGGCGCGTCTGTCGCCGCATCCGCCGCCGGAGCTTCCGTCGTTCCCGCATCGTCTCCTGCAGACGGTGTGCCGTTGTCAGAGGAGCCGCCGCAGCCTGCCAGCAGAGCCGTCGTCATTGCCGCACACAGAAGCACGCTCAACATCTTCTTTTTCATACTTTTTACCTCCTGAACATTCAAAACATACAGCATACGCGAACCTTCCGTCCGGTATGTCTGCGTCACCTGATGCATTTATTATAGTAAGCCCCCCGCGGAAAGTCTTTATCTTATCTGTCTACCTTTTTGCATTATCAGCTTTTTTCTTGTATATTTTACACAATTTTGTCTTTTTTTCTGCTTTTCGGATGTTATTTTTTACATATCCGCAGATTTTTCAAGATGGAATTTTGACTATTTTTCCTCACAAATACTTTTCTCTTCCTCCATTTTATACAATCTGTTTTATTTTTCTCCCGTTTTCCTTTTGCCTTTTTTGCATTTTTGTATTATAATATGTTCAGAATCAGATCAATATTTTGCACGATCAGCTTCATTTTCAGGAAAGGAATCGTTTATTTTGAGTTATACAAGCGTTCAGCTCAAGGACGTACTGACCATCCGCGAGATTTACTCCATCCATTATTTTGAATATATGTGCGATTTCTCTTTTCCGGGAGAAGCCCACGATTTCTGGGAATTTTTATGCGTTGACAAGGGCGAAGTGAACGTCTTCGCCGGAGAGAAATTTCATGTGCTGAAGAAAGGCGATATCATCTTCCACAAGCCGAACGAATTTCACAATGTGAAATCCAACGGACTGATTGCGCCCAATCTGGTCGTCATGTCCTTCGCCTGCGCTTCCTCCGTCATGACCTTTTTTGAAGACAAAGTGCTGAAGATCAGCGAGCCGGAACGGATCCTTCTGGCACAGATCATCCAGGAAGCCAGGCATGTCTTTGAAGGCCGGATGGACGATCCCTATCAGGAGGAGCTGGTGCGCACGGAAAGTCCCCGGTTTGCCGGAGAACAGATGATCCGCCTCTGTCTGGAACAGCTCCTGATCCGGCTGATCCGCCGGTACATGGTCCGTACGGCGCCCGTCAATCCCGCCATCGTCAAGTCTATCAAACAGAAGGCGGACGGAGAACTGTTCTCGCAGATCGTCGAATACATGGAAACCCATATCGGCGAAAGCCTGACGATCGAACAGCTCTGTAAAAGCAACTCCGTCGGCCGCTCCCAGCTCCAGAAACTGTTCCGGACCCGGGGCGGCTGCGGAGCCATCGAATATTTTTCCAAAATGAAGGTGGAGCTGGCCAAACAGATGATCCGTGAGCACCATTATAATTTCACGCAGATCGCGGATGCTCTGGGTTTTTCCTCCATCCATTATTTCTCCAGACAGTTCAAGCACATCACCGGTATGACCCCGTCCGAATACGCCTCTTCCATCAAGGCGCTGTCCGATCATCCCGGCTGATCACAGGGCGCGCCCGGCTTTACTCCCACAGCTTCTGCGGATACAGTCCCTGATCCTTTAAGGACTGAATCGCCTTTACCACCACCGGTTTGTCCTCCCGGTAAGTGACTCCGTACCAGCGGTCCCTGGATTTCAGGACGGTCACCTCCGCTTTCTCTTCGCGGATCAGTTCATCGACGACAAACGGCAGGAAATATTCGCATTTCAGCGGATTCTTCGGCAGGTTTTCCGTCAGGAAAGCGGCAAAGCGGTCGCGGATCTCCCCCATCATGCTCTTCGTAAATCCCCACATGTTCATGGATACGACCGCGTCGCCGGGCAGCGGCGTCCAGGTCGCTCCGTCGTCCTCCGTGTAAGCCGGGCCGTCCGCCCGCTTCTCGATGCGGACCCGCTCGACAATCTCCGTCAGTTTTCCGTCCGCGTCCGTCTCGCAGACGCCTCTTGCCACATGACCGTTTTCCGTCAGCGTATTTTTCAGCAGATATCCCACCATCGTATACTGATAGCAGTCTGTATCTTCATGGGACACCAGGAAATCGTAGATCATCTGAAACGCCTGCTGCCCGTAATAATCATCCGCGTTGATGACGGCAAAAGGCCCGTCCACCACCGGCAGACAGGACAGAACCGCGTGAGCCGTTCCCCAGGGCTTCACCCGCCCTTCCGGCACCTGAAAGCCTTCCGGCAGATTCTCCGTCTCCTGGAACACATACTCTACCTCGATCCGCTGCTCCATGCGGCTGCCGATCGTCTCTTTAAAATCCTGCTCGTTCTCCTTCTTGATAATAAAGATGACCTTCTCAAAGCCCGCCTTCACCGCATCATAGATCGAAAAATCCATGATAATGTGCCCGTGCCCGTCCACCGGATCGATCTGCTTGAGACCGCCGTAACGGCTCCCCATACCTGCAGCCATAATAATAAGTACTGGTTTCTTCATCCTTTTGTCCTCCTTATATTGAAACCTGCCTGTGATATCGTTTCCATGCCGGATACCGCCGCCTCAGCGCACCGCGCTCTCCCAGCGGATCGCCCCGGCCTCTAGGAAGACCTCTTTCGTCTTCCCGTCTCCATCATACACCGTCGTGCTCTGCCCGCTTCCGCTGTTATTTAAGACCGCCCAGAGGCCCGCTTCCGGATACGCATGCACCTCGCATTCCGGATTGTCCGCAAACCAGCGGTACAGCTTCTCTTCCTTCCCGGCCGCGTAATACAGCGCGCGCTGCAAAAGCCGGGTGTTGGCGCTGCTGTGCGGCAGCCCGGCAATATAGACGCCTTTTCCCTTTCCGTAAGGATGCGCGGCCAGATGAATCCCGCCGTCCGAATATTCCGCGATCTCCGTATCCGCCCCCAGCGCATAGATATTTTTCATACTCTCTCCGAAGTCAAACGCTTCCGTGCGGTCCTCCGTAAGGTAGTGCCTCTCCGGCGCCTCCGTAAAATATTTGTCCGTGGAGAGCGTAAAACCCAGCTCTTTCTCCACGCCGAATACGTCCGCCAGTTGGAAGAACCGGCCGTTTTGATGTACGGCCGACGGCTCTCCGATTCCCACCAGTCCGCCGCCCTGGAAGACCCAGCTTCTCAGCAGGCTCACCAGACGAACGTCCTCCCAGCGGGAGCCTCCGGAGTATGCGGTGCCTGCGTCCCCCGCGTTGATGATCACATCCACATCCGCCGGAATCCCGGATTGAAGCACCTCGTCAAAACTCAGAAAACACACGTCCACATTCATGCCGCTTAAAGCTTCCAGCATCCCGAAATAAGAGTACGTCTGCCTGTACCAAAGGGCATGCGCCACCATGTACGCCTGCCACGAACGGAGTTTTCCCCAGCAGTTGAGCACGGCCGCCTTCAGGCCGCAGTAAGGCTTCCTACCATGAATCCGATCGTAAATCTCCCGGAACTCATCGGTCAGCTTCTCAATATAGTCCGTAAACTCCGGAAACCGGTACGCAAGGCTCAGATAGCCGCCGTAGCCGATGCGGTCCAGCGGTTTCCTCATCAGCGCCCTTCTGGCGGACAGCCAGTTCTCCCTGGCTTCGATGCACGGGTCATTTCCTTCATAAAACGTGTCCGGGAAAAAGTACGGCAGGAAACGCCCTTCCGTGTATTTTACGCCCGGAATATCCGAGATCAGCCGGAGCGTGGCGCCGCCGCCCACGCTTCCCACCACCGCGTCCAGCCCGATATCCGCGAAATACGAACCGTACGGCTCCGTCCCGATCCAGTTGTCGCCCAGAAACATCATGGCCTCTCTTCCGGCCTCATGGACGAGCGCCACCAGCTCCGCCGCCTTCTTCGCCACAAACCGCTGGATAAAGTCCATGTAATCCAGATATGCTTTTGTCGGCACGCGGAACGGAGTGTTATAATATCCGTTGTCCACCAGATCCTCCGGCCGCAGCCGGTATCCGTATTCCGCCTCAAATTCCCGCAGCGCTTTCACCGATACGGTTCCCCCGTAACCGAACCAGTCCACAAATTTCTCTTTTGCCTCCTGATTGAACACCAGCGTGAAATGATAAAAAAATGTCGTAAAGCGGACCACATCCGTATCCGGATTATCCTTGAGCCACTGCACCAGACAGTCTTTCGCAAACCGCCCGGAAGCCGGCTGACGCACGTCGAAGGGAATCTCGTGAGGTCTGTCGCCCCAGTTGTTGGTGATGTGGTTGTACATCTGCGTGGGATCCCAGATCGCATAGACGAGAAAGCTCACCGTGTATTCGTGAAATGGCTCCGCACGCCGGATCCGGACCTGATCGTTCTCCTGATCCAGCTCCCAGTCGTCCGCAGAGAGCGGCTGTCCCGCGGTCCGGTCCATCACTTCCCACCATTCCTTCGGGTCATGCACATAATCCGGAACCACCTGTTCCCTGTAATATCCTTCCAGAAAAGAAATCCGCACCTCCGTGTCCGCCGCCGTGCACCGTCTGGACATCAGATAAAGCTGCTGGCACTCCTCCATATGCTGTTCTGCAAATTCATTATGTCCTCTCGCCGCAAAATACGTCGTATAGATTCTGGCATCCAGTTTTTTGATCTCCGGGTCCAGCTTCGTCCCGTCGCTGTCTCTGAGCGCATCGGCGCCCCAGCGCGCGAGCATCTCTTTCGTCTCTTCGATAAAGCCGGCTTCGCTCGGCAGCGTCACCCTGCCCTTTGTCTTTGCCATCCCTGTCTCCTTGTATGATTCTGCATAAAATTCCGCCTGTCAGCGACAGACCTCTCTGTCCCTAAGTATATACAGTTTCCCGCCCGCGCACAATAGCACGATCGGCACTTTTTTTTGCCCAAAAAGACAGTTTTTCCGTTCCGCCTTGTATTTTTTTATGCATTTTGCTAAAATCCGTTACAAAACAAAGTCAAAGGAGCAGACCCTGTGAGATACGACGTCCATCAAATAAAAACACCGGAAGATCTTCACCGCTGTCCTCTCTTTTTCGTGGATCGGTTCAACTGGGGCGGAGACTACCGGCCAGCCACTTCCGGCCGGCTGGGATTTCTGCCGGAGAGGGGCTTCCTGCTGGAAATGAAATGTCAGGAGGCGGATCCCTGCCGTACGTTCACCAAAGACAACGACCCGGTCTATCTCGATTCCGCCATGGAAGCTTTTTTCTGCTTCACGCCGGAGGAACCAAAGCCCGTTTATCTGAACTTCGAGATGAACGCCAACGGCGCCATGCTCGCCTGCTGCGGAGCGAACCGCAGGGAGCGCGTTCCTTTTTCCTCCGTCATGAGAGAAGGGCTGTCCTGTCAGGCACAGATCCGGGAGCAGGACTGGAGCGTGCGGCTAATGCTTCCGCTGTCTCTGATCACCGCCGTCCATCCGGGACTGATTCCAGGCAGCGGAAGCGCCTTTACCTGCAATTTTTATAAAATAAAAGAGAGTGAAGGGCGGACGCATTTCGCCAGCTTCACTCCCATCCCGGTACCGGAACCCGATTTTCATCTGCCGGAATATTTTGCCCGGGCCAGAATCCTCCCACAGACGGCCGGTTCCGTCCCCGGACGCGGATGACGGCAGCCGGCGGATTCGTTCTGCCGCCGCCTTACACATCCTCCGGCCGGACTCAATAGCCGGAATCCCCTTCATAATCGGAACTGCCGTGCGAAACTCTCCCTTTGTAATCGGAACCGCCGGCATAATCCGAATCTTCACTGTGATCAGAACCGCCGCTGTAATCCGAATCTTCTTCGTGACCGGAACCGCCGCTGTAATCCGAATCTTCTTCGTGACCGGAACCGCCGTTGTAATCCGACTCCTCTTCATGACCGAGACTGCTGCCGTAGCCCGAATCCTCTTTGTAATCGGATCCGCTGCCGTAACCCGAATCTTCTCCGTAGCGGGAACCGTTAGCATCGCCCGGGTGGTCTTCATGACCGGAACCGCCGCCATCGTCAGAGCCGGAACCGTTCCCGGCAGGAGCAGCGCATCCGGAATCTTCATCATGCACCGGCCCCTCACAGTCTGCCGGCCGCGCCGCAGGCTGCTTTGCCTTTCCGGGCTCTGTTTCCGGCGCAGAGGGTCCCTCTTCCTCCGGCTTCGCGGGAACATATCCCGCACCGCCGTCATGTTTGACAATCTGAATCTCCACCTCCAGAGTCTCTCTCAGATAGTCTGCCAGTTCTGTCCGCAGTTCCACGCCGTATTTCTGAAAAACCGCCTCTTCCGGCGCGTCAATATCCACCACAACTGTTCCGCCGGCGGACAGATACCCCATCTGCGCGGCGCGCCCGATCAGCTCCTTCGCCACGGTCAGCCGCTCCCTGCTGCCCTGACGATAGCCCTCCAGCAGTTTTCTGCCGTCCTCATTGATTCCCGAAACGTTCATCACCTGCCCCTTCCGGTTCAGCTCCATCCGCACAGACGGATTGATTGTCAGATAAACCGCCGTTTCCATCACCATATAGTCCCGGTAATAACCGGTAAACGCCAGCAGAAAACAGGCTGCCGCCACAGCCGCCGCCATAACGGCGCGCAGCTTCATCCGCTTCCCGGCACCGGCTTCTCTCATCAGGACCGGATCTTCCACCGTCTGGCCGATCTGATACCGGCGGTTGGCCGCTTTCCAAAAACAGCCGTTCTCATCCAACAGCACCGCATAGCTGGTATGACATTCCATTATCATATATTTCACTGGTCTGGCCCTCCTTTCAGCACATGCTTCAGATGTCCCCGGATGATCTCATACCCGTTGGTGCAGATGACAAGCAGCGCAACCAGATATCTCCGGTGCCGCTCCAGCGTCTTTTTCTCCACGCGGCATTCTCTGGAAAGCCGGGCGACGGGCAGTCTTCCCGTGCGCAGAAATTCCTCCAGCAGTTCCGTATCTCCTTTTGCATATTCCATCACTTTCCGGCAGGCGCGAAGCGTCCGTTTCTGGCGCGGACAGTTCTCCGCCACATCCGTAAAGCTGACTCCAAAACGCGCAAGCTGACCGGCCAGTTCCTCAATCTCAGACCGGGCGGCATTCCGGCTGACACAGGTTTCCTGTACGTCCTCCTGCGCGGGAAGCCGCATCCCCAGGGTATCTCCGTCCTCCCCCAGCGGCAGTTCCAGCGACAGATGCCCGCTGTGCCTTTTCTCCCGCCTCGTATGATCCGTCAGCCGGCTTCTGATCAACATGGAGGCAAAAGGCAGAAAAGCGCCTCTGCCTTTTGTATACCCTCTGATTGCTTCATGAAACGCGATCATGGCAATGCTCAGTTCGTCGTCGTTTTCCTCAATCAACGGCCTTTTCAGATATTTTGCCGTCTCTGACTTGATAAACGGAAGATAACTGCCGATCAGTCTGTCCGCTGCCGTCATATCCTCCTTTGCCTCATATACCTGGCCGACAAGGACATGTTCTTCACTCATACCGTATTTCCCCTGGTTAATTCCTTTTATCTGCTTTCAGATCCGCAATCTCTCCCATGTCCGGAATCCAGACGGAAGACGCATCCACAAACGCGCTTTGGTCCAGGGACTGTCCGCGGATCGTGGACGGTATCTCCCCGTTTAACTGACCGCGGATGCTTTCCGCCCGGAGCAGGCAGAAATTCCGGATCGTCTCCACCCCCGTCCGATAGTCTTCATAAGAACAGAACGCCGTGGGATCTTTTTCTACATAGGGACTGATCATCTCCGTGATCTGATCCACTTTCTGCTCAAAGACGCCGTTTTCAAAATACGTTTTCAGAAAACGGTCGAACTGCCTGTGATACTCTTCATAATACTCTTTTTTCAGCATCAATTGATGAAACAGCGGACGCTCCAGCATGACTTCGCCTTCCGCGGGCGTATCAATGGGCGCATTCACATATTTCCCGGCGTCATTCACCGGATTCGGCATCCCCAGCGAATAGGTCCCGTAGGCAAGATTGTAGTCCCACGGCAGCATCTGAATCCGGCCACTCTCCTCATACAGAAAATAATTGTGGCCGGTGCGTCCCAGATAGCTGTCCAGATTGACGACGAATACCTGTACGGTAAAATAGCTCAGAACCTCCTCCACATCCACCGCCGTTTCCAGCTCTTCCCCCTCTGAGAGACACTTGAGAGAACGGATCAGCGCCTGCTTCTCTTCCTCCGAAACATCAAATCGCGATTTGCGGAAAATATTATCGTAGCTGTCCGGATTGTCGTCCACATAACGCAGAGCCACATCCGCATTTTCATCGTCCAGGCTTTTATAATCCGGTTTGTAGAGCTGTCCGTGATGTTCTCCGTAGTTTCTGCGGGCGAACGCATCCTCCGGCTCTTCCACCGCCAGATACAGTCCCCAGGGACTGCCGTTCACCGTCACCCATACATAGCTGGTGAGGGGAGACGGCACGCCCATATGCGCCATCATATCGTACGCCAGACAGCTTTTGAGATAGCTGTTGTCCTGAAAAGAAGTATCCAGCGCCAGTTTATCCAGCCCGTGATAACTCTGTCCCGGAAGGTAACGGTCAAACTCTATCTTGAGACTGTAACGGTCCCATCCGTATTTTTCAATGAGCCTCCTGGAATTATGCCCTTTGACGCGGATTCCCGCCTGTGTACACACTTCGTTATCGACAACGACGGTGCACGAACGATATTCTTTCAGCGAAGCATGTTCCAGAAAACCTTCCCAGTCCTCCATCTGTATGTCAATCGTATGCACTCTGCCGTCGTCAAACAGCAAATCCGCATATTCCGGATGGGCCGTATCCGTCTGCGCCGCCGCCCTTTTCATGCAAAAGACCAGCAGAAGGACAGCCATGCTGATTGTCAGGACGCCGATTCTGCTCCAACGTCTGTGCCTGTACATGAACGGTCCTCCTTTCCTTCTTTCCTCCGGCATACACCGTTTCAAAACCGACGCTTAAAACACGGTCTCGTGGATATTTAATGATAATGACTGTAACCAGAGTCCCCGTAATGGCTCCCATGATGGTAATCAGTATAAGGCGTATCGTAATTCGTATAGGGCGACTCGTAATCCGTGTAGGGCGACGCCGGTTCGTGATACGGTGTCTCATAATCCGTGTAGGGTGATGCCGGATTATGATACGGCGTATCGTAATCCGTATACGGCGTATCCTGATGAACCGGCGGAGGCGTCACATTCGGCGCCGTCCCGCCCGCAGGCGCATTTCCTGTTCCGCCGCCGGGCGTCGGATTTCCGCTGTCCGGCGCCGCTTCCGTCCCGCCTTCAACCGCATTGCCTCCCGCGCCTTCCTCCGGCGGAACCGGAGCCTGCTCTCCGGATGGAATGGTCACTTCGTATGACTCAGGCCCGTACGGATGTTCGTAGATATCATAGTCCGTCGTCCCCTCTCCGACCTGATCTCCGGCAACAACCGCACTGCCAAGCTGCATATCCTCCACATAAGTCTGCACGCCGGTGACGATCTCGTCTATAAATCCTTCCTCCGGAAGAACGGAGCCGCGCTCGATCTCTATCGTAATCTTTCGGTTCTCACCTTCTACTTCTTCCACAAAATAACCGGCCTCATGAATCAGTCCAACCAGATCCTCCACTGCCTCATGGCATTCTTTTCCGATGTAGTCCCGATACTTTTCCACGATTTCCCTGCCGTCCTCATTGCGTCCGTACACGGCTGTCACTCTTCCGTTTGCGTCATACTCCACCGCAATCTCCGGATTCACTTTCAGAATCAGCGTTCCGCCGCTTTCCGGTACTGCCGCCTCATTCCCCGACACGACCGCTGTCTCTTCCGTTTTCCCGGCACAGCCCGCTGTCAGGACCATGCACAGGAGCAGGAGCCTTGTCCATAATGTTCTTCTGTTCTTTCTCTTCATAATCGACCTCTCCTTTTCTTTTTTGTCTGATACTATAGTATACGAACGCGGTTCGGTAAAAAAGGGGTGTTTTATCAATATTTTTATTTCCTTGTCCTGCGCTTGGAAAAAGATCGGACAGACAGTTGATGACATTTGCCTGTGCGATTTTTATTCGCATGCCTTTCGCGGAAGGTGATGGATACGGGGGACTAATACTCTCCCGTATCGGATTTGTACTCATATGCCCCTCGCGAGATGTGACAGATGCCCTGTTGAATTGCGTTGATGCCACTCTGATTTCTACTCACACGCCCCTCGCGGGACGTGACTTGTGGCGATCTGGATCGTTTGCAATGAACTTATATTTCTACTCACACGCCCCTCGCGGGACGTGACAATCGCTTCCGGGTATGGATGAATGATTCTTAAATTTCTACTCACACGCCCCTCGCGGGACGTGACGAAGGAGCTCTTTGAAGGCTTTTCGTTTCCTGCGATTTCTACTCACACGCCCCTCGCGGGACGTGACTCCCGCCCCTCCCGGGGAAGCACGGCGGTTTCAATTTCTACTCACACGCCCCTCGCGGGACGTGACTGGCAGACTACACCACTCGTAACCGTAATCAAAAATTTCTACTCACACGCCCCTCGCGGGACGTGACATGACCTGCCCTTGTCAGGAACCGAAATATCCAGATTTCTACTCACACGCCCCTCGCGGGACGTGACGGGGCAGGGAAAGTTTGGAGCGAAAATCGTACTGGATTTCTACTCACACGCCCCTCGCGGGACGTGACTCCACATCCTTGGTACTATGCTGACAATCTCAATTTCTACTCACACGCCCCTCGCGGGACGTGACGATGCGGCCGCGGTTGCGGTCACGGTGGAGGCGGAAATTTCTACTCACACGCCCCTCGCGGGACGTGACCGATGTGATTCCGTAAAAATGCCTGGCAGAAAGGATTTCTACTCACACGCCCCTCGCGGGACGTGACGGGGCCGTCTGATCTCGATGGTGGCTCTTGATATTTCTACTCACACGCCCCTCGCGGGACGTGACCGGCCCCCAAGATCATTATTTTTCCCGCCTGTATAATTTCTACTCACACGCCCCTCGCGGGACGTGACCCGGTCTGTGACTATCTGGACGCCCGGCATATGATTTCTACTCACACGCCCCTCGCGGGACGTGACAGCCGGTTTTCGTCGCTTACCTCCGGGGAAGTGGAATTTCTACTCACACGCCCCTCGCGGGACGTGACAGCCTCCAGTTTTTATGCAGCAGCCAGATTTACATTTCTACTCACACGCCCCTCGCGGGACGTGACTGGGCCGGATTTTGGAAGAGCCGGAAGAACCGAGGATTTCTACTCACACGCCCCTCGCGGGACGTGACCGGACCTGGTGAACACGTTCAAGATGGCGAAGAATTTCTACTCACACGCCCCTCGCGGGACGTGACGGGAAAGGGAGGATGGAAGCCATGGCAATGAATATTTCTACTCACACGCCCCTCGCGGGACGTGACATGTGCAGAAATTTGGGCACCTGGCAGCAGGGGAATTTCTACTCACACGCCCCTCGCGGGACGTGACCTGCCGTGCCTTTCCCTTATGTACCACGTCCCAAACATTTCTACTCACACGCCCCTCGCGGGACGTGACCGTTTGGAAACACTCTTCATCCGGGATAGGGGCATTTCTACTCACACGCCCCTCGCGGGACGTGACGTATGCTTCGGCATCACCACGCCGGATGCCGTGGAATTTCTACTCACACGCCCCTCGCGGGACGTGACCGCGATCCGGCCGGCAGACGCCGGGGGCCCGGAGATTTCTACTCACACGCCCCTCGCGGGACGTGACCGCAACATTTAGTGCATATATCCGGTCACGCCACAAAATAACGATATGGGCGGACGTTTTCTTTAAATAATTTCTTCTAAAAAAGTCTGAAAATGAATGCCAGGCTGCTCTTTTTCAGGCGAACCTGCCTGCACCCGCTGCCTCACCTCCACTTCGCCTGATCTTCTTCGGAATAACTTCATCCATTTTTTAAGCAGACAATCTTTTTTAAAAAGCAATACTATAACAAATCAAACATGGATATCCCTTCAAAAGCCGATATGCACACTGCCATATATTCATCTGCCGAAGCGCCATCCTGCAGTCATGAAGCATCTGTCTTTCCGACTTTGAACGCTTTATCTCGCTCATAATGATACGTCGGTCTTTTCGATCGCGGATCACAAGATCCGACCTGCCGGACCTACACTCATGATTGGATTCTACCGCATAGCCGGCACCTGCAAAAAGGCCTGCCAGAAATGTATAATAGTAGTCTTCTTTATAATCAAAAATCACTGTATTCTGTTTTGAAAACCGAATTGGAAAGAAAATTATTTGTTCCGGTAAAAATACTCTCTCTGGCAATCCGCAGACATCCGGTTACAACCGCAAAGTCCAGAAATTCATTGGTTTTTAAAGCCTTTCCCTCAAAATCCTTCCCAATCAGGAAAGCAATAAAATCAGATAATAATAACTCCTTCCGGGTCATATGTCTGCTTTGCGCCGATATGCTCAATTTTCTTTTTCCAGTCATTCCCAAGATAATAGAAACGCAGACTGTCTTTCTCAGGATCGATCAACCTCACCAGACGGTCTTTCAGTTTCAGGAAAGACGAATAATCCAGATCTGCCTCAAACACAGAATTCTGAACCCGCTGCGCATGATTCCGGCACTCCTTCGCAACTTTCCGAAGCCGGGTCTTCCCGGCAGAGTCCATCGTACTCACATCATAACTGATTAACACCATCATATCCGTCACCTACTTCTGTAAAAATGGAGGATAACTTTCCAGTTCTCCTCTTACATACTTTGCAAGAAGGTTGCTTTGTACATACGGCAGAAGTCCCAGAGGAATCTTCTGCTTCAGATACGGATGTACCATATCGCTTCTTTTCTTCTCCTGCCACCGCGCCAGAACTTTCTTTCTTCCCTCTGCGTTCAGCCACACCGCGCCGGATATCTGTCTTTCAAAGTCGTTCTCTCCGATGATCTGCAGGTTTAAAAGCGTAAGCACAAAACGTTCCACAATACAGCGCGCTTCCTCCACAAGATCACAGGCAAGAGAATTCCTCCCGCTCCGAAGCGCATGACAGAAACCGATGTAACTGTCCAGCCCCACGGTCTCAAGAGCGGCTGCAAATTCACTGGTCGCAAGCGTATACACAAAAGACAGAACCGCATTTACCGGGTCCAGCGGCGGATGCTTTGTCCGGAATTCAAACGTAAAAGGGACATTCTTGTTCGTGATCAATTTTTGAAAGACTGAAAAATATGCCCGCGCGCAATTCCCTTCGATTCCCATGATCTCTTCTATACTTTGCGCTTCCAACACCTTGTCAATTCCTTCCTGCAAAACCTGAAGGACATTCAACAGTTTCTCATCTTCCCGCAGTCCGGCATTATCATGGAGACTCCGCCGAATCAGTTGTCTGGTATTACTGAACTTCGCCGCCATGGTATTCTGTGCCAGAGCAAGTCCCCGCTCCCGGAAACAGTCAATCTGCGCCACCCGCAAAAAGACATTGCCTTTCGTCTCTCCGCATACCTTTGCAAGAAATTTTCCCTGAGGCGAGAGAAAGTTAATGGGAATGGTCTTTCCCACACATTTTCCCATCAATGCCGGAGAACACCCCACATAATTAAAACATACCACATTTTCAATGTTTTCAAAAGGAATCCGAAGCTTCTCGCTCCCGTCAATTTTGCAGACCAGATTTTCTCCGTCCAGCGTCAGATATGCCTGCTCATTTGTAACATAAATGGTATTCAACAGTTTTCTCATCTTTTCTATTTCCTTCTTATAGTTCCATCTCTCCGATCTTTTCAAGCTCTGCCCGAAAGGTTTTTGTCTTTTTTATGGAAGGCATACACAGATCACGCATGGAACATCCTCCGCATTTCTGCCCTTTCGGAATCGCCGGAATCTTTCCCTTTTCCAGAAAATCCCGCATCTCCCCGAGCATCTGCCGCAGCCGCCGGTCATACTCCGCAAAATGTTCTTTTAAGGGAAGCGGGACTCTCTTTTTGACATCCGCATAATACAGCACTGCATCGCAATCACCGCCAAATACATGATCCACACATATTTTCTGCGCAAACACCTGCATCAGATCCTCTTCATGATACTCCTGTTTTTTCGGCCTGGTGGGTTTGTACTCCACAATGCAGATCTGATACGTCTCCCGGCTTCCGTCTATGGATACTCCCCGGCTGTCCTCTGTCAGTTCCAGACAGTCAGTCACGCCGTACAGATTGTAGGCGTCCAGATCGTTATATACCGGAACGGAGGTAAATACTTTCCTGCCTTTTGCCGAATAATGTCTCTCCGGATCATGCACCCGCTCATGCAGCAGATTGGCCTTTGTGACAAATACATTTTCCGCCCACGCCCTGTCAATCTCCAGAAGCCCCCACCGGTGCGGACAATACATGTAATGCTGAATCGAGCGGATGGTAATCTCTGTATCGGTCATAATTTTTCAATCACTTCCACGCCGCCGGGCATCTGCGCATCCAGCTTCACTTCGTAGTCGGAAAATGCGCGGGGCGGCATTCCTTTTTCTTTCAGGTCCGCCTGCACTTTGTCAAAGAGAAGATGAGACGGACAGTTTCCCAGCACGCTGTCATGCCGGAACACATAGAGCTTACGCATACACATCTTTCCTCTTGCCGCACTGTGATCATGTTCAAACATGTTGACGATCGCAGTCCACAGAAGCTCGATATCCTCCTCCGACAGATCGGTTACTTTGTTGGCAAGAGCGGCGGACACATACCCCTCCGCCCGATAGAGCGCATAGGGAATCACGCTTTTACGCCCCATCTCGGTCTCCCCTGTTTCCTGACGCCCTTCCGTCGTCCTCGCCTGACGCGTGATCGTCACATCCTGAATGTTGATCGGAGACAGGCTTCTGGCAAAATTGATCTGCACCGGACCCCGGACGATCCCGCATGGGTCCTCACCCGTTGACATGACCGCGCCGAACATGCGTACATCATAATAATTCCTGCACATATAGTCTCTTGCCTTCTTCACCTCGTGCGGATTTTTCCCTTTATTCTTCGTCTTCAGTCCTTCCGCTTCATATGCCTCCGTAAATTTCGCGTTGAGCGCTTTGTCCGGTTTCACAAGAATCTGATACCCGGCTTCCCCCTCTTTGCAAAGTTCCACATAATTGCGGATCTTCCTTTTCAGACATACATCCGTAATGTAACCGTACCCCGTCTCCGCATCGACCCGGGGCGCGTTGCCCGCATCCGGATCTCCGTTGGGATTTCCGTTCTCCACATCAAAAAGCATCACAAAATCGTATCTGTTCTTAATTGCCATCTTCCTTCTCCTCCATCTGTTCTTCCTGCATCGTGTCTTTCTTTTCAAAAAAACTCTGATACTGCTGATAATAACCGACGATAAATCTTCCCTGATCACTCAGCAGAAGCGTCTCCGGAAATTCCCCTTCCAGATGCCACATAATCTCCCCGATCAGTTTATTAAAAAATACCGGACTTTTTATCTTATTCAGGTGATTCTGCGCCAGCTTCAAAAGCTTGGGAAATACGATCGCCGGTCTGGACGAAGCCGAGGCAAAATAGGCGTCCTTGATCGTCCGGTTTAAAGAATTTCCGGACGCATCCTGCTGCAGCCTTTCCAAAACTGCGAACAGCCTCCCGCACAGATATGCCGGCGTATGATTTTCTTTGTCCAATGCCACCTTCAATTCCTCCTTTTTGTAATTTCGATTGATACAGGCTTTGATAATCCCCGCCCGCACTTCATTTACCTTTCTGTCCGTATCCGTCTTCACCCGGCGTACCGTTGTCTCCAAAAGCGCCTCCGGATACCTGGCGTCATAGATCACCGCCTCAAACAGTTTGGCAAGCAGCGCCGGATTCACTTTCTCATTGCTGCTTTTCGGTGAAATCAGTTCCGTCTTTATCCTCGCGAGGGACACCAGACGGACCGATTCGGATATCTGCATCTCTTCCTGAAACCGCGCGACATTCCACAGTATCTCCGCATATTTTTTCCGGCAGATAAATTTCACCGCCAGCCGGGAAGAATTCGGCTTCAAACCCACCATATAAAAGTCCACGTCCGGCTGGATGCTTTCCATGGACTGCAGTCTTGCTGACCGGATCTTCCCTTTCCGCATGTCTTCCAGCAGGACTTTCAGCATCTTTTCTGTCTGCTCTGCGTCCATCTGTTCCGACTGTCCGCAGAGCATGGCCATCAGCATATTTTCGCAGGTTTCATCCGGATTCATCGCCCAGAATACGATCGTCATGTCGTCCATGAGCATTTTGTGGCTCTTTGTTTCCAGCAGATAATTCAGGGCTTCCGTATATTTCTGCATGATCCGGCTGGAAATACCGCTGTTGTAGGACTGCTCGTTTCCATAAGAATTTTCCGACGGGTTATTAAATCCGACCAGCACCGTGCCTGTGACCAGCCCCCCGTAGACCCCCTTCACCTTACTGTGGATTCTGGCAATGGGCGCCTGCATTCCGCTGACGGCACACTGGGCGATATAAGTCTCTTCTCCTTCTTCCGCCCGCTGCCGGTACCATTCTTCCCATCTCTTCTTCACCTGTGTGTCGTCCTGCAGCAGTTGATCCGGATAGCCGGTCAGACAGAACGCATAGCCGGATTTGTCATATTCTTTCCCCAGCCCGAGCAGGCAGGGATTCTGCGTCTCCTCCTCCGGTTTCCAGTTCTGCAAAAACTTCCGGTACGCCCGGATCACCGGGGAATCCAGTCCTTCCAGAAATTCCAGATTGGTTTTCACGAAAGCGTCATGCGATTTCTCCGCTTTCTTTGTGCGGTCCTGGGGCGACAGGATCTCTTTCTCATAATTCAGGCCGAACAGATACAGCGGCCGGTGTTCTATGATATTGGCGTCAATGCCCGGTTTCTCCGTCCTCTTCGGCAGTACCATATTCCGGGGATTCCATACCTCTTTGATCTTTCCTTTTGCGTTTCTTTGCTCCGTCTGAACTTTACAGTCCAGAACCGCGTCGATCCTCCCGTCTTCTGTCAGACAGACTTTATAATGAATCCTGACATTGGAATACCCTTCCGGAAGAACTTTTCCCGCTTTTGCGAGGATATCGTAATAACCGGACAGCGCATGAATCAGCATCTTAATTCCTCCCTGTACTTTTTCACGTCGATGATTCCCCGCACCATGTGGGGACGGTAGTAAACGGTGGACGCCCGGTCCGAGAATCTGGGGTTGTCCCAGTCGTCATTGACCGGTCTTCCTCCGTCGGCAAACGCGACCCGATAACTCATGTAGCCAAGATCCACGTCTCCCATGTCCACGATCCCGCTGCTGATCCTGTCCGTATCCAACGTATCCACCAGCTCCAGACGCCTGACCGGAAATTCACTGCATCCAAGACAGGGCGTACGAAAGCACTGTCCTTTCTCCAGACGTCTTTTCAGAATATGAAAATGTTTCATTTCCGACTCGTCTTCTTTTTCATTTTTCAGCCCGGTCAGTTCAAAGTGAAATTCGATCCCGTATTTTACGTCTTTCAATACCATGGACGCCCTCTGGCTCCGACTTTCCGACGTATAAATACAGGGATCTCCGCCTTTTCCGTTCATCCGGCTTCTTACCGCACTGTACAAAACCTTGTCCTTGACCTCGTTTCTGCGGATATTGACAAAATGAATGGGATGAAACACAACGATCCGGTCAATCACATAGCGGATCGCCGGCTTCCAGTAGACGCTCTTCAGCATCCCCTCCAGTGCGCCCGGCGGCGGGACGTCATAGCTGACCCGCTCGACTTTCAGCTCCGGTCTCGTAAAGCACGCATAATCTCCTTCCACGATAATCTTAAATCCGTAGCTCAAATTCTCTCACTCCCCTTATCTGGTATTTTGTATCCTTTATTCGATCAGGTAATCCGTCGCCTCAAATGAAATCCCAGTCTTCCTGTTGTAATAATCCGGACTGGTAAGACAGTAGATTCCGGACCCCCAATCCTCTGCGGCATGCTGACGCACCAGATCGTCCAGCTCCCACTGATATACGGAACAGGCATAAAGCTGCAGCTCTCTTTCCGGAACCGTCCCGGTATACTGCAGTTTTTTCACCAGCTCTCTGCTCTTCTCGTCCTGCGGCACTACCAAAGACACGGTCTTCGCATCAATGAGTTCGAACTGTTCCGCATAGGTCTGAAACGGGATGGATTTGATGTTGGTACATTCCTGCGTGATCGTATTTTTCTGAATCTCTTCGCTTTTCATCCGGAACAGCCGGTCGTAATATTCCGCAATGCTTTCCGGGCAGGAAATATCCTCGTATCTTGCCAGCATCCCTTTTACGATATTTCCCCGTTCGCCTCCGGATGCCCTTTTCAGATCATCCGCAAATTCAAAGATATATACGTCTGCATCTTTTCGCTTTCCTTCCCGATTGCATCTTCCGCCTGCCTGCAGAATACTGTCCAGCCCCGTCAGTTCGCGAAATACCGCATGGACATCCAGATCCACTCCCGCCTCGATCAGCGATGTGGACAGGATCGTAATCCTTCGTTCCTCCGGAACTTCTGTCCCGTCCGGAAACTCCTGTTCCAGACGCTGCAGCTCTTCTTTGATCTCTTTTAACACTCTTTTTCGATCCAGAGAAGTCATATAGGTAGAAAGATGATAGTTTCTGCCGCCGCACATCTGGTACAGTTTTCTGGCCTTCGCTTTCCGGTTCACGATCAGAAGGCTGGAGGGATACTGCGCCGCTTTCTGCAAAAGCGCCTCCTCCGGCATTTCCCCCAGACGCACGAAGCTGCATTTTTTAAATTCCGAAAACAGAGAAGTGTCCGTGATCAGCTCCGTCACCGAACTGTCCGGCAGAGCATAACGCCTCATCAGCCCGGCAAAATCGGGCATGGTGGCGGTCAGAAATACCGCCTCGCTGTTCAAATACTTCGTAATATATGCGATCGCCCGCAGACAGGGCTGCAGGTACTCCACCGGCATCAGATGGGCCTCGTCAAAGACGAGAATGCTGTCCGCCATATGATGAAGCCTGCGCAGCTTTCCTCTTTTATTGGCATAAATGGATTGAAAAAACTGAACGGCAGTCGTGATGATCAGCGGCGCATCCCAGTTCTCCGACGCACATTTTGCCGCCTGCCGGTAATCCTCCTTATCATCGTCTCTGTCATAGGAAAAGGTCGACTGGTGGCGCAGGATCTGCGCATCGCTGCCGAACAACGATTCCAGAACGTCCGCCGTCTGATCGATGATACTGTTGTAAGGAATGACATAAATGATACGTTTTTTCTCTCTCCGAACGGCTCTCTCCAGAGCAAATTTCACGCTGCACAGCGTCTTTCCGCTTCCGGTAGGCATGTTCATCAGATAGATTTCCGCATCCTGCTCTGTCTTCTCAAATACCTGTTTTTGAAGAAGCGCCCGGGCTTTCTGCAGTCCGGTGCTGCATACAAAAGAATCCAGACGGGCGTTCACCTTTTCCAGACAATGATGGAAATCAGCGTTCAGCTTCCCGGCCGCACCTCCGCCGCAAAACGCCGCCGTATCCAGCGAATCCGCATCCGTCAGGCAGGAAAAGCAGTAACGGGTCAGAAACGCGAACTTGTCAATCAGCAGCGACTGGTCCTGTCCGCAGTCGTTCAGCAAATACTGCAGAAACGCCTGCCCGTCCGGATGCGACAGGGAAAGTTCTTCTTTGTAAACGCTGTAATCTTCTGTTTCACGCTTCAGTCGCCCGCACAGGGTAGACTGATCCGCCGTGTCATTGTACGCGCCGCCGTCCGGAATCCCGCTGTGGTGCCCGGCGATGCAGTATTCCATAAGCAGCCCGAGCGGGTCCGGATACCGCTTTTTCGCCTCCAGCGCTCCGCAGATGGAATGCTCTACCCGTATATTCGCTTTGTCGATTCTTTTCTGAAAGGACGGCTGGTATTTCCCGATATCGTGGAGCAGCCCCATCACATACATGAGCTCTTTGAGCGGAGGGACCGCGAACTGCGCGCACAGGCGCGCGGTATTTTCGCTGTGTTCTTTTACGGTCTGAACTTCGCCCGTCTCTTCGTTAATGTGCGCTTTATATAATCTGCTCATTAGGATTCATAAATGGCTTGATCAATACCATGGATTTTCGCAAATTTATCATACAATTCACTGCTCATTACGACCAGATCACTGTATCCGTTCCTGGTAATAAAAATAGGTTCCTGTTCCTTATGGGCAAGATTGGAAATCTCAGTTGTATTGCGCAGCTCTTTGATCGGCATGATAATAGGCATACTCGTTCGCTCCTTTCTTATTTACACAATTATAGCATAATTATGTTTTCCTAACAATCGTAAAAAGTGACCAGATCACAGAACCCCGTCCATTTTTCGGTTATAATAAGGCTATCAAAAACAGAAAGGTGCAAAACTATGGGATTTTTCAACTTATTCAAAGGTTCCGATATCAATCAGGTTATCCAGGAGTATCAGCAGACTCCCGGAGCGGTTCTACTGGACGTACGCACTCCCCAGGAATACGCCGAAGGCCATATTCCCGGAAGTAAAAATGTCCCGCTTGCGTCCATCGGGCAGGCGCATTCCGCCGCCGATCGGAAGGATGCTCCGCTTTTTGTATACTGCCACTCCGGCGGCCGAAGCCGGCAGGCGGTGGATTTGCTGAAAAACATGGGATATACAAATGTGAAAAACGCAGGAGGGATTGCCTCCTACAGAGGAAAGGTGGAATAATCATATGAAAATTGTAATCGTTGGCGGCGTGGCGGGCGGAGCAACCGCGGCCGCAAGAATCCGCAGACTGGACGAGCAGGCAGAGATCCTTGTCTTTGAGCGCTCCGGCTACATCTCCTACGCCAACTGCGGCCTGCCCTACTACATCGGCGGCGTCATCACCGATCAGAGCGATCTGACGCTCCAGACGCCGGAAAGCTTCTTTTCCAGATTCCGGATCACCATGAAAGTGCATCATGAAGTGACCGCCATTCACCCGGAGAAACACACCGTCACTGTCAAAAATCTGGAAACCGGCGGGGAATTTGAGGAAAGCTACGACAAACTGCTCCTCTCCCCCGGAGCAAAACCAACGCAGCCCCCCATCCCCGGGACGGATATCGACCGCCTTTTTACCCTGCGCACGGTGGAAGATACGCTCCGCATCAAAGAATATATCGAAAAAAATCATCCGCAATCCGCGGTGCTGGCAGGCGGCGGCTTTATCGGACTGGAACTGGCCGAGAATCTCCGCGAACTGGGAATGGACGTCACGATCGTTCAGCGCCCGAAGCAGTTGATGAACCCCTTCGACCCGGACATGGCCTCTTTTATCCACAATGAGATGCGCAGACACGGCGTCAAGCTGGCGCTCGGCCATACGGTCGAAGGCTTCGAGCAGGAGGAAACCGGCGTCCGCATCCTGTTAAAAGGAGAAGAGCCTCTCCATGCCGACCTGGTCGTGCTCGCCATCGGCGTCACGCCGGATACCCGGCTGGCAAAAGACGCCGGACTGAAGCTGGGCATCAAAGGCAGTATTCTCGTCAACGATCGGATGGAGACGTCGGTTCCGGACATCTACGCCGTCGGGGACGCCGTCCAGGTCCGGCATTCGGTCAGCGGACAGGAGGCGTTAATCTCCCTCGCGGGCCCGGCCAACCGGCAGGGGCGGATCGCTGCCGACAACCTGTGCGGCAAAGACAGCCGCTATCCCGGTTCCCAGGGAAGTTCGATCATCAAAGTATTTGACATGACTGCGGCCGTCACCGGCGTCAACGAGACAAACGCCAAAAAAGCCGGGCTGGACGTGGACAAGGTGATCCTGTCCCCCATGAACCACGCCGGTTATTATCCGGGCGGAAAACTTATAACGATGAAAGTGGTATTTGAAAAAGAGACGTTCCGGCTGCTGGGCGCCCAGATCATCGGCTATGACGGAGTAGACAAAAGAATCGACGTACTCGCCACCGCGATTCATGCAGGAATGAAGGCCACCGACCTGAAAGATCTGGATCTGGCCTACGCGCCGCCCTACTCTTCCGCCAAAGACCCGGTAAATATGGCCGGATTCATGATCGAAAACATAGCCGACGGCCTGCTCAGACAGTTCCATCTGGAAGATCTGGAGACACTCTCCCGGCGCGGCGGCGTTACCCTTCTGGATGTACGTACCAGAAAGGAATACGAACGCGGACATGTGGACGGTTTTGTCAACATCCCCGTGGACGAACTCCGGGAGCGGCAGCAGGAAATCAGGCCGGACCAGCCGGTCTACGTCATGTGCCAGAGCGGACTGCGCAGCTATCTTGCAGTACGGATCCTCGACGGATGCGGATATGACGCCTGGAACTTCTCCGGCGGCTACCGCTTTTACGATGCGGTGGAAAACGACCGCTGCCTGATCGAATCGGCGACGGCCTGCGGGATGGAAACGGTATAATCAGTCCTCCCTACTCCTCGCAGTAACACTCTTTTATCGCCCCCAGAAGCGCTGTCACCCGCTCGTCCCTGATCTGATAGATGACGTTCATCCCCTGCTTCCGCGACCCCAGGATTCCGGCCGTGCGGAGCTGGTTCAGATGCTGGGACAGGGCGGATGCAGTGATCCCCGGCGTGAACGGATGAATCTCCCCCACGGTCAGCGGACCCTTCAGCAGCGCGCACAGGATCAGCAGGCGATGCTCGTTGGCCAGCAGCTTAAACAGATCCGCGATTTTCTTCGCCTGCTCTTCCATCTGCAGCGTCCTCCTTTCCCTGCCTGAGCCTGCAGATGCCCTGAGTCATGGTTCCCATAGGGCAGTAGACGCACCAGGACCGGGGACGGAACAGAATCATCGTCAAAAGTCCCAGCACGGTGGACGTCATCATGACGCTGAAAAATCCAAAGGCGAACTGCGCCATCCACGGCGCCGCCATGGAGACGTCCGCCCACTGCCAGGGCAGCCTGAACATCCACAGAAGCGTCACGGCCTGCCGAAGAGGCGCTCCGGCAAACACCCTGTACGTACTGTACAGCATCCGGCCGAACATCACCATGAAAAAGGCCAGAAAGCCATAGCGAAACCAGATACTTCGCAAAAATTTCGGCGGCGGCGTATTCCGCGACAGTTTCTTTCCCAGCAGCGCCAGCAGTTGTCCGCGTCCGCAGTAGCGGTTGCAGTAGGCCTTATTTCCGCCAAATACCGCAATCAGAAGCGGGATACAGAAAAAAAGGACGCCCAGCCAGGCAAAGAGAATATTGCAAAACCCCAGCGTCCAGTAGGCAAGTTCCGCGATCCACAGATAATCATACCAGTTCCGTCTCATTTTTCCGCCTCCCGTTCTACAAGCGTAATCACATCCGCCGGACAGATGCGGGCACATTTTCCGCAGCCGACACAGAGTTCCCGATCAACCCGGGCGGTCACACCCGACACCACCCGCACCGCCCCTTTCGGACAGACTTTCAGACAGCTTCCGCATGCCACACACTCCCGGCCGACCCGGGCGTATTTCTTTGATTTTGCCATGATACCTCCCAACAATAAAGTATTTTAGATAGTTCTAATATACTTTATTATTGGAAAGCTGTCAATATGACAACAAAATCCCTGCCGCCTGCTCACGCCGGCCGTTCCGCGGCGGACAGCGCCTTCGTAAGCTGCAGTACAATCTCGCTGAAATACGCGGGAGGAAGCTCGCCCAACAGATACCGCTCCGTCTCCCAGGTACGCCCCACTCTCTTTTGCGCGCCCGGTTTATGGAAGCTGACGCCGTAGACGGTCACTTCCTCGTTCTCGCCGCCCACGCAGCAGCCGGAAAATTCCAGCCGCACCGTGATCTCCTGATCGGTGCGGACAAAATGAAAGAAACTGCCTCCGTCGAGGATCTCTCCCCGGTACCATCCCATATTTAAAAGTCTGCCGCTCAGAGAGAGGCCGTTTAATGCCAATCCCCGGAAGCGCGCCAGCTCCGTCATGGTCTTTTCTTCTTCCGCGGCGGTATAAACCGGACGGTCAAGCTGGAGGACGGGCTGAACGATCTCATAATCGAACAACTGCTCTTTCCATGCCGAAAGAAGATCGGCAGAAAGCGCGGCAGGATGTACGAGACCGACGGCGGCCTCTCCCGGCAGCGTATACACTTCTTCTTCCGCCGTGTTGAAGCTTCCGTCCTCCATATAGCGGAACGTCTCCTTCAGCGCACCGTTCTCATACACGCCCCAGATCAGGCCGGTCGCGAAATGACGCATGACCGGATTTTTCACAAAGAGCTCCCGCCACCCCGCCTCCGGCCAGAGGCGGCCAAGGCCCATTGCCTGCTCCAGACGGAAGGTCTGGTCGGCAACGACCGTCTTTAACTGTTTTTTCAAAAGTTTCCATGCTTCGTAAGACACGCCCGCCGTCTGCGGATCGTCCTGCTTTGCGGGAGCCGGAAGATTTTTCAGCTTCTTTCCGTTCTCGTCGCATACTTCCAGCGTCAGAGCCGGCGTGAGAAATACGCGGAACTTCCGTTTTCCGTAGTCAAAGATCCGTTCCGACCGTTCGTCGAAGCCAAGATCCGGCACGATCCGGTCTTCCAGTTCCTCTTTTGTGATGCCCAGCTGCTTCGCCGCAGAGGACAGGGCCCCGACGGCGGCCGCTTTCACCTGACGGAAACGGAATCTCCTGCCGATCTGGTCCACCTGCAAAAGCGCCGTGGAGCTTCCGTTCAGGGCCAGCGCCTGCACCGCCTCCGCGGCCATGGCGCCTCTCCTTCCCTTCGCCCACTGCTGAATCTGCCCATACAGTACCGGGACAATCGGCTCCCCGCCATGGATCGACGCGGCATAGAGCACCCACTTCTTCTTCGCCGGCGCGTCCTCCGACAGCCAGAGCTCATACAGCTCCCGCACATACGCCGCCAGTTCCTCCGGCTTTAATTCTTCCGCCAACTCCCGGGCGCCCGCGTGGATGCCGGGGATGTCCATCCCCGCATAAGCGGCCAGAATCGCGGCCAGATGATCCTCCGACGCTTCCTCCCCGTCCTTTTTATGTACTTTCGTCCGGCTTTTCTCCAGAAACCAGGACAGTTTCCGCTTCATGCCGCCGAACAACAGTTCTGTTACCAGTCCCTTTCCTGTCCGCTCCGACGTTCCCTGACCGTCCGAAGATAGAAGTTCCTGAAGCAGATCCCGGAGCTTCTTCGTTTTCTCCGATTCCAGCGCCTGCGCAAGCGGCTCCCGGTATGCATCCGCGCCCCAGCTTCCCAGCACCTGCACCGCCGTCTCCCGCACGGAAGCCTTCTTCGATTTCAGCATGGCAAGAATGTCCGCCTCCCAGTCCGGATGCTCTGTATAGATCGCCTGCAGGATTGCCCGCACCTGTTTTGCGCTGTCGCCGGCACAGGATAAAAGCCCTTCCTTATACCCCTCTCCCAGCTCCGCCATCACACGGATCGCCAGAATACGCGCGTCGGCCAGACTCCCTTTCGCCGTTTCCAGATATTCATTTTTCCAGTCTGCATGTCGGGCCGCAAGAACCTCCACACAGTTCTGCAGTCCCATATCGGACCGATAGACCCTCTGATTGCTGTAGTCAAAAAAATTCGCATATTCAGAACCGAGAAACTCCAACTGATACTTTGCCGGAACACGCTCCTCCTCCAGAAGTTCCAGAATCGCACGGATCTGCCTCGGATCGATCAGCTTCCGGTAACCGGTTTCACCCTCTCCGTCTTCCGGTTCCGGACAAAGCCAGTACAGGCGGAAATAGCTGTCATACAGGCGGAGACATTCCAGCACCAGTGAGCGCCGGTGCAGTTTTTCCAGGCCGCTTTCCAGACAGCACCGAATCAGATGTTCCCGTTCGGAGCCATAGAGAGACAGTTCCCGCCATTCGTTCACATAGGGCAGAATGTCCTCAATTTCCAGCTCTTCCAGCAGATACCGCTCGGCCATGTCCTGCGCCGGCTTGAACCGCTCCGTCATTTCATGGGCCACGGTCCGCCGGTACTGATCGATCAGAAGCCCGCTCACCTGCTGATAAAATTCCGGATTCCCCTCCTGAAACCCCTTACACAGATATCCGTAATGTTTCGCCGGTATTTTCTGAAGCGCCTCCAGCATGGCTTCCGGCGCTTTCCTGGCCATCCGTGTCAGAATCCGCTCATCCCTGCCGACTCCCGCAGACGCCCACCGGATATAGACCTCATCCGGAATCGTCAGAACCTCCTCCAATGCTTCCGCATGCCGCTCAAACCACGCTTCCCCGGTCATCATGCACGTATTCAGCGCCGCATTGGGAAGCTCCTCCCCATACATTGCCATCGAGAGACGAAGCATGGATACAAACCGGTTGGAATGCTCCGCCGCCAGAAACGCCAGAAAATTCAGGAATCTTACAAGATAATAGCTTTTCTCTCTTCCGGAGAGAACCGCCCGGACTTCCGGCGGCACAGGCTCCCTGGGGTCAGAATCCCTCACGAAGGCTTTCAGCCGCTCCAGCGCTTCTCCCTCGGGTTCGTTTCCTTTTTTGAACATCCCGTCGATGTTGCCCATCAGCCGGCGCTCCAGATAATCGGTCATCTCAAGGACCCGGGAAGGTTCGTCAGCCGCCCTTGCGTCCGCTTCATCCTCCGCAGCGCGGAGCACACTTTCCGTATCTTCCAGCGGTTTTACACAATACAGATAAACTGCCGTCAGGAACATCTTCGTGTTGACCGCGTCCTCATTGTAACAGAGCGCCCGCATCTGAATCAGAGCGCCCGGGTCTTTTCTCCCCATCTCCGCCAGAAACCGGATCTCCTCCTCGCCCCACGCGGACTCCTTCCAGGCAATGCGGTCTGCCTGGAGCGCGGCCGTCTCCACCGGAGTGAGGAATTTCCCCGCGTATTCAAAATCTCCCGGAGCGCCTCTTCCGGAGAGCATCGGCCTGGCGGTCGTCCCCCCGACTCGGACCACAAACCGGATAAACCGGGCGGCCAGAGCCTCATTTCCCTTTCTGGAGTCAATCAGAAAGGAATAGTAGACTCCCCCAAGGACAGTCTCATCCAATTTGCCGAAATTCTGGATCTCTGCGTCTTTCAGCAGTTCCCGGTCCTCCGGTTCCGACAGATCCAGATACTGGTCCGCCAGTTGCCGATTGTGCTCTGTGAGCTCCAGCGAATCCAGTGTTCTCTGGAGCTGTTCCTGATATCGATGGATCATTGCTTTCCGTCTCCTCTCTTATTTCGTAATCGTTTTTCCTTTTTGTAATTTAAATTTATATTGACAAATTATTTTATGACTATATAATTGAGGCTAAATAAAAAAGGGGAAAACCCTTCTCCGCAAATAAAATTTTTCACGAACAATATAAATATCACGATTGTCCTATAAAACATATGAAAAAATCACCTTTTAAAATCAACCCCAAATTTATATTAAATATCTCTGTCCGGCTGGCCGTTTTTTTCGTCATTCTCTCTTTTTTATTTTCTTTCTTCCGCCTGTACAAAGAAAACAGAGCGGAAGAACGCATGGACAGCGAACATGTCTATTTTGATCTGCAGCAGGAAAGCAGTCCCTTTTCCAGTTCTGTGGAAGAATACACCGAACTCTATGCAAAGCTCTGCAGCAGTTCCCTGTATGATTATTACGAATGTTATCCGCAGTATTTAGAAGGACTTCCTGTCTCCCAAAGTTTTTTTGATTATGAAACGGAAGTTTTATCCGAAAACTGTTAGGCTGCTTTATGCGTTCAGATCAGCGAGAATCTGCAATACAGCAGCCATCTTACATGTGATACCGGAAGACTTTTGAACGGCAAAGATTATCAACTGGCCGGAGAAACGGTTCCGGTTCTTCTCGGATATGAATATCGGAATTTGTTTCAGTTGGGAGACCAGTTTTCTGCAGTCTATTTATATAACGTCTATACATTTGAAGTGGTCGGATTTTTGGAAAAAGGCGCAAAGATCTATAATCCTGCTCATATGATCTATCTGGACAAATACATCATTATGCCCAGCTTCAATGTATTCACATTTCCCGATAATACGGACGGGATCAAAATTCACAGCGCAAATAAGACAAGCGGCGTCCTCACATGCCGGAAGGACGATTTTGCATATGTATCCGGCCATATCAAACAACTGATTGCAAATGCAGGCTGCGGAAACTATTCCGTCAATATCTCCCCTGTCAAATATTCCTTCATGGAAAAAACGGGGATTCGCGTGGAATGGTTTATAGCCTTTTTATCAGCAGCGGCATTGCTTTTTGCTCTGTCGTGTATCAAATACATGAGGGAAACGCTGATTTAAGCGTTTCCCGCGCCGGATTTGCGCTGTTCGTTTGTCAGTTCCACAAATCAATCCTCTTCTATCGTCTCTTCCGTGATAAAATCATACTCATACTCCATCAGCATCTGCAGATACTCATCAAAGCCGTCGGCGATGACCATGATTTCATCCGGGTCGTGCAGAAAGCGGACGATCTGCCCTTTCGTCCCCTTCGCAGACGGGGAAAAATCAATAAACAACTGAGAGGTACCGCCGTTGTTCATACAGTCCGAAAAATGAAGCCAGCACATTTGATCCGCCCGGTCGATGATCTTATCATCAATCTCAACGTCCTCGCCGAACTCCCGGTTTACATAATCAGTCAGCCAGTCCAGTTCCTCCTGCCGGCACATCTGTCCGGCAGAAAGCAGATAATAGGGATATTCTTCCAAATCCGAGCCCAGAAAATAAAAAGCGATCGTTTCCGCTCCGTATTTTCTCCAGTAGGTTCCGTCCACGATTTGCAGCAACTGAAGCAGACTGTCCGGCAGAGCCGGATACCGAGTCCGAAGCCTTTCGATATCCGCCTTCTCCGCACCGTACACCGTTTTTTCAAAATGATCCCACTGCTCTTTTCCGCCGTTCTCGTAATACGCCTTCTTTAAACCGGCAACATATTTCTCTGCAAGGTTCATAAGCTCCTCCTGTTTTTATTTTTTACCGAATCTGCCCCAGAATCCCCGGATCCTTGATCTTCGTGTCCTCTGCGAACAGCAGAATCTTGGACATGATTTCCGCCGTTTTGGGATCTTCATCCACAAACGGCAGGAAGATCCTTCCTCTGTGCTGCGAATGCACCGGAACAACATGCAACATTGCATTTCCCATCTGATGCACGACGCCGCTTCCCAGATGCACCGTATATTCTCCCAGCTTTCCTTTGATAACCGCAAAATTGCCGTCGACCTTCACGTTCTTTACGCCGAACAGCGCAAGGTTGCATTCCACGATCGCGCGGCGCATCTCGACGGTCGAATGGCTGGCCTCCGGATCGACGCCGCCTGCGTGCGCGACGCTGACCGCCAGATCCACATCCCGCATGACCTCGCTGTAAATGATATCCGGTATCTCCCTCATTTTCATCGTCTTTCCCGTCTTACGGTCCAGAAATACCACCCATTCCAGCGTCGGCGCTTCGATATCGCCCGGAGAGAACCAGTCCGCCATGGCGTAAATCCGCGCCACGATATTTTCTTTGTAGTAAACCTTCTGCAATCCGTCGTCGTAATCCGCCACCCAGCGGCGTCCGCGGAGTGCGCCGACCGTTTTCTGCGGCTGGATCTGGTTGCCGGAAAACAGCATGGACTCGCCTTTTTCCAGCTCTTCCGGCAGCTTTACATACAATTCGCGGAACACCTGTTTGAACGGCTGCCGAAGCTGCTTTTCAAACAGCAGCTTCTGGTATTCGCTCCAGTGTCCCTCCCGGTAAAAGTCAAACGGATGCGCGATCAGGAGCGGTTCTTCTGGTCTTACGGTTGTAAGCTTTCCCTGATAATCAAGGATGCCGTCTTCGGTCAGAAAGCCCGGAGCGGGCGCCTCCGTCCGCGCCGCGCGTTCCGGTATCACAAGCAGCGGTTTCAGAATCGGAGCGGCAACCGGATTGCGGAAAAGCTCCAGAAGCTCCCAGGCCTCGAACGCGGTCCGGTCCTCCATGGCCTGCTCCAGCATCTGCCTGGTCCTGCTGTACTGATCTTTCAGCGCCTTGTTCATCTCCTGCATCTTCAGTACCTGCTCGTTCTTTTTCAGTCTGGCAGGAACGGACTTCAATGCCCTGCCGTCCTTTCTGCATTGAAGGGCGCTCTTTCCGGTTTCATCTACGGCGATCATCAGCTCCACGCCGTCCGCCCCGTCCACGCTCTGCCAGGTAAAGCAGGAGGAAGCGTTTTCCACCAGTTTGCTCTCCATGCGCAGCACAAGACGCGTCACATCCGTAAACCCGGCGTTGACGCTCAGATTCCGCAGGGCGAGCTCCGCCGCGCGGCCTTCGCTGGCGCGCCGCTGAGCGCCGAACTGCCGGCTCTCCTTCTTGTATTTCTGGATAAACTGATAGCGGTCCAGCAGTTCCTCTTCCCGCTCCGCTTTTTCGGAAGGCAGCGGAAGAAGGCCAAGACTCATCAAAAGGTCCTTGTTGCGTTTTGCACTGATTTCCGCCTTTAATTCCTCCTTGTCTTTTTTGCCAAGCGCGGCGTCGGCATACTTTCTGGCTCTTCCGTGGGCGGCTCCGGTGGAAGAATATTTGGCGGCGTCATAGAGAAGTTTGAACATCTTCTCTCCCACCATCTCGTAGGACTCAAAGAACCAGTTCAGGTCAAACGCACCGTCATGCAGTTCCTCCGGAGAAAGCGGCGTATACCGGGCAATGACGGATGTGATATGGTCGTCAAAATGCTCGCTGGTGTGCGCCATAAAATAATAGCAGGCGCCGGAAAAACCGGGAACCGCAAAGTAGTCCTCCAGCATCGGAATCCACTGTTCCGCGTACATGGCCAGCTCCGCCAGACGCTTTTTCGTAATATCCGTCCCGTTGAGCGCCTTCGCCAGATCGGCGGCCGTCTCTTCCTCTTTCGGCATACTGACTTTCAGCAGATGGCTCAGCACCCTTCGTTTCTCCGTCGAAGACGCATAGTAACTGTAGCCGCGCGAAAGCGGTTCTTTTCCGAGGGCCGTCAGAATCTGTATCATATAATCAATGCCGTAAATCACTTTGATATTGCCGATCCAGCCGGAAAACGGCGTCGGCTGCTCGCCCCGTTTCAGCTCCACCTTCAGCACCCCGGGCACCATCTCCCGGTAGATCTCATGGGCAAGTTCCATGGCGGGCATCTCCGCCCCGATCTGGTCAAACCGGAATTTCCCGTCCACCGGCGTGATGGCCTCATACCCGAAAAAGGCGTTCAGCGCACCGATTCTGGCATTTCTGGACGTGACGGCCCCCTTCTGCTCCACAATGCTGACCGGCTCCAGCAGACCGCCCGGACTGGAAAAGTCAAAGACCGCTTTATAAAACAGATCCTTATCCCAGTATCCCCGGACATAGCACCGGACATAATCCGCCAGAAACAGATACATATCATACAGGCTCTGGTGAGGCGCAAGCTGCTCCCGTTTCCTCTGATCCAGATAATACTGCTGCAGGCGGAAACGCAGGGTGAATGCGCTCGCCCAGTCTTTTTCATCGGCCCGGGAAAGCCACAGGCGCATGCTCTTGAAGATCGGCAGATCGGCGGCCCGTCTGGTATAGGTGACGATTTCTCCATTATAACGCTTCTCGCTGACCGTATAAAAATCATTGGAATCATCCAGCACCGACAGAAGCGCCGCCGTGCCGCACAGCCCGAAACGCGCCTTCAGCGCGTCGGGTACATACTCCGAGAACAGCGTATCCAGAACCGTACGGGCCTGCGCCCCGTAGCGCAGCCCCTGGACCAGATCGGTAAACGGCGCTTTCTTCTTCGGGCCGCCGCCGAATACTTTTTCATAAAGCGGCAGGTTCCGCTCATAACCGCCCCGGTTGGCGCGGCATTCCTGATAGAGCGCGATTTCCATCAAAAGCTCCGGCGTTTTGATTTCCTTCTGATAAAAATCTTCCCACAGTTCACGGAACGGATAGGAATCCAGCGGCGTGGCGTCCGGGTCTTTTCCGGTCCACCGGCATCGCTCCAGATTGTTTCCCAGCAGTTCGTCCGCATCCCACGCCGTCTTATAAGAGCGTTCGCGGTTTTCCTCGATCAGGCTGTTTAACGCCTTCAGCACGCGGATGCACTCGCCCTCCCCGTAGACAAACAGAGACGAGGCCTCTTTTCCATCCACTTCCATCGGCGGCAGAACCCACTCTTTCCCTACCTCATAAAAACCGTAGCCCGGCGTCTGCAGAATATCCTGCGCCTCGCTGGAATCTCCGGTCAGCTCTTTTAACAGTACCTGTTCCGGCCCGGTCGTCCCGGCAAAATCCGCCAGATACGGCGTTACCAGCGCAAAGTCCGGCGACTGTTCCTTCTTCATCTGCAGCGCGAGGTCCAGCGCCCCCAGATGGCATTCTTCGGATTTGGCGGCCAACAGCCTCCCGATGGATTCTGCAAGCTGCGCAGGCGGCTGCTTCTTCAGAAGCGCCAGCGTTCCGGCGCGTCCTTTTTTATACTTTAAATTCTGCTCGACCTTCCGGTAATCCTCCGCCGTAAGCGCAAGATCGTCCGCCAGCTTATACGCCGTCCTGCAGGTATCTTCCTCCGGATTGTGCATCAGGTCAAAGAGAACCTCCCGCCGCACCTTCGACACCGGACGATAGAGGAGCACGCGCGCCGCGGTGAGCCGGTTCCAGGTCCCGTACCGGCTCCCCTGTCCGATCGTCGGAATCAACTTTGCCGCCTCGTCCAGCAGCGCATCCTCCTGCAGTATCCAGGCAATCAGGCACATGCGCACCGCCAGATCCGACGGAGTCAGGCTTACCTCATGCCATGGGAAAATACAGGGAGAAAGCACGAGCCCCTTTTTCGGAAGCCTTTTCAGAATGTCCTTTAAGACCGCATACAGCTCTTCCGCCTCTTCCCGGCTGTCGAAAAGCACGGTCGGTTCCATCTTTTTCGGTTCTGTGACGGCAGCGTCCCGCGCAAAATAATAACCTTTGTTCTCTTCCCTTACCAGAGACATCAGATGGCTTCCGGACTGATCCAGAAAGCCGGTCATAAAGCACGCCGCAAGCTCCAGATCGTCCGAACATTCCCGGATCACGTCTTTTGTGGCCTGCATTTTCAGGCTTTCCTTCTGCAGGGAAGGGATAAAATAAGAAGCGGTCATCCTCTGATTTTTTGTGCCGCACTTCGCCAGACGCTGCACGGCCTCCACCGCGTCTTCGGCCCGGTAAAAGCCCAGCGCCCACAGCGCACAGCTGATGGCCACGGAATCATTCGACGCAAGCTGCTCGTTCCGGAAATTTTCGTCCCGCAGGCAGCCCCCCATCAGGCGCAGCAGCTTTTCCGAGATTCGATCAATACTTTTTTCGTTGAAAATCCCAATCCAGGTACTGACCGCCCGTTTGACGGAAGAATAGCGAATGAGATCATTCTCCTCAATCACGGAAAACAGATGCAGAAACGCCTCCGGCCGTCCGGCATCCATCGTCTCGCATACGGCCTGTCTGGCTCCCTCCTGCAGCCTCGCCGCAAGCAGGAATTTGCCGAGAATTTCATACAGCTCCCGGTTTTTGGACATCACGATGCCCCGGATCAGCTCGTAACTGACCATGGACGTATTTCCCTCCCCCAGGAGGATATCCTTGACCGCCTGTATGGTCTTCTCATTTCCAAGGTCGATCTGCGCCGCCAGAATCCCCGCGTAGGCAAAGTATTCCGTCCGCGCATGGTCCAGGATTTCCGGCTCCGCGCCTCCGGTCAGCAGGTCCGAGAGCGGCGCGCCGTAAAATTTCAGACGCGTATACGCCCGGAACAGTCCGATACTCGCTTCCACAAACGGCGCATAACTCTCCGAACGCACGCTCCTTCTGTGCCATCCGGCCGTCATCTGGAACTGGTTCATCTGATCGAGCGCATAGTAAAATTCTTCGTGCTGTTCTTTGGGAATGCAGGCGTGGAGCAGAGCCGCAAACCGGTCCTGATACAATTCATGCAGGGTCCTGCAGGTACCGTCCTCCAAAAGTTCCCGCATCCATGTACAGGTATCCCGCGGAATGCTGTGATAATGGACGGAAGGAAGCAGCGTTTTTTCCTGCTCGGAGACGCCGGCGGCATCCCGTTTTGTCTGTGCGATCCAGTCCTCGCTCAGCTTTCTTCTGGTCTGGTATGTAAATTCGGCCATGGTATTGATTTCCTCCTTCTGTATTGCTTTCCTGCTTGTTTCTGCGCGTTTCTATTTCAAAAACCTTTCTTTTCTATCTCTGATTATAAAAGATCGGCCCGCTGTACGCAACGCATATTTGCAGATTCATCTTCAGCCGGATTTTTATTTTTTGGGAACCTTTTGAGACTTTCTGCTATCATAAGAGACAGAAGCCGGCGGAATACAAAGTAAGGAGATGAGGCATGACAGTCATAGATCATCAAACATTTGAAAAACAGATAAGGGAATCCATCCCGAATCTGTACCGACTTGCCTACGGCATCCTGCATAACCGGGCGGACGCCGAGGATGCCGTCAGTGAGACGCTCCTGCGGGCATATGAAAAACTGCATACGCTGCGCAAGGCGGAACGTTTCCACGCATGGCTGACACAGATCGCCGCCAATGAGGCCAGAAAAATCTACGCGGGAAACCGGAAGCATACGCCCATGGAAAATATGGAGCCCTATATGCCGGCTTTTCAGGACGATCATCACGAGCTCTGGGATGTGGTGATGGAACTGGAATTATGCTACCGGGAGACGATTCTGTTATATTTCTATGAACGGCTCACCATCCCGGAGATCGCAAAGGCGCTCCGCGTCCCCCAGGGCACTGTAAAATCACGGCTTTCCAGAGGAAAAAAGCTGCTGCGTGAAAAATTATCAGATCACTGATCAGAAGAAAGGAGTTTACAATGAAAAAAATAACCGACCCGTTTGAACAAAAACTGTTTCAGATGGCAGCGCAGGAAAAAATGATCGTTCCGGATACCCTATACTCAAAAGCGGAGTTCCCGCCTGACCGGCTGTCAAAACGGCGCTCCGCGCCTCTCATGAACTGGAAAAGGGCGCTGGTTCTTGCGGCCGCACTGACCGTCCTCTGTTCCGCTACCGTCATGGCGGCAGTCAGCGCGGTGCGGCAGCGGATGGAAGCCATGAACGAGCAGGAAATAGAGGATTATTTCGTACAGCTCCATGCCGGCAGAGCGGGCGCCGACCATTACAGCCGCCTGCTCACCGACGGCGAGCAGACACGGATGGAAGCGCTCCGGCAGTCCTATGAAGAAGCGGGCGTCTTTCCCGAAAAAGCGCTCGCCATGATTGCAAATGCGGAGGAATACAGAGGAAAAGGAATTGCATTTTCCGCAGACAGCTCCACCTTTTTCCTGCCGGAAGGAACCATGAGCGACGAAGAACTGCTGCAGATTATTGATTTTCAGCAGCGGAGATCATACAGCCTTCAGACCATGAATGAAAAGATTGCCGCCGGCGAAACCGCATTTCCGGAACAGCAGATCCGGCAGGAATCCGCTTCGGCGGACGAAAACGGCAGAGCGGACCAAAGGGCAGCCATTCCCTATACCGGAGATCTGGAGATCCGGGAGATTGCCGCCGGACAGGAGGATCTGTTCCTCATGGGAAAAAACGCGGTTCACCGCATGACGGCCGGAAGCGGCGATTCCGAACTGTTTTTCGACGATTTTGGCACGGATACTTTGATCAGTGCGCTTTATGAAGATCAAAAAGGAACGGTTTATCTCGCCCTGAATGAGCGGGCGGAGGATACGGAAGAAGCGGGCATCACGATCGCCGGCGGACGGTACCGGCCGTCGCTCTGGATCCTGAGTGCCGACGGCACTGTGGAAAGGAAAGTGGACCTGACCGCTCTTCCCCTTGACGGAAATGACCATGTGAGCATCGTCCGCAGCCTGGTTGCGGACGAACAGGGCCGGCTCTATGTACGTGCGGCCGGCGTCAGTCACGCGCTGCTGATCGTTCTGGACCGCCAGGGAAATTATGTGAAAAGCATCACCTCAGACACTTACGCCTCCCATGATATGGGCGGTCTCTGCGTCGGCACGGACGGCCGTATCTACACGCAGATACAAAACGGCAGTCAGATGGGAATCGCAGCCGTCGACCCGCAAGAGGGAACGCTGGACGAAGTCTTCATGGACATTGTACCGGAAGGAACGGTCATGCTGGATGTGATTGCCCCCGTATCCGACCGCGATTTTGTATTCTGGGGATACGACGGAATCTTTACCTACCATCTCGGCGACTCCGAAGCCGACTGCGTCCTGCCCGCTTATGAAGCCCCGTTTGCATGGGAAAACGTTCCCTGCTGCGCGCTCCCCGGCGGCAGGCTCGTGTTTGCAGACTGCTCGGAATACCGGACGGAAGGCGAAGAAGTATTCCGCATTCCGGAACAGGTCCGTTTTCATTATCTGTCCGCCGCGCAATGAGCCGCATTCTCTAACTTTGTTCAGGACCACCCCTGTAGGGGGTGATCCTGAACCTGTTTTCTGCTGTTTGACTTTCTCCGACGCCTGTCGCAGCCGCTGAAGATCATTATCTATCGCTGTCGGCTGGTTCAATTACTTTAGCGGCCTCCCATCAGAGGGATATAGATACCGTCTGCTCACAGCGCTTACAATTCCAAAATAGCAAAAATAAAAAACTACAATGCACGCCCCAAACTCACCCGTTAATTTGAGCAGAATATGACGCAGAGAAACCGGCAATACTGCGTTCATTTTTCCATTCAGCAACGGCACGCAGAATAAGAGAATCAGGAAAGCCATTATCATTGGTAAGGTCAATTTCATTGCTGTCTGCTGATGCACAAGTCCTGCTATCTGCTGATCACTTTTTCCCATGCAGCGCATGATCTGATTGTTTTTTGAATTTTGCCTGACCTCCATCATCTGCTGCAAAGATAATATCGAAAAATAAATGACCAGAAACACGATACAGATACTTATTTGCGCAGTTCCCATCCACTGGCGCTCAGCCGTATCAAAAAGCTGAAATTCCGGCTGCAGCATCAACCTTCCGGTCACAAACGAACACCCGGAAAACAAAAAGCAGATACAAAAAACAGCATTGACCACAGCAGCCGTTTTGAAATTGGATGTGATATTTGCCATAATATACAGCCTGTCTTTTTGATAGATCCGAACGGATTTCATTCGCCTGTGCGCATAGAAACAGCCAAACACCCATTTGTAAAAAGCAAAAACAGAGATCAGCAAAGGGACTGCCATAACAGATACGGGATAAACGATGTAAATTCCCGGCAAAAAAACAATACTACAAACACAGCCAAGGAAACACACAAAACACAAACAGAAAATAACGCCCCATTTTTTATAATTTCCTGTATTTTTTACGCCCTGATTGCGGTTTCTTTCATACATCAGCTCCCTGATTTGCAGCTTGTCCAGGCGCTGCTTCAAGCGAAAAGAACACACGGTTTCAATAAAGCCAAAAAACAGAAACGTATAGAACATACTTTTACCATAAAGGAATCCGCAATGTTTTATTTCGTGCAGCGGCTCACGGAAATACCAAAATCCATAGATGGAAAAACCTACGGTTGTTCCTGCCATACAGCAGCAAAAGCCAATCAGCAGGACTTCACACAGGAACAGCCGGGTCAGTCTCTTTTTTTCCATACCCAATAACAAATAGCTTGCAAATTCCTTTGCCCGCTGCTTTAACATGAAAGTATCTATAAATCCGACTAAAACGATTTGAATGGCTGCAATCAACAATGGCAGCGAAATCACTTGAAAACCGGCGGATTCTCCTATAATGGCGATACAATTGGATACCTCTATCACCGCCAAAAGGACGGTCATGGTAACGACATATAAAAGATAATTGATAAAAGACCGCCTGGCATTACGGATTGACAGCTTCAAGTACATCATGGCTTTCTCCCTCGATCCATTGTATTTTCTTCAAAATGTCTGCGAAAAAGGTCTGTTTGCTTTCCTGTTCCCGGTTTAAGGACGTCTTTATTTCGCCGTCTTTCATAAACAAAATCCGGTCGCAATAACTGGCTGCCATGACATCATGCGTGACCATCAATATGGTTGCTCCGTACTCTCTGCAAAGCATGGCAAGGGAATCCAAAAGCTGCCTGGCAGCGTGGGAATCCAACGCCCCGGTCGGCTCATCCGCCAGTATCATATCCGGATTTACCACAATCGCACGGGCGCAGGCGCAACGCTGCCGCTGTCCTCCCGATACCTCATATGGAAATTTATCCAATATCGCCGATAAATCCAGCTTTTCAGATAAACTTTGAATCATTGGGCGGATGCTTTCTTTGGGAACCTCTTTTATTGTCAAAGCAAGCGCGATATTTTCATAGATCGTCAAAGTTTCAAGTAAATTGTATTCCTGAAAAACGAAGCCTAAATGTCTGCGGCGAAATTCCGCGGCAGCTTCGTCCGGCAAATCCACGATATTCTGCCCGCTGATCCGTATCGTCCCATTTGTCGGCCTGTCTATCGTGGCGATTAAATGAAGCAACGTTGTTTTCCCGGAGCCGGAAGCTCCCATAATTCCCACAAAGCTTCCGTGCGGTATCTGAAAACTCACGTCATTGACAGCTAATACAGAATTATTTTCTGTTTCGTAAAGCTTGGAAACACTTTCAACTTCCAAAACATTTTTGGGGGTTGTCTCACTTTCTTTTGATTCCCATTGATCGTGCCCCAGCCAGTTTGTAATCACGTCCATAAGTACCTCGTCTGCTTTTTCTTTCAGCTTTTCTTCCGCGATGCACTCACCCGCGAACAGTTCATTCAAAGTAATGTCTAAAAGAGTGCATAAAGGAACAAACAAAGACAAATCCGGCATAGATCGCCCGGTTTCCCATTTTGAAACAGCCTTATCGGTGATTTCCAGTTTTTCTGCCAACTGGCTTTGCGTGAAACCTTTTGCTTTCCGGCGTTCGGAAATAAAAGCTCCAATCTTCATTTGATTCATCATTCGGCCCTCCTGCCTGCGGTATATAATAGAATCCAGGACAGGATTCTATTATCTAAATTCAATTATATAAATCCGGCATAAAAATGAACACCTACCAGCGGTAGAGTTGGATAAAATGGGACTTTTTCTGAATTGCTTTACATCTTCCTTCCGGAATGATACCATAAATGTATCTGTAAATATACCGTCCGACCGGATGTGCAGCAGAAATTACTATGGGAAATAAGGAGAAGAACGTATGATCAAAATTGATATTGAAAAATGTGTCGGCTGCAAAGCCTGTGAACAGGACTGCCCCGGCAGAGCCATCAAAGTAGCAGACGGGAAAGCGGAATATGTCAAAAAATGTATCCTCTGCGGACATTGCGTCGCCATCTGTCCGGAACAGGCGGTCTCCATTCCGGATTACGACATGGCGGACGTAGAGGAATATGATCCGCAGACGTTCCATCTGAACCCGGAGCACTATCTGCACGCCGTCAAATTCCGCAGAAGTGTCCGGGATTTCAAAAAGGAACCCATCTCCCGGGAAAAGCTGGAGCGGATTCTGAACGCCGGACGTTATACGGCCACCGCAAGGAACCTTCAGGACTGCCGTTTTATTCTTGTACAGGAACAGATGGATGAATTTCGCAGGCTGGTCTGGCAGGAGATGCCTCAGGTGCTGAATGCCCTCAAGGACACGGACCGGGCCTGGCACTATATGTTCTCCCGTTTCTATGAGAGATACCAGAAGGATCCGCACAATGACACGCTGCTCTTCAACTGCACTTCTTTTCTGGTCATCGGCGCGGAAAACCCGCTGGACGGCGGTCTGGCCGCTTCCAACATCGAGAACATGGCCGTGGCGGAAGGCGCGGGCGCGCTGTACAGTGGCTATATGATGCGCATGATCGGCGAAAGCGCCGTACTGAAGGAATGGCTCGGACTGGAGGACCGGCAGATCGCATGCTGCATGCTGCTGGGATACCCCCGCAGAACCTACCGAAGAACGGCACCGCGCAGAAAAGCGGACATTATATGGAAATAAGAGGAACGCCCCTCTGCCAACCGGAATTTCACGGATGTTTGCCTGCCCGGCGGTTTCGGCCGCCGGGCAGAAAACAATGCCGGACAGGATCAGTGTTTCTGTTTTAAATACCGTTTCAACAGAAACGTGCAAAAATATGGAAATGTATAGATGCCGTTCTCACATCCGATATTTCCTCCGGTAAGTTTAATGCCATACTGAATCTCTTCATAGCGGTCGGAAGCAATCAGCGTCCTTAATGATTTTGACCTGCCGTTCGTTGCTTTCACCTCAATCGGGATCAGATTCTGCGCTGTCCGCACAAAGAAATCTTCCTCCAGTGTCGAATCCCCCTTTTTATAATAGTACAGACGATAACCGCTTTTTGTAAGCGCTTCTCCGACCACATTTTCATAAAGCGCTCCTTTATAAACGCCAAGATTCCTGTTTGCCCTCAAATCTTCCTGCGCTTCTTCATCCAGCATGGCCACCAAAAGCCCGCTGTCCGCAAAATAAACTTTGTATTTTGTCTCGTCAAAATTACCTTTCAGGGGAAGCTCCGGATAATTCATACAATAACAGACATTAATAATCCCTGCATCGGACAGCCATTCAATGCATCCCCGATAATCCTTAAACCTTGCACCCGACGCAACTTTTGAAATTTGAAACTTCTTATTGTCTTTCGCAAGCTGCACCGGAATCTGACGGAACACGTTCAGGATCCTTGTCTGATCCATGCCTCCCGCATACTTTCTTACATCTTCTTCGTAATCTGCCAACAATTGTCTTTGTATCCGCAGAGAACCTTCAAACGTCCCTTTCATAATATACTCTCTGAGTACGGCCGGCATTCCGCCCAGAATACAATAGTCCAGAAACAGTCCATTACAGACAGACAATTCCACCTCATTAAACGTTGTAAGTTCCACCATATGCTTCAGCAGTTCCTCAGTAAAAGCGTCCCCATATCCTTTTGCCCACAGAAATTCTTCAAAGTCCAATGAATGCATCTCGTAGTCTTCTTTATATCCGACACTGTTGCTCTCAATTCTGCTGTAATGAATCCCCAGCATGGAGCCGCTGCAGATCACATCAAAGCGCCCGTCCTGACAGAAAAACTTGAGCGATGTGGCAATCTCCGGAAATTCCTGTAATTCATCAAAAAAGAGGAGCGTTTTTCCCTCCGGAAACCGTTTTGACGGATCGATACGGGAAATATTCTTGATCAGATCCGCCGCTTTATACCCATCCGCAGTAATCTGTTTATATTTCGGTTCTTCTACAAAATTAATCTCTATGACATTTTCATAATATTCGGCGCTGAACTTCCGGATGGATTCTGTTTTTCCTACTTGTCTCGGGCCTTTTACCACCAGCGGCTTTCTGCAGGGATTCATCTTCCATGCCCTTAAAAAATCATCAATTTTCCGCCTCAGATAAATCATGCGCATACCTCCTGACCTTCCTGTAGTCAGTATACGCCAAAGTCCGCGAAAGCACAACCAGTTTACAAAAAAATGAGCGAATCAAACAACTGTTTAACAAAAAAATGGGTGAATTATGTGACGAGCAGAACAAAACCGTCCTTGAATGGTATTCCGTAAGGATGTTGTTTCTTCAAAAATTAAAATAGAATGATATGCTATTATGTAGGTCCCTGCCCTTTCTTCAGTAAAATGAATTTCACGTCCGGGCATCGGCGTATCATATCTCTCGCTGCATTTTACGCAGCCGTGCCACGGACTCCATATATCACGCACAACACCCCCTCAAATCAGAAAGCACCGTTCCGATATCCCCGTCAATGCAAATGGACTGTGTCTCAATTTCTTTCGGGCAGACCGCCTCGCCGTAATTGACACAGGCATAGACAGCGCTCGGATTTTTAGCTGTCATCTGCCAGAACGGGTATTTAATAATACCCGGGGTGTTGTAGCCCACACCAAGCTCCAAAAACAGGATTCTCTGATTTTTCCTTGCCCGCAGGAAATTTTCGTATCGCCCTGCTGTCAAATGCCAGCCTTCATCCTCTACAAATTTATTGTCCGAACGCAGATTCATCGTCAGCGGTTTCCCACATTTCGGACATTTAGGAATCAGCTCCGTGGGAATTTTCATATTCCTTTGTTCGTCCATCATACGCCGTATAGTCTCTTCGTTGTCATAAGTATCTATATGGCAGGGGACGCTGCATTGAAACAGCCCGTAATCCCCCTGTGTATAGAACAAACGCTTTTTATCAAATCCCGCCTTTTGAAAGCAGTGGTCTACATTCGTTGTGATGACAAAATAATCTTTGTCTTTCACAAGCCCAAAAAGTTCCTGGTATAGCGGTTTCGGCGCGTCCATATAGCGGTTGACATAGATATACCGGCTCCAATAAGCCCAATGCTCCTCCGGCGTTTTATATGGATAAAAGCCACCGGAATACATATAATGAAAACCGTATTTTTCCTCAAAGTCCGAAAAATACTCATGAAATCTCCCGCCCGTATACACAAACCCTGCGGACGTGGAAAGGCCTGCGCCTGCGCCGATCACAACGGCGTCTGCAGATCGGATTGCTTCCTTCAGGCGGCTGATTTGTTCGGAGCAGCTTTTTGTAGATTCCGTAGTCCAAATCTTTGAAAACATGAAATATCACCCTCATTTCGCTCTGTTTTTGCGCCATAAATTCCGTTACAGTCTGTACGGCAATTTCGGCTGCACGGCCGTTTGGAAATATCCCCGGTAAATTCCAGCCTTTCTTTCCTTCCGCACACCTCTTGCGTATGGGATTTTCGATTTCCGCCTGGTAGCTACCGTTTTAGTATTCAGCGGGTTTCCTGCCCTCTGTACTTACTATTGTACGGATTTTTTCTGCGCCCGCAAGTACGCACCTTTTTATAATATAGTCACCTTTTTGTAACCCATGTGTATGCAGGCGGTTCCTGTATGATAAAATTAAAAAAAGAAGCGGATACATTTTCCGCATCCGCCCCTTGACTTAAAATATACAGTTTATTCATTTCCTGCTCATCCACAGATTATTTTTGCAGTGTTCTTTGGGGGATTGGGGAAAGGAATGTACGATCCCCTATAATACTTCTCCATTGGAAGCTATGACCTGCTTGTACCAATTAAAAGAGCTTTTCCTGCTCCTTTTCAGAGTACCGCTGCCATCATCTGTCTTGTCCACATAGATAAAACCATAGCGCTTTCGCATTTCACCAGTACCGGCAGATACTAAGTCAATGCAGCCCCACGTTGTATAGCCCCAAAGTTCCACACCATCTTCATTCACTGCCAGTTCCATAGCTTTGATGTGCTCCCGCAAATAGGAAATGCGGTAAGTATCGTCCACATTCCCGTTATCATCCGGAGTATCTACGGCACCCAGTCCGTTTTCTACGATAAAAAGCGGCTTCTGATATCTCTCATATAACGCATTTAAGGTAATACGTAATCCAACCGGGTCAATCTGCCATCCCCACTCTGATGTCTCCAACCAGGGATTACAGATAGATTCAAATGCATTTCCACTGGTAACACTGTACTTTTCCGGTTCCGCACTGGCCACTCTGGAACTATAGTAAGAAAATGAAATGAAGTCCACAGTATTCTCTGCCAATATTTTTTTATCTTCTTCCGTAATACCAATATTGTACCCTTTTCTCTCCAACATTTTCATAGCATAGTTGGGATAAGCTCCTCTTGCCTGCACATCAATAAAGAAATAGTTCTCATCATCTTTTTTCATCGCCGTCAACACATCGCCAGGAGCGCAGCTATAGGGGTAATATTGTCCTGCCGCCAACATACAGCCCACATGATTCTCCGGATCAATTTCATGAGCCAGCTTTGTAGCCAGGGCTGAGGCCACTAATTCGTAGTGGGAGGCCCGGTATTTGATTTCCTCCTGATCCTCACCTGATTCAAACAAGATTCCGGCTGCCAAAAATGGATGCTTCAAAATCATATTGATTTCATTGAAGGTCAGCCAGTACCTGACTTTTCTTTTATACCGATTGAAAATCGTCCGGCAGTATTTCAGATAGCAGTCGATCATCTCACGGCTCTTCCACGCGCCAAATCTCTTTATGCAGGCCTGGGGGACATCAAAATGTACGATAGTCACCAGCGGTTCCATGCCATATTTCCTACACTCATCAATGACCGCCTCGTAAAATTGCAGACCATCCTCATTAGGTTCTTCATCAAATCCATTTGGATATATTCGGCTCCATGCAATAGAGAAGCGGTAACATTTAAAGCCCATCTCTGCAAAAAGCGCGATATCTTCTTTATAGTGATGGTAAAAATCAATAGCCTCATGGCTTGGATAGACGTACCCAGGTTCACACTCCAGCATTACCTTGATGCCATCCATGACCTTCTGGCGATCTGTTCCCGCTGGAATCAAATCTACATTAGCCAAACCTCTTCCGCCTTCCAGATATGCTCCCTCACACTGGTTGGCAGCGGTGGCTCCTCCCCATAAAAATCCTTCTGGTAATCTCCCCATATGTTTCTATTTCTCCTTCCATTTTCCAAACATTTGTTTATGGTTATAAGCTTTGTGTCCATCTAACCGTATTCTACTTATTTCCACTTTCCCCGGCTAAAGGGATTGAGCGTCTTGCCAATTTGTCCGGCACTGAATACTTCATCCAGTGACTGCCCCGGCAGGATCACATCAAAGCCCGACTGTATCGAATAACACTCCTTCATCCATCCAGTTGCTTAGAGGTAAGCAGCAGCCTTTGGATATGCACCGTCAGATAGATCAATTCCTCATCCGGCACCGAGTAGGGCGTAGTTCGCTTCATGTACGCCGCGATCTTCTTCGCACACTTATATGATTCCTCGTACTGTATCCGAATCAAATCCTGCATATTTTTTTCCCATATTTGGGGCTGTGTCTCATGCATGGTCCGCTGAATGAAAAATTTCAAATGCGTCACAAAGCGCTCATAATCCAGCGACTCTTCATTGATCATGATGCGGAAATGATATTGGACAATATTCAGCACATCCTGAATCATCCGTGTCATGGCATTGGCCTGCTCCATTCCCAGATTCAGCTCCGAATTGAGAATGTGCATGGCGACAAAGCCGGCTTCGTCATCCGGCAATTCCACCCTCAGATACCGCTTCACAATCGCAAGTGCCTCTATGCCGATCCGATACTCGCGATTATAGTAATGCCGGATCTCCCAAAGCATGGCGTTTGGAAGCACGATGCCTTGTTTGGAACGGCTGATGGCAAAATTAAGATGATCCGTCAAAGCAATAAACAGGCTTTCATCCAGCTTTTTGCCCAGAGAAACCTGTGCGTAATTGATAATCTCATTGGCAATGTGGAGATGCTCATAGGGGATCTCCTCCGCCAGACGCTTCAGCATACTCATCTGCTTCTGGTCGAAACGGGCAAACAACTTCTCCACCCTGGCCACATCCGGATTATCTCCGGCTTTCTTGCCAAAACCAATTCCACGCCCCATTAGAACCATTTCATGTCCATTATCATCAGCCACAAAAATCACATTATTATTAATAATCTGTTTGATGATCACAATTTGGCTGTCCCTGTCCTTATGACTTTAGAATGGAGATCAACGCATCGCCTGTTTTCACATCTCTGTCGGTCTCCCCTGTTACACCGGCGAAATCCATATAATTGGTGATCAGAACCGGTGTCGTTACATCATACCCTTCTCCTTTGATCTTTTCCATATCGAATTCCACCAGCAGATCGCCCTTCCTCACCTGTGCGCCTGCTTCGACCCTGGGTGTGAAATACCTGCCCTCCAGTTTCACCGTATCCATGCCAATGTGCAAAAGCATCTCCGCCCCATTGTCTGCGGTAATGCCGATTGCATGGCCGGTGGGAAACAGCGCGGAGATTACGCCATCGCAAGGTGCATAAACTCTGCCTTCAGCAGGTACAATTGCAACGCCCTGGCCCAGTACGCCGGAAGAAAATGCCGCATCCTGCACCTCGTTCAGCGGAATCACCCTGCCGCTGAGGGGAGCCGCCAGCGTCTCACCGCCGGCCGTCGCCGCGTCCGCCTGCAGTGCCTTGCCCGATGCTGCCGAGGCATCTTCCTTTGGTGCAGCTTTTCCTGCCGCAGATGGGATATCCTCCTTATACAAAACCCAGGTTGCCACAAACGCCAGCACCATTACAATCACCGTAATGATTGCAATCATTTTCAAATCATACAGAATCCGATCTGAAGGAATTCCCAACGCGTCAATGGAGTCCTGCGGTGGAATAAAGTTAGGAAATCCAAAGACACCCAGTCCGCCGGACGTGTATGCGGTCACGCCAAAGGCTCCCATCACTGCGCCGCCTATGGCTGCCGCTCCACAGGAAATATAGAAGGGCAGCTTTTTCGGAAGGGTAATGCCGTAAATCGCCGGCTCCGTAACGCCGCAGATACCGGAGACAAATGCCGGGAACGCTATCGTTTTCAGCTTTTTATCTTTCGTTTTCAACATCATTGCCAGCACAACTGCCGCCTGTGAAAAGGAACACAGGAAGTTTGCGGAAATGAAGCGGTCAAAATGCATGGTCTGGAAATTGTTCAGTTTGATCGGCACCAGTCCCCAGTGCAGGCCAAAGATAACCAAAACCTGCCATAAAGCCGCAACCAGAGCACACGCAATCACCGGGCTGACCCCGTATACGACCTGACATGCCGCTCCAATACCGTTGCTCAGCCAGGTAGCGATCGGTCCGATAATCAGAAAAGTCAGCGGTGCGGTGACAATCAAGGTCAGCAACGGAACCATGAAATTTTTCACTACATCAGGAATCACTTTTTTCCAGAACTTTTCTACCTTGGAGCCGAACCAGATGGCAAGGATAATCGGCACGACCGAGGATCCATAGCCTGCCTTCGGCCACATGATCGGGAGACCCGCAAAGGTTTTATAGACATTGCTCTCCAGGAAACTGCCGGAAAATAATACCATCAGCGGCTCCGCGCCGCCGCCGTTGGCAATCGCCGGGAACTTCACTTCCGCGTAAATCAGCGCGGCCGCCAGTGTCATGCCCGTCATAATGTCCAGATTGAATTTTCTGGAAGCCGACCATGCCAACAGGAACGGCAAGAAGTAGAAAAATCCGTCACCGATGGAATACAGCAGCATATAAGTACCGGTATCCTTAAAAGAATTGCCCAATAAAAATACTGCCAGCCCCAAAAGTCCCTTGAGAATACCGGTGGCACACAGCAGTGCCAGAATCGGGGTAAACACGCCCGACAAGATATCAATAATCACATCCAGTGGTTTTCTGCCCTGACTCGCAGCCGGTTCATCCGCTCCCTCCGTGGCTGTCTCCGCCTGGAACTTGCCGATCTGCATCACGACCTTATAAACGTCTGGTACATGGTTGCCGATGACCACCTGATATTGCCCACCGCTCTGGATTACCGTTACGATGCCGTCCGTCTCTTTCAATACGTCCGTGTTCGCCTTGCTCTCGTCTTTCAGTTTAAAGCGGAGACGAGTGATGCAATGGGTCAGGGAGATCACGTTGGATTTGCCTCCCACATTCTGGATAATGATACGTGCAAGCCCATCATACTTGTTTGCCATAGAAATGAAACCTCCTTTTTTGTCTTTCTGGATGCTTTTCGATATCTCCCGCGCCCTAAGCGTCACAGGCATAGCCCACCACTGCCCAGCAAACATCCGGGAAAAAGAAAAACCAGATATATAAGACCTGTTCTGTGCGTACAAGCCTCATATATCTGGTTTTGCCTACCGAAAGTAACAATCCAAATTGCAATCTTAAATTTCTTTGATGTTCTTCATTATACAATGGGCTTTGGGAATTTTCAAGAGCCTTTTAAAATTTTCAATATTTATACAAATTTTCTCCAGCTTTTTTGTGAAAATTCACGAGAAACATCCCACTGAAAAACTCTGTTGGCCTGTAATTGGCCTGGCGGTAAGCGGTTTCCCACATGAAGCGATTTGTGTCAAAGTCGGTTTGTACAGGAACAGCATGGTATTCAGCTTCCGCCCCTTCTGTTCGCCAGATTTTCAGGCGTAATTTCGTCCCTGCTCCGAATAGCGGTGGATTTTGGCTTTCCTGTCTTTTTGCACGCCTCTTGCATACGGTATTTCAGGGTAGCCAAAGCCCACGATCAGCTTCATATAATGGTCGGGCGGTATATGAAGCATTTTTTTCGCTTCCGGTGCAAGCTCAATAAGTACATCTGCCGGATAACTCATAATAATCGTACCCAATCCAAACGCATTGGCAAGCAGTTCAAAGTAGGCAGTTGCAATATTGCAATTCACTTTGTAATCTTCCGCCCATTTGCCCGAACATTTTTCGTGGGCAATAAACAGATGGGGCGCACCGCAAAAAAGCAGATCATCTTTTCGGACTGTTTTCTCCGATTCTTTCATCTTGCTGTAATAGAAGTCGCTAAAACTTGAAGTATAAATATGTTTCTTAGCGGCTGATTCCATTTTTGAATATGCAAGCTGCCAAATTTCTTTTACCCTGTCTTTATCGTCAATTACCGTGTATTCCACGCTGCTTGAATTTCCCCCGGTGGGAGCAGCCTGCATAGCGTTTAATATTCTGTCAATCATCTGCGGTTCCACATTTTTGTCAAGGTATCTGCGGCAGGAACGGCGGCTCAATACAAGCTGTTCCATATAGCCGCCCATTTCAGACGGCGGCAGAAGGAGTGAATTTTCAGGTTCTTTATCGAAAATAGAGATTGCGCCTGTCGGGCACACCGCAAGACAATGCTGGCCCCTCCAGCACCCCCTCCATCCAAACCGTTCAAAATCTCTCATCTGTGGACAGCCCTCTTTGCCGAGAGACAGCACCATGCCGGAGCAGGTGTTTACGCATTTACCGCAACCGATACATTTTGACTTATCTACCTTAAAATGTGTTTTTTGTTCCATACCCATTGCTTATTTCTCCTGCCTGCTGTCAAAGGGTGACAACGATTTTTCCGTTCACGCTTCCGCTGTCAAGAGCAACACAAGCGTCCTTAATCTGCTCAAAGGCAAAACTTGCTCCGATGACAGGTTTCAGACCGTGATTGTCCAAAAACTCAAAAATATCCCGCATTGTTTTTTCGGTCGGATAATTGGAAAAAAATCCGGTGAGATATATCCCATTCGGAATATCTTTAATCGGGTCAAAGCCGTTCAGCGTATATACGCCGCCTAAAATACCCGTATTGCAGACAATCCCGCCTTTTTCCACACAGCAGAGTGTGTCAGGCAGGGTTTTGGGACCGACCAGCTCCAATGCTTTTGTTACGCCGTTTAGGGTATTACACAGCTTTCCCGTATCAAGAATCGCTTTTTATCCGCCCCTGCAAGTAACGGCAGCTTGCTTTCAGATGGAGGCATTCAAAAAGTGAACCCCATGCCGTAAAATAGGTTTCGGGGATTGCCGCCATATCCGTCCATGAAAGTGCAGACTTTACGGCAAATACATGGTGAACCGGCAAAAGTGCATATTCTGCATAGCTTCCGTGAAAACTGCGCCCCATACCGCCCATAAGAGCGACAACCTTTTGTCCGGCTGTAAAATTGCTGTCTGAGGGATCGGCTATTTCTCCAACGCATTCAATGCCGGGAATAATCGGTTTACTGATATAGTCGGCTCTGATTTCATTTAACCGCAAAATCTGCTCGGAGTGATTCATTCCAAAGGCTTTTATTCTTACAAGCACCCAGCCGGGTTTTACTTCAGGAATCGGAATCTCGCAAAGTTCAACATTTTCGGCTTCTGTCGGTCTGTCAAGCAAAACCGCTTTCATTGTCGTACTCATAGGGTATCCTCACTTCCTGAACAAATCGCTGTTCTCATCTGCCCAGCACTGCGGATCGGCGGCATAAAAATCTCCGTTTGTTCCTTTTGCAACTGCGGGACAGCCCCGGCAAAATGCAAGCAACTTACATTTTGCACATTTACTGAATTTTGCGTATTCCCGGTAACACTCCATATTTGTTACCCATATATCGGCAAGACGGTCGGTAAAGACATTGCCTGCACGGCTGTCCGCTGCCCGGCGGCAAGCGTATACTTCACCCGTAGGCAAAATGGTAATATGGCAGTTTCCGCAGTTACAGCCGCCGTATATCATGCCGTCCTCTGCCGTCTCCGGAATTTTGAATGTTCCCGTTTCATATTCATACAGCGTCCAGAGGTGATCCTTTTTATTGAAATAGGTGTCGCAGCCCTCCGCTTCGTATCCTTTGAATTTCTGATCGCATATCGCAAGCAGATCACGATATTCCTGCGGCGTCACACTCGCGTCAAGATCGCCGCCGCTGGGGACATAACGGGAAAAAGCAAATACATTCACGCCCGCTTTCACAACTGCGTCGATAATACCAGGGATTTCCATGCGGTTTGTTTTGGAAACTGTCGTCATCGAGACGCTGCGGATTCCGGCACGGTTAATGCAGCCGATTTTTTCAAGAGTGCAGTCGTAAGAGCCGGGCTTCCGGAACCAGTCGTGTGTCTCACGCAGACCGTCGATTGACAACTGATACTTCTCGCAACCGTATGCTTTCAGTTTACGGCAGACCTGATCGTTTAAGTGGAATGGATTTCCGAGAATGGTAAAAGGTACGCTGTGTTCATGAAGCAGTTCCAGAAGCCTCCAAAAATCAGGATGCAGGATTGGATCGCCGCCCGTAATATAGAAGTAAGGCAAACGGTTATAAACCTCGCAAAAATCAAGACAATTATAAAAAGTGTCCTGCATTTGCTGCCAATTCATAGAATCTATTTTTTTACAGGTATCTCCCGAAAAAATATAACAGTGCCTGCACCGCTGATCGCACTCGTCTGTAATGTGCCATTGTTTTGACCTCCATTTAAGTATTCAGCGGGTTTCCTGCCCTCTGTACCTGTCATTTTACTGATTTTTTTACGCTTCACAAGTACGCACTTTTTTATAACCCAGTTACCTTTTTGTAACCTTTGCGTAATTACAGGGCTTCCGAGGCAAATAAATTCTGTAAAATTTTTGCGACACGCACAAAACGGAGAATCCATGCGTCCTATCATCAATTCCATGGAAGCGTGGGGCATATCTTACAAAGAAAACATAGCAAATACATAAGCGCAGCACTTACAAGAATTTAGATTCTCCATTTCACGCAGCTACAGAATCATAGGCAAAAAGAAAAGGCATCTGACGGTATCCAATATCGTCAAATGCCTTTATTTCAGCAGTTTTGCGGCTATTCTGCTTTTTCTCTTTGTATCAATTAAGCGATTTTCATTTCACAAAAACCAGTTCTTCCACCGGAATGCGATCCCGGGAATGACGATCTGGATCGGCTTCCTCCCCGTCCGGATATCCGAGCGCAAGAATATTGACCGGTTCCAGCTCCTCCGGCAGTCCGAACTCCTTTCGTATCACGTCCGGCTTGAAAAAGCAGATCCACACGGAACCGAGCCCCAGTTCCGTTGCCTGCAGCATCATATGGTCGGTCAGGATGGAGGCGTCAATATCTGTCGTCTGCTTTCCGTCAAACGGGCGTACCCACGCCTTTCTGCGGTCCGCACAGACGATGATCGCCAGCGGCGCGCCGTACAGGTTCGCACCCTTCCCTGCTTTCGCAAGCCCCTCCGCGCTTTGGACCACAATCAGACGAACCGGCTGGAGATTGGCCGCCGTCGGCGCCGCGTGTGCCGCCTCCAGAATTTTCTGCAGCTTTTCCGGCTCAACCTTTTTGTCCTTATACCTGCGGACGGAACAACGCTTCTTCGCAATTTCGATAAAATTCATAATGGAAAATCCTCTCTTTCTGTTATATACTGAACGTATTCATGAACCGTTGCCTTTATTTTATCAGAAGATCCATTTTCTGCAAGAATGCACTTTCGAGATAGATACTTTCCAAAAGGATAGCGGTTAAAAAGCGGAGGAAATTGTTATGGACTACTCAAAAGACCAGTTTAACTGTCCTGTGGAAGCGACGCTGTTTCTGATCGGCGGAAAATACAAGCCGCTCATTCTCTGGCATCTGATTGAACAGCCGCTGCACTATATGGAACTGCAGCGCCTGATCCCCAGGGCAACGCCCAAGATGCTGTCGCAGCAACTACACGATTTGGTGGAGTGCCAAATGGTGCGCCGGGAAGTCCTCCCCGAGAAACCGCCCCGAACGCTGTACTCGCTGACCGCGCTCGGACGAAGCATCGTTCCGGTCCTGGAATCCATGTGCGACTGGGGAGCGGACTTTTTGAACGGGCCGGACATCCGGACGCCCTGCGTGAAAAAGGAATGAAATGACAAATAAACGGGCGAAAATGCCGAATCCCGCCGGTAGACCTTTCCCCGCATCCCCTTTATACTGAACTCGTATCAAAAAACACATCCACCCCGCCATCCGGCGGAATTTCAAAAACAGGAGGAAACAACCATGAGTTTAGGAAACAGTCTGTTTCAGGCACGGAAAAAGAGCGGCATGTCGCAGGAAGAGGTCGCCGAAAAGCTGGGCGTCAGCAGGCAGACAATCTCAAAATGGGAACTGGATGAGACGCTCCCGGATATCCGTCAGTTCAAAAAGCTGTCCGTCCTGTATCATCTGACACTGGATGAGCTGATCGACTTCGACCCGGATTTAAAGGAAATTGAGCGGATCATTGAACATACCGACGAAGAAAAGCAGAAAAGCGTCGACTGGACCAAACTATGGGCAAAGAAGTATCCGGTCCTGACCGCCTATCCGCAGACCGTGCGGATTGACGACTACGCCGGACCGTTAAAAGAACTGCTGACCCGGCTGAAACGCGAATACGGCTACAGCGACATGGACGCCGGACTGGTGCTGAAGGATATTCTGGGACAGGTCTGGAATACCGGACAGCACGGATGAGGATTTCCGGGGAGCCTGTTTTCTATGGCTCCCCGATCAGCCGGTCGATCAGGCCAAATTCCAGCGCTTCCTCCGCCGACAGATAGTGATCGCGTTCCGTGGCCGCCATCACCTCCGCCTCTGTCCTGCCTGTATTTTGCGCCAGAATCCGGTTCAGCCGTTCCCGGCTTTTCAGAATATGGTCCGACATGATCCGGATGTCGGACGCCGGCCCCCTGACGCCCTCCCCGTGAACAGCCGGCTGATGGATCATAATCTCCGCATGGGGAAGCGCCAACCGCTTGCCCTTCGCACCTCCCGCCAGAAGAAATGCGCCGAAGCTGGCAGCGAGTCCGATGCATATCGTTGACACGTCACATTTCACATACTGCATGGTGTCATAGACCGCAAACCCCGCGGACACGGAACCTCCGGGACTGTTGATGTAAAACTGGATATCTCTGCCCGGGTCCTCCGCTTCCAGAAACAGCATCTGGGCGACAATCGCTCCTGCGGAAGCGTCGCTTACTTCCTCACCCAGAAAAATAATCCGATCCGCAAGCAGCCGGGAATAGAGATCGAAGCTCTGCTCTCCCCGCCCGGTCCGGCGGATCACATACGGTATCACACTCATGCCGCAATCCTGCCTTTCTCAGGCAGAGATCGAGCAGAGAAGAAAGCTTCCCTGCCCGCCGCACGGGATACGTGCTGCAAAGCCGTAAATTTCCCTGCGCACCCCTGCGCAGAAAACGCCGGCCTCCGCCTGTCCCTGCGCAGAAAACGCCGGCTATGCCCGGAGAGAAATGCTCCAATCCTTCTGTATTCCTGCGGCGTACACCCATATTCCCGGCGAAATGCTCTGGCAAACGACTGCTGGGAACCATATCCCGCCTCCAATGCGATCTCAACGACCGGCTGCTCCGTTTCCGCCAGCTTCGCAGCCGCACTCTCCAGCCGTCTGCTCCGGATGTATCTGCGGACAGTCATACCGGTATCCGCTTTGAATACCCGCGCCAGATAAAATCTGGAATAATGCAGTTCTTCCGCCAGTTTCTCCAGCGTCAGATTCTGATCCGGATGGGATTCGATATAAGAAACAATTTTGTTGGTCACTGATCTGCTACTCATGGAAAATCTCCTTACGATTCTGAGTTTTTGCCGCGCCCCTTTTTCGCAGGGGGCTGCTGTCCGCCAGCATATCATACTATACGCCTGCCTGTCTTAGCAGCGATTGCCCTTTTTCAAGATATCTCCCATGCTCTTCCCGGTCCCGGGTGATGTATTCATAAGTCGCATAAAGCGGAGCGATGCGCTCCACAAGTCCGGACAGTCCCGGAGCCGTAAACGGTTCATGCCTGTCAATGGCAAAAATGTGTTCGTACATTTTGCAGAACCGTTCCTCAGGGTCCTCGGGAAGCGGTCCGGGAGCGCTCAGCCAGTCCCGCACATACGCTCCGGTCAGGGACTGATGAATATGGAGTCCTTTTATCCGGGACGCCAGTTCCCCGTGGCGGTCGAGCATGGCGTGCAGCGCAGCGACCGCCTCCTCCCCGGAGGCAGGCACCGGGTCCGTGTGCATATAATGCCCCGTATCCAGCATCAGCCCTTTCTTTTCATAATGCACGCCGTCCAGCAGACGCCCGGTACAGGCCGGTGAGCGGAAGGTGAGGCCGGGCCACCACAGGTTTTCCATCAGAAACCAGAAGGAATAACCCTGCCCGTCCAGCAGTTCATTGATCAGGGAACAGGAGGCGTCGATCACTTCCTCGTCGGTATGTGTCATCCGGTACGTCCAGCTCTCCTCAGCGCTGATCTGCGTCACATGGAAAACCACATACTCCGCTCCCATCCGCTCTGCATACTGAAGGTCCCTCCGATAATGCGCCGCCACGGAGTCCCGTTCCATTCCCATCCAGTCTGCGATGCTGCACGTATGCACGCCCACTACCATATCCGGTTGCAGAAGCGGACAGGTATCCGGAGGCGCCCATCTCCCGTTTCTCTCACAGGGCAGCGGCATCACTTCCAGCCCGTTCAGACCGTATTTCCGGTAAAATCCTCTCAAGTCCTCAGCAGAAGCATACCGCTGTACATCATCCTGTGAGGTGGTAAAATTCATCTGAAACTTCATAACCGCATCTCCCGCAATCGTCCCTGAACAAGATACATCCGTTTTCGGGCGCTCCGCCGTCTGCCGGCCCGTTTCATTTGAACGCCCGTGTACACAAAAAGAAAGTCTTCTGTATTTATTATAACAGAGACTTTCTTTTCTTACATCCTGTTTTTTAAGCCGTTTCTTTTCACAACTTCGCCGGTTTTCAGCCCGCATCGGGCGTCCGGGTAACGTGGATGTGAAAGGAAGCTGAAAACCGTTCTCCCCCGTCTACGGCTCCCGCAGCCGGAATCTGGTCACCAGATCGCGCAGCATGGACGCCTGGCCGGACAGCTCTTCGCTCGCGGAAGCGCTCTCCTCCGCAGTGGCCACGTTAGTCTGAACAACCGTGGAAATCTGCTCGATTCCGCGGGTGATCTCCTCCGTATTGGCATCCTGCTGCCTGGTATAAGACGCAATCCCCTCGATCAGGCTGCTCATCTCGTCCGCACGAGCCACCACCGCCAGCATGGAATCCGCCGTGTCCCTGACTGCCTGCACACCTTCCTCCATGGAGTCCACGGTCTGTCCCAGCAGGACGGTCGTCTCCTGCGCCGCCTCCGAGGATTTTCCGGCCAGAGTACGGACTTCATCGGCCACAACCGCAAAACCTTTCCCTGCGGATCCCGCCCGGGCCGCCTCCACCGCCGCGTTCAGAGCAAGAATATTGGTCTGGAAAGCAATGTCTTCGATCGTCTTGACGATTTTATGGATCTCCGCGGACCGGTCACTGATGCGCTGAATCACGGTCGTCAGATTCTGCATCTTATCGTTGCTGGCCAGCAGGCCTTCCTTCACTTCCTGGGAAATATGGCTGGCCTGCTCCGCGCCTTTGGCAATTTTATGTACACTGTCGGAAACCGCGCCGATATGGGTGGCCAGGCTGTCCACCTCCGCCGCCTGTTCCGTCGAACCCTGCGACAGCGCCGTCGCACCGTTGGCAACCTGCTGCGAACCCGCAGCCACATCCCTGGACGCCGCATGCAGCTGCCCCATGGTCCGGTTCAGTTCGCGCGAAATCTCATCCAGAGCGGCCTTGATCTTTTCAAATTCGCCGGTATATTCATTTTTCAGCGTAAAGCTCAGATTTCCCCCTGCGATCTCCCGCAGCGCATCCGAGATCTCGTCAATATAGACCACATACTCCCGAAGCCGGAGCGTCACCTTGTTGAAATCATCCGCCAGAACGCCCAACTCATCTCTGGACTGATACTGAATGGACTGCTCCAGTTCCCCTTCGGCGATGCGGGTAGCCGCAAGGCTCAACTCCCTGACCGGACGGCCAATGACCCGCCGAACCTGTATGACCACCAGAACAATCAGCAGCAGTACCGCCAGCACCGCCACCAGCAGCATGCTGGCCGTCAGCTGCTGCAGTTCCAGCAGCACCTCGCCCCGGGAGACATAGGCTACCGCGACCCAGTCGCTGCCCGGAACCGGCTCCACCTGAATATAAGTATCGCCGTAAAGAGACAGCCCCGTCTTTCCGCTGCCGATCTGCTCTCCGGCATAGGCATACATCCCCTCGCCCATCCCGCTCAAACTCTGTCCAGTAACGGCTTTGTCCTTATGTCCGATGATGGTATCCGTCCGGGTATCCACCAGAAAGATCCCGCCGGTGTCTTCGATCTGCACCCCGCTGACGATCCGCGAGATGGAATCCAGATACACATCCGCCGCCGCCACGCCGCGCACGGCACCGTTTCCGTCCTTGAGCATCCCGGAGGCGCCCACGACGTAGGACTGGCTGTCCTCGTCAAAGTACACGTCGCCGAGGATGAACGCCTCCGACTGCAGGCCGTCCTGATACCAGCTCTTCGCCGTGGCGTCAAAGTCCGGCCCCGGCACAAAAGAAGCATGATACAGCGAACCGTCCAGAAGCGCCACGTACAGTCCGGCCGGATATGCATCATTCTGCCCTGCCGTATGTTTGATGTAAGCCGTCATGTCGGGGATCTCCATATCTTCATATTCTATGGTATCCCTCTGAGTCTCCAGCATGGCCAGCGTACTGTTCATCCATGCTTTTGTCTCCTGAAGCGTACGCTCCGTCGTCGTCTGCAGAAGATCCTCGCTCTTGTCCAGCAGTGCGTGCGACATCTGAAAATACACGACCGCCAGCAGGACCGCCACAGCGATCACCACACTGCCCACGATGGCAAATACAAGCTTCCCGGTAATGCCAAAGCCTCTCCGGGCCGCTCCGGAGCGCTCCGCTTTTTCGTTGTTTGAACTCATACCGTTTACTCCCTTCGTATGTCCATTTTCCACATTATCTGGAACGATTTTCCTTCACTGGAAAACAGATACAATCTCATTCAAATTATAGCAGAGGCGGCGGGAACAGGCAAGTATTTTCACAGTTTCCCGATACCGGCCGTATGACCTTCTTCAGCGCCTGTTCTTTCTTCTTTTTGCAGTCATGCTGCAGACGGTCATTTTCAGAACCATCGTTGCTTTCATCATATCGGTGTGAAACGGAAAGTCTTCCGCATGATATTGTCTCATCAGAATTTTCAGTGCCGCATATTTTTCTTCCTCCGGTACTGTCCCGAGCGTTCCGTATCCGATCACACTTTCGTACGCCATCGTGCAGTTCATCCGCTCCCCGTCAAGAATCAGTTCGTGGCCGCAGTCCATCTCAAAGGCAGCTCTGGAATCCTTTTTGATTAAATCGAGCTTTTTCCCTTCCGCCGCACAATGAAAATACAGGAAAACCTGCCGCCCCTGCACTTCCAGTCCGAAATTCATCGGAACGATATAAGGATAATCCCCGTCATGGAGCGCAAGCCTGCACACATCACACTTTCTGATAATATCGATCATCTCTTGAAAATCCGTAATCTCTCTGTCTTTTCTTCTCATGGTCCCCTCCTGTATGTTCCGTACGTCTTCATCCGCCGACGACACGTTTTATCTAAAGCTACATTATAGCAAAACGGTCCCTGTTTTACAATGAAGGAATTGCAGACGTCACTGTCTCTTGACATCGCCCCGAACTTGTAATATTGTATTTTTAATATCAATATCTGTTCCTGTTCATCGTATACTCCCGCAGCTGCCGGCATATCGTCTGCGGGGAGAAGCAAAAAGCGGCCGCAGCCGCGGATCAGGACACAGACAGGAGGAAACGCAGTATGGTAAATGTTGTCATCGCACTGGAATGTTTCGGCATCTGCCTGACAGCCGCCGCTTTATTTCTTCTGCTGAACGGGGAAGGCGCCAGAGAACAGAAGCTGCTGATCATTATGCTGTGCGGTTCCCTGGTACAGAATGTCGGTTATCTGCTGGAACTGACTGCGCCTGTGCTGGAAGCCGCCATGACCGCGGTGACAGTGGAAAAAATCGGCTGTGCTTTCACACCTCTTTGTTACTGCTGGTTTATTTGCATTTACTGTTCCAGGAAACCGCCGAAGACCCTTTTAAGGATTCTCTTCGCCGTCAGTTTTTTGTCTCTGCCTTCCGTCGTTTTCAACTGGTACGGTCTTTTCTACCGGGAAATCCGGTGGCTGCCGTACGGGGACGGATTTCATTACGTCAGCCTCAGCTACGGCCCGCTGTATGTGTTCTTTCTGATTGGTCACATTATCATTCCCTATGCCCTTTGTATCTGCACCCTGATAAAAGCGGTCCGGGAGTGCACGGACCCGCAGGTCAGCCGTCAGTACTGGACCATCCTCGCCATTTCCAGCCTGCCTGTCCTTATCCTGATCGCCTATGTTTTCAAAATCGTAAGCGTATTTGACCTCACGCCGGTGACGCTGACAATCTCCATGTCCATGGTCGTCATCGTCATCTGGGGCCGCCGTAATTACGATTTCCGTCATCTGGCGGCGGAGAAGGTGCTCGAGAGTATCGGCGACGGCGTAATCGCCCTGGACGACCATGACCGGCTGGTCAGCTACAACCGGGCGGCGGCGGATATTTTCACCGGTCTGGCCAACCACAGCCGGGGAGAGAGCATCCGGGTCGTGGAGGGCTTCCGCGAAGAACTGCTGGACGAGAACATTCCCCACAGCTTCTCCATCAGCGGACAGCATTATGAAAGCCACAGCAAACATATCAAAGATGAAAACGGCAAAATCCAGGGCTGCGTGATCCTGATTCTGGACATGACCGATATCAAGGCCTATATCAACGAGATCAAGCGGGTTCGCCGTCAGGCGGAGAAAGCCAGCATTGCCAAAAGCGAATTTCTCGCAAACATGTCCCACGAAATCCGCACTCCGATGAACGCCATCATCGGGCTGAACGATATCATTATGGAGGAATGCGGGGACACCGAGATCTACGCCTACGCCAAAGACGTGCAGTCCGCGGCGAAAAACCTGCTGACCATCATCAATGACATTCTGGATCTGTCCAAGGTGGAAGCCGGCAAAATGGAACTGATGACGGTCAATTACTACATAAAATCCATGACCGACGAAATCATCGGAATCATGGACATGGCGGCTTCGCAAAAAGGACTGATCCTCAAATACGAGTGCGACGAGACCATCCCCTGCCGCTACCACGGCGACGACGGCCGTATCAAACAAATCCTGCTCAACATCCTCAGCAACGCCATCAAATTTACGGAAAAAGGATATATCCGCGTCTACATTACCGGAAAACCCGGTAAGAATCCGGAGGAGGAGCTGCTCACCTTCTGCGTGGAGGACACCGGCCGCGGCATCCGGGATGAGGATCTTCCCAAGATTTTCGAGGATTTCCGGCAGGTGGACTCCAGACGGAACCGCAGTGCGGAGGGCACCGGGCTGGGGCTGGCCATCGTGAAACATCTGGCGGAACTGATGGGCGGCTCCGTCCAGGTGGAGAGCGTCTATGGAAAAGGAACCACCTTTACGGTCACGATCCCTCAGAAAATCGTGGACCGCCGGCCGGTTTCCGAGACGCCGGAACTGCCGCAGACCGAGCAGAAGATTACCGACATGTTTACTGCGCCCGGCGTGAAGGTGCTGATTGTGGACGACAATGTGATCAACCGCAAAGTGGCCCGGGGCTTTTTGAAAAGCTACGCTTTTGATCTGACCGAGGCGGAAAGCGGGCCGGAGGCGGTCGAACTGGTGGCTGCCAACCGGTATGATATTATTTTTATGGATCATATGATGCCGGATATGGACGGCGTCGAGGCGGCGGAAATCATCCGCAGAGACTGCGGCGAGAACGGGACCGCCCCTGTCATGATCGCGCTGACCGCCAATGCCATGGAAGGGATGCGGGAATATTTTCTGGAGAGAGGATTTCAGGATTTCATCGCCAAGCCGCTTGACAGGGTAGAACTGAACCAGCTTCTGCTGCGCTGGGTGCCGGAGAAATACCGTCAGGAAGAGGTCGAGGAAAAGGAATCCAAACCGCTCAATCCGGCGGCCTTCCGGATTGAGGGAGTGGATATGGATGCCGTCATGCAGTATTATTCCGGCGATGAGGACGGCTTTGTCGAACTGCTGGATCTTTACTGCATCGACGGCAAACGCAAGACGGAACTCCTGTGCGAAGTAGTGGAATCCGATCTCTTTCGCTATCAGATCGAGGTACACGGTCTCAAGAGCGCCTCCGCCAATATCGGAGCCATGAAAGTCTCCGCCATGGCGCGCGGACAGGAAAATGCCGCCGTACAGGGGAACCGGGAGCTGATCAGCAGTCAGTTTCCATTGCTGCTGGCGGAATATCAAACTCTTCTGACGAACATCGAACAGTTTCTGGAGCAGCGCAGGCAGGAAAGCGGAAAGAAAGAAAAACTCCCCTGCCCGCCGGCTTTGGAATTGAGGGAACAGACGGCGGCCGCCCTGGAAGAACTGAAACATTTCCGGTCGCAGCAGTGTGCACAGCGGGTGGAAACCATGCTGGCCCACCAACTGCCCGAAAATGTGGCGGAGCGCCTTTTGGAAATCCAAAAGCAGTTGAAATTATATGAAGACGATTATGCGGAGGAGCTGCTTGGCCGGCTGCTCGGCATACTGGAAAGGGAGGAAGAAGCAAATGAGTCAAATGGAAGAAATCTCTAAAAAACGAGTACTGGCGGTAGACGACGACGTCATTATCCTCACGCGGATCTCCAGTATTCTGCGGAATGATTACGAGCTGGTGACGGTCAATTCAGGAATGCGCGCCCTGAGATATCTGAAACTGGAGCAGCCGGATCTGATTCTTCTGGATATCCGCATGGCCCAGCAGGACGGCATCGAGACACTGCGGGAAATACGCAATATGGAAGAATGCAGAAACATACCGGTGATCATGCTGACCGGCGTGGAGAATAAGGATACGGTTGTGGAGAGCGCCAGACTGGGCATCTGCGATTACCTGCTGAAACCTTTTTCTTCCGTCGAGCTGCTGAAACGAATCCGCCGGGTTTTTGAAGAAGAAGAAAAAGACGGAAGACCGACGGAAAATGAAGAATCGTGAAAAAGAAAGGAAAATGATCATATGAACACTGCTATGACCAAAGAAGAACTGGAGAAAATACTGGACCAGGCGGTCCAGGACGTGACGGAATGTACCGCAGGCGTGCGCCTGCATCAGGGCGTGCAGTCCCCCGGTGAAGACCTGTGTACGGTGCAGATTACATTTGACAGAGGGTTCCGCACCAGCCTTACGCTCTGCGCCGACACCGGACTTCTGTACCGTATGGCAAGCAATTCTTTCCATGAAGAATCGGTCAGTCCTGAGGATCTGGAAGAATTCAGCAAAGAGTATTTCAATGTTCTCTGCGGCCGGATTGCCGGAGCCATGTTTCAGGCCACACAGATTCCGGCTCATTTCGGCCCGCCCGTATTTTATCACGGACGCTATGAGCCTGAGGGGAGCGAAGTACAGTTTATGCTGACCTATTCCGACGAGAACTGCGGAGGCGCACAGTTTATTCATCATGTACCGCTTTCCGGTGAAAATGAGACTGTTTCAGAGGAATGTTAAGAGAGGAGTGCATACAAAATGAGCAAACGTATTATGGTGGTTGATGATTCCAGGCTGGTGCGGGTTCAGCTTGGCGACGTTCTGGAGGGTACGGATTACGAGATCGCCGCATATGTCCGAAGCGGGGAGGACGCGATCGCCCAGTATGATGAAGTAAAGCCCGATCTTGTGACCATGGATATTATCATGCAGGGAATGGACGGACTGGACGCTTCCGAAATCATTCTGAAGGAACATCCGGACGCCAGAATCGTCGTCGTCTCCTCTCTGGCTTATGACGATACGTTTGAGAAGGCGAAGGCCATCGGCGTCAAGGGCTTTGTGGACAAGCCGTTTCATAGGGAACAACTGCTCAAGGTGTTTGAGCAGGCGCTCGGCTGAGGAGGCGGGAACCCAGGTTCCCGCCTCCTTCGTCGTAGTTCCTGTTCGTCTTCCGTAGAAGACCCGCTCCTCTTTTCCGTTCCGATGATCAGACGGAGGATACGTAGAATTGGCTGGAAAAATGAAAACGGCAGAATACAAAAATACGCAGAAACTACCAGAGTAGTATTGACATCCCGAAAGTTATGTGGTATTGTCTGCTTATACATACTACTACAGTCTTATAGAAGGGAGATCTGCCGATCATGTCCGTAAAGCTTTTTGACTCCGAACTAAAGGTGATGACCGTCCTCTGGAAGGAGGGGGACTGCACCGCCAAACATATCTCCGATATTCTGAAGGAGGAGGTCGGCTGGAATGTGAACACCACCTATACCCTGATCAAACGATGCATCAAAAAGGGGGCCGTCGAGCGCTCGGAACCGCATTTTATGTGTCATGCACGGATTCCCCGGGAAGAGGTGCAGGAAGCCGAAACCAATGAACTGATTGACAAAATGTTCGACGGATCCGCCGACAAGCTGTTCTGCGCCCTGCTGGGAAGGAAAAACCTCTCCGCCGACCAGATCAGGCAGCTCCGGCAGATCGTCGGAGAGCTGGAATGAGGTGTGCTCGATGACATTATGGCAAATGAGTCTTTCCGGCGGTTTTCTGATCCTGACAGCCGCCGTCGTGCGCAGCTTCGCCCTCCATCAGCTTCCCAGGAAAACATTCCTGATTCTGTGGCAGATCGCCATCCTGCGGCTTCTGCTGCCCTTTTCCGTTCCCTCCGTTTTCAGCGTCTGGTCCCTGATTGGACGCGCAGGCAGGGAAGCGCCCGCCGGGAACGCCCTTTGGGGGATATCCGGGCAGATGGCGGCCGTCATTTCCGCCGCACCGTCCTCGGATGACATGCTTCCCCCAATACCGTCCGCCGGTCTCCAACCGCCCGATCTCCGGCTGACGCTCTGGGCGGCGGGCTTCGGCGCTTTGGCCCTGTTCTTTTTGTTCTCCTGGTTCCGCTGCCGGAGAGAGTTCGCGGCTTCCCTTCCGGTCACGGAAGAGGTGATCCGCACATGGCTGGATGCGCATCCGCTTCCGGCCTGGCAGAGGCGCAGGATTCAGGTGCGCCGGTCCGACCGCATCCGCACTCCGCTGGCCTACGGCATCTTCCGTCCGGTCATCCTGCTACCGAAAAACGTTCGCCTGGAAAAAGGCCCGGAGCTTTCCTTCATCCTTCTGCACGAACTGGTCCACATCCGGCGGTACGACGCCCTGACGAAACTGTCCGCCGCCCTCGTTCTGTGCATCCACTGGTTCAATCCTGCCGTCTATCTGATGTACCTGCTTCTCAATCAGGATCTCGAGCTTAGCTGCGACGAAACCGTGGTACGGATGTCCGGAGAGGATAAGCGATCCGCCTATGCGCTCACCCTGATTGCTCTGGAAGAGACGAAAAACCGGCCGCTTTTCTTCGGAAACAGTTTCTGCCTGAACGCCATGAAAGAAAGGATCACCTCCATTATGAAAATACGAAATATGCCCTTTACGGCCCTGATCATCGCCGCTGTTCTGGTCATCGGCATCCCCTGTGTGTTTGCCACCTCCGCCGCCGGAAGCAGACAGACGGAAACCGCCGCTTCCATACCGGACACTGCCTTTTCGGAAGAAGAATACGGGCAGCTTCTTGCCCTGAAGTTCGACGGCTATGAACGCATGAGCATTTCCGAATATCAGCAGAAAGTCTGGGAAATGACCGATACCCCGCAGTACCGCACCCTGCTGGAATGCTTTTCGCAGAATGTGCAGATACAAGCTCTGCAGGACGAAAATGAGATCGCCGCCTTCCTGCACTACATCCTCAATCCGCTCACCGGGGACCGCTGGCAGCGGCGGGACTTTGCCGGATGTGCTGTCTCCGATTTCCCTGCCCCGGCGGAAAATGCCCTTCTGGAGTACAATCTTACCCTCTCCGTACAGGACGGCCAAAAAGTCACCGTGCAGCAGTATGACGATGCACGCGCGGGAATGGCGGAAGGCCTGCGGGCGATTCTCAACGACCGGACCAGAGAAGAATTGAGCGATGAGCGTTTCATGGACGGACAGATCCGGCAGGAGACAAAACGGCTCATTTCCAGATGGAGTACGGACAGCCTCCATATCGCCGTGGAGACTTCCTATCTGCCGTTCACCGACGAGACTTCCTCCCTCCGCGGTTCCCGTGAAGAAGAGGAAAAACGGGAGTATCCACGCGCCACAAAAGCCGACTACCGGGCATTGTTCACCCTGAAGACCGATGATTATCCGGAGCTGCCGATCCGTGATTTCAATAAAAATTTGCTGGAATGGGGCAACGATGACTCCCAGGGCAGTCTGGACCGCATTTCCTGCGATCTCATCTATCGTGACCGTCAGGTAGAGCTGACTCCCGAGGAACAGGCTTTTGTGGAACTGTCCTTCCGCCTCTCCTCCATGGAAAATGCGAAATTTGTACAAAGCCACTACACCGGGCGCCCGGAAGAGGACCCTGTCATTGATCTGTACCTGCCGCCCAAACAGACCGCAGACGGAACGGCGTTCTGCGACCTCTACTGCCAGTTTTCGTGGCATATCACGGACAAAAGCCTCCTGACTGTCCGCCGGCGGGATCAGGCAGTGTCCGTTCTTCTCACCGCCGTCCAGAACTTCTGGGACAGCAAAAGCCTTGACGAAGCGGTGGGCATGACAAAGGAAGAAGTCGTATCGATTCTCAACGGCCTGGCACAGACATACAGCACGGACCAGATCACCCTCTCCACACAGGAAGAGTATATCGGATTTGAAACGATGGATGAGCGGGGACTGCGGAATTGACACTCACGTACCCAGGAAAAATAAAAATTGATCTTGATTAGTGGACCCGTTTCGCATATAATAAAGAAGAACAGAGCAACTGTTCCAAGAGCGGAAAACTCCTGCCAGTAAGTGGAGAACAAAAAGAGCGGCGAACTCCTGCCAATGAAACGGAGAGTAAAAAGAGCGGAGAACTCCTGCCAGTAAGTGGAGAATAAAAAGAGTACGAAAGAAGAGGCGGGGCGTCTGCCTCTTCTTTGCTCTTATCTGGAGATACTATGCGTAAATTAAAACTATACAAGTCCTTCTATAACCTGCACACCATAATATATTCTTCCTCATTTTCACCCACGATCTCAAAGCCCGTCTGACGATACATCTTCACTGCGTAATTTGCCTTCTGCACAGCCAGCGACGCCTTCGTGTATCCCTGGGTTTTCAGCAGGCCGAGCATCTTTTTCATCAGCTCCGTGCCGATGCCCTGCCCGCGGTATTCCTGATACAGCGAAATGGCGAAGGACGGCGTATCGTTGTCGATATGGCCGTAATCTTCCATAATTCTCGTCCACACAGCGCCGACGACCCGTCCGCCGATCTCTGCTACAAGACAGTTGTCTCCTTTCTGAGAGCCAAAGCCGTCCGTATACACCTGCAGTTCCGGCCGTTCCACGATCTCCCTTGCCGGCGGTTTCGCCCCTTCCGGAAGAAAGATCGCCTCATACAGAAAATCTTTCAGCAGAATTACTTCTTCTTTTTGCAGACTTCGGATGATATAATGTTGATTCATCTGTATATTCCCCGCATTCATTTTTCATGAGCACCTCTGCTCCTGTGATTTTTATTATACCCCACCGGCCACTGCCGTTACAACTTTCTTATGACAATTCCGCTGCATCATATCATCCGCCGGGAACGTTACCGTTCACGCCTGCCGGTTCCCGGCCGCTACGCCATCTCGTCCCGCAGCGCGTCAATGATATTTTCCTTCCGAATCCGGCCTGCGGCATAGACCATGGTGAGAAAGACGATGCCGAACACCTCCAGCACGCTGACGGCGAGAGCGCCCCAGGGAAACACAAAAGACATTCCTTCCACTCTCTCGACAGACATCATCACCCGATAGACGAGAAAGGACAGCACCCCGGAAAGCGGCACCCCGTACAGCAGCGTGCGCAGGCCGTAGAACATGCATTCAAAGCGCATCATCCGGTTAAAACTGTCGTCGGACATCCCCACCGACCGGAGCATGGCAAGCTCCCTTCTCCGAAGCCGGATGTTCGTGGATATCGTATTGAACACGTTGGCCACGGCGATCAGAGAGATCATGAACACAAACACGTACATAAACACATGTATTACAAAACCGGTGTTGCGGAACAGATCAAAAGCGAAGGCCAGATTGTAAAAGCTATAATCTGCCACGATCCCCTCTTCCATAACGGCGTCCTGCAATCCGGCCAGTGTCTGAAACGGCGTGTCCGTCCAGAACAGCATTCCCTTCCTCGCCTCCTCTCCCAGAGGCTTTACTCCCTCGAACTGCGCCCGCATCCCCAGAGGCGCCGTCAGAAAGAAGGCCCAGTCCGGAACCTCCTCAAACGTCATATCCAGCGGATAACTGTCCACGAAAACAGCGCTTACCGTCTTATCCTGCCCTCCCCAAGCGGAGCGGAGGGTAATGTGCGCGGTATCTCCGGCACACCAGCTTACATGCCCGACGGTGTCCGCCGCACAGAGCAGCACCTTACCGTCCGGCCCCTCGTACTCCTCCCGGGAAAATCCCAGGCTTTCTATAAATTCATAAAAAATCCTGTCCTCAATAAACTGTGTATACAGCGTCAGTTCCTGCCTGCTCCCGCTGCCGCCGTCCTGCATCGCCTCCCGGTAGTGAGCCAGAAAATCTTCCGGCAGTTCCTCTGTGACCGCGGAATAAAGCGGATTGGCCTGCCAGGTGCTCTCTGTAACTCCTTCCGTCCGGCTAAGCTTCTCATAGAGACGGCTGAATGTTTCGTCGGACATGTTCGTTGTGGTAAAAAGGACATCTCCGTCCGCCCCCTCTGCGGTAAGCTCCTTCATCAAGGCCCGCAGCGTCGTGTCGAAAGCGCTGCCGGATACGGTCAGGACAACGCTGAAGGTCAGAGAGAGGATAACGCCCCAGTAACGTTTTTTATTTCGTTTAAAATTTTTCAGGGCCAGCGCTCCCTCCAGCCCATAAAGCCTCCACACGAATCCGGAAACCCGCACCTCTTTTCCCTCTGTCCGGATATCGTTCGTCTGGCGGATGCATTCCAGCACCGGAATCGCCGCCGCTTTTCTGGCCGGAATCCAGGCGGAGATTTGAATAGTAACCATGCTGATCACCGCCGCGCCGATCAGCGCCGGCAGGGATACCGCCAGCTCCAAAGGAGCGCCGCTTGCGGATATGGAACCGAAATGTTCCGACACCACCGGCAGAAGCAGCCGGATGCTGCCGATCCCTGCCAGAATGCCCAGGGGGATGCCCAGACTGCCGATGCAGAGTCCCTCAAAGAGCACGGACTCCCGAAGCTGCCTGGAGGTGGCGCCCACGGACATGAGGATACCGAACTGATGGACCCGCTCGTTTAATGAGATATGAAAAGAGTTGTAGATCAGGAAGACCGAAGCCGTCATAACGATCACCGCCAGAACACCGCCGATCGCGCAGAGGAAGGCCCGAAGCAGCCGGTTGTCCGTGATCCCCAGGAAGCGGAGCAGGTTCTCATTGAGCGCCCGGGCGCCCCCGCCCTCCAGTCCCGCCGCATAATCCTTTACGCGCCGCGGATTGGAGAGCCGCACAAACACGCTGTAACTGTCCGGCCGGATGCGCTCATCCGCGCAGGTAACGGCCGTATATCCCGGCGCCTCGTGAAGCTCGAATCCGGGTCTTTCATAGGTGCCGGTGACCAGATACGTCCTCTCCTGACCAACCGTCAGTTTCTCCCCTTCCTGATACGGATCGCACTGCGTCAGGATGCCGCCCTCATATTCCCGCCGCCCCAGGGAGAGGGTAACCGGTTCCCCCACCGGAATCCGGATGCCGGCTTTGACCGCCACATGGGACGGAATCAGAATTTCCCCCGAGTTCTCCGGCATGCGGCCGGAGGTCAGGTGGATGGGCAGTTCGCCCAACGCCTCCTCTTTGAAACCTGCCACAAAGAGATAGGGCTTGCCAGCGCTCTCCTCTTTTCTGTTCTCTAAAAGCGCATAGCCCAGATTCTCATAGGAAAATACGCCTTCCGCCTCCGGGTCCTTTTTCCGAGCCTGCTCAAAAGAAGCGTCCGCCCCGGAGAATACCACATGCCACTCTCCGCCCTTTGCGATCTCTACATTGACCATATACTGCATCAGCGACGTTCCAAAGGTGACGATTCCCGTGAACATGGCGGCGGACAGCGCCACTCCCAATACCGTCACCAGCGTGCGCGTCCGGTTCCGCATCAGCCCCTGAAGGGCGACTTTATGAAAAATATTCATCCTCATGACTGTCCCGCCTTTCTCTCCCGCTTCTCCGCCTTACGGTCCTCGATGCGTGCAGGCGTCCGGTTTCCTTTGCTGTCCCGCACCACCCTGCCGTCCGCGATCGTGATGATCCGCTCCGCCTGCAGAGCGATATTTTCGTCATGGGTGACCAGAAGGAGGGTCTGCCCGTATTTTTGGTTGCTCTCCTTTAAAAGCCGGACAATCTCCTGACCGTTTCTGCTGTCCAGAGCGCCGGTCGGCTCATCCGCCAGCATGACGGCCGGCGCATTCATCAGCGCCCGCCCGATGGCGACTCTCTGCTGCTGCCCGCCGGAGAGCTGGTTCGGCAGATGCTTCCGCCTGTCCTCAAGCCCCAGAAGCTCGAGCAGCTCATTCAGCCGCCTCTGATTGACCTTTCTCCGATCCATGAGGACGGGCAGCGTAATATTTTCCACCACGTTCAAGGTGGGAATCAGATTGTGAAACTGATAGATCAGTCCTACCTGTCGTCTGCGGAAGACGGCCAGTTGATCGCTGTTTCCCGCATAGATGTCCTGCCCGTCCAGACAGATCGTTCCCTTCGTGGGCACATCTACCCCGGCAATCGCGTGGAGCAGCGTGGATTTCCCCGAACCGGAGGAACCGATGATCGCCGCAAACTCCCCTTTCTCCACCGTGAGCGAGACGTGGTCCAGCGCTGTGACCTGATTTTCCCCTTTTCCGTAAATTTTACATAGATTCTTTACTTCCAAAAATTTCATATCCCGACAAACCTCCTATTTAGAGTTCCGCATCTGCTCCCCTTAAATCCCGGGGTCTGGAAGGATTTTCCGCCACTTTCGTGTCTGAAAATCCTTCCGAGACAGACGCAGATGTGAAAGTTCCGCATCCGACTTACAGTACTATCATAAAACTTTTCTCTTACATCTGCGTGACTTTTTGGTGAGAGTTTTGTCACTTTTCAAAAAAAGCACCAGCCATTTCTGACTGATGCCCTGTTCCGGTAGGATAATGATTTCCTTTAATGTATCCCCTTCCTCCATTTCCGCCGTCAACGCTTCAAAAAATCACTAAATTCTTTCAGTTCCCTTTTCCTGCCCTCCGAAAGACAGTTGAACTCCACGCCTCGGACCGCGCCCTCCAACGCATACAAATGTACCAGACAGACATTCGGATACCTTTCTTTCAATTTCAGGAAAGCCCGTTCCGCACCCGAACGGACCAGTTCCTCTGCAGAACCAATCCCCACGGAATCCAGCTTCCTCGCCATCTCCTTACCAATATTCATCATGGATATTAATTCCGCCATATCGTTCTCCTGTAACCACTGATTTTTCAGCTTAATCCCTTTTCAGCAAACCGAGATTGTTATATTGCTCTGCCAATATAAAATACATACCCGACAAAAAGGAAGCTGTTACTTTTTCTTGATAAGTTTCCGTTCATAATACTCAATCCCCCTGGCCGGGCCGCCCTCAAATCCGCCTCATACTCCATATTTCCGGCAGTCCTGCCGCCCCGGCATCAGCGTTTGCCGGCCGAAAAGACAGCCGCCTCCTTCACCCATCCCATCAGCTCGTCGTCAACCTCCCCTGCCCCGGAAATCAGGACGTGGTGGGTCCAGCGTCCGGGGTACGGCTCCACCGCCGCATCTATGCGCGGGGAGTCCAGACGGTATCCCAGCCCGAACGTCACGACAATATAAACCTTTGGCCGCTCCTTCGCTTTCCGCACCGGCAGGAAAGAAACGAAAGCGAAATGATGTCTGTTGGAAAAAGCGATCTGCGTTTTCTGCACCTTGACTTTCACGCCGTCCACCTCTGAAAAAACCTTCTGTTCAAAAACCTCGTACAGAGGCAGCGCTTCCGGCTTCCCGTCAAAAAAATGTAATACATCCTGCTCCATTCCCAGCGCCCTCCAAATACCTTCTTATTCTTACGGATGGTTCCCTGTCCTGTAACACCACCTCGCAATGTCGGCGATCAGCTCCGCCGGAACCGGCCTGCTGTATGGAAGCTGTATCGTCCCCTTACTCGTCCTGTAATCTTTCAGACGTTCGGAAAATTCCCGGACAGCCTCCGGCCCCGGATACAGGCCCGCATGGTTTTTAAACCCGGCAAACTGGATGATATTATGCTCTTTCCAATAAGTCGGCATACTCCATGAGATCCGTTCCTCCGCCTCCGGCAGCGCCGCGCAGAGCGCTTTCCTTATTTCTTTCAGATACGCCTGCACTTCTTCCGGCTGCATCGCTATATATTCATCCACCGTTTCCGGCGCTTTCCCGCAGTAATGGCTCTGCTCCCGCCTCTTAAAAGTACGACCGCACTTAGGACACGTCCACATCTTTCTCCCTCCTGCCTCTTTCCCGTTCCCCTCGTCATACGCCCAATAATTTCTTTACCTCGGCATATGTGATCTCATAAATCGACATATACACATAATGGACTTTCGCCTGCGCCATTGCCTCCCTCTGCTTTTCCGTCACGACGGTATAAGGATAGATCCCGAACATAAACGGAAAGAAGGAAAACAGAAAATCCTGTTTATCCTCAACCGTCATTTCCGGGAAAAATTTATCCAGACAGTTTCTGACTTCCGCCAGCGACCGGCCATAAGCAGCCTTAAATTCAATCAGCCGTTCAAGCCGGCTGTTTTCCTCCATGTCATAATGGTTCATGGACATGATCTTCAGCAGATTTTTCCGTTCTTCCAGCGAGCGGGCCAGCACATCCGCAAATTCCGTCCCGGTCATCCTCTCATGTTCCGCCTGAATCTGTTTCAGTCTGTGAACCCACAGTTCATACTCCCTTTGCAGCAGAGCCAGAAAGATTTCTTCTTTGGTCTGAAAATAATTGTAGATGGAAGTCCGGGTAAAAGTAGTCGCTCTTCCGATCTCTTTCATTGTGATCTCTTTGAAACTCCTGGTCTTATACAACTCTGCGCAGGCCGTTATAATTTCTTCTTTTCTCGCCGCTGTTAATTCTTCCGAACCCCTGGGCATTCTGCACCCCCTCATCTACTTCTCATATCTTTTCGGAATGATCCTGACACATCGACAGTATGTGTATTATACCTTTATTCTGACACTATGTCAATGTGTTCCGGATGTTTTTGCATCGTTTGGGAACCGAATGAGAAATACCGCCCCGCCCTGCGGATGGTTCCGCGCGCGGACCGTCCCTCCCAACCCGGTGATGATGGATTTGCTGAGCGCCAGTCCGATTCCGTATCCGGAAGTCTTCGTATCCTTTCCCCGGTAAAACCGTTCAAACAGACGGTACGTCTCATCCTCGTCAAAGCCGGGTCCGCTGTCATGGATCCGCAGGCCGGTAAACAGCGGCGTGTCCTCGCAGACGATTTCGATGGTTCCGTGATCGCCGGCGCTCTCCATACAGTTTTTCACAATGTTCTGAACCGCCTGCGCGAGCCAGTCCGCATCCCCCTCGATACAGACGGCGTCCGGTATCTCGGTCCGTACGGTGACGTCATGCAGATCCATGGGAATCCTGAGCGGATAAAGCGCCGCATCAAGGAGCGCTTTTACCTCCACCGGCTCCCTGCGGAAGACGACGATGCCCGCATCGAGGCGCGACAGCTTCAGAAGAGAGGTGATCAGGCTGTCCACACGCGCCAGCAGGTCCTCCATCTCCATAAAAAGTTCTTTTCGCCGCTCTCCTTCCGGATTTCCTTCCAGCAGGGACAGGATCAGATTGACGGACGTGAGCGGCGTGCGGAGCTGATGGGCGATATCCGCCAGCGAATCCGCCAGATGCTCCTTCTCCTTTTGAAGCGCCCGGTTCTGTTCCCGGATCCGCAGTGTCATCTTTCCGATCTCGCTCTGCAGAATCGACAGCTCCCCTTCCTCCTCTTCCGCCACATACAGGCGTTCCTGATCGTGAAGCACCTGATCGATCTGCTCGGACATCCGGGCAATTCTCCGGTATCGTTCTCTGATAAGCGAGAAAAAAGCCGCCCCGTAACAGGCGGCCGGTATCAGGAACAGCGCTCCCGCCGCCGGAGTGATCAGAAACGCTCCCGCCGCTGCGGCCGCCGCGGTTATGATCAGAAACAGTCCCGCAAACTGCCGGATTTCTCTATTTCGCAGCATCGTTCCCTCCCAGCCGGTATCCGATCCCCCGCACCGTGCGGATGATGGCCGGGCTGGCCGGATCGTCCTCGATCTTTTCCCGCAGACGCTTGATGTATACCGTGAGTGTATTGTCGTTGACGTATTCTCCGGCCGCGTCCCACAGTTCCCCCAGCAGACGGTCTCTGGTGATCACACTGCCGGGACTGGATGCGAAGATCAACAGCAGCCGGTATTCCAGCGCGGAGAGGAAGATTTCCTTCCCGTTCTTTTTCACCAGCCCGCTTCCGGTATCCACCGAAAGGCCGCAGACCTCTGTAACACCGGAGCCTGCACCCGACTTTCGCAGAGCCGCCTGAATTCTTGCGACCAGCTCCCGGGGGCGGAACGGTTTGATGATATAATCGTCCGCCCCCATGTTCAGTCCGGTCACCACGCTCGCCTCATCGCCGGACGCCGTCAGAAAGATCACCGGAATGTTCTGCAACTGCCGGATCTCCGTGCACACCGCAAAGCCATTGCCGTCGGGCAGGGAGAGATCCACCAGCGCCAGGTCGTAGCGCGCTTTTTCCAGCATGGACGAAGCCTCCGCCTGACCGGAGGCGCGGGAGACTCCATACCCCTCCGCCTGCAGCAGAAAGGTCAGGTTTTTCGCAATCTCGCTGTCGTCTTCTACTAAAAATATCTGTTTCATTCTTGTTTCCAGTCCCTTTCCTCTTAACTGATAACAGTTTATCACAAAACATGGCGTCCCACTACCCGCGTCGGCAGATTTTTTCTGTCGATATTTTTTTGTATCTGGAAAGGGGCTTTTTTCAGAGCACTATCTCCTGATTCTCACACTTATAAGGCCTATCCCTGCTCGCTCTCCCGCAGCCGCTCCACGATGCTCTTTCGTTCCACATCCCGGCAGGCAAGCGCCGGCGTCAGGACGGCCGTCAGCAGAAGCACCGGCAGGATGATCACAAACGGCAGGATCCGGAAATGATATTCAAAAAACAAGATCACATGGTTCAGGGCTCTGAGGACAGCCCAGGACAGCACGCTTCCCGCGGCAAAGCCGATCACGCAGGAGATGCCGATGTAGATGATCCCTTCCCAGATCAGCGTCTGCAAAAGCTGGCTGCCGGTCATGCCGATGCTCTGCAGCATGGCAAACTCCCGCCTTCTGGAGAGGATCGCCGTGACCATGGCATTGATGAAATTCAGGATTCCGATCAGGGCGATCACCGCCGCAAGGAAGATGCCGATGGTCGCGATCACCGTCACCATGTTCTCAAATTCTTCTTTCAGAGACGCCTTCGTCACATAACCCATCTGCGGGTTCTGATCCGTATACGCTTTCACCGCCTCCTCAAAGGCCGCCTGCGCTTCCTCTTCCACCTGATAGGAGACCGCGAAGCAATGGGTTCCGTCAAGATCCATCCCCAGTTCCGGCAAAGGCAGCACCAGATCGCAGCCGTTGGCGGAATACCGGTGAAGATTCATGCTGTAGGGAATCTCCACAATCGCCATCACCTCATATTCTTTCTCCGCAAGGTTCTCCCAGACCACGTCAATGGTCTCCCCGGATTCATCCTTGATTTCCCGGAAGGTGGAATCCTCCGTACAGTATTCCAGCGTCACACGGTCGCCCGGATGATACACATGTTCTTCGGCAGGAAGATAGTCGTTCCCCAGAATCTGCGCCAGCAGCACGTAGTCTCCTGTCAGAAACCGCTCCGCGTCCAGCGTCCCGTCCAGGACGTTCAGATTCTGCAGCAGCTCTTCGCTGTATCCGTAGCAGTAGCCGCCAATAGGACTTTCCCCCCGCAGCATCTGCTCCAGCGCGTTCACCGACCAGGCATCGCGCCTCAGTCTGCCCGCTTCATCCAGTTCCTTCAGGCGTTCCGCCGCCTGATCGTCGATCTGCAGAGCCGTCTGAAAGCGGAGCCACATCTCCGTCCTGCTTTTAATCCCCTCCTGTCCGTCCGCCAGTGACAGAAACTCCGGCTCGATATCAACATCCGAACTTCTGCCATTGCCGGTGACATTGATACTGCCAAGCAGAAAGTCTCCCGCGATCCTCTGTTCCATAAACCGGTCGATCCGGAAGCTGCCCACCGCGGTCATCACAAGCGCCAGCAGAAGGATGCTGAAGGAAATCGCCGTAATCACAACGGCTGCGGTCCGTCTGTTTCTCCCGAGATTGGCCCACGCCATGGACGCGGCGCGGAAACGGCCGGTCTGTCTTTCCTTTTTCCTTTTACGGCCCGTTTTTCCCATCTTTGCGGATTCCGTATACCGGAGCGCTTCCATAGGAGAGACATTGCCGGCGATCCTGCCCGGCCTGCGGCAGCTTAAATATACGGTCAGCGCCGAGAATCCTGCGCCGAACGCCAGAATCCACGGGTCGAACTTCAATTCGATCTCCATCCCGCCGTAGTCCGAGAAACTCAGCGCAAAGGGCAGCGCCAGCTTCCCGATGCCGTATCCGACCAGCAGTCCGACAGGTATCCCGATCAGAGAGAGCAGAAGCGCCTGCCGCCTGACCAGCCTGCGGATCTGTCTCTTCGTCGTACCGATCGTCTTCAGCAGTCCGTAAAACCGGATGTCGCTGATGACCGAAATCTGAAAAATATTATAGATAATCAGATATCCGGTGATCAGGATGGCAGACACCGCGGCGGACAGAAGCGCCAGCGTCAGGGGATCTGCCGATTCCACACGGTTACTCATATACGCCCAGTTCACGCCGTAAGCCAGCTCCGTTTCCGGTTCGTACCCGGCATTGCGGATGACCGTCTGTATCTTTTCTTCCAAATTGGAGGCAGTTTCAAAATAAAAATTGCCGGCCAGAAGCCCTGCGCCACTGTCTTCCGGATGCGTTTCCTGCCATTCCAGAAAATCCTCATCCGTCAGGGAGCCTTTCAGCTTCTGCCAGCAGCTTTCCGACACGAAAAGTTCGCTGGCATGCGCCACATAATCCCCCTGATACCAGCCGCACACGGTAAATTCCTCCTCTATCGTCCTGCCCATAAAGGAAAAGGTAAGCGGAATCTTTTCTCCCAGTGCGCAGGGCCTCCCCAGTTCCTCCAGAATAAAAGTATCCACAATAATCTCATCCTCTTTTACCGGCATGCGCCCTTCTTCCAGCGTAATAAACCAGTCCGGCAGCGCGCTCTCCTCCGGCGTATACCGAATCTCCGCCTGACGTTCCAGAATGTTGTCCGCCGTACCGATAAAGATGTTATAGCTGCTCTTTTTCACCAGAGGATCGGCAGCGACTCTCTCATACTGTTCCATCGTCGCCGCTTTCAGCCCCGCGTGGAATTTTCCGCCCACCTCCCGCATGGTATTTTCCTGCGCCGCCTGCATGGCGCCGCCGGTCAGGGAAAAGACCGCCGTAAACAGAACGCCGCTCAAAGCGATGGCCGCCGCCGCAAATACATTTCTCATCCGATTCGTACGCATGCAGCGGCCGGATAATCTGCGGATAACCGCGCCGTTGTTGTTTTTCATGCGCGCACCTCCCCGTCCCCTGTACGGCTGCGGTCGCTGACGATCCTGCCGTCCTCAATGTGGATGACCCGGTCGCAGAGCTGCGCCAGCGCCTCGTTGTGAGTGATCATCACGATCGTCTGATGGAACTGTCCGCCGGTCAGTTTCAGAAGCCCCAGAACCTCCTGCGTCGTCCTGCTGTCCAGATTCCCGGTCGGCTCGTCGGCCAGGAGGATGGCCGGCTTGGTCACCAGCGCCCGGGCGATGGCAACCCGCTGCTGCTGACCGCCGGAGAGCTGTCCCGGAAGATCCAAAAGCCGCTCCTCCAGCCCCAGCGTTCGCACGATTTTCTGCAGGAAGGCTTCGTCCGCACGCCTTCCGTCCAGCTCCAGCGGAAGCAGGATATTTTCCCGAACGCTCAAAATCGGCACCAGATTGTAATTCTGGAACACAAAACCGATCTGCCGCCTCCGGAAGATCGTCAGATCATTTTCATTCAGTTCAAAAATCTTCCTGCCCGCGACCGTCACCGTGCCGGACGTGGCGTAATCCAGTCCTCCCAGCATGTGCAGAAGCGTGGATTTTCCCGAACCGGAAGTCCCCACCACCGCGATGAACTCCCCTTCTTCAATCCGCAGATTCACACCGTCCAGGGCTTTCACCTGCAGGGCGCCGCTTCCGTAGTATTTCTTCAGATCCTTTGTCTCCAGAATCGCTTTCATATGATTCCTCCTCCTCACCAGTGGATATACTCTTATTTTATCCGCCGGTTCTTACCGGATCCTGACAGGAGGAGAAAAAGATGTGACAGTTTTGTCAGAAACTGCTTTTGCTCATGCCTCATTCAGCAGGAACAGAGAAAAGCAGCTTCCCTCGCCGACTCTGGAGGACACCGTAATGTATCCTTTCTCGCACCGCAGGATCAGCTGCGCCAGATACAGGCCCAGACCGCTCCCTTCCTGCTGCTCCACCTCTTTTCCGCGGTAAAACCGCCGGAAGATCCGGTTGAACTCGCTTTTTGCAATGCCGATACCTTCGTCCTGAATCTGAATCTTCGTATAAAGCTCCAGCCGGACCAGCGAAAGCCGGATACAGCTTCCCGGAGGAGAATATTTGACTGCATTTTCCAGAATGTTGGACATGGCTTCCGCCGTCCATTTCGGGTTGTGACAGAGCTTCACATCCCGGAACTCTTCTACGATCAGCTCGATCCCTTTGGCGGACGCCTGCGCATAGACAGCGCTGACCGCCCGCGCGATCGTCGCCTTGATTCCCGTATACGCAGCCTCAAATTGAATCATGCCGTTTTCCAGCCGGGACGCTTTCAGAAGAGCCGCCATCAGCCACTGCATTTTATCCGCCTGGTTTCTGGTATGCTTCAGAAATTCGATTCTCTGCTCCTCCTCAAGCTCCGGGTCCTGCAGAAGCTCCGTATTCATGACGATATTGGCCAGCGGCGTCTTGAGCTGATGCGAAAGGTCTGAGATCAGCTCCATGACCTGATCTCTCTCCCCTGTCGCCTGCCGTTCCCGAAAGCGCGCCGCCGCCAGAATCCGGCGGAGCTGACTGACCAAGCGTGATTCCCGCGTCTCCAGCACATCCGAAAAAACGCCGTCTTTCCCGGGATCCTCTTCGGAATCCCCCTGCCGGAAACTGTCCAGAATCTGGTCCAGCCGTTTCCACTGCCGCAGAAAATAAGCTGTGCCCAGTATGAGCACAGCCACGCACACGGTCAGACACACAGCCAGTATCAGAATGATTGTCTGCGCTGTCATGCGTCCTCCTTCCACAGATAACCGATCCCCTGAACCGTGCGGATCCGATCACGGCCCAGCTTTTTCCGCAGACGGCTGATGTTGACGGAAAGTGTATTTTCCTCCACATAGTTTCCCCCGGTATCCCAGATACGCTGCAGGATCTGTTCTTTCAAAAGCACCTGATTCTTGTTCTCCATCAGATAGTTAAGCAGCCGAAATTCCGTCCTGCCAAGCTCCAGCTCCCGCCCGTCCACAAACGCACGGAACGTCTTTAAGTCCAGTACCACGTCCCCGGATTCCAGCGTCCGCCCCGCCGAACCGCGTTCGGCCGCTTTTCTGTTCAAAATGTTTTTGAGCCGGAGTTTTAAGACAGAGACCGAGAAAGGTTTGGTAATATAATCGTCCGCCCCGCTCGTAAGCCCCATGATCTCGTCGGTCTCCAGATCCCGCGCCGTGAGCATCAGTATCACCGTCCCGGATCCCGCGCCCGGAGCGCTCCGTATTCTCCGGCAAAATTCCATGCCGTCTCCGTCCGGCAGATTCAGGTCCAGGATCACGGCATCAGGAGCCTCTTTTTCAAAAAGACGGTATCCTTCCTCCAGTGTCCCGGCGCCTGTCACTTCATAGCCTTCCTGCTCCAGCGCAAAAGAAATCCCGCGGTTAAGTCCCGTATCATCCTCTATAATCAGCAATTTCATGAATCGGTACCGCCGCGATGTTATTCGTTTTCAAAAAGCGGCGTGGAAAAATAACGCTCCGCCGTATCCGGCAGCACCGTCACCACCGTCTTCCCCTTCCCCAGCTTCTTCGCCAGTTTCAGAGCCGCCGCCACATTGGTCCCGCTGGAGATTCCGCACATGATTCCTTCCAGCCTCGCCAGGTCCTTCGCAGTCTGAATCGCTTCCTCATCGGTCACAATATACACATCGTCATAAATGTTCTGATTCAGGTTCTCCGGAATCAGCCCGTCGCCGATCCCCATCTGCAGATGGGTCCCGATGGTTCCGCCGGCCAGAATCGCCGCGTTCTCCGGTTCCACCGCCCAGATGACGATGTCCGGATTCTGCGCCTTCAGCACTTCTCCGATTCCGCTGATCGTTCCTCCGGTCCCGATTCCGGAACAGAAGCCGTGAATCGGGCCTGCCACCTGCTCCATGATCTCCAGACCGGTATGGTGCTTATGCACCATGGGATTGGCGGGATTCTCAAACTGCTGGGGCACATAGACTTTGGGATCTTCCTCTGCCATCCGCATGGCGATGGCCAGACACTCGTCAATGCAGTCGCCGATGTTTCCGGCATCGTGAACCAGAATGACCTCCGCCCCGTAGTGCCTTACGAGCTTCCGGCGTTCCTCACTGACCGAATCCGGCATGATGATCACCGTCCGATACCCCCGGACCGCCCCGATCAGCGCCAGACCGATGCCCTGATTGCCGCTCGTGGGTTCCACGATGACGGTGTCCTCCTTGATCAGGCCTTCCTTTTCCGCCTGCAGAATCATATTGTACGCCGTTCTCGTCTTGATGGAGCCTCCTACGTTCAGTCCCTCGAATTTCACCAGCACCTCGGCGCTCTCCGGGTCCATATTCATCCGGTTGAGACGGATCATGGGCGTATGCCCGATGGCGTCCAGTACATTTTCGTATATCATAATCATTTTCCCCTTTCACTCTTCTCGCTAACGCTCATTATAGCACAATCCTGCCGGTATGGAAATCATCTTTTTCACGGTTGTTCCGTCTTGTTCCGTCTGCGCACTTGAAACAAAATCTTGCTCCATATATAATATAAAGAAAAGCAGAAAAGGGGACACAAGACGCTCCGGCAAGTCCCTGACTTTGCCGACAATCTTCCTCTGGGTGCCCGTATGCATTATAAAAATCCCCCCGGTACCGACAGAACTTCTGTCCGCACCGGGGGGATTCTGTTATCATCTACAAGCGGTTTTCAAACAATCTTACTCTGCTCCGTAAAGCGTTTTCAGCTTGTTCAGGTAAGCATATCTTGCCCTTGCTTCGCTTTCGTTCTTGTCGAACAGCTTCGCAGCTCTCTCCGGATTTGCACGTTTCAGAGCGTTGTAACGTACCTCTCCGTCGAGGAATGCCTGGTAATCTCCGGTCGGCTCCTTGGAATCCAGGGAGAACGCGTCCTTGCCTTCTGCGGCAAGCGCCGGATTGTAGCGGAAGCAGTGCCAGTAACCAGCCTCAACCGCAAGCTGCTCCTCGGTCTGAGCCTTGCTCATGCCCTTCTTGATACCATGGTTGATACACGGAGCGTAAGCGATGATCAGGGACGGTCCCGGATATGCCTCTGCCTCTGCGATGGCCTTCACACACTGGTTGAAGTCCGCACCCATGGAGATCTGCGCCACATATACATAACCGTAGCTCATGGCGATGGAAGCCAGGTCTTTCTTCTTGGTGTCTTTACCGCCGGCTGCGAACTGTGCGATCGCTCCGGTCGGGGTTGCCTTGGAGGACTGTCCGCCGGTGTTGGAGTAAACCTCGGTATCGAATACCATCACGTTGATATCCTTGCCGGAAGCCAGCACATGGTCCACGCCGCCGAATCCGATGTCATATGCCCATCCGTCGCCGCCGAAGATCCACTGGGACTTCTTAGCGAGGAATTCCTTGTCTTTCAGGATTGCCTGCGCCTTGTCGCATCCGCATGCCTCCAGAGCCGCCACCAGCTTGTCCGTTGCCGCTCCGTTGGTTGCGCCGCATGCATAAGTATCCAGCCACTCCTGAGCCGCCGCTTTCACATCTTCTTTGTCTGCGTTTGCAACAAGATCTTCCACTTTTGCTTTCAGACCGCCGCGGATCGCATTCTGCGCCAGCAGCATACCATAACCGAACTCAGCCGCATCCTCGAACAGGGAGTTGGACCATGCCGGACCCTGACCCTTCTGGTTCACGGTGTACGGTGTGGACGGTGAAGAGTTGCCCCAGATGGAGGAACATCCGGTTGCGTTTGCAATATACATTCTGTCGCCGAAGAGCTGGGTGATCAGTTTTGCGTAAGGTGTCTCGCCGCAGCCTGCGCATGCGCCTGAGAACTCAAGCAGCGGAGTCTTGAACTGAGATCCCTTTACGGTAGCCTCTTTGAACTTCGCGATCACATCTGCTTTCTCCGGCAGCGTCACTGCGTAATCGAATGCCGTCTGGCAGCCTGTGTTGGCTTCCATATTCGCCATCTCGATCGCTTTTGCGCCCTTCTTGCCCGGGCAGACGTTCACACAGGAACCGCATCCGGTACAGTCGTAAGCAGATACGACGATTGCAAACTTCTTGTCCGGCATACCGGTCATATCCAACATCTGCATTCCTTCCGGAGCCTTTGCCGCCTCGTCGGCGGTCAGCGCCACCGGACGGATGACTGCGTGCGGGCACACATAGGAACAACGGTTACACTGGATACAGTTCTCCGGATTCCATACCGGAATATTCACTGCGATACCGCGCTTCTCGTATGCGGAAGTACCGGACGGAGTCGTGCCGTCCACGTAATCCTTGAACGCGGATACCGGCAGGCTGTTGCCTTCCTGAGCGGATACTTTTGCCTGAATGTTGTTGACGAAATCAACCGCATCTTTTCTGCCGCTCTCTGCATGGGTCATAGCAAGGCCTTCGTCTGCTGCGCCCTTCCAGCTGTCCGGAACCTTTACTTCAACGACCTGTTTTGCACCCGCATCGATGGCTGCCCAGTTCTTCTGAACCACATCGTCGCCCTTACGTCCGTAAGTAGCTTTTGCAGCGGCCTTCATCAGTTCGATCGCCTGCTCCTCCGGAATGATTCCGGTCAGCTTGAAGAATGCGGACTGAAGGATCGTGTTGATACGGGTCGGGCCCATACCGGTCTCAATACCGATCTTCACACCGTCGATCACATAGAACTTGATGTTGTGGTTTGCAATAAACGCCTTCACCTGTCCCGGAAGATGCTTCTCAAGCTCCTCCATGTTCCACGGGCAGTTCAGAAGGAACGTACCGCCGTCCACCAGCTCCTGGACCATGTTGTATTTATTCACATAAGACGGATTATGACATGCTACAAAGTCCGCCTTATGGATCAGGTACGTAGACTTGATCGGCTTCTTTCCGAAACGCAGGTGGGACATGGTCACACCGCCGGACTTCTTGGAGTCATAATCAAAGTATGCCTGTGCATACATATCGGTATTGTCACCGATGATCTTGATGGAGTTCTTGTTGGCGCCTACGGTACCGTCTGCGCCCAGACCCCAGAACTTGCAGTTGGTCGTTCCTTCCGGAGTAGTGACCAGAGGAGCACCGGTCTCAAGAGACAGGTTTGTCACATCGTCCACGATACCGATGGTGAATTTCTGCTTCGTCGTGTTGTCGTAAACTGCAACGATCTGTGCCGGCGTGGTATCCTTGGAACCAAGGCCGTAACGTCCGGTAAAGATCGGCGTATCGTTGAACTTCGTTCCCTTCAGGGCTGCAACCACATCCAGGTACAGCGGCTCGCCAAGCGCGCCCGGCTCTTTCGTTCTGTCAAGAACCGTAATCTGCTTTACAGAATCCGGAATTGCCTCGATCAGAGCCTCTGCGCTGAACGGACGGTACAGACGTACTTTCACAACGCCGACTTTCCGGCCTGCTGCCATCAGGTAGTCGATGGTCTCCTCGATGGTATCGCATACGGAACCCATGGCGATGATCACCTTTTCCGCATCCGGAGCACCGTAGTAGTTGAATAATTTATAATTGGTTCCGATCTTCGCGTTGACCTTGTCCATGTACTCCTGAACGATTGCCGGAAGCGCATCGTAATACGGATTGCATGCCTCGCGTGCCTGGAAGAAGATATCCGGGTTCTGAGCGGAACCTCTCTGGCACGGATGGTTCGGATTCAGCGCGTCTTTTCTGTACGCGTCGATGGCATCCATATCCACCATATCCTTCAGATCCTCGTAATCCCACTGCTCGATCTTCTGGATCTCATGGGAGGTACGGAATCCGTCGAAGAAATTGATGAACGGAAGACGTCCCTTGATGGCTGCGCAGTGCGCTACCGGAGTCAGGTCCATAACTTCCTGTACGCTGGACTCGCAGAGCATCGCCGCACCGGTCTGGCGGCATGCATATACATCAGAGTGATCTCCGAAAATCGACAGTGCATGGCTTGCCAGTGCACGTGCGGATACGTTGAAGACGCCCGGAAGTCTCTCGCCTGCCACTTTGTACAGGTTCGGGATCATCAGCAGGAGACCCTGGGAAGCAGTAAACGTGGTCGTAAGAGCGCCTGCTGCCAGAGAGCCGTGTACAGCACCTGCCGCACCTGCCTCAGACTGCATCTCGGTCACCTGTACGGTCTGTCCGAAAATGTTCGTCCTTCCCTGGGTTGCCCACTCATCTGTCGCTTCTGCCATGACAGATGACGGTGTGATCGGATAGATTGCCGCAACGTCGGAATATGCATAAGATGCATGAGCCGCTGCATGGTTTCCATCCATGGTTTTCATTTTTCTGGCCATTTTGTTATTCCTCCTCTTTAAATATCAATAAGACCTTTTATTTATAACAACTGAAAGCCCTACATCCGACCTTCAGGTGTTTTCCCTGTAAGCAGTTCTTATCATACGGACTTATTTTATCACATATTAAACGGATTGTCCATTTTGGATTTCAAAATTTATACTTTATTTTGAGATTCCGGTAACCGATCAGAGGGTATCGGAACCGTTACTGATTCTCGCCACCCCGCTCCTTCTGGCCGCCTCGGCTACGGCCGCCGCCACCGCCTTTCCTACTCTGGGGTCAAAAGCCCTGGGAATGATGTAATCCTCGCTCAGCTCCTCCTCCGTGATCAGCTCTGCCAGCGCTTTGGCGGCCGCCAGCTTCATCTCGTCGTTGATATCGCTGGCGCGCACGTCGAACGCCCCGCGGAAGATTCCCGGGAACGCCAGCACATTGTTGATCTGATTCGGGAAATCACTCCTGCCGGTGGAAACCACTCTCGCGCCTCCCGCCTTCGCCTCGTCGGGGAAAATCTCCGGGGTCGGATTCGCGCAGGCGAAGATCACCGCGTCCCTGTTCATGGTTTTGACCATCTCCGTCGTCACCATCTTCGGCGCGCTGACGCCGATAAATACGTCGGCTCCCGCCAGCATGTCCGCCAGCGTCCCCTGCCTCTTCTGCCTGTTCGTCCGGCGCGCCATCTCCTCCTTCACCGGATTCATACCCTTTTCACGCCCTTCATAGATCGCGCCGTTGCGGTCGCACAGCGTAATATCTGCAAAACCGGCGGTCAGAAGCAGACGCGTGATGGAGATCGCCGCCGCGCCGGCTCCGTTGACCACCACCCGGACGTCCTCCTTTTTCTTGCCCACCACTTTCAGAGCGTTGGTCAGGCCGGCAAGCGTGATGATCGCCGTTCCGTGCTGGTCGTCGTGAAAAATGGGGATGTCGCATTTTTCCTTTAATTTCTTCTCGATCTCAAAACATCTGGGCGCCGAGATATCCTCCAGATTCACCCCCGCAAAACTGCCGGAGATCAGATAGATGGTGTTGACAATCTCGTCCACATCCTTGCTCTTAATGCACAGCGGAAAGGCATCCACGTCTCCGAACGCCTTGAAAAGCACGCACTTTCCCTCCATCACCGGCATCCCGGCCTCCGGACCGATATCGCCCAGACCCAGAACCGCGCTTCCGTCCGTCACCACCAGGCACAGGTTATGACGCCTTGTCAGCTCATAGCTTTTTTCTATATCTTTCTGAATCTCCAGACAGGGCTGAGCAACTCCCGGCGTATACGCCAGCGACAGATCATCTTTCGTCGACACCGGAACCGTCGCCACGACTTCGATCTTGCCTTTCCACTCCCCGTGAAGTTTTAATGATTCTTTTGCATAGTCCATACTTTATTCCTCCTGGTTCTATTGTTCTTCCTATTCTATTCTCATCCAAAATCATACCGTTTTCCGGCAAAATGTCAATCCCTGTTTCTCCCGAACGGCATCTTTTTCCGAAAAAAACAGTAACAGTTCAGGCAACATGTTACCGTTCGTACCTGCGCCGGTTTCAGCCTGATGCGGGCAGATGCTCCTGAAAGACCCATTGAAGGGCGCCGGTCCTTAGGCGCGGTTCTTTCGCGCCTTAGTACCGCTGCGTCCCTTCATTAAGCGCGAGCGGGGTCTGGAAGGAGCATCTGCCCGCATCGGGCGTCCGGGTGCATAGATGTGAAAAGCAACCGCAGATCTGCCGGAACGGTTACAAAAACCGCGCCCTCCTACCGCGTCACATCTTTTAACCATACCTTCGACCGGTATCTCCACGCCGCAAAGGGCAGCTTGATAAATTCGTCCAGCATCAGCAGCGCAAAGACGGCTTTCACCGGAAGGCGCAGGACAAACGCTCCGATCCAGCCCATGAAAATCGAGCCGACCCACAGCGCGCAGCCTTCCAGAATCAAACCGAACCTCGTATCGCCGCCGGCTCTCAACACCCCGACAATGACCGGGCAGGTCACCGACTGGCACAGATTATAGACCGCCAGTACCGTCAGCATGAACAGAAGATAGCCTCTGGCTTCCGCTCCCAGCGTCAGTGCGTCCGTGATCGCATGCCGGAGGGAAAACATCACCGCGCTGGCGCAGGACGTCACAAAGATGCTCAGCAGGACCATTCTTCTGGCGCAGAGTTCCGCCTCATCCAGCTTTTTCTCCCCGATGGCCTTCCCCACCAGCACACTGGTGGCGGCGGACAGTCCGATGCTCATCACCATCACCAGCTCGCGGATCACGCGGACCACGGAGTTGGCCGCTGCGGCAGGGCTCCCCATCTGTCCGAGAATCGCCGCGTTGGCCGACATTCCCGCGCCCCAGAGTGTCTCGTTCAGCACAACCGGAATCGACAGAATCAGAAAATCTTTCAGCAGCAGACCGTCCCAGCGGAAAAAATATTCCCGCCGGATCTGTACCTGCCGGTTGATTCTCTGCATATAAAAGACGACGAGCACAAATTCCAGGCAGCGGGACAGCAGCGTGGCAAGCGCCGCTCCCTGCACCCCCATCGCAGGAAGGCCCAGAAGTCCGAAGATAAAGACCGCGTTCATCGTCACATTGGCCACCAGAGAACAGGCAAAAACCGCCGTCCCGATCTTCGCCCGCTCGATGCTGCGCATCAGATACAGATAGCCGGTGCAGAACGCCGACAGCGGATAGCTGAAGGCTACAATCCGCAGATAGGAAGCTCCGCCTTCGATGACCTCCTGTTCCGAAGAAAAGACGTGCATGAGCGCTCCCGGAAAAAATTCCGCCGCCAGAAAGAAGACCGTTCCCGCCGTCAGCGCGAAGCAGAGCGTCATGCTGAACACCTTCTCTATCGTCTTCAGATCTTTCTTTCCCCAGTACTGCGCCGTCAGAACCGACGCTCCCGAAGTCATGCCGAAAATCATCAGGCTCATGACAAACTGTACCTGCCCCGCCAGAGAACCGCTGGAAAGCGCCGTCTCCCCGACCTTTCCAAGCATCACCACATCCGCCGTCGTCACCGCCGTGTTGATCAGATTCTGCAGAGCAATCGGAAATGCCAGACCAAATACAATTTTCAAAAATTCCTTCATATGCTATACTCTTTCTATACAGTAAAAATACATCAGGAGGCTGATCACCATGAAAACCATCGACCTGCACGTTCATTCCTGCTGTTCCGACGGCTCTTTCACTCCGGAGGAACTGGTCGCGCTGGCGCAGTCCGCCGGCCTGTCCGCCTTCGCCCTCACCGACCATGACACGACCGACGGCATCGGGCAGGCGCTTTTGGCGGCGGAAGGCTCCGGGCTGGAAGTCGTACCGGGCATCGAATTTTCCACAAGATGGCTCCACCGGGATATCCATATTCTCGGTTATTATATTGATTACCGCGCGCAGTCCTTTCAGGAAACGCTGCACGGATTCCTTGCGGCCCGGGACGTCCGCAACCGGCAGATGTGCGAACGCATCCGGGAACAGACCGGAATCCCCATCACCGTAGAAACGCTCAGCGGATATTTCCCGGACGCGGTCATCACCCGCGCGCATATGGCGGCGTGGCTTGCGGACATGGACTATGTGGAGACACGGGCTGTCGCCTTTGACAAATATCTCGGCGAGCACGCTCCCTGCTTTGTTCCCAAAACCCAAGTGACGCCCGAAGATGCAATCCGCCTGATCCGCTCTCACGGCGGAATACCGGTGCTGGCGCATCCGCTCCTGTACGCCCTCTCCAAAAAGCAGCTCCGCCAGCTCGTCGGAAGTCTGAAGGAAAGCGGCCTTAAAGGCATCGAAGCCGTCTATGTCCTGAACCGCGGTTCCGACGAAGCCTTCGTGCGCTCCCTCGCAGAACAGTACGGGCTTCTTGTCACCGGCGGTTCCGATTTTCACGGAAAAAACAAGCCGCATATCGCCCTTGGAACCGGGATCAAACAGAGCCTCGCCGTTCCTTATGAGCTTCTCGAAGAGCTGAAAGCGGCCGGAGGCATCGGGCGATGACTTTCCTGCGCCCGCACCGCTTAGTAATTTCCGAGAATTTTAAAGTTCACGGCCTCTTCCATAATTCCCCGAACGGCATTTTTCACCGCGCTGTCATTTAAGTTGCCGTCAAAATCCACGAAGAAATGGTACTCCCAGTTGTGCTCCGGGATCGGCCTGGATTCGATCTTGCACATATTGAGATCGTTGTAAATGATGTGCGAGAGAATATTGTAAAGACTCCCGCTCTTGTGCGGCAGTTCAAAACAGATGCTCACCTTTTTGGCATCCTTTTCGTACATCCTGCGGTTGGTGACGATGATGAAACGGGTGGAATTCAGGCGGTTGTGATTCAGCGGCATCTTCAGCACCGCAAGTCCGTGGTGCTTTGCCGCCGCCACGCTTCCGATGGCCGCCTGCGTCCTGTCCTGATCTTCCGCCACCTTCCTGGCCGCCATGGCCGTATTGGCAACCGGTGCCTGCTTCCATCCCTGCTGCTGTTCCAGATAGACAGAACACTGCATCAGCGCCTGCGGATGCGAGTAGACGGTCCTGATATCGGAGAGCTTCGTCCCCGGGATTCCCAGAAGCGCGTGATCAATCTTCAGAATCTGCTCTCCCACGATATAATTCTCATATTCTTCCAGGAGGTCGTAGATGTCGTTTACTTCTCCGGCAGACGAATTTTCAATCGGAAGCACCGCATAATCCGCCATTCCTTCCTTGATCGCCTCCATGCACCCTCTCCAACTGTCCATATGGAAGATGTTCACATCTTCTCCGAAATACTGAAGCGCCGCCTCATGCTGGTAAGCGCCTTCCACGCCCTGATAGACCACCCGGCAGTGCCTGCGGTCGATCTTCTCGACCTGCGTAAAAGGCAGGCTGCCCGACACGCCTTCCTGTTCCAGCAACTGATACTGCAGTTTTCTGCTCATGGACATGATCTGCTGGAACAGCTCCTGCACCCCGTGCCGGTTGAACTCATTATGCGCCAGGCTGCCCAGAGTCTCCAGCTTCTCCAGCTCCCGCCCGCGGTCCAGAACCTTTCTGCCGTTGGCAATCTTGTACTCCGCCACCTGCCTGCAGATTTCCATCCGCTCTTCAAACAACCGCACAATCTCCCGGTCGATTCCGTCGATCTGATCGCGCAGTTTTAATAAATCCGTCATTTTCTGTCTCTCCTCCGTCTTTGAATATCTGCCGGTTATTTCCATGATCAAAGAACCGGTACTGCAGCCGTTTCATTGCCTCCACCCGTTTATTCTTCCATTTTTTACGTCCTGTTTTAAAATATCTTTCTGTACATCTTGCTTTGTTTTCTCCGATAATCCGGTCACATGGCTGCCAGCCTCCCTGCTCCCCTCTGGCATATTTTCCCATCACAGACATAATCTCGATCTTTGTGATCTCGGAAATAAAACATTCATTTCTTCGTATCGTATTCGTATCAAATTTCTTTCCGGTGACAGGAATCCCCGCTATATCACATAAAATCTCCCAAAACACATTGGTATCTATTAAATATTTTTTCATACGGTTCCTCTTAATCAACAGGAATTTCTTCAATTCCCTCAAACAGTTTTTTTACCCCTTCTTCATCCAGCGGCTCCAGTTTTTCTCTGATTTTATCAATCAATTCCTGTAATTCCGCAGAAGGACCTTTATTGATATATCCATCAATTCCAAGATTGGTTAATCCTTTTATTTCATCAAAATCCTTGTAATTTGTATAAATAATTACATATACATAGGGATCTCTCTGCCGGATTTCTTTTAATACCTCTTCCCCTGTCATTTTCGGCATTTTCAGATCAAGCAGCACAAGATCATACGTACTCTCTTTAAACATCTCCAGTCCTGCTTCCCCGTCTTCTGCAATGTCCGCCTTATAACCATATAATTCCAGGGCTTCTTTCACCGGTCCGGATGTACCCTTCTCGTCTTCTACAATCAAAATTTTATACACAGCTTTTATCTCCTTCCGGAATCTGGATCAGAAAATCAGCTCCTGACTGATAATCTGTATTCACTTTTATCTTTCCTCCAAACATTTTCAATATATTCCATACAATATAAAGCCCCAGGCCTTCCCCGCCGTCTGACTTTTCTTTATCTTTTGTGGAATAAAAAGGATTAAATATTTTGCTCACATCCTCCGCCGGTACTCCTCTGCCATTATCCCGAAAATGTACGGTCAGCAGACGGTCGTTCTTATGGCATATCACATGTATCTTTTTTTCTCCCTTTTTTTCCTTCAACTCATCAATCGAATTGCTGATCAGATTATATATGATCTGATCAAAAAGGACATTGTCACCATATAGTATAAACTCCTGCTCTCCTTCAATATACACATCGATCCCCACACTCTCCAGTCTCATCTTCATATCCTGAAACACAGATTTCATATGGGCAATACAGTTAAACCATGTATTAACACTTTTTCCGGATACAACCGGCGCAAAACGTTTCAATAATCGATCGACCCGTAACGTCTGATTTAAGATATCCGTCAAAAGCATTTCCAGTTCCTTACCCGATCCCATGCCTCTGGACAGTTTCATTTGATAAAGCTGCACCCCGTACCTTATGTTTGTGATCGGCTGCCCAAGTTCATGAGAAAATCCTTTCAGCAATTCTTTGATTGCGATCAACTGCCGGTTATGTTCCTGCTCTGACACCATATCCTTAATCGTGTCCCAAAATGCCTCTTCCGTTTCCTGCTCTTCCCACGTCCCCTTTTGCACCCGAACTGTTTTCGCAAAGCCATACTTTTTTTCCTCCAGCAGGCTGATATGTTTTCTCATTTCAACCGCATCGTCTATCATCCCCAGTTTTACATAAAAGTTTTGCAGTGTTCTGCTGATTGGGATGCTGCTTTCCGCACTGTTTCGTATTCTTTTTAAAGTACGCAAAAGATTTGTCTCATCATTTTTGTTCAGATAATAATACACAAATTCATACTGAATGTTAAATCCCTGTCTTTGTCTGACCTCGGGATTCATCAAAATATAATGATCTGCCTTTCCGTAATCCCCTGTTTTTCTACACAGGCGAAACAAAGTTCTGATCACAACCTCATCGGTATCGTACACAAGTATACATTCTGTCAAATCCAGAGCCAGGCTGTACAACTCATATTTTTCCATGACAGCAATCAGTTTCTTGTCCTTTTGTGCAGATTTTCTGGAATGAACTCCGTTATTTTGTTCCCACCACAAAAAACGATAAATATTCCATTGGTTGCCGGAATTCTCCTGTTGTTCCATCCAGTCGGTCACCGTTTTCTCATTCTTTTCAACGTTTTTGAAGATCTCATTCTCCTCCGGAAACGCATCATATAAAACAGCCGCAACGTTACGTTTCAATTCCGCTGAAAAAACACCTGCATTAAAAAGGCCTACGATTTTATCATAAATTTGCTTTAGCAGTTCTTCATCCGCAGCATTTTTGTACCTTGCCCAAAATTTAACAAAATTTTTGAAATATTGCAGCTCCTCATTAATTTTTGTTAAAAATTCTACATATGCGTTCCCTGCCGTCACATAGTCTTTTTTCACCATAGACAGATCGCCCAAAATTTTGTAGAAAAAGTTGGAATCCGGATAATGTTCGATTGCCTCTTTTGTTACCACAACCGCTTCGTCGATCTGCCCGCATCTGCGGAAGTTTTCTATTCTCAATGAGAAATTATATTTACTCATGGTACCTGTTTTCTCCGCATCGATTTTTCTGTTTCCGTTCCCGCACCGTCGCGATCAGCTCCCCAAGGTAGGACAGCGAGCCGAACGCCAGTATGACGTCGTCCTTCCCTGCCAGCTCATACGCCCGGCCGACCGCCGACCAGATGCTTTCCGCCGCCTGCACATGCGGATTGTGAGCCGCCACCGCCCGGGCAAGCTCCTCCGCCGGCAGCGCCCTTACATTATCCGGCGTCATCACCGTGATAATCTCCGAGGCGTAGCGGACGGTCTTCTCGATCACCGCGTCGTACTCCTTGTCCGCCAGAACTCCCATGATATAGATCAGCCGCTTCCCCCGCAGGTAATTCCTGATCGTTTCGGCCAGCTTCTCCGCCGCGTCCCGGTTATGGGCTCCGTCAGCGATCACGTACGGTTCTTCGGCGATCACGGTGAAACGGCCGGGCCAGACCGTTTCCTTCAGCCCCTTTCTGACGGCTTCCTCCGCAATCCTGTACCCTTTGGCCTTCAGCGCATCAATCACTTCCAGCGCCAGCGCCGCATTGGCAAACTGATATTCTCCCGACAGGGAAATCTCCACGCCGTCCCGCTCTCCATAATCGAAATACTGCCGGAACAGTCCTCTCCTGCGGTTCACTACCCGGCCGGGATCCGCCGTCACCACTTTACAGCCGCACTGCTTTGCCTTTTGCTGAATCACGCGCTCCGCTTCCGGTTCCTGCTTCATCGTCACCACCGTACAGCCCGGTTTTATGATCCCCGCCTTATTTTCCGCAATCTCCGACAGGGTATCGCCGAGAATCCCGATATGGTCCATGCTGACGGACGCCAGCACCGCCGCCAGCGTGTTCTGAATGACATTGGTCGCGTCCAGCCTGCCGCCCATGCCGCACTCCAGCACAACCAGATCGCATCCCTGCTCCGCAAAATACAGAAAAGCCAGCGCCGTCTCCGCCTCGAACATAGTGGGATGCGCCAGCCCCTCCCAAAGCATCTGCTTTCCCGCCGCCCGGATCCGCTCCGTCAGTCGCACAAGCGCTTCTCTGGAGATAAACTGTCCGTTCACCTGAATCCGCTCCCGATAGCTGAAAATCGTGGGCGAAATATATCGGCCCACCCGGTATCCCGCTTCCTTCAATACCGTCGATACCCAGGCGAGTACGGAACCTTTTCCGTTGGTCCCCGCGATATGTACAAAAGACAGCTTGTCCTGCGGATTTTCCAGCCGTTTCAGCATCTCCTTTAACGGCTCCAGCGTATATTCCCCCGCGTATTGATTGCAGTCTTCCAGAAACTGTTTTGCTTCTTCATAAGTCATTTAACTTCACACTCTTTCCCGTTCTGCCTCTGTTTCACTGCACCCCATCATAACATATGGGCGCCGTACTTTCAAGCATACACTGCCGGTTCCCGGCCTGACGCGGGCTGCAGCGTCACTTTTCACATCTACGCCGGTTCTCAGCCTGATACGGGCAGATCATCCTGAAAGACCCATTGAAGGGCGCCGGTCCTTAGGCGCGGTCTTTTCGCGCCTTAGTACCGCTACGTCCCTTCATTAAGCGCGAGCGGGGTCTGGAAGGATGATCTGCCCGCATCGGGCGTCCGGGTGGCTTAAATGTGAAAATCACGCTGCAGCCGCTTTCACAGGACCTGTGCAAAAGAACATGCATAGTTTTCCGAAAAATCCCCATACTGTCTTGTATGATAAGACAGAACTTTCTTCGATGCGGGATGCTTGGCTGGGCGATGGAGATCTTCTGGACCGGACTGCATGCGTTCCGCGTACGCAACCTGAAACTGACAGGAAAATCCTCCCTCTGGATGTTCCCGATCTACGGCAGCGCCGCTTTCCTCACTCCCGTCGTGCAGCGGATGAAAAACACCCCCCTTTTCAAGCGGGGGCTGGTCTATATGTCCTGCATCTTCCTCGGCGAGTACGTAAGCGGCATCCTCCTCAAGCGGAAAAACATGTGTCCCTGGGATTACAGCCGCACCCCTTACCACTACCGGGGCGTCATCCGCCTCGATTACGCCCCGGTCTGGTTTCTGGTGGGGCTTCTCTATGAACGGATCCTGCTGAAATCCGCATAAACTTATTTTATAGAAACAAGTTGAATTTTCCCGGCATATCGTGTATCCTGTTTTATAGCGGAATTTTAAGCGGCGCAGGCACAGACAGCATACAGATGCTTTCTCCGCCGTTTTCTTCTGCGGTGCAAAACGATTTCCCGGCCGGATGCCGGCCGGACTTTCGCATTACTTTAACAGGAGGTATATATGAGACATTTGATGAGTCCCCTGGACTTCTCGGTCGAAGAACTGGACCGGCTTCTGGATCTGGCGAACGACATTGAGAAGTATCCGGAGAAATATGCACACGCGTGCGACGGCAAAAAGCTTGCCACTTTGTTCTATGAACCAAGTACAAGAACCCGTCTCAGTTTTGAAGCTGCCATGATGAATCTGGGCGGCAATATTTTTGGTTTCTCTTCCGCGGCCAGCAGTTCCGCAGCCAAAGGAGAAAGCGTTTCCGATACCATCCGCATGGTTTCCTGTTACGCGGATATCTGCGCCATGCGTCATCCCAAAGAAGGCGCCCCCATGGTGGCCAGCGCCGTATCTTCGATTCCCGTCATCAACGCCGGAGACGGCGGACATCAGCATCCCACCCAGACATTGACCGATCTGCTCACGATCCGTTCCCTCAAGGGACGGCTTGACCATCTTGTCATCGGTCTGTGCGGCGACCTGAAATTCGGGCGCACGGTCCACTCTCTTGTGCGGGCGCTCGCGCGGTACGAGCATGTGACCTTCGTCTTCATCTCTCCCGAAGAACTGAAAGTACCGGAATACATCAAGGAAGACGTCCTTGACGCCGAAAACATTCCCTACAAGGAAGTGGAACGCATTGAGGACGTGATGCCGGAACTGGACATCCTCTACATGACCCGCGTTCAGAGAGAACGGTTCTTCAACGAAGAAGACTATATCCGCCTGAAAGATTTCTACATATTGAATAACAAGAAGATGAAGCTGGCCAAGGAGGACATGATCGTCATGCATCCGCTTCCGAGAGTCAACGAGATTTCCGTGGAGGTGGACAAAGATCCGCGGGCTGCCTATTTCCGTCAGGTGCAGTACGGCGTCTACGTGCGCATGGCCCTGATCCTTACCCTTCTGGAGGTGAATGTATGTTAAATATCGGCGGATTAAACGAAGGCTTTGTTCTGGACCATATCGAAGCGGGCCGGAGCATGGAGATCTATCAATACCTCAATCTGGATAAATTTGACTGCTGCGTGGCCATTATCAAAAACGCCCGCAGCAACAAGATGGGCAAGAAGGACATCATCAAGATCGAATGCTCCATCGACGCCATCGACTTGAAAGCGCTCGGCTTTATCGACCACAACATTACGGTCAATATCATAAAGGACGCCCGTATCGTGGAGAAAAAACGTCTGTCGCTTCCCAAAGAGATCAAGAATGTGGCGAGGTGCCACAATCCGCGCTGCATCACTTCCATCGAACAGGAGCTGGATCACATCTTCGTCCTGACGGATCCGCGCAAGGAAATTTACCGCTGTAAATACTGCGAGGAAAAATACCGCAGAAAGAAAAAATAGAGTTTATCGGGCAGGGAAGCTTTCTTCCCTGCCCGCCGCGCGGGGTGCGTGCCGCGAAGCGGCAGATTTCCCTGCGCACCCCTGCGCATAAAAAACAGCCCCGGTCCCGGAAAACGCCGCAAGACGTTTCCGGGACCGGGGCGTATCAGACCCACGCTTTCCCGCATTCAGGACGCCGGCTCCTGCGCCGGCTTCTCTTCCGTTCCCGCTCGCTGCTTTTTCAGCCTCCCGAGAACCCATTCCCGCGCAAGCTGATAGAAAAACGCGAACACCGGGACTCCGATCACCATGCCCACAATTCCGAACAGCCCCCCGAACAGAAGGATCGCGAACAGCACCCAGAAACTGCTCAGATGCGTCGTATTTCCCAGAATCTTCGGCCCGAGAATATTCCCGTCAAACTGCTGCAGCACCAGGATAAAGAGGACGAAATAAACGCATTTGACCGGATTGACCATCAGAATCAGGGCCGCTGTCGGAATCGCTCCGATGAAGGGACCGAAAAACGGAATGATGTTCGTCACACCGATGACCACGCTGACCAGCACCGCGTAAGGCATGTCCACAACGCTCGTAAACACCATACAGATCAGGCCGATAATCAGGGAGTCCAGAAGCTTTCCCTTGATAAAACCGCCCAGATAATCGTTGATGATGTCCACTTCTTTTAAAATCCAGTCCGCCGCCTGCATCCGGTCTTCTTTCAGATGCTCCTTAGGCGGAAAGAGCGCACGGATCACCAGCTTCGCCTGACGGGCGAACAGCTTCCTGCTGTTCATGAAATAGACCGCGACGATCAGGCCAATCACCAGGTCCTTCGCCGTCATCAGGAACGTCAGAAGACTGACCGAACCTCCGCTGATGATATCGTTGATGTTCGGAAGAAGCTGCGTCTTGGCAAAATCCTGCATTCCGTTCAGGATTTCCTCGGAATACTGCTCCACATAATTGATCAGGAACGTATCCTCCTTCACCAGATCCTCCAGCCACACGGTCGTTTTCAAAATATATCCGGGCATCGCTTCCGCCAGCATCCGGACGCTGCTGAACACCTGCGAGACGACCATGGCCACCAGCACATAGATCACAAAACAGAACAGAAACAGACTCAGAAAGATGCTGACGGCGGCAAACAGCTTCTTCAGCCTGCCCGCCGCGGCTTCCGGCCGCTTCTCCAGACCGGCGGCTCTGGCCAGATAGCGCTCAAAATGATTGCACAGAGGAGACAGCAGATACGCGATGACCGCCCCGAACGCAAAAGGACGCAGAATCTTCATGATCATCCGCGCATAGGCCCGCAGCTCGTCAAAACGAAAAATCAGAAAAAAGAATACAATACACATGGCAACTGTAAAAAAAGCCGCCAGTCCTTTATGATAATAATCCTTCCAGTTTTCCTCCACTTGTTTCGCCCCATTCTTATGTAAAGATTTTCCAGTGGAAGTATTGCCCTCCCACCGGATTTTATACTTATTATATTACAGTTTTATCCATAAGAAAAGTAAAAACTTCTTAACGCCTCACTGCTGAAGATAATTGTTGATGATCCGCTGCAGGATCTTCAGACTGCTGTCAACGGATTTTTCATTTTCCAGTATCTTGTTGATCTCACTGTCCGCCAGCGCCAGAGCCTGCTCATACCTTTTAAATTGCGGTTCAATGTGCCCCTCCTCGATCACACGCCCCAGAAGATTACCGCTGATGACCGTATCGCCTTCCTCCATATCCTCCTGGACGATATTTTCCATTTCCCTGGACTGCGTTACCGCCTTGAGCACCGAAGCTCCCTGTGAGTACTGGAAGATCTCTGTCTGAACCTGTTCGTCATAAGTCAAAAGCTTCAGAAATTCCCAGGCAAGCCCCTCCTTCTTCGTATTGGCGCTGATTCCCATCAGAAGCGTATCTACCTGGGAAAGATTCTCTCCCTGACTGCCCGCCGGCATGGTAATGCAGTCCCACTGAAAATTCGCATATCTCCGGATTTTATAAGGATAAGTCTTGTAGGTTCGGTATTCTGCGAACGTCAGCGGCATAAATGCCACTCTGCCGCCGTTAAAATCCTCCTGTACAACCTTCTGACCCTGGTTCAACTCGTTTAACTGACGGATATATTTTACCGATTCCGAAATCCGGTCGTCGGTCAGATAGCAGGCGGTCCCGTCCGATTTGAAAATCTCCCCTCCGTTGGAGCATACAGCGTCCATCCAGTCAAAATTATAGATTCCAAAATAATCCAAAGCCCCGTCTCCGTCCGTATCCTTTGTGACCTTCCGGCAAATCTCATATAGTTCTTCCCATGTCCAGTCCTGATCCGGCATCTTGATCCCCTCTCTGGTCAGCAGAGTCTTATTGACAAACATCAAAGTAGGCACCGCCTCGTAAGGCAGCGCATATTGTGTTCCCCCGTATTGTCCGGTTCGAAAAGCGCTGGAAAAGTACCGTTCCGGGTCAAATGCCGAATCCTTTCTGATCATGTCGTCCAGATTCTTCATAACCCCGAGGGAGGAGAACTGGTTAAAATCATTTCCCAGTACCATGAATACATCTGGTTCCTTTCCCGCCAACAGCTTTCTGGAAAGCCATTCCGAATAATCGTCCTTGCGGACTCCGCTGTAATAATGAATCCGGACTCCCGGATGCTCCTGTTCAAACCGGTCAATCGCCTTGTCTATAATAAGAAAGCTGTTGGCATTCGCCACGTCCCAGTTGCTGCCGGTAAACATTCCGAACTCCAGCACAGTCTCCCGGCTGTCGGCGTATCTCACAAAAAACACGCCTGACACAGCGAGACAGACTGCCGCCGCTCCTGCCGCCCATTTCTGCCATTTCTTCATTGCTCATCATCTCTCACATACTTTGCCGCATTTGTCTGGACCGCCCAGATAGCAAGCTGCGTCCGGTCTCTCAGATCCAGTTTGTTTAGAATTGTACTCAGATAATTTCTCACCGTACCGTCCGACAGTTTCAGCGCCTCCGCAATCTCTTTGTTCGCCGCTCCGGTCTCCACCTGCGCTATAATCTTCCATTCGGTTCTGGTCAGTTCCGCAATTCCCTTATTGCCTACCGGAATCGTATAGTCCGCCTGCGCCATCTGTGAAAACAGCTTCAGTACTTTGGTGGCAATATCCGGATTGATCATTGCACGGCCGCTGTACACGGTCCGGATGGCATTCTCAAGTTCATCCATGGACACCCCTTTCAGAAGATATCCGCTGGCCCCGAATTTCAGCGCATTGTACACATATTCGTCATCGTCAAACGTCGTCAGTATAATGATTTTGATCTCCGGATAATTCTCTTTAATGATCTTGGTGCATTGAACTCCGTCCATTTTGGGCATCCGGATATCCATCAAAATTACATCCGGCCTCTGTCTTCGTACACACTGCATGACCTCCTGTCCATCGGCGGCCACATCCGACACCTCCATACCTTCTTTGCTGTTCAGCACGATCTGAAGGCTCTGACGGATCAATTCCTGATCGTCTGCTATCAAAACTTTAATCATACGTCTCTCCCCATCGGATCGGAATATGAGCGGTCACCGTAAAGCCATGCTGTCCGTCAAAGGTAACCGTGCCCCGCAGCATCTCGATCCTTTCTTTAATATGTTTGGTTCCAAATCCGTTCTTCATCTCCTTGCAGCCGACTCCGTCGTCTTTTATCGTCAAAACAATCTCTCCGTCAATCCTTTTCAGGGCAATCCATATGGTAGACGCTTTTCCGTGACGAACTGCATTGGTGATGCTTTCCTGTATCACGCGATAAATGGCGTTTTCCTCGTCCTCATCAAACTTCAGATGTTTTTCATCCGTCGTAAAATAGATCCTGACATCCGACACTCCACTCATATCCGTCACCATCTTGCGGATGGCCACTTCCAGACTCAGGCGTTCCAGTGCGTCCGGACGCAGTTCGTTAACAGATCTGCGGATGTCACGGATCCCATCCCGGCTTACCTTGGAAAGCAGCAGCAGCTGTTTCTTCGTCTGCTCCGGAGATATCTCAATCAGCGCAAGACAGGCATCCAGCCCGGTGGCAATCCCAGTCAGCGTATGCCCCAGTGTATCATGGATCTCTCGCGCCAGCCGATTGCGCTCTCTGGTCTGCGCCATGCGTTCCGTCATATCCGCATATTCCTTCAACTGTTCGTTGGCGGTCTGAAGCTCGTGATACAGCACGTTTACTTCTTCAATCGTTCCTCTCTGAGCATTGATAACATAGACACAGTAGACAATGAACAGGATAATATTCAAAGATATGATCACATTATAGACGCTGAACAGATATTGCTGCGTATTGGAGCTGTAGTAACGGATATAATCGTCTATATTATACAGCGGCATATAGATGGACAGAAGCTCGTAATCCGCTACCAGATATCCTGCAATTGCCAGCACAACGAAGAACAGTTTCAGCTTTCCGTCTTTTACAAAGGCGATCACATTGGCAAACACCAGCAGAAGCAGTCCGTTATAATTAAAGTCAAGCTGATAGATCACGGCTGCGCACACCACCATATCCAGAATCAGCGTGACTACGATCCATCTGTTCTGCAGCTCTTTCATAAACTGCCGGATCAGAAAGGTCAGAACCAGAATCCCCATGAGAAACAGACAGATCCTCAGATTGTTCCCCGGATTCGCCGGGATCGTCACCACACCGTCCAGAAAGACTCTGGCGTCATACCGGTCCAGAATTCTTCCGGTCGTCACATGGATAAAAATACAAATCAGGGCTACCGCCGCGAAATTAAGGATCAGCATCGCCCCCTGAAAGAGCGTAATATAACGGTCTTTTCTGTCATTCATATGCCGCCTCCGATCTACTGCCAGCCGTTGACTTCATAATTTTCCAGATTTTCTCTGGTAATCATGTAAGGTTCAATGCTGATATAAGGCTCCACTTCCTTTCCGCTCAGATAATCATAGGCGGTCTGTGCCGCCACCTCGCCGATCGTCTTCGGACTCTGAGCGCTTGTTCCTGATACATATCCAAGTTCCAGCATTCCTTTAAAATCCGGAGAGCCGTCGATCCCGTAGATCAGGACCCCCTTTTCCTTCCGGTACTGCTGTAACGCCGCCAGTACTCCAAGAGCAGTCGGATCGTTTCCTCCCAGAACCACATTGAATTCAATATCTTTCTTCAGAAAATCCGCCATCACTTCCGCTGAAACCTCAAATTCACCGGCACCGATTCCCGTATATACAACCTCATACCGATCGCTGTCCTCAATCGTATCCAGGAACCCCTGCACCCGATTCATAATGGAAGTCTGAATCGGATTGCCGATGATTACGATTCTGGCACTGTCCACCTGTCTCATCATTTCCTGAGCACAGAGCACCCCCGCCAGATAATTATCCGTCTCCACAATGGATACCACATACTCAGTATCCTTTACGACCGTATCAATATTGATCACCGTCACTCCCGCCCTGCGGCAGGATTCCAGCGCAGGTTTTACCTTCTCCCAGTCCACCGGATTCAGGAACAGAACCTCGATTCCTTCTTCAATCATCTCCTGAATCTGCGCATTCTGCTTCTCCTGGTCCTGACTGGGATCCCGGGAAATCAGGATATCTCCGTTTCCCTCCACCACTTCTTCAAGAGCTTCATGAAGTACGTCAAAATAAGGATTGTTCCGGGTCATGTAGGTGGCGCCGAACAGCCGCGGCTCATGCTCCTGCGGTGATACCTCCGTCCGCACGCAGCCCGCGGTAATTCCTGTCAGCAGTAAAAGCCCCCATATCAGCAAATACTTTCTCATCGCTGCCTCCCGTAAGTCAGAGCTGAAACATTCATTTTCATCCTTTCCTCCTGCGCAAAAGTCCCCCGGGCTTCAAACCCGGGAGACCTTTGCTGCATATGAAAAAAAGGATCACCTTCCCGCTTTTTTGTTACGGATAAAGTCCACATAGACTGCCAGCAGAATAACGAAGCCCTTGACGATATACTGCCAGTTGGAATCTACGCCCATCAGGTTCAGTCCGTTGTTCAGAACGCCGATGATCAACACGCCAATCAGGGTTCCTCCCAGCCGTCCGGAACCGCCGCTCATGGAAGTACCGCCCACGACCACCGCCGCGATGGCATCCATCTCCGCGCCCTCGCCGGCTCTCGGCTGTCCGGAATAGAGACGGGAAGCCACGACCACGCCCGCGATACCGGACATAATGCCCGTATAAGTATAGACAATGAATTTTACTTTCTGTACGTTGATACCGGAAAATTTCGCCGCCTGCGCATTGCCGCCCACCGCATAGATGTGCCGCCCAAGCTGCGTCCGGTTGACGATCATCGCCGCGATAATAAATACGATAATCATCAGGATAACCGGCGTGGGGAAGGGACCTACATAGCCCGCGCCCGGGAATTTGAACGCATCCGTCATACAGCGGATCGGAGAACCTCCAGTGAGCACGAGCGCGATTCCCTTGGTAATGTTCATCGACGCCAGCGTTACGATAAAGGGCGGAATATCCGTCTTGCAGATCACAAAGCCGTTGAACATGCCAACCAGCGCGCCCACTCCGATCGCCGCCAGAAAACCGACGATTTCCGGCAGACCGAAATTCACCACGCACCCGGCCGCCACGACGCCCGAGAGTGCGATCACCGAGCCGACCGAAAGCTCGATCCCGCCCAGGATAATGACCATGGTCATACCGGTCGCGAGGAACAGGTTCGACGCATTCTGTCTCAAAATATTAAACACGTTCTTCGGGGTCAGGAATGTGGACCTGGTCGTCGGAAAGATCACCAGGAAGACACACATCGCAAGCAGTGCGATGATGATGCCGATATTGTCCTTGAAATATTTGACAACTCCATTTTTCATTCTGGATGCCATAACTTACTCCTCCTATTTTAAGTTCCGTATCTGTGCGCTGCTTCCCCTTCGTCTGGAAGAATTTTCACCC
>CAJUNR010000002.1:0-35488 GCA_910587765.1 uncultured Lachnospiraceae bacterium
ATGAAAGTCTCATCTGATGAAAACGGAAGCACCTTTTCGATGTTTTTGAAGAAAACGAGCAATTTTCAGGAGAGAACTAAGAATATACTCCCCGAAAAAGCGGTAATGCAATAGAATCCAAGGACAGGATTCTATTGCCATGAATCAAAAAAGCCCACAAGCGGCAACCCCGCCTGTGGACCGGATTTTCAAAACGGAGACGGTGGGATTCGAACCCACGTGCCGGTTGCCCGACAACTTGATTTCGAGTCAAGCTCGTTATGGCCACTTCGATACGTCTCCATGCGTTGTTTATTCTATCACATATTTTTGATTTATGCAAATAAAATTGGAAAAGTAATTGAAAAAAAAGGAAAGATAGTATATATTATCGCTATGCTTATTTTACGAATACGCGGACATGCAGTGGTGGGATAGAATGATGAATCAAAGAAATAGAACAGAAAAACCGGTGTTTTCCTTTGTTTTTCTGTGTATGACAGTATTTTTTCTGGTGTTTCTTCTCAATCAGAAGACGGTCTATACGGCGGATGACTATATGTATCATTTTTTCTGGGAACGCTCGACTCCTTCCGAATTTACCAGGGAGATGGACGGAATCAGGGATCTGCCGTTGTCCCTGAAAAATCATTACGAGGGTTTTAACGGAAGAGTGATCAGCCATGCGTTTGTGATGTTTTTCATGATGTTCGACAAAACGCTGTTTGATTTCTGCAATTCGCTGATGTATCTGGCGCTCGGTTTTCTCCTTCTCCTGTATGTGGAGGGCGACTGCAGGAAATGGAAGCCGGGCTATCTGGCGACGGTCTATATGACGATGTGGGCGTTTCTGCCGGCTGCGGGGCAGTCGGTCTTCTGGCTTGCGGGCGCCTGCAATTACCTGTGGACGATGGTCTTTATACTCGTCTTTTTCCTGCCGTACCATCGGTACATGGAACGTCCGGAAGCGGAAAAACATCCGCTTTTGAAAGCGCTGGTCATGCTGCCGCTGGGGGCGGCCGCGGGATGCTCCAACGAAAATACCGGCGGCGCGGTTGTCCTGCTGGCGGTTCTGTTTGTGCTGTTCTGGCTCTGGAAGAGGGAGAAGGTGCCTTTCTGGAGTGTGACCGGGATTCTGTCCGCCGGTCTGGGCGTGCTGTTTCTGGTGACGGCGCCCAGCAGTCAGGAGCGTATGGGTTCCGAGGCGATGCAGTTGTCCGTCTATTTAAAAAGAATCAGGGAGATCGCCGGCTTTTCCTTCCATCATCTGCTGTGGCCGCTGATGATTTTGGGGTTTTTGACCTTCTGTCTGATTCGCTGCAGGAGGAGAGACGCAAGAGCGTGGGCGGAACCTTTGACCGTTCCGTTTCTCTACTGCCTGTCGGGGGCGGCCAGCGTCGCCGTACTGATTGCGTCGCCGGTCATACTGGGAAAATCGTGGATTCTTGCGGTCTGCTTTGTGATGATTGCCGCGGGGATGATTTACAAAGAGTTGGCAGAAGACGGATATCTGAGGGCGGGAATGGTGAAAGCGTCGCTCTGTCTGCTGGCGGCGTACACGCTTGTGAGCTATGTCGGAGCGTGGCGGGATATCGGCAGGACGCATGAGGAAGTGCAGCAGCAGATTCAGATGATCGAAGAGCAGAAGCGTCAGGGGATCACGGACGTAGAAGTTTATCTGCTGACGCCGTCGAAAAATCTGTACAACGCGGTTGAGAATACGCCGAATGTGGCACCGGAGAAGGACGGCTGGTTCAACCGCTGGATGGCGTATTATTACGGAGTGGATTCGATCACGGGACTGGAGCGGGTTGACTGACAGCCGGCAGCCGTGTACAGAGGGAAGACGGGCGGATGATGAAAAAAACAATATCAATTGTAGTATCGGTATATAACGAGGAAGAAGTTCTGGGCAGATTTTATGAAGAAGCGCTCAAGGTACTGGGCGGCATTTCGTGGGAGTGGGAACTTGTCTTTGTCAATGACGGGAGCGTGGACGGAAGCTATGCCATTCTCAGCGAACTTTGTGAAAAAGATAACAGAGTGAAACTGATCAGTTTTTCGCGGAATTTCGGCCACGAAGCGGCGATGATAGCCGGCATCGACTACAGCACGGGCGACGGGATCGTCTGTATGGACGCGGATCTGCAGCACCCGGTGGAGTGCATTCCGGAGATCATCGAAAAATTCGAGCAGGGTTACGAAGTGATCAATATGGTCCGCGTCAGCAACCGCTCCGCCGGGCTGATAAAGAACCTTGCTTCGGCGGCGTTTTATAAGCTGATCAATCTTTTGTCGGACGTCAAATTTGAGAACAACGCCTCGGATTTTTTTGCGGTCGGACGGAAGGCGGCCAATGTCCTGAAGAAAAACTACCGTGAAAAAGTACGTTTTCTGAGAGGCTATGTGCAGAACGTCGGATTCCGAAGGACGGTCATAGAGTACGAGGCCCATGACCGCGCAGCCGGGAAGAGCAAATACAGTCTCGCAAAATTATTCCGGTTCTCGGTGCATACGATCGTCTGTTTTTCGGATCTGCCGCTGAAGCTGGGGATTCTGGCAGGAGTCGTTGTCGCCGCGCTGGGCGGCGTTCTGCTGCTGTATACGCTGCTGACCCGCAGCGGCGCGCCGGGCGGTTATACGACGATCGTGGCGGTTCTCTGTTTCATGTTTGCGCTGCTGTTCATTTTTATAGGAATTATCGGCGAATACATCGCAATCCTTTTTACCGAACTGAAGGACCGGCCGATTTATCTGGTAGAAGAAGTAAAAAATATGGAAACGGATGATTGAGGATGGAAAAAATATTATCATACTATAAGAAATACCGGCAGATTATACATTATCTGATCGCGGGAGGACTGACGACGGCCGTCAGTCTCAGCGTATATTACCTGCTGGTGCTGACGGTACTGGATCCGCAGTCGGGCGTGCAGCTTCAGGCTGCCAACATTGTCTCCTGGGTTGTGGCCGTAACCTTTGCGTATTATGTAAACCGTAAGTATGTATTTGAGAGCAGAAGCGATCAGGTAGTCCGGGAAGCGGCCGCTTTCTACGTTGCCAGACTCGGTACGCTGTTCATGGATATGCTGATCATGTTTGTCTTTGTGACAAAGCTGGGGATGAACGACAAGCTGATCAAGCTCGTCGTGCAGGTCGTGGTCACGGTCGCGAATTACATCCTCAGTAAGCTGATGGTTTTTCGGTAGGAGTTTTTGTCTACACATTATTGCTCAGACACACTGGTTCTCAGCCCGATGCGGACAGATCCTCCTGGAAGACTCATTGAGAGGCGCCGGTCCTTAGGCGTGGTCTTTTCGCGCCTTAGTACCGTTGCGTCCTCTCATTAAGCGCAAGCGGGGTCTGGAAGGATGATCTGTCCGCATCGGGCGTCCGGGTGGCGTGGGGTGAAAAGTAACCGTGAGAGCAGAAAAGAGCAGAAAATTTGTTTATTTTTCTATTGCTTTTTCAGGCGGAATACGGTATAATGACTAACGTCATCGGGGTATGGCTCAGTTTGGCTAGAGCGCACGGCTGGGGGCCGTGAGGTCGCAGGTTCGAATCCTGTTACCCCGATTACAGGGAGTCAGACTCCACAGGGGGAAGTTTGCGGATGCAGACTTCCTTTTTTCATACAGGAAAGTGCTGTGAATTTCTTATATGAAAAAACAATGATCGCACTGCGGCGGAACTATGAAATAATAAGATGAGGAGTAAAAAGCAGATGAAGAAAGTACCGTTTGTGACAAAGGCGCAGATCGAGGAGATCGCCAGGACCTATCCGACCCCTTTTCACATTTATGATGAAAAAGGAATCCGCGAAAACGTAAAGGCGCTGTATGAGGCGTTTTCCTGGAATCCGGGATACAAAGAATATTTTGCGGTGAAGGCAACGCCCAACCCGTTTCTCATGCAGATTCTCAAAGAGTACGGCTGCGGGAGCGACTGTTCTTCTATGGCGGAGCTGATGCTGTCCGAGGCGGCGGGAATTACCGGAACGGAGATTATGTTTTCTTCCAATGACACGCCGCTGGAAGAGTTCGCGTACTGCGAGAAACTGGGCGGCATCATCAATCTGGACGATATCACCCACATCGAGGCGGTGGAAGCTTCCGTGGGCTATCTGCCGAAGACCATGAGCTGCCGCTACAATCCGGGCGGGTATTTCCGGATGAGCAACGGCATTATGGACAACCCCGGCGATTCCAAGTACGGCATGACCGAGGAGCAGATCATAAAAGCCTTCCGCATCATGAAAGAAAAAGGGGTGGAGAATTTCGGCATTCACGCGTTTCTCGCGAGCAATACCGTGACCAACGAGTACTATCCGCTGCTGGCGAAGGTATTGTTTGAGCTTGCCGTCAAGCTGAAAAAAGAGACGGGTGCGCATATTACGTTCATTAATCTGTCCGGCGGAATCGGCATTCCCTACACGCCGGAGCAGGAACCCAACGATATCCGGGTGATCGGCGAGGGCGTGCGCCGGGTCTATGAGGAAATACTTGTACCTGCGGGCATGGGGGACGTGTCGCTCTACACGGAATTGGGACGCTACATGACGGGACCGTACGGCGCGCTGGTGACCCGGGCGATTCATGAAAAGCATATTCATAAGGAATATATCGGAACGGACGCCTGCGCGGCCAATCTGATGAGGCCGGCGATCTACGGCGCGTATCATCATATAACGGTTCTCGGCAAGGAAGACGCGCCCTGCGACCACGTCTATGACGTCACGGGTTCCCTCTGCGAAAACTGCGACAAATTCGCGGTGGACCGGAAGCTTCCGAAGATCGAGAAAGGTGACTGGCTGTTTATCCATGACGCGGGAGCGCACGGTCATTCCATGGGCTATAACTATAACGGAAAACTCCGCTCCGCGGAACTGCTGCTCAAAGAGGACGGCACCGTACAGTTAATCCGGCGCGCGGAGACGCTGAACGATTATTTTGCGACCTTTGACTGTTTTGAGATCGGGGAGAAGCTGCTGAGGTAAGGCTGCTTTACGTCGTCGTTACTTTTCACACCTACGCCGATTATCTGCCCGCATCGGGCGTCCGGATGGCATGGGTTTGAACAGTAACAGGTCGTTTGCCAGCGTACGGGACGCCGGAGATCGCGTCTTGACATGTTTTTTTGAAAGGCGTATGATGGGAAAGATAAAAGTCATCGCAGACATCATCTTTTATACAATACAGAAGAAAGGAAGCAGAAATGATGGAGAAGAAGAATATTGACTGGGGGAATCTCGGCTTCAGCTATATGCCGACGGACAAAAGATATGTTTCCAATTATAAGAACGGGGCATGGGACGAGGGGGGACTGAGCGAAGATCCCATGATCGTCATGAGCGAGTGCGCCTGTGTGCTGCAGTATGCGCAGACCTGTTTTGAGGGCATCAAGGCCTATACGACCGAGGACGGAAGGATCGTGACGTTCCGTCCGGATCTGAACGCAAAGCGGATGGCGGATTCTGCCAGAAGACTCCAGATGCCGGTCTTTCCGGAAGACCGTTTTGTGGAAGCGGTGACAGAGACCGTGAAAGCCAACGCCGCCTGGGTGCCTCCTTACGGAAGCGGCGCGACGCTGTACATCCGTCCCTTTATGTTCGGCATTGATTCCGTGATCGGTGTAAAACCGGCGACGGAATATCAGTTCCGGGTGTTCACCACGCCGGTAGGCCCCTATTTCAAAGGCGGGGCGAAGCCGATCACGATCCGTGTATCGGACGTGGATCGCGCGGCGCCTCACGGGACCGGAGACATCAAGGCGGGTCTTAACTATGCCATGAGTCTTTACAATATCGTCGATGCGCACAATCAGGGATTCGATGAGAACCTGTACCTGGATCCGGCAACCCGGACGTACGTGGAGGAGACAGGCGGCGCCAACTTTATGTTTATTACCAAAGACGGAAAATTTGTGACGCCCAGGTCAAACAGCATTCTTCCGTCCGTTACCCGCCGTTCTCTGATGGTGGTGGCGAAGGACTATCTGGGGATGGAAGTGGAAGAGCGTCCGGTGAGAAAGGACGAACTGAAGGAGTTTGCGGAGTGCGGTCTGTGCGGAACGGCGGCAGTCATATCCCCGGTGGGAAAGATCGTAGATCACGGCGAAGAAATCTGCCTGCCCAGCGGCATGGAGGATATGGGGCCGGTGACGAAGAAGCTTTACGACACGCTTACCGGCATCCAGATGGGACGCATCGAAGCGCCGGAAGGTTGGATCAAAGAGATTCTGTAAAAATGCGGCGGAGAAGACCCGGAACACGGAGAGAGGTTCCGGGTCTTTGTGTTGTTTTCGCAACGCTCCGCATCCCCCCTTGACAGATGTCTTCCTTCATGGTATAACAGTGATAACAGGACACCCCGGTGGGGTGTCCGGAGCGGAAAGGAGACGGTTGGTATGAAACAGAAGTTTGATGTGACCGGCATGAGCTGCTCCGCCTGCAGCGCGCATGTGGAGAAGGCGGTCGGCAAAGTGCCCGGAGTCGACCGGGTGCAGGTAAACCTTCTGCAAAATTCCATGACGGTGGAATACGCGGAGGGGGCGTCCGATGCCGGTAAAATTATAGATGCGGTCGTGGAGGCCGGATACGGCGCTTCCGTAAAAGGCGGGGAGACGCCCAAGGCAGTCAACGAAGTGCAGAAGAAAGCGGCCGACGACACCCGCGCCATGAAGCATCGGCTTGTCTGGTCCATCGCCTTTCTGGCGGTGCTTATGTACGTGTCGATGGGGCATATGCTGGGATGGCCGCTGCCGGACCTTCTGGTCAGCCATGAGAACGTCATGGTCTTTGCGCTGGCGCAGCTTTTTCTGACGCTGCCGGTCATGTATCTGAACCGGAAATATTTTGAAAACGGTTTTAAGACGCTGCTTCACGGCGCGCCGAACATGGATACGCTGGTCGCCATGGGTTCCACGGCCGCTGCCGGATACAGCGTCAGCCAGTTGTTCGTCATGGGCTACGCCATGGGGCGCGGTGATATGGCGCAGGCGCATGACTGCGCGATGAACCTCTATTTTGAGGCGGCGGCGATGATTCTCGCGCTGGTGACCATCGGCAAATATATGGAGACCCGCTCCAAGAGCAGGACGTCGGACGCGATTACGAAGCTGATGGATCTGGCGCCGAGGACGGCGCTGGTGCTGCGGGACGGGAAAGAGACGGAGATTCCCTCGGAGGAAGTGCGGGTGGGAGAGATCGTGATCGTAAAGCCCGGGCAGAGCATTCCCGTGGACGGATTTCTCACGGAAGGGTCCGGGACGGTGGATGAATCGGCGATTACAGGAGAGAGTATTCCGGTCGAGAAGAGGCCGGGAGACCGTCTGACCGGAGCGACCGTGAACCGGGCCGGGTATTTTCAGATGCAGGCCGACCGGGTCGGTGAGGATACGACCCTGTCCCAGATCATCCGTCTGGTGGAGGAGGCGGGAGGCTCGAAAGCGCCGATCGCCAAGCTGGCGGATAAGGTCAGCGGCGTCTTCGTGCCGACGGTGCTGACGATTGCGGTGCTGACGGTACTGATCTGGCTGCTCCTGGGCCACACTTTCAGCTTTGCGCTGGCCTCAGGCATCGCGGTGCTGGTCATTTCCTGTCCGTGCGCGCTGGGTCTGGCGACGCCGACCGCGATCATGGTCGGTACCGGTAGAGGGGCGGAACAGGGCATCCTGATCAAATCCGGAGAGAGTCTGGAGACGGCGCATCTCGTGGATACGATTGTCCTTGACAAGACCGGAACTGTCACGGAAGGCCATCCGTCCGTCACGGACATTATGACGGCGCCGGGAGCGGATGAGACGGAACTTCTGCGGACGGCGGCTTCTCTGGAACAGGCGTCGGAGCATCCCCTGGCGGAAGCGATCGTGGATTATGCTGCGAAACAGTCGGTTCCGCTGGAAAAAGTTGCCGATTTTGAGGCGCTGGCGGGACAGGGCGTGACGGGCCGCGTCGGCGGGCGGACGGTTCTGGCCGGAAATCTGAAAATGATGAAGGCGCATCAGATCGACGCCGGGGAGATGGAGGCGCGCGCGGAGGCGTACGCGCAGGAGGGAAAGACGTCGCTCTACGTTGCGGCGGAGGGAAAGCTCCTCGGTCTTGTGGCGGTCGCGGATCCGGTGAAGAAGACCAGCAGGGAAGCCATTGAAGAACTGGAGAAAATGGGACTTTCGGTCGTCATGCTGACGGGCGACCATGAGAAGACGGCGAGGGCCATTCAGAAGCAGCTCGGGATCACCCGCGTGGTGGCGGAGGTGCTGCCGCAGGATAAGGAACAGGAAGTAAGACGGCTGCAGGAGGAAGGGCATAAGGTGGCGATGGTCGGAGACGGCATCAACGACGCCCCGGCGCTTGCGCGGGCGGACGTGGGAATTGCCATCGGCGCAGGCACGGATGTCGCTATTGAATCGGCGGATATTGTCCTGATGAAGAGCGATCTTCTGGATGCGGCGGCCGCGATTCAGTTGAGCCGGGCCGTGATCCGCAATATTAAGGAGAATCTGTTCTGGGCGTTTTTTTACAATATCCTCGGCATCCCGCTGGCGGCGGGCGTCTTTTATCCGTTCCTGGGATGGCAGTTGAATCCCATGTTCGGCAGCGCGGCGATGAGCTTCAGCTCCGTGTTCGTCGTCTCCAATGCGCTCCGGCTGAAAGGGTTCCGCCCTGATTTTTATAAGAAGCGATCTTCCGGGAGGGAACTTCCCGTTCCGGCGGAGATAGAAACCGCGGATACGAATCCGCAGAATGCAAATAAGGAGGAGAAAACAATGACAAAAACCATGAAGATCGAAGGAATGATGTGCGGCCACTGTACAGGAAGGGTTGACAAAGCGCTGAACGCCCTGGAAGGGGTGGAGGCGACGGTCAGCCTGGAGGACAAAGCGGCTTATGTGACGCTCACGGGTGAGGTCAGTGACGAGCTGCTGAAAAAGACTGTGGAAGACGAAGGCTATCAGGTTCTGGAGATTGTATAGGAAAGCGCAATGCAGGCAGACAGGAAGAAGATCGAACGGCTTTTAAAGACGGCGAAAGGGCAGCTTGACGGGATTCTCCGCATGGTGGAGGAAAACCGTTACTGTATGGATATTTCCGCGCAGGTGATGGCGACGGACGCGATTCTCAGAAAGGTGAATAACGAGATCATCCGGGCGCACATGAAAGGCTGCGTGAAAGAGGCCATCCTCGAAGGCAAAGGGGATGAGAAAATAGACGAGCTTATGGAGGTCGTGGATAAGCTGACGTAACCGTTCAGACTCACGTCCCCCGGACGCCAGATGCGGGCAGATTATCCTTCCAGACCCCGCTTGCGCTTAATGAAGGGACGCAGCGGTATTTATGCCCTTTGGGTACTAAGGCGCGAAAAGACCGCGCCTAAGGACCGGCGCCCTTCAATGGGTCTTTCAGGAAAACCTGCCCGCATCAGGCTGAAACCGGCGTAGGTGTGAAAAGTAACAACTGACCAGGCAGGGATAAGGCATACGAAATCTGCCGTTGACAAAAACTCCTGTATGTTATAGAATTGTATCCGAAATGTAACAATTCTGTAATATTTGCAGGAGTTTTTGTTTTGGAACTGTATTCGGGGGCGGGCCTTGGGGGCCGTTTTCCGAAGGGAGAACCTGAATAAGAAGGAGGCAGATTTTATGTTGAAAATCTGGAACAGAATGCAGATCAGAAATATCAGCGCTCTTGTGATGGGGGCGGTTATTTTAACAAACGTGCCGATTGACGTGCAGGCGTCCGCGTCTCTGGGGACGAGCGCGCAGATCGGAATTTCCGCCGATCTGGATGCGGCCGGAAGCGCGGAAGTGCTGGAAAGCGCCATGAACGACGTGGTGCTCGACGCGTTTCATCTGGACGGATACCAGAATCTCGGCATCGTGACCGTCTCGGAAGGGAAGGTCAATATCCGCGAGTCCGCTTCGATGGACGGCAAAATTGTCGGCAAGATCGGCAAAGACGCGGGCTGCGACATCCTGGGCGAGGAAGAGGACTGGCTTCATGTCCGTTCCGGCAAGGTGGAGGGCTATATCAAGTCGGAATACGTTCTGACCGGAAGCAGCGCTCTGGAGCAGGCCGCCAGTCTTCTGAAGCCGGTCGCCGACGTGAATACGGACGGCCTGAAGGTGCGCACGGAGCCGAATACCGAGTGCGATGTACTCGATATCGTCGGTTCCGGGCAGCGCTTCGACGTGCTCGAGGAGCTGGACGAATGGGTCAAGATCAGTTTGGACGGGGAAGAGGGATATCTCTTCAAAGAATACGTGGACGTGGGCGCGAAGCTGGACGAGGCGCTGACGATCTCGGAGGTCCGTTACGGGGAGGGCGTCTCCGATGTGCGGATTGCGCTCTGTGAGTTCGCGAAGCAGTACATCGGCAGACCTTACGTCTGGGGCGGGACAAGCCTGACCAACGGAGCGGACTGTTCCGGTTTTGTACTGTCTGTGTTCGGCAAATACGGAATCAGCCTGTCGCACTCTTCCCGCGCGCAGGCCAACAGCGGGAGCGCGGTAAGTTTCTCCGAATTAAGACCCGGCGATCTGGTCTTCTACGGGAACGGGTCCGGCATCAATCATGTGGCGATCTATATCGGAGGCGGTCAGGTGGTTCACGCCAGCAGCCCGCGGGTGGGGATTACCATCTCCAGCATGTACTACCGCAAGCCGGTGAAGGCGAGGAGAATTATTCAGGACTGATTGCGTGATGCTGTCCGGGCGGCGTGAAAAACTCGGCATGGACAAACAGGGAAAAGTAGTTTAAAATAAATATCGCAGCAAGTAGGACAGACAATCGCGCCCGGCATGGCGTCCGGGTGAGGAAAGTCCGGGCTTCACAGGGCAGGATGCCGGATAACGTCCGGTGGAGGCGACTCCAAGGCCAGTGCAACAGAGATAGACCGCCGCAGAACGCATGTTCTGCGGTAAGGGTGGAAAGGCAGTGTAAGAGACTACCGCCCGGCTGGTAACAGACGGGGCACATGTAAACCCCATCCGAAGCAAGACCAAGCAGAAGCATATGGCGGCCCGTCAGCTTCAGGTAGGTCGCTCGAGCGTGCCGGCGACGGTACGCCCAGACAGATGATTGTCCAACGACATAACCCGGCTTATCGTCCTGCTTGCTGCTTTTTTATGCATACGGGCGCCCATATCCCGCCTATCGGGCAGGGAAGAACTTTCCCCCGCTTGATTGCAAAGGGTTTCAAGGCTCCGGCGCTGCCGGAAAGAGAGAATAAAGGAGTTTGGCCGATGAAAAAACTGTGTTCATGGAATGTAAACGGGCTGCGCGCCTGCATGAAGAAAGGTTTTATGGAGTTTCTTGAGAAGGAGGATCCGGATGTCATGTGCATTCAGGAGACGAAGATGCAGCCGGAGCAGGCGGATTTCTCCTTTCCGGGGTATGAGGCGTACTGGAACAGTGCGGTGAAGAAAGGGTACTCCGGGACCGCGGTGCTGACGAAAGAGACGCCTCTGTCTGTGGCGCGGGATCTGGGGCTTGACCGGCACAATACGGAAGGAAGGGCGCTGACGCTGGAATATCCGCAGTATTATCTGGTCAACGTCTATGTGCCAAACGCCCAGAATGAACTGGCGCGCATCGACTATCGGATGGAGTGGGAGGATGATTTCCGGGCCTATCTTAGCGGGCTCAGGGAGAAGAAGCCGGTCATCGTAACCGGAGATTTCAACGTCGCAAAGGAAGAGATTGACCTGAAAAATCCGAAGAGCAACCGCGGAAATGCCGGATTCTCCGACGAGGAGAGAGGGAAGATGAGAGAACTTCTTGCTTCCGGATTTGTGGATTCCTTTCGTCATCTGTATCCGGACCGTGCGGACGCGTACAGTTGGTGGTCGTACCGGTTTAAAGCCCGGGAGAAAAACGCCGGCTGGCGCATCGACTATTTTCTCGTATCCGCCGGGTATGAAGGACATATTCAGGACAGTCTGATCTACAGCGAACAGATGGGGAGCGACCACTGTCCGGTGGGATTGCTTTTGAACGACTGAATCCGACGTTACCTTTCACACCCACGCTAACGGGACGCCCGATGCGGACAGATAAGTCTTCCAGACCCCGCTCGCGCTTAATGAAGGGACGCAGCGGTACTAAGGGCGCAAAAGACGCGCCCTAAGGACCGGCGCCCTTCAATGGGTCTTTCAGAATTATCTGTCCGCATCGGGCTGACATCGGCTAACGTGTGAAAAGTAACAATCCGACTGAATCCGACCGAAAAATCACTTGACCTGGAGTGGACTCCATGGAGTATAATCAGGCTGTCACACAGGGGCGGCCTGTTTTGGCCGGCGGCGGCATATGGAGATCATACGGAATGACGATAAAAGAAGTCAGTGAAAAATTCGGGATTACGCAGGATACGCTGCGCTATTATGAGAAAGCGGGGATTCTGCCCAGGATTGCCAGAACTCCCGGAGGCGCAAGAGATTATCAGGCGGAGGACCTCGACTGGGTGGAACATATGGTCTGCCTCAGAAGGGCCGGCATGCCGGTGGAGTCTCTGGTGGAATATCTGCGGCTGTCCCAGATGGGAGACGGAACCTTTCCGCAGCGGCTCAGGCTGCTGCAGGAGCAGAGAGAGAATCTGATCGGGCAGCAGGAACAGCTTCTAAGCGCTTTGAAGCGTCTGGATTACAAGATCTCCAGATACCGGGCTGCCGTGGAGACCGGAAGGCTGTCCTGGGACGATACGGAAGGAAATTGAGACGGAGGTTTGGAAAATGGGAAAATCAAAAGTGTATTTTACAAAAGACATCACGCCGGAGGCGGTTCTGAAACTGTATGACGCGCTGCATGCGGAACTTCCCGGTAGAGTGGCGGTCAAGCTGCATTCCGGCGAAGTGGGAAATCAGAATTTCATCCGGCCGGATTTCTGGCAGCCGATGGTTCAGAAAGTGGACGGTACGATTGTGGAGTGCAATACCGCCTACGAAGGAAAACGCAATACGTCCGCCGCTCACTGGGAGACGATGAAACAGCACGGCTGGACCGGGATCGCCAAAGTCGATATTATGGACGAAGAAGGCGAGATGGAACTGACCGTGGAAGGCGGAAAGAAGATTCAGAAGAATTTTGTGGGAGAGCATTTGAAAAATTACGATTCGATGCTGGTGCTGACGCATTTCAAGGGCCATCCCATGGGCGGGTTCGGGGGAGCGCTGAAAAATATCTCCATCGGAATCGCGTCCTCCCACGGCAAGGCGTACATCCACGGCGTCGGCGATGTGGACGCGTTCTGGACCTCGGATCACGATTCCTTCCTGGAGTCGATGGCGGATGCGGCCAAGTCCGTCGTACAGTATTTTGACGGCAGGATCGCCTACATCAACGTGATGAAAAACATGTCTGTGGACTGCGACTGCTGCGCGGTGGCGGAAGATCCGAAGATGGGAGACATCGGCATCCTCGCTTCCCTCGATCCGGTGGCGCTGGACCAGGCGTGCGTGGATCTGGTCTACCGGTCCGACGATCCGGGAAAAAGCCATCTGATTGAGCGCATGGAGTCGAGAAACGGCATCCATACGGTGGAGACGGCGGCGGAGCTGGGAATCGGCAGCCGGGAGTATGAATTGATAGAACGGTAGGCATTTTGCAGAGAAACCGTAAGATGGAAGAAAGATGATGGAAGAAAGATTAAGGAAACAGCTTGATTTCGCGCTGGAGATCGACAAGGAGAAAAATATTCTCCGTCAGACCCACCTGTCCGGGCACGGCAGAAGAGAGAATGACGCGGAGCATGCCTGGCACATGGCGGTCATGGCTTATCTGCTGAAGGAATATTCCAACGAGGAGATCGACATTACCAGAGTGATGCTCATGTGCCTGATTCATGATATCGTGGAGATTGAGGCGGGGGACACGTACGCATATGATGAGGAATTGAAGAAGACGCAGAAGGCCAGGGAGGACGCCGCCAAGGAGAAACTCTATTCCATGCTGCCGGCGGATCAGAAGGAAGAACTGACGGCGCTCTTTGACGAGTTTGAAGAGTGCCGAAGCGCCGAGGCGAAATTTGCGCACGCGATGGACAATCTGCAGCCTTTGATCCTCAATCACAGCAACAACGGCGGGGACTGGAGAGCCCATCAGGTGACAGCAGGACAGGTATACGGACGGCAGGCGAAGACGAAAGAAGGTTCCGAGACGCTCTACGAGGCGACGGATGAGATTATCCGCGAAAATATCAGAAAAGGAAATATCAAGGCTTAGGGAAGCGCTGATGAAAGCGTTTTCTGCATTGGATTTGCATTGCGAAGCAGCATTGCTTTCTGCAAATCCCGTGCATCAAAACGGGCAGGGAAAAATGTTTTCCCTGCCCGTTTTGATCTTTAGACCGTCTTAATACGAATGCCGGGATTCTTTCACTCTCTTAATCCGATCCGCAATATGATAGGGGTAGAGAGAAACAGAAGGGGGAGGCGGATTTATGAATGCACTGGGATACAGAAGAAAAAAACTGACATCCTCCCGGATCATTATTCTTGGTTTTTCCGGTGTGATACTGGCGGGAGCGGTTTTGCTGATGATACCGTTTTCCAGCCGGGCGGGAACGGTGACTCCGTTTATGGATGCATTGTTTACATCCACCTCTGCAGTCTGTGTCACCGGACTGGTCGTCCATGACACCGGAACTTACTGGTCGGCCTTCGGACAGTTGATTATTCTGATTCTGATCCAGATAGGCGGAATGGGCGTGATCACAGTTGCAGTTTCTTTGGCCGTTCTTTCTGGCAGAAAACTTTCTCTGATGCAGCGCGGTACGATGCAGGAGGCGATTTCGGCGCCGAAAGTAGGCGGAATCGTGCGGCTGACCGGCTTTATCATTCGCACGGCGCTGATCATCGAGCTTCTGGGCGCTGCTGCTCTGATGCCGGTGTTTTGCAGGGATTTTGGAATCCGGGGAATCTGGATGGCGCTGTTTCACTCCGTATCCGCTTTCTGCAATGCCGGATTTGATTTGATGGGCGGGCGGGAGCCTTTTTCGTCTCTGACCGCTTATACCGCGGATCCGCTGGTCAATCTGACGGTCATGTTCCTGGTCATTGCGGGAGGAATCGGTTTTCTGACCTGGGACGATATACGGACAAACCGTCTGCAGTTCCGCAGGTATCGGATGCAAAGCAAGGTAATTCTGTGTACGACAGCCGTTCTGCTGGCGCTTCCGGCCGCTTATTTTTACTTTTTTGAATATGGGGAGCTGGCTTTTGGGGAACGGATATTTGCATCGCTGTTTCAGGCGGTGACGCCGCGGACGGCGGGCTTTAATTCAACGGATTTAAATACTCTGAGCGAAGCGGGGCAGGCGGTCACGGCGGTTTTGATGCTGATCGGCGGCAGTCCCGGTTCGACCGCCGGAGGTATGAAGACGACTACGGCGGCGGTATTGTCCGCTACGGCAGTTTCCACATTCTGCCGGGAAGAGCACGCGCATTTCTTTGGCAGAAGAATTGACGACGATGTGGTAAAAAACGCCGCGACCATTCTGCTCATGTATCTGGCGCTGTTTTTTTTCGGGGGACTGTTTATCAGCATCCTTGAAGGGCTTCCGGTGCTCGCCAGCCTGTTTGAGACGGCTTCCGCGGTGGGAACCGTGGGTCTGTCTCTGGGGCTTACTCCCGGTCTTTGCATAGCATCCCGGCTGATACTGATCCTTCTGATGTTCTTCGGGCGGGTGGGAGGTCTGACGCTGATCTTCGCCGCTTTGTCTGGCGGGCGGATCCAGGTATCTCAGCTGCCGAGAGAGAAGATTACGGTTGGATAAAAAGGAGGAATTGTATGAAATCAGTACTTTTGATCGGGCTTGGACGTTTTGGAAAACATATTGCCATACATCTGAATGAACTTGGACATCAGGTTATGGCCGTAGATCATGAAGAAGAGCGTGTGGAATCAGTCCTGTCTTTTGTCACCGGTGCACAGATCGGCGACAGCACCAACGAGGATTTTCTGCGGTCTCTGGGGATCCGAAATTTTGACGTCTGCATCGTTGCGATTGGTAATGATTTTCAGAGTTCTCTGGAAACCACCTCTCTTTTAAAAGAACTGGGTGCGAAACTGGTGGTGTCGAGAGCGGCCAGAGACGTGCAGAAAAAATTTCTGCTGCGAAACGGTGCGGATGAAGTAGTCTATCCGGAAAGACAGCTTGCGAAATGGACGGCAATCCGGTACACGGCAGATCATATTCTCGATTATATAGAGCTGGATGAGGCTCACGCCATGTTTGAGATCCCGGTTCCGGAGAACTGGGTCGGCCGGACCATCGGACAGATCGACATCCGCAGAAAATATAATATCAACATTATGGGCATCAAGAAAGACGGAAGGCTGGAACTTCTGCTGTCGCCGGATATTGTTCTGGCAAAGGATACTACCATGCTGGTGCTTGGTACGAACAGGGATCTGCAGAAATGTTTTCACATATAGAATAAGGTTCAGCGTTTAGAACAGGGGGTGGGAAAATGCGTGAACTGCTGCTTGTCACGGCTGTGGCGTTGATGGGAATTTACGGGTGGTTTCTTGTAAGGAAACTGGATGATTTTCTGGAGAAAGAAAATCAGGTGCGGAAGCGGCAGGTTTTGTCCGACAAAGTGGAGAACGAGCCGGAAGATGCGGATGTTTTTGCATTCTCAAAGTTTCTGTTTATGGAAGGAAGACGGGAAAAAATTTTGGAGTCAGGACCTTCTCTCGTACGGAAAATAAGGGCCGGTCGGATTTAAGAAGTATGAATCATAGAAATTGTCAATGAAATGTGATATAATGAGCGTAAACGAGAAGAAGGCGTTTACGCATTCGGCGAGCGGCGAATGACGATTATGAATCGGAGATTCGTGATATCATATCATGAGCACCGGCAAGAAGCGCGGCGATGGGTCCGGTCGTATGGGAACCAATTGGAGGGGTGCAGATGGAGGCGCAGGTTCAGATTTTGGATATACAGCCGCATCAGGCCTGTCATGAGGCAGAAGGTGAGAAGAGAGGGAAACTGAAGATCTATTTCAGTTATGCATCTGGCACGGGAAAAACATACGCTATGCTACAGGCGGCGCAGCAGGCCGGGGAGCGGGGGATCGATGTTGTGGCCGGTCATGTAGAGACGCATGGCTGTCCGCGGACGGCAAAGTTGCTCCGGGATCTGGAACTGCTGTCGGAAAAAGAGGGATTCTGCGGGAAAACGGCGATCCGGGAATTTGATCTCGACGCGGCCTTGAAGAGAAAGCCTGAGCTTCTTCTAGTGGATGAGTATGCGCATACCAATGCGGCCGGCAGCCGCCATATCAGTCGCTATCAGGATGTTCAGGAGCTTCTGGATGCCGGTATCAGCGTATATACAACCGTCAATGTCCAGCATCTGGAAAGCCTGAATGATACGGTTTACGCTATTACCGGGCTTCAGGTAGGAGAGCGTATTCCGGATTCGGTTTTTGACCGGGCCGATCTGGTGGAACTGGTGGATCTGGAACCGTCGGAGCTGCTGGAACGTTTGGCTGGTGAAAGCGTTTGCGCCGGCCGTTTCCGTCATCCGTCACCCACCGGTTTTCCTGAGGTAGAAAATCTGTCGGCTCTGCGCGAACTTGCTCTGCGCCGCCACGCCGATCGAATCCGTCTGCTGGCCGAAAGAGGCAGGGCGCAAAGCCGCAGTGAGTATCATACAGGCGAACATATCCTTGTCTGTCTCTCGTCCTCGCCGTCCAACGGAAACATCATCCGGACTGCGGCGAGGATGGCGAAGGCGTTCCGGGGAACCTTCACCGCGCTTTTTGTGGAGACGCCGGGGGCTGCGGACATGAACGAGGAGGATAAGAAGCGGCTGTGGGAGCATATGCGTCTGGCCAGACAGCTGGGGGCGGCCATAGAAACCGTCTGCGGAGAGGACGTTTCTTTTCAGATTGCGGAGTTTGCAAGACTTTCCGGCGTCTCAAAGATCGTGATCGGCCGCAGTACGGCAACCAGAAAACGGTTCTTCGGCAGGCCGGCTCTGACTGAACGGCTCATTGCCGCCGCTCCCGGTCTGGACATTCACATCATTCCGGATGCGGGTGTAGGAAGCGGGTATCAGGAGCAGAAGAAAAAACTGATTTCTATAGAGGCGGTGCCGGTTCGGGATATGGTAAAGACGATATTCGTCCTGCTGGCGGCGACGCTGATTGGTTGCGGCTTTGAATATCTGGGTTTTACGGAGGCCAATATCATAGCGGTCTGTATCTTCGGGGTGCTGGTGATCACGGTCATTACGACTAATCGTCTCTGCGGAATGGCGGCGTCTGTGATCAGCGTGCTGATCTTTAATTTTTTCTTTACGGTTCCGCGGTTTACGTTTCATTTTTATGACCCGGATTATCTGGTTACTTTTACGATTATGTTTATGGTGGCGCTTCTGACAGGTTCTCTTGCCGTCCGCCTGAAGGACAACGCCCGGCAGTCCGCGCAGGCGGCATTCCGAACGCGGATTCTGTTCGAGACGAACCAACTGATTCAGAAGGAAAAGGACGAACAGTCCGTGGTACATGCTGCAGCCGGACAGATCATCAAACTTCTGAAAAAGGATGTGGCGGTGTATCTTCCGGATGGCAAAGGTCTTGCCGCTCCAGTCGTCTTCCGGGCGGAAAACAACCTTGGTTTTGATCCGTATTCAGAGAAGGAACGTGCGGCCGCGCAATGGGTCTATCAGAACAACCGGCAGGCCGGCGCCGCCACAGATACCTTTTCCGACGCGAAATGTCTGTATCTGGCTATTCGGGTCAAACATCAGGTGTACGGCGTGGTGGGAATTTCCATGGATGAAACACCGCTCGATTCCTTTGAAAACAGCGTAGTGCTCTCGATTCTGGGAGAATGCGCCCTGGCCCTGGAGAGCATCAAAAATGCAAAGGAAAAAGAGGAGGCGGCGATTCTGGCCAGGAACGAGCAGCTTCGCGCTAATCTGCTTCGGGCGATTTCTCATGATCTGCGCACGCCTCTCACTTCCATCTCCGGCAGCGCTGGCAACCTGCTGGCCAACTATCAGAAGATGGATGCCGCGACCCGTGTGCAGACGTTTACCGATATCTATGATGATTCCATGTGGCTGATCAACCTGGTGGAGAACCTGCTGGCGGTTACCCGGATTGAGGGCGGTCAGGTGGAACTGCCCCGATCGGTGGAACTGGTGGACGAGATCGTCGCGGAGGCGCTGCGGCATGTCAGCCGGAAAAGCACGGAACACACGATTCGGGTGCATGCCGAAAAGGAGCTTTTGCTGGCAAAGGTCGACGCGAAGCTGATTGTCCAGGTGCTGATCAATCTGGTGGATAATGCGGTTAAATATACGCCGGCCGGTTCGACGATCGAGATCAACACCGGAAAAAGAGGAAAGTGGGTGGAAGTGTCCGTGTCGGACAACGGACCGGGGATTCCCGATGAACAGAAACCGCGGGTCTTTGACATGTTTTACAGCGGCGCCAACAAAAGCGCGGACAGCCGCAGAAGTCTGGGGCTGGGGCTTGCTCTGTGCAGATCGATCGTTACCGCTCACGGCGGCACGATTACGGTATCTGATCACAAGCCTTTCGGTAGCGTATTTCTGTTTACACTGCCGGCCGGGGAGGTTGATATTTATGAACAAACCATTAATTCTGGTTGTGGAGGACGACCCTCCGGTACGCAACCTGATTACAACAACATTAAAGATGAATGATTACCGCTATCTGACGGCCGCCAACGGAGAGGCGGCGATTGCGGAAGCCTCTTCTCACAACCCGGATATCGTTCTTCTGGACCTGGGACTGCCGGATCTGGACGGTGTGCAGGTAATAAAGAATATACGATCATGGTCGAATCTGCCGATTATTGTCATCAGTGCCAGAAGTGAGGACGAAGACAAGATCGAGGCGCTCGACGCAGGGGCGGACGATTATTTGACCAAGCCATTTTCCGTAGAAGAACTGCTGGCTAGGCTTCGGGTTACCCGGCGCAGACTTTCGATCATGGCGGCCGGCGCGCTTTCGGCCGGTTCCGAGTTTGTGAACGGGAAATTGCGGGTGGATTATGCGGGTGGGTGCGCCTTTCTGGATGGACAGGAGCTGCATCTGACGCCGATTGAGTATAAGCTTTTGTGCCTGCTGTCCAGACATATGGGCAAGGTATTGACTCATACCTTTCTGACCCAGAATATCTGGGGACGAAGCTGGGAGAACGACGTGGCTTCCCTTCGGGTCTTCATGGCGACGCTGCGCAGGAAGCTGGAGCCGGCTCCGGATTCGCCCCAGTATATCCAGACCCACATCGGCGTGGGTTATCGTATGATGAAGGTGGAATAGGTGGCGGCAGAAACTCCCGTGCGGCCGGGAGGATGATCTGCCTGCGCCGGTCGGCGTGAGAGTGAAAAGCAGGCGTTTCAAAGGAGGAGCAGACTTGAAAAACGAGGTAACCATATCGGAACTGATGGTGAAGATGATCGGGTATTCCGGGGGGAATCTTCATGACATCGGGCATTTTATGAAAGTATATGCATATGCGAAGACGATTGCGGAATGCGAAGGCGTCTCCGCGCATCTGCAGAAAACGATCGAGGCGGCGGCGATTCTTCATGACATCGCCTGCCCTCTGTGCAGGGAAAAATACGGCAATACCAACGGAAAATATCAGGAAATGGAAGGAACCGCGCTGACGGAAGCGTTTCTTGCGGATAGCGGCCTGCCGGAAGAAATGACCCGCCGGGTCGTCTGGCTGGTGGGGCATCACCATACGATCGATCCGGTTGAGGGCGTCGATCACCAGATTCTGCTGGAGGCGGATTATCTGGTCAACGCGGAGGAGTCCGGGTATTCGGCGCGGCACATCCGGAACACGAGAGAAAAGCTGTTCCGGACCCGGACCGGCACCGCGCTGCTGGAGTCGGTTTACGAAACGCAGAGTCAGGAACAGGAGCCCGCTCAGAATGCCGTTACGCCGTCTCTTACATAGCGGATAAACGTCTCCGCCGCATGGTTCGGCGTCCGCTCCTTTCTCCAGATCAGGGCGTAGGAGACAGTGACCGCAGGGTTGGTGATCCGGCGGATGCAGATGGAATCCGGAGTGCGGATATCGTTGGCGGAGGCCGGATAGATGGCGATCCCCACGCCCTGTTCCACCAGCATGTAGGCGTTCAGCGTGTTGGAGATGCGGCAGAGGATATGGGGGCGGTTCCCGGTGAGTTCAAACCACCCGGTGATCTCCTGCAGCCGGGAGCGGCGGGAAGGAATGATCAGTTCATAGGGAGTCAGCTTTTCCAGGCGGACGGTTTCGCTGTCCTCCACGGCCAGCGGATGCTCCCTGGGCAGAATGGCGACCCACGGTTCATCGTATACCGGGAGGACGTTCAGTTCTTCCACATTGTAGGGCGCTGTGATGATTCCGAGATCACAGAGCCCTTTTGTGACCCGGTCCGTCACCTCGTCGGAGCTTCCGTTCCACAGGTCGTACTGCACATGGGGATGCAGCCTGTGAAATCCGGCGATCCATCCAGAGAGCAGGCGCGGCGCATGCCCCTCCACGGAGGCCAGATACAGCGTCCCGGTAAGTCCGGTATGAAGCTCCCGGACTCCTTCGGCCGAGCGCTTGGCCAGTTCCAGAATCTGCACGGCGTACTGCTGAAACAGGACGCCTTCCTCCGTGAGCCGGAGCATATGGGGCGTCCGGCAGAAAAGTCTGGCGCCCAGTTCTTTCTCCAGATCCTGAATCTGCCGGCTCAGAGGAGGCTGCGCCATGTGCAGTTTCTCCGCCGCTTTTGTAAAATTCAGTTCCTCCGCGACCGCCATAAAATACCGGATGTGCCGAAGCTCCATCTGTGTTCCTCCTCCTGCGCTGCCGGTTCCGGCGTCCGTCCGGGCCGTGCTGAAATGTGCGAAATACGATGCTGCCGGTGACAATTCCTGAAAAAGACAGATTGACAATACTTAAAAGGTATGGTTATTATTTCATTATATGTATTTTACAAATCTCTGTCAATCTGCTAGAGTGAATTTAACTAAAATAACAAAACTCAATCAGGAGGGAGAGATATGTTAAGTTTTTTTCTGTGTCTTGCACTGTTGATCGGCGGTTATTTTGTGTACGGCAAAATCGTCGACAACACCTTTGCCCCGGATGACAGGGAGACACCGGCAGTACGGATCAATGACGGCGTGGACTATGTAGTCATGCCGCAGTGGAAGCTGTTTCTCGTACAGCTTCTGAACATCGCGGGCCTCGGCCCGATCTTCGGAGCCATGCAGGGAGCCCTGTGGGGGCCAATCGTGTTTCTGTGGATCACCTTCGGTACGATCCTCGCAGGCGGCGTCCACGATTATTTCTCCGGTATGCTGAGCGCCCGCAACGAAGGCGTGTCCATCGCGGAGGTAACCGGCATCTACATGGGCGGCATTATGAAAAATGTCATGCGCGTGTTCAGCGTGGTTCTGCTGGTCATGGTCGGCACGGTGTTCGCGGTAGGACCGGCAGGCCTGATCACGACGCTGATCGGCAATTCCGGCGGAGCAGGAATGCTCATCAATGTGAAAATGTGGACTTTCATCATTCTGGCCTATTATTTTGTGGCAACCTTTATTTCCATTGACAAGATCATCGGCAAGATTTATCCGGTCTTCGGTATCTGCCTGATCGTCATGGCAATCGGCGTGTGCATCGGAATCTTCACCCACGCGGAATACCAGATTCCGGAGATCTGGAGCCATTTCTACAACATGCATCCCAAGAGCACGCCGGTGTGGAGCTTTATGTTCATCACTGTCGCCTGCGGAGCCATCTCCGGTTTCCATTCGACGCAGAGTCCTCTGATGGCAAGATGCCTGAAGAGCGAGCGGCAGGGACATTTCGTGTTCTACGGCGCGATGACCGCGGAGGGCGTGATCGCTCTCATCTGGGCGGCGGCAGGCTGCGCGATCTATGAAGTGTCCGGCGGACTCTCCACCGGCCTTTCCGAAGCGCTCGGCGCAGGACAGTCGGCGGCGATCTATGATGTGTGCGCGAAGACCATGGGCGGCATCGGCATCGCGCTGGCCATGGTGGGCGTGATCGTCTGTCCGATCACCTCCGGCGATACGGCGTTCCGCTCCGCGCGTCTGACGCTGGCGGACTGGTTCGGCATGGATCAGCAGGCGTGGAAGAACCGTCTGGTGCTCTGCGTGCCGCTTCTGGCCGTGGGCGCTTTCGTCAGCCAGTTGGATTACTCCATCGTATGGCGTTATTTCAGTTGGACGAACCAGACGCTGGCCATGATCGTTCTCTGGACCGCGAGCATGTATCTCTTTATGGAAAAGAAAAACTACTGGATTACGGCGGTGCCGGCGACCTTCATGAGCGCGGTATCCATGACCTATTTCTTCGCGGCGTCCGAGTGCCTGAATCTGGGGACGGCTGTGGCCTATCCGATAGGCATCGTATGTGCGGTGATCTTTCTGGGAGCGTTCCTGTTCGTCATCAAGACGCGGGATCCGAAACCGGATTACAGCAGCGTGAAAAAGTAGACGGTCCATTCTTCCGCTTCGGACGGCGCGCCGTCCGGACGGTGCGCGGGCGTCAGGAAAGGAAGCGGTCATTATGGCTTATACAAAACCTCTGGGACAGGAACGGCTGGCGGAGGATGTTTTAAAAACAGATAAGGCCCGTTGCCGGAAATACGGTCCCTGCGGAGTAGGGGAGCAGGCGCTGTATCTGAACAGTTTTTATCTGGACCGCCGGTATTACGTGCCCTTTTCCGCCGTCGCCCGCGTCTTTAAGCGGGTCGCCATGAGCAGGGGCGGCTTCACGGGAAAAGGAGTATTTGCGACGCTGCCCTATCTGGTGGTGTCCTGCAAAGACGGCAGTGAGAAGCAGTGTCTCTTTAAGCACGAAGAGCAGGTGGACGAGATGCTGTCCGATATCCGCAGGCATCATCCGGATATCCGTCTTCAGAGCGCCGCCGTAGAGGAGAAGATGCGCCGAAAGGCGGCGGAAGAGGCGGCCAGAGTCCGCCCGGTGATCGGCGAAAAGGCAGAGGCGCAGGTGAGAAAGCTGCAAAAGGCCAGGGCGTATCTGGAGGAACGGCCGGCGCTCTACGAGGCGCTCAGCCGATCGGCCAGGGCAAAACGGGTCAATGAGCGTTCCAACCCCGCCTACCGCTGGGCGGCGCTTGCCATCGTGCTTCTGGGAGCGCTGACCGGACTCTACGGACTCTGGGCGGTCATGAGCGGAGTGGACGGCGGACTTTATTTTACGCTGTTCGGGCTGGCGGCGGTCTTTCTGTTCGCGGGAGCCAATGTACTGCCCACCGGGAAGAACAACCGCGCTTATGTGGACCGCCGGTGGCGGGAATCCTGCGAGGCCATGGAGCGCCGCCTGCGCGGATACGCCGGTTTTCCGCTTCCTGCCAGATACGCGCATCCGGTGACGCTGACCCGCATGATCCGCATCATCGAGGATGCCCGGGCGGTGACGTCGGAAGAGGCGTTTGAGGTGCTGAAGGAGGATCTGAAGCGTTTGAACGCCTCCGTCCAGGTGGATCAGGAGGAATACGACGAGATTATGGCTGTGAAGCCGATGTTTCTGGTGGAAGGATATCAATAAAAATTATTTGACGATGCCCGGGCGCGCAGTCCGGGCATACGTCCGTGAAATGAAAGATTAAGGAGGAAACAAAGATGGAACAAAAGCAATGGGAGCGGTGCGTGGCGTTTCACGGGCATTCCTGCGGCGGGCTGGCGATCGGTTACCGGGCGGCGCTCTATGCCGCTTCGCTGCTTGGACTTTCCTTTTCGGAGGACGAACAGGTGGTATGCATCAGCGAAAATGACGCCTGCGGCGTCGACGCCATTCAGGTGCTCCTGGGGTGCAGCGTGGGAAAAGGGAACCTGCTGTTTCACATGACGGGAAAGCAGGCGTTTTCCTTCTACGAGCGAAAGAGCGGCAGGTCCGTCCGCCTCGTCCTGCGGCCCAAACCGGAGGGCATGACGAAGGAGGAGAGCTTCGCCTACTATCAGAACCATGCGCCGGAAGCGCTTTTTGAGGTGAAGGAGACGACGCTGGAGCTGCCGGAACCGGCCCGCATCTTCCGGCCGGTGAGGTGCGACGGCTGCGGGGAGACCGCCGCCGAGAATCACATCCACCTGGAGAACGGCAGGAAGCTCTGCGAGGACTGTTACCGCGGGTATGACCGTTTTCACGTATGAGTCCGCAGTTGCCTGATCACCACCCGCTGCCGTCCGTCCGGCCTTAACGCACGGTTAAAATTTGAGGATTGTAAATAAACAGCCACTCAATAGAAAAAGTGCGCAGATTCATGGTATAATGTCGTTAGACATTATACTGCGCCGGTCTGCGTCCGACCGAAGGAAGGACATTTTCATTGGCAGACCGGTCGCATCCCCCGGAGGGAGCATGTGCGGAGCACATGGTATAATGAGCGTAAGCGAGAGGAAGGAAATCCGGAAAAGGAGGCTGGCGGCAGTGAATATCAGTGAACGGATCAGGAGTCATCGGAAGGAAGCAGGGCTGACACAGGAGCAGGTTGCGGCGTATTTGGGCGTCTCGGCGCCGGCAGTAAATAAATGGGAGAAAGGAAACACATTTCCGGATATCACGCTGCTTCCGGCGCTTGCAAGGCTGCTGAAAATAGATATGAATGAACTGTTTTCATTCCGCGAGGAACTGACGGAACTGGAAATCGGGCAGTTTGCCAATGAGATTGCGGAGACTGCAATGAGAGGAGACTTTGATGCCGCATTTGAAACGGCGGCAGCGAAAATACAGGAATACCCGCGCTGTGATTCCCTGATCTATATGGTTGCAACCACTCTGGACGGCGTGCTGGTTCTGTCCGACGTCCCGGATGAGCGCAGGGAAACATACAAAAAGACCGTTTTTGACTGGTTGGAACGGGTCAGCGGCAGTGCGGACGAGAAAATAAGATGTTCCGTCGTATATTTGCTTGCCGCGAAATATTTACAGATGGAAGATTATGAAAAGGCCGGTTTCTTTTTGGGACAGATTCCGGACGTTCAGACCGATAAAACACTGCTGCAGACGAGGCTTTTGCTTCATGAAAAGGATGAAGCCGCCGCGGCTGTTTTCCTGGAAGGAAATCTGCTGCAGACGGCCGGAAGGATGCAGAACTATTTGTTTTTGCTGCTTGAAATAGAAGAGCAGGGTGGAAACCATCGGGAAGCGGAGGCAATTGCAGAAATATCGGTAAGGATGTGTTCTCTGTTTGGACTGTGGCCTTACGGAGCAGTGGTTCCCCGTCTGCTGATCGCTTTATTCCGGAAAGACGAGAAGCAGAGTGTCCGGCTCATAGAGGAGGCGCTGGAGGCATCGCAGAAGCCCTGGGATATGAGAACCTCTCCCCTCTATTACAGGCATCCGCAGCAACCATCCAGGCGGCTCGGCAGACATTTTGCGAAATCATTTATTTCCGAAATCAGAAACAAGGAGGAATATGAATTTCTGAGGGGGAATACGGAACTTGAGAATATTCTGAAAAAATACGAGGAATCATTAGAGAATTGAACATCCGCCGTCCGCCGGCGGCATAACCGGGCAGGAAATCTGAAAAAGATGTCCTGCTTTTTCCATGCGCAGGGGAGCACAGATGAACATGGTTTTCGCCTCTTTTCATTGACGCAGCGGGGTTCATATGGTATGATAACATCGATTTTTTGACTTTTGCAGTGAAGCTGTGAGGAGAAAGCGGAGGACAGGCATATGGATTATGCAGGGGAACTTTTACAGGCTGGAGAAGGCGCTTCGGCTGTTGAGGCATATGAGCAGCACAGCGGTATGCGAAGCGTTCAAAATCTGGAAGCCATCATCAATGAGGGCCTTCGTGTCGCCCTGCTGGAGGAGACACCGGATCAGTCGCTTGGAGTGCTGCTGGAGCATCTGGGCAAAGCGCTGAACGGGGAGCGGACCTATATATTCGAACAGAACGAATCCGGCGGCGATGACAACACCTATGAGTGGGTGGCCGACGGGGTGGAGCCGGAACGGGAGAACCTTCAAAATGTTCCTCCGGAGGTGTGCGCCAGCTGGTATCGGAATTTCAGCGTCGGCAGGCACATCGTCATTGAGCGGCTGGAGGATATTCGGGAGGCGGAGCCGCTTCAGTATGAGAACCTGGAGCGGCAGGGCGTCCACTCCCTTGTGGTGGTTCCTCTGTATAACGGAAAACAGATTATCGGCTTTTACGGCGTAGACAATCCTCCGGTGAAGTCGCTGGAATACGCGTCGAATATGCTTCAGACAGCGGCATACTTTATCGTGTCCTCCCTGAAGCGGCGCAATCTGTTCCGGGAGCTTCAAAAGCGCAGCTATCTGGAGGGAAGGCAGAGTCTGGAAGATATTCTGGAGGGAGCCAGGACCGGAATCTGGACCATTGAGATGGAGGAGGGCCGCCAGCCCAGGTTGTACGCGGACCGGACCATGCGGCTTCTCCTGGGCGTGCCGGGCGGCATCGGGCCGGAGGAATGTTACCGTCACTGGTTTGAGCGCATTGAACCGGACTATGTGGATATGGTTCAGGAGGCGGTTCAGGAAATATTGCAGGCCGGACGGGCCGAGGTGATCTATCCCTGGAATCATCCGGAGCTGGGCAAAATTTATGTCCGCTGCGGCGGCGTTCCGGACAGGACATACAAAAAGCCGGGAGCCTGCCTGAGCGGTTATCATCAGGATATTACCGAGACTATGGTGACGAGGAAAAAACAGGAACAGTCCATCATGGAACTTCTGGAACGGGTGAGGCAGGCAAACTCGGCAAAAAGCGAATTTCTTTCCCATATGTCTCACGACCTTCGCACGCCGATCAACGGAATTCTGGGGATGCTGACCATTCTGGAAAAAAGTCAGGATAACCCGGAGCGGCAGAGAGACTGCCGGAGAAAGATCCGTGTGTCGGCAGAGCATCTGCTGTCTTTGGTGAACGATGTCCTTCAGGTAAGCAATCAGGAGAGCGGGAGGCCGACGGCGGCGGAGGAACCCTTTGACCTTCACGCTGTGCTGAAAGACTGCATCACGGTCTTATCTCCTCTGGCAGAAGAACGCTCCGTCCTTCTGGAGCTGGAGACGTCCGGTCTGCGGCACAGCAGGGCAATTGGGAATCCGCTTCACTTAAAGAAAATTCTGATGAGTGTCATCGACAACGCTCTCAAATATAACCGGCCCAATGGTTCCGTATTTGTCCGGGCGGAAGAGACCGCCTTCTGTGAGGGGACTGCAAGCTGCCGTTTTGTCATCGAAGATACCGGAATCGGTATTGGAGAAGACTTTAAGGATCACATTTTTGAACCCTTTACCCAGGAGCACCAGGGTGCGCGGACCAACTATAACGGCGTTGGGGTTGGTATGTCCATCGTAAAAAAACTGGTTGATCAGATGAAAGGGTCTGTTTCGGTAGACAGTCTGCCTGGCAAGGGGAGCGTAGTTCAAATCAATCTGCCCATTCGCGTTGATGAGACGTGGAGCGGACGACCCGTGCAAGAGGGCCAGGATATGCAGGGCGATGTTGCCGGGATGCGTGTTCTGCTGGTGGAGGATAATAAGATCAACTGTGAAATTGTAGAGTACATTCTCAGGGAGGCAGGCGCGGAGGTTGTAACCGCAAACGACGGGAAAGCCGCCGTAGACGCGTTTGAGGCATCCGCTTTGGGAACGTTTGACTGCGTACTCATGGATTTGATGATGCCGGTCATGAGCGGGTATGAGGCGGCCCGGGTGATCCGCGGCCTGCGCCGGGCGGACGCGGATACCGTGCCCATCATAGCGCTGTCGGCTAACGCGTTTGAAGAGGATATCGCACTGGCAAAGGATGCCGGGATGGATGCTCATCTGGCAAAGCCGGTGGACATCCGCAGGATGTTCCAGGTTATGAGCAGGCTGAGGAGCTGTTAGGATGGCGTTTTGCACGCAGATAATAAAAATTATGATAAATTGCGGAGATGGAACAGGTATGAAAAACAAAGCTTTGCCGCGGTCTTTAAAAATCAGCATAGCGGTAATCATTTGTTTAACGGTTTTCGTGTTTTCCTTTCTGGGAGCGTCCATTCATAATATGAGCGAAAACACGATTGAGGAAATCGGCACCGCCTATATGGCCGGAATGAACGAGCAGGTGTCGCTGCACTTTGAGACGATCATTGAACTCCGCTTGACCATGGCGGAGTCCATCGCGCACATTGCGGCAGGGAATGGGGATTCCGGTCACGGAACGAGGGAGGAGATCGAATACGGTGCAAGGGCAAGGCATTTTTTGTGTGCCGCCCTGTATTCGCCTGACGGCGGAATTGAGATGATTTTTGGCGACCCTGTGGAACTTAATCACCCGGAACCCTTTTTGGAGAGCCTGCGGAACGGGGAGCGCAAAGCGGCCTCTGCCGGCAGCGGCGGCGACGGCGTAATTTTGTTCGGCGTTCCCTGCGAATATCCCATGTCCGATGGCAGCGGCAGCCTTGCGATTGTTGTGGGGCTCTCCACTAAATATATGGACGAGGTTTTGTTTCTGGATTCGGACAAGTCGCTGAGCTATTCCTTTGTAATCCGCAAAGACGGCAGTTACGTTGTCGGGAACGAGGGCGATTCCCATAAAAACTATTTCGACAGGCTTACCAGTATTTTTGACGGCAAGGATGTGGAGGCAGATATCTGCATTGAACAGCTGAGAGCTGCCATGAATGCCGGCGAAGATTACTCTGCTGTCTTGAAAAACGGCGGATCGCGCCGCCATATATACTGCACCAGTCTTCCCTACTGCGAGTGGTATCTGGTAACTGTTCTTCCCTTCGAGGGATTGGATAATGCCATCTCAGGCATGGGCAGCCGCTGGCTCGGCATCGTTTACGCCGCTTCCTTCGCGGTGGTCGCTATGCTCCTCTACATATTCTTCCGGTACTTAAAGCTGTTCAGGGACCAGGTATCTGAACTGAAGCGCATGAACGAGGAGATGGACGGGGCCCGGAAGGCCGCGGAGCAGGCGCGGAAAGAGGCGGAACAGGCCAACGCGGCAAAACAGGAATTTCTGTCCAGCATGAGCCACGATATCCGTACCCCCATGAATGCTATCATCGGTATGACTTTTTTGGCTCTGGACAATGCAGACAATCCGGAGCAGGTTCGGGATTATTTGGGTAAGATTGCGCTGTCCAGCAGGCACTTACTCGGGCTGATCAACGACGTGCTGGATATATCCAAGATCGAAAGCGGAAAAATGACGCTGAATGTGGAGCCGGTGTCGCTGAGAGAGGCGATAGACAGCATTGTCAATATCATGCAGCCTCAGGTTGCGGCGAAGAAGCAGCAATTCTGTGCAACTGCCCGGGATATCCTTTCGGAAAATGTGTACTGCGACGGTGTGCGGCTGAATCAGGTGCTGATCAATCTGCTGGGGAACGCCGTCAAATTCACTCCTGAGAAGGGTTCTGTTGAGATGACCGTGTATCAGGAGGCGCTGTCGGAGGATGCTTCCCGTGTCCGTACCCATTTTCTGGTGAGCGATACGGGCATCGGCATGTCGAAGGAGTATCAGAAGGTAATATTTGAGTCCTTCAGCCGGGAGGATAACACCCGGGTCCGGAAGACAGAGGGTTCCGGGCTGGGCATGGCGATTACCAAGTATATTGTGGACGCCATGGGCGGAACGATCTCCGTCCGCAGCGAACAGGGTCAGGGCAGCGAGTTTCATGTTGCGCTCGATCTGGAAAGGGCGGCGGCGCCCGTCTGCACGGCACCGGAGGCAGCAGGGGAAGCTGCCGGCGCTGAAAGAACGGGCGACGCGGTACTGAAAGGAAAACGCATTTTATTGGCGGAAGATAATGAGCTTAACTGGGAAGTGGCAAGGGAACTGCTTTCCATCCTTGAGCTGGAATTGGATTGGGCTGAAAACGGAGCAGCCTGTGTGGAAAAATTCAGGAAATCCCGGGTTGGGTACTATGACGCGATCATTATGGATGTGCGGATGCCGGTCATGGATGGTTATGAGGCGACCGCAGCCGTCCGGGGGCTGGAACGGGAGGATGCAGGCATTCCCATTATCGCCATGACTGCAGACGCGTTTTCGGAGGATATTCAAAGGTGTCTGGAGTGCGGCATGAATGACCATCTTGCAAAGCCCATTGATATTCAGGAGGTCGCTCATAAGTTAAAGAAATACCTGAAATAAGGGATATTGGGCAGTGACGAAGAGAGATTGATCGTTGAAATGAGAGTCAGAAGCGTTGTCTCTTCTGCCTGACCGGATCATATTGTTCACATTGCTCACAGCAACATAGGACATGTCATAGCTTCATATATGCGGATTGCACTAAAACGCACTTGACAAATCCTGTCAATCATGTTAATTTTTAAATACATAGTATGTAACTGGGAAGCAGGCATTAACTATGCATTAAACCAAGGGATGTTTATGCATGTTGATGCCTTTTTCTATGCGTAAAATCAGTGCACCATGGAGATAGTAAGGGGCAGAGACATGCACAAAACATCCGCAAAACAGCGGAGGCCCGGACAAAGCCCGGAAGGATTTCAGGACGTGGGACACGGCCGGAAATTCTTCCAGATCCGGGGCGGTGTTCGGGAAGAAGCGGAACTTTAAAAACAGCGGAGGCCCGGACAAAGCCCGGAAGGATTTCAGGACGTGGGACACGGCCGGAAATTCTTCCAGATCCGGGGCGGTGTTCGGGAAGAAGCGGAACTTTAAATAGGAGGGATTGTTTTCATGAAAGACAAGATTTTCGGTGTACTTCAGCGAGTGGGAAGATCCTTTATGCTTCCAATCGCAATCCTGCCGGTGGCAGGCCTGTTGCTGGGCGTGGGCGGCTCTTTTACCAATGAGACCATGCTTACTACTTACGGACTGATGGGGATCATGGGACCGGGAACGGTGCTTAACGCCATTCTGCAGGTTATGAGTGAGGCCGGTGACATCGTATTTGCCAATCTGCCCATTATTTTTGCCATGGGCGTCGCTATCGGTATGGCGAAAAAGGAAAAAGAGGTGGCGGCGCTGTCCGCGGCCATCGCATTTTTTATCATGCATGCGTCCATCGGGGCCATGATCGTGAACCACGGCGGAGCAGAAGCCATGCTGGAAGGAGCTACCGCATCCGTAGTCGGTATCACATCTCTGCAAATGGGCGTGTTCGGAGGCATTATCGTGGGATTGGGCGTGTCGGCCCTTCATAATAGATTTTACAAGATTGAACTTCCTCAGGTACTGTCTTTCTTCGGCGGCACCAGATTTGTACCCATTATCAGCGGGCTTGCCTATACGGTGGTGGGAATTCTGATGTTCTTTATCTGGCCGGTGATTCAGCAGGGGATCTATGCTGTTGGCGGCGTGGTGCTGGAGTCCGGTTATGCGGGAACCTGGGTGTACGGTCTGATGGAGCGTGCGCTGATTCCTTTCGGCCTTCATCATGTATTTTATCTGCCCTTCTGGCAGACGGCTCTTGGCGGGACGATGGAAGTGGGAGGACGTATGGTCGAGGGCGCTCAGAATATCTTCTTTGCACAGCTGGCGGATCCGACTGTGGAGCATTTTGCGGTGTCGGCTACCAGATTTATGACCGGTAAGTTCCCCCTGATGATCTTTGGCCTTCCGGGAGCGGCTCTTGCCATGTATAAAGTGGCGAAACCGGAGAAGAAGGAAGCGGTGGCAGGTCTTCTTCTGTCCGCAGCGCTGACCTCCATGCTGACCGGTATTACGGAGCCGCTGGAATTTACGTTCCTGTTTGTGGCGCCGCTTCTGTATGCGATTCACTGTGTATTTGCAGGACTTGCGTACATGCTGATGCATGTATTTAACGTAGGCGTGGGTATGACGTTTTCCGGCGGTTTGATCGATATGTTCCTGTTCGGCATCCTGCAGGGCAATGCCAAGACGAGCTGGGTCTGGATCGTAGTTGTCGGTATCGGATATTTTGCCGTGTATTATTTCCTGTTCTCCTTCCTGATCACAAAAATGGATTTGAAGACTCCGGGACGGGACGACAGCGAGGAAGTGAAACTGTACCGCAGGAGCGATGTGGACGCGCGGAAGAAAGGGACTGCGGGAGCGGGCGGCGCCGCGTCGGAAGAAGACGAGCTGTCTGCGGCGATCTGCCGGGGACTTGGCGGCAAGAAAAATATCTCGGATGTGGACTGCTGCGCTACCAGACTTCGCTGTACGGTCCATAAATCCGAACTGGTGGACGACGCTCTGCTGAAATCGACCGGCGCATCCGGTGTGGTTCACAAAGGAAACGGTGTGCAGGTCATCTACGGGCCCAGAGTAACCGTCGTCAAATCCAATCTGGAAGACTATCTGGAGACCGCTCCGGACGAAGAATATGTTCCGGCAGGAAATGCGGGAGCAGAGTCTGCCGCGCCTGCAGAGGAGAAACCGGCGGGAAAAGTAGTGAAAAGCGATATCATCTACAGCCCGGTGAACGGGACGGCGGCCGATCTGTCCGAGACGCCGGATGAAGCGTTCGCAGGCCGGATGATGGGCGACGGCGCCATGGTCATTCCGGAGGACGGCGAGGTGCGGGCGCCGGAAGACGGTGAAGTCAGCTTTGTATTTGAAACGAAGCATGCGATCGGATTCGAGACGGCATCCGGCATCGCCATGCTGCTCCACATGGGCATCGACACGGTGAATCTGAACGGACAGGGCTTTGAAGTGTTTGTAAACAACGGAGACAAGGTGAAAAAGGGCGATCTGCTCATGAAGATGGACCTGGAGTTCCTGAAGAAAAATGCACCGTCTCTTGCGTCGCCGGTGCTCTGTACGGAACTGTCGGAAAATCAGAAGATCCGTCTGTTGAAGACGGGAGCCGTCAAGGCCGGAGACGAACTATATGCAGTAGATACTTTTGAAGGCTGAAGGATCAATCTGCGGGGAGAGAAAGTATGTTCAGAGTGAAGAAGGCGCTGAATCACAACACTGTGATCGCCATTGGAATGGATGATAATCAGGAATATCTGCTGATCGGCAAGGGGATCGGGTTCGGGAAGAAAATCAGTGAAAGGATGGAGGCTCCGGACGGGTGCACGGTCTATTCTCTGCATGAGAAGACGGAACGGGGCTCCGCCCTCGATCTGGTGAAAGGAATGGATCCGGTCTTTCTGGAGATTGCGGAGCAGGTATTGCAGGAAGGCGAGCGGGTCTTCGGAAAGATCGACCGGAGCATACTTTTTCCCATGGCGGACCACATTGCCTTTGCCGTTCAGAGGATCCGGAGCGGGGAGCAGATCAGCAACCCGCTGACCGGAGATATCCGGGCGCTGTTTCATATGGAATACAAGACGGCCGAATGTATCGTCCCGATTCTCAAGGAACGGCTGAATGCCAGCATTGACGAGCATGAGGTGGGTTACATCGCCTTACATATTCATTCGGCCATCGAGGATGAGAACGTGGCTCTGTCCATGCAGATTGCAAGAACCGTCCGGGAATGCATCCAGCTTGTGGAGACGGAAACAGGGGCCTCCATCGACGTGATGTCCCTGTCCTACAACCGGCTCATGAACCATGTGCGCTATATGGCCGCGCGCGCCATCAAGGGAGAGAAGCTGAAACTGGACATGAACGATTACATGTCGGTGAAATTTCCGGATGAGTTCCGGATGGCGTCCACCGTATGCAGCCATCTGGAAAAGCATCTGAAAAAACCGCTGGACCCGGTGGAAATCGGATATCTGGCAATGCATATCCAGAGAGTGTCGGCGGAGCAGGACGCATAGGCGGAAAGATATGCAGAAAACAAAGACGGCATGGCTTCAGGCCATGCCGTCTTGATTATGCGCAGCCCCATGCAGAGGGAGTATGCCGCAGAAGCGGCGCATGGGACGCGCGGAGAGTAGGGGAAGATGGCGCTTCCCTACCCGATTTTTGTAACCATGGTTATGATCTGGGCATCAATCTGATAGTCCTCCAGAGTGCCGGAGACTTCATAGTACCAGATCATGCCGTCCGCGTCCAGGCTTCCTTTGCAGGTTCCATCCCGGAAATCTTCCGTGATGTCCACGCGGCTGTTTTCGTCAAGAACCAGCCAGATGCGGCCGTCCTTTTCTTCCAGCCGGTGAGCGGCCTCCACGTCGGATGTTTCCAGCGCGACATCCGCCTCCGCGCTGTCCATGTGCTCGGACTCCGCCGAAGCAGCCTCATAATTGTAATCGAAGAGCTGTCCGTCTTCCGCGTTCCGTTCCACTTCGACCTGTCTCGTCTCTCCGTCCGGCAGGGTGATGGTCAGGATCCAGGGCCGCCCGGAGGCGGCGTAGGAGATGACGTTGGTGAGCATCAGTACGGCGAAGGCCGCGGCCGCGATGGCGCCTCTCGACAGTGTCTTTCCGGTTCTGTTCATTTCGTTTTCGTTTTTCATATCTTTCACCTTTCCAAGCAGATTCTCAGAAGCATGTACTTCGTCGAACGTGCGCCGGTAGAAAGCTTTGAGATCTTTTTCTGTGTTCATTTCCATGCCTCCTATTTGAGTTCCGCATCCGGACGGCTAATACCCCGTGGTCTGGAAGGATTTCTGC
>CAJUNR010000002.1:35588-43167 GCA_910587765.1 uncultured Lachnospiraceae bacterium
CCGCATGCGCGTTCAGAAATCCTTCCGGGTATTATCCGTCCGGATGCTGTTTTTTAAGTTCCGCATCTGGACGCCCAATACCCTGTGGTCTGGAAGAATTTCTGCCCGCATGCGCGTTCAGAAATCCTTCCGGGTATTATCCGTCCGGATGCTGTTTTTTGAGTTCCGCATCCGGACGCCCAATACCCTGTGGTCTGGAAGAATATCTGCCCGCATGCGCGTTCAGAAATCCTTCCGGGCATTGTGCGTCCAGATGCTGATTTTAGTTCCGCGTCAGCCGCTGCTTTAGTTTTCGGCGTGCGCGCATGAGCCGGGTCTGGACGGCAGTCTCCGTGATATGGAGAAGAGCGGCGATCTCGCGGACGCTGTAATCCTCGTAATAATACAGGTGTATCACTTCCCGGTACCGGATCGGGAGTTCCGATACGGCGCAGAACAGGTCGCTGTATTCCGGCTGTGAGAACGACGGTTCCGCGGTCTGTTCTTCGAGGGAGGATACATTCCGTCTCCAGAAGGAGCGCCACAGAGAGTGGGACTCATTGACCGCCACGCGGATCAGCCATCTGCGGATGTGCGTTTCGTCCCGGAACGGGGTATCGCATTCCAGAAGCTTTAAGAACGCGGTCTGCACCACATCCTCCGCGTCCTGCCGGTTCCGGCAGCAGTTCAGCGCCGTGCGGTATACCGCGTCCAGACAGTGTTCCACTGCCAGATCATAGTCCGCCTTCTCCAAAGAAGCACCTCCATTCCATCTGTTCCGGCTGCCCGGTTTCTTTTGCTCTGCTGAAAGGCCTTTCAATAGATAAACGCCTGACAGATTAAAAATATCACAAAAAAGGGAAAAATAACAAAATAAAAGTTCCCTATTGACATCCGTCGGATTCCGTGTTACATTATGAACATAATGAACGCGCGTACATATTGAACAAAAATGTAACATGGAAAATGGATGAAGGAGGATATCATGGCTTACAATTATTCAAAGATTGCAGAAGATGTGATCAAGTGCATCGGCGGGCAGGAAAATATCAAGTCCGTAGCCCACTGTGCGACACGTTTAAGAATCATCGTTGTGGACAGAGAGATCATCGACGAAGAAGGAATCGGCAACATCGAAGGAGCGAAGGGAACCTTTTTCACGGCCGGCCAGTTCCAGATCATCTTCGGAACCGGGCATGTCAACCGTGTCTATGACGAAGTCCTCAAGCACGGGATCAGCGAGACAACGGCCAGCGAAGCCAAAGAAGCGAAGATGGACGGAAAAAATCAGCTTCAGAAAGCCATTCGTACGTTTGGCGACGTCTTCGTTCCGGTTATTCCGGCTCTGGTGGCGACCGGTTTGTTCCTGGGCTTAAAAGGCGCTCTTTTAAACGACAATTTCCTGTCTCTGCTCGGCATGAGTGTGGCGGACGTGCCCCAGACGTTCAGCGTACTGGTGGAAGTTCTGTCCGGAACGACGTTTGCCTTTCTTCCGGCCATTGTCTGCTGGTCCACCTTCCGGGTGTTTGGCGGTTCTCCTGTGCTGGGACTGATTCTCGGCCTGATGCTGGTCAACGGCTCTCTGCCCAACGCTTATTCGGTGGCGGATCCGTCCAGCGGCGTGACACCTCTGTATCTGTTCGGCATGATTCCCATCGTCGGCTATCAGGGCAGTATCCTTCCTGCTTTCGTGGCGGGTGTGATCGGCAGCAAGCTGGAGAAAAAACTCCGCAAGACGGTGCCGGCGACCTTTGATTTTATGATTACGCCGTTTCTTGTACTGCTGATTATGCTGGTGCTGTCGCTGGTCGTGATCGGGCCGCTGTTGCATTCCTTTGAGAATATTCTGCTGGCAGTCGTGGAAGCAGGATTGAATCTGCCGCTGGGCCTGGGCGGAGCGTTTGTCGGATTCTTCTGGTCCATCATTACACTTACGGGCGTGCACCATATTTTCAATATGCTGGAGATCAGCCTGCTGGCCAGCACCGGGTTCAATCCTTTTAACGCGATCCTCTGCATGTGCGGCTTCTCTTCCTCGGCGGTCTGTCTGGCCATTTCTTTAAAAGCGAAGAAGAAGGAAGTACGGGCCATCGGCCCCAGCGCCACGGCGTCTGCGTTGCTGGGAATCGGAGAACCGGCGTTGTTCGGCGTCATTCTCCGCTACGGCCTGAAACCGTTTATTTTAAGCTGCTGCGTCAATTGCGTGGCCGGCATGGTCGCCATGCTTCTGGGGATGCAGGGAAGCGGCAACGGAATCACTACGATACCGGGAATCCTTCTGTACATTTACTCGACCAACCAGTTGCTGATGTACATTCTTCTGGCGGCGGCTACGTTTGCGTCCGCTTTCGCGCTCACATGGATGTTCGCGGTGCCCAAAGAAGTGATGGAAGAATGACAGGACAGAACCAGGAAAATGTCAGGTTTATAAAAAACAGCATCTGCCCGAATGTAACCCCGGAAGGATTTTACGGAACAAAATGAGGTCAGATGCGGAACTATAAAAAACAGCATCTGCCCGAACGCAGTCCCGGAAGGATTTTACAGAACGGAGTGAGGGAAAATTCTTCCAGACGCTGGGGTGAAGTGAGGGCGGATGCGGAACTATAAAAAACAGCATCTGCCCGAACGCAGTCCCGGAAGGATTTTACAGAACGGAGTGAGGGAAAATTCTTCCAGACGCTGGGGTGAAGTGAGGGCGGATGCGGAACTATAAATAAGGAGAGATCGCGTATGATCGGGATACTGGAAAAAGAAGCAGGAGAAAAGCTGCTGTTTCTGAATACCTGCGGCGCCTCGCTGGTGCTGCAGATTACAGGGAGCGGTTATGTGTTCATGCCCTACTGGGGCGGAAGAATCGAATGTACGGACATCCGCTACGTCATCGCGGATATTACCAGAGGCAGTTATCTGGCGGACGCCAACGGGCAGAAGGACTTTAAGCTGGAACAGATGCCACAGATCTATCCCTCTCACGGATATTCGGATCTGAGGGAGCCCGCCTTTGCCTTTGTCTACGAGGACGGGTCCAGGATCACGGATCTGCGTTACCGTTCCCATTGGATCCACAGGGACAAGGAAAAACTTCCGGGTCTGCCGTCCGTGCGTCCGGCGGACGACAGCGAAGTGCTGGAGCTTGTGCTGTACGACGATGTGAAGCAGGTGGAGGTGACGCTGACTTTCACGGTCTATGAATCCCACGATGCCATCACCCAGTCGGTACGCGTGGAAAATAAAAGCGGGGAGAAAATCCGCATTGAAAAGCTGTGTTCCGCCAGCGTGGATTTGTTGAACTGTGAGTATGATCTTCTGCATCTGGCGGGGGCCTGGGCCAGGGAATTTCAGATCAAGAGGCGGCGTCTGGAACAGGGCATGCAGTCTCTGGGCAGCACCCGGGGCGCCGGAGGACATGGACAGAACCCGTTTGCGGCGCTGATCTCCCCGGAGACGGACGAGGATCACGGGAACGTCTATGCCATGAACTTTGTCTACAGCGGCAATTTCCTGGCCGGCGCGGAAGTGGATATGCACCAGAATACCCGTTTCCAGATGGGAATCCATCCCTTTGATTTTGCCTGGACGCTGCTGCCGGGCGAACGCTTTCAGGCGCCGGAGGCGGTGATGGTCTATTCCGGTCAGGGTCTGGGGCGGATGTCCCGGATCTTCCATAAGCTGTACAGAGACTGCCTGATTCCTGCGCGCTTTGCCCGCCGGGAGCGACCGGTGCTTCTGAACAGTTGGGAAGCGAACTATTTTGATTTTCATAAGGAAGGTCTGGTGTCGCTGGCGGGAGAAGCGGCCCGGGTCGGGGCGGAGCTTTTCGTGCTGGACGACGGCTGGTTCGGAAAACGAAACGATACCACCTCTTCGGTGGGAGACTGGGCGCCCAATGAGGAAAAGCTCGGCGGGACGCTTCCGGAGCTGATTCGGGACATCGAGGATAAGGGAATCGCTTTCGGGCTCTGGTTTGAGCCGGAGATGGTCTCTCCGGACAGCGATCTGTACCGGGCGCATCCGGAGTGGGTGATGCAGGTGCAGGGCCGGAGACTGGAGATGTCCCGGGATGAGTACGTGCTGGATCTGAGCAATCCCGAGGTGTGCGATTATATCATCGAGAGCATCGGCCGCATTCTCGGAAGCTGTCATATTGTCTATGTGAAATGGGATATGAACCGCAATTTCACCAATATGGGTTCCGGGTATCTGAGCGCAGACCGCCAGAAGGAGCAGGCGCACCGCTATATGCTGGGGCTGTACCGGGTGATGGAGACGCTGACGGACAGGTTCCCGGACGTTCTCTTTGAAAGCTGCGCGGGCGGCGGCGGACGCTGCGATCCGGGGATGCTGTACTATATGCCGCAGGTGTGGATCAGCGACGACACCGACGCCATGGAGCGGCTGCGGATGCAGTACGGAAGCTCCCTGATCTATCCGTCTTTGGTGATGGGATGTCATATATCGGAGGTTCCGAATCATCAGACCGGCCGGCAGGAAAGTCTGCGGACCCGGACTGCGGTGGCCTCCTGGGGTAATCTGGGACTGGAACTGAACCTGAACCGAATCGACGAGGAGGAGAAAAGGAACATCGCGGAGGAAGTGGCGTTTTACAAGAAAATAAGACCGACCGTGCAGTTCGGGACGCTGTACCGTCTGAAGGGCCTGCAGTCCGGGAACGAATATGCCTGGATGCATGTGAGCGAAGACGGGAGACAGGTTGCGGTCACGTATGTCCGGCCCCTTGCCAGTCCGAATACGGTGTCCAGACGCCTGAAGCTTACCGGGCTCTGTCCGGATGCCGGATATCGGGCGGAGGAAGACGGACGGGTCTACTGCGGACGGGAGCTGATGAACGTGGGGCTTTCGCCGGGAAAGATCCGGACCGACGCCTATTCCAGACAGTGGGTGTTTGAACGGGTGGAAGAAAGCAGATGATTGACTATTGAGGACGAATCTTCTAAAATAGATGCAGGTATACTCCGAGCGTCCTCTGTCCGGACATGCGCGTGTGCACGGCCGGACGGGGGCGGGGGTAAATGTTTTAGAAGGATGTGAATCAATATGGCAGCAAGTATGCAGGATGTCGCAGAAAAGGCAGGAGTCTCCCGGGCGACGGTGTCCCGGGTGCTCTCCAACCATCCGTCTGTGACGGCGGCCACCAGAAAGAACGTGCTGAACTGGGTAGAGAAGCTGGGCTATGAGCCGAATCTGATCGCGCAGAGTCTGGCCGGGAACAGTACCAGTCTGATCGGAGTGATGGTCCCGGAGATCGCCTATCCTTTTTTCAGCGAGATTATAGAAGCAATTGAAAATCAGGCATTTTATGAAGGCTATAATGTCATTATCTGCAATACCAGACGCAGTCTGGAAAAAGAGCGGAATATTCTGACCGAATTAAAGCAGAGGAAAGCGGACGGGATCATCGCGGTTCCGGTATCGGTGGAGCAGAGCGCGGGTTCCTATCGGAGGGTCAATCTTCCGGTCACCATGATCACAAAGAAGATGGAAGGGTTCCATTCGGTTTTTGTCAATCACTATGACGGCGGCGCGCAGATGGCGAAGCATTTTCTGAACGTGGGATTTCAGAAGATGGGGTACATCGGTCCGATTTCCAGAAGCATCTCCGCCAGAAAATACGCAGGCTTCCGGGAGTATCTTCTGGCGAATCAGGCCAGTGTCGCGGACGTCATCGAGTGTGATCCGCCGGAAAACATGAACGCGACGCAGGTATACGAGAATGTGAAAAAATATGCGGCGGTTCACGGGATCCGCAGCGAGGTTTTCTTTGCAAACGACGATATCACGGCCTGCGAAGCCATGGCGGCGCTGATTGATCTCGGCTACTCGATTCCGCGGGACATTGCGGTGGCGGGATTTGACAATTCCCTTCTGGCAAAAGAGGCGACGCCCAAGCTGACCTCTCTGGCGCAGCCTCTGGAGGAGATCGGGAAGAAAGCGGTGGAAGTCCTCTTAGGGCAGATCCGGCAGAAGACGGAACCGCAGATGTATGAACTGGAGACGCGGGTAGTAGCAAGGGCGTCCACAGTGAACTGGAAGTTCCGGCAGTAGAAACAGGCCCTGTCTGTGAGCGGAGGATGACATACGGCAGGAGCAGAAATATGAATGTATTGGCAAAAGATCTGAAAAAACAGACCGAACTTGTAGAGCGGATGGCGGATGGGACAGACCAGTTCCGGCAGCGTTTTCATCTGATGCCGGTGACCGGCTGGCTCAACGATCCCAACGGACTCTGCATGTTTCAGGGCGTCTGTCATGCGTTTTTTCAATATTCCCCGTTTGACGCCGAAGGCGGGCTCAAACTGTGGGGGCACTGCACGAGTGCAAATATGATCGACTGGAGGCAGGAGGGGGCGGCGCTGTATCCGGATTCGCCCTTTGACTGCCACGGCGTGTATTCCGGAAATGCCTTTGTCGAGGACGGCAGGATGTATCTCTACTATACCGGGAATGTAAAACTGGACGGAGATTACGATTACATCCATGCGGGCAGAGAGGGCAACACGGTTCTGACGGTCAGCGGGGACGGAAAGACGTTCGGACCTAAGAAACTGCTGATGCGCAACTGTGATTACCCAAAGTCCGTGACCTGTCATGTGAGAGATCCCAAAGTATGGAAGGAAGGGGACCGTTATTACATGATCCAGGGAGCCAGAACGGTCGAAGACCGGGGAACAGCGCTTTTGTTTGTCTCTTCCGACCGGGAAACATGGACGTATCTCCGGCAGGTGACCACGCGGGAGAAATTCGGCTATATGTGGGAGTGTCCGGAATATATGGAGATCGGTGGCAGGAAAGTGCTGTCCGCCTCCGTGCAGGGACTGACGGGCGAAGCGTGGAAGAACCGAAATGTCTATCAGTCCGGTTATTTCTTTGTAGAAGGGACGATTCTGGGCGACTATCGGTTGTCGGAGTACCGTCTGTGGGATTATGGCTTTGACTTTTATGCGCCCCAGAGCTTCCGGACGGAGGACGGCCGTCTGATTCAGATCGGCTGGATGGGAATGCCGGACTGCCCGGAACACACCAATCACACGCTGGCCGACGGCTGGCAGCACTGCTTTACGTTTCCCCGGGAGATCACGGAGAAGGACGGGATGCTTCTGCAAAGCCCGGTGCGGGAACTGGAAGAGAAGAAAGAGCTGGTGTGTACGGTCAGGGACAGACTGTGCAAAGAGCAGGGAAAGACATTTGAAGTCGGCGTGAAGGATATTACAGAGGCGGGATTCCGGGCGGTGCTGGCGGAAGAGCTGGTGCTGGAATACAGGGAAGGCTGTTTCCGGATGTATTTTCTGCACACGGAAAAGGAGGGCGTCTCCGGAGGGAGAAGCATGCGGTGTGCAGATCTTCCAAAACTCCAGGAGGTAAAGATTCTGGCGGATGTATCGTCTGTGGAAGTTTTCTTAAACGGCGGAGAGGCGGTCTTTTCCACCAGATATTATCCGAATGTCTACCGTGTGGAAGCGGAGGCGCCGGGAGCGGAGCTTCGTTTTTGGAACATACAGAAATGATACTGCAAAACAGCATCTGCCCGGAGGCAGATGCGGAATTTCAATAAAAAACAGCATCTGCCCGAAAGCAGCCC
>CAJUNR010000002.1:43267-152411 GCA_910587765.1 uncultured Lachnospiraceae bacterium
CGGAAGGATTTTTTTGAACGAAGTGAGGAAAAATACTTCCAGACGGCGGGGCGGAGTGAGGGAAGATGCGGAACTTCGATAAAAACAGCATCTGCCCGAAAGCAGCCCCGGAAGGATTTTTTTGAACGAAGTGAGGAAAAATACTTCCAGACGGCGGGGCGGAATGAGGGGAGATGCGGAACTTAAACAGGAGATAAATAAAATGGGATTTTTCAGAAAGAAAGAGAAAGAGGAACCGGTAAAAGAGCTCAAAGCGATCGTGTCTGGACAGGTGATCCCGGTCACGGAAGTGGCAGACCCGGTCTTTTCGTCGAAGGCATTAGGCGACGGGATCGCCATCCGTCCTGAAGGACAGGTAATCACGGCGCCCTGCAGCGGAGAGATTTCCATGGTGGCGGAGACCGGACATGCGGTCGGCATCACGGTAAACAACGGAGCGGAACTGCTTCTCCATATCGGACTGGATACGGTTTCCCTGAACGGAGAAGGGTTCAAAGTGACGGCAAAACAGGGAAAGAAAGTGAAACAGGGCGATGTACTGCTGGAATTTGACAAGGCGCTGGTGGAACAGAAGGGGTTCGCTACCGACTGCATCCTGATCGTGACGAACGCGGAAGATTTTCCGGACATGAAGCTGATCAGCGGAATGGATGCGGTGCGCAACGAGACCGTAGTGTGCACATTTTAAATCGCTTTTAATATCTGAAAACAAAATCTGAAAACAAAAGATACAGGACAAAAGACGCCGCGGGGACTTATCGTCAGCCGCGGCGTTTTTGATGCGCAGGGGTGCGTAAGGAAATTTACTGCTTTGCAGCACGCACCCCGCGCAGCGGGCGGTTGTCCGGAAAAGGGAATTATGATATACTGATAAAAAAGTCGATTAAAACAGAAACCATGCAGAAGGCGGAAGACATGAAAAGTATCACACAGGCCAATACAAAAGAGAGCTCTTTGGTGAGCCGGGAGCTTCGGGCGAGAGTGCCGGCGCTGTATCAGCAGGGGAAGGATGTGGAAACAATCGCTGATTTTCTTTCGCTGGAACCCGAGACCGTGCAGGCGGTGCTCGATGAGGCGGAGCGTCATTCCCGGATCGTTTATGTGTATGCGGACGGGCCGCTGCCGGCGACCGTGATTGATGTGAGGAATCTGACGCGGAAGATTGAGATTACCAATCTGACGGAGGAGCTGACAAGCCGCGCATTCGGCGTCAAGGAAACACCGGGCTGGGAAGATTATGAATATTTTCTGGAAAGCCGCTGTATGCCGAGAAGCAGATACGGAATCCGTGAGGAATTAAGGGATCTGGGGCTTGATTTTTATGATCCGTTTGTGATTGTGCAGAAGACCAGAGGAAGAGTATACGGGGATCGCCAGTATCTGAGCAGAATGAGCGGGGAATGGATTCTCGGGTACGATGAGATCCTGAAAAATACAAAAGAAGGTTCCGAGAGGACGGAAAAGCTGAAAGAATACCTCCGGAAGAGCGAGGGGGCATGGAAACTGGATGAAGGTCAGTACGGAAGGAAGGTACCGGATGAGAACACAGGCGGACAGGACATCCTCTAAAGGGAATCAGAACAAATGGCACAGGAACGGCATCTGGTATAAAGCGGACGGACTGGGCTATGAGGCGTTGGCGGAGATTCTGGTATCCGGGCTTTTGCAAAAGACAAACATCGGTTATTTTGTAAAGTATGAATATGCACGTATTGAACGGGACGGTATGGTTTTTCACGGGTGCCGGTCAGCGGATTTTATGCGGCCCGACGATGACAAGCTGGTATCCGTAGAGCGGCTGTTTCAGACTTTTGAAGGGGAAAGTGCGGCAAAAGCGATTTTAAAGTATGAGGAGACGGAGGATCGGATCCGGTATGTGGTAGAAAAAGTAGAACAGTTTACAGGAATCCGTCAGTTTGGGGACTGTCTGCGGAAAATTCTTACAATAGACGCTTTGTTTTTGAATGAGGACCGCCATTTTCATAATCTGGCAGTGATTCGCAGGCAGGACGGAACGTATCGGGAATGCCCTGTTTTCGATCAGGGAGCCGCTCTTTTTTCTGATGTAAAAGGCGATTATCCGTTGGACCTGAACCTGGAGGCCTGCTATAAGAAGATTCAGGCGAAGCCTTTTGCGGCGGATTTTGACCGGCAGTTGGACGCGTGCGAAGCTTTATACAGGAATATTCGGGTTCGGATGTGGTTTACGATGAAGGATGTGGAGCAGATTCTGTAGAACTTTCAGGAAATCTATAAAGAGCAGGTGCTGGAGCGGGTGCGGGAAGTGATGCGGATGCAGATGAGAAAATATGAGTACCTGTTTTTGTGATCGGTTATAAATGTTCCGATCATGGGATGAAAAGAACATAAATATTTTTCCGGAGACAGACAAGGCAAAAGGAAACAAAAGAGAAAGAAATGAAATGGTTAAAATACAGATTCGAAAAAAAGAAGGCACAGACAGAGATACCATCGGAGGTATCCGGCAAATGCAGAGAACTGCTGGAGTGGGAGCGGTTTTTTGAAGGGCTGCGCCATGCCGGCCGGTATATTCCGAGGAAGGAGTACCTGCCGATGATTCAAAGATATGCGGACACCATGCAGTTTTTTCGGACCATCGACGACAATGAGCTCTTGGAAGAGTATTGCCGGAAGAACGGATTTGCGCCGGAAAAAGCGCGCACACTGTATGCGGACTATGAGCATATCACCGAACGAGTGGACGCGTTGAATGATCATTATGTGGAAGCGAAGTTGGACGAAGAGAAAGACTATCTGGATCATATTCTCGAAGAAGTGGATCCTGTGATCCGCCTGGATGAGGATCAGAGAAAAGCGGTTCTCTGCGATGAGGATTACAGTCTGGTGGTGGCTGGCGCGGGCGCTGGTAAGACGACGACGATCGCGGCAAAAGTGAAATATCTGGTGGAAAAGCAGAAAATCGCTCCGGAACAGATTCTGATCATCTCTTTTACGAATAAAGCGGTGAACGAACTGCGGGAAAAGATCAACCGGGATCTGAAACTGCCGTGTCCCATCGCGACTTTTCATTCCACTGGGAACGCGATTCTGCATAAGAATAACCCTGAAAAATTGAATATCGTTGATGGAAGCAGGCTGTATTATTGTGTGCAGGAATATTTTAGAGGAACGATTCTCAGGAATCCGGGGGCCGTCAACAATCTGATTCTATTTTTTGCCTCTTATTTTGACGCGCCTTATGAAGGGGACGATATCAATCATTTTTTCAATCATATGACGAACGTCAACTATGCGACAATGCGCAGTGAACTGGATGAATTTAAAACGGAGATCATTGATCGCAGGAGCAGAAAGAAGGTCACTATCCAGAATGAGATCGTGCGATCCGCTCAGGAGGTGGAGATTGCCAATTTTCTGTATCTGAACAATATTGACTACAGCTATGAGCCAATCTATCCGTATCACATTTTGATGGCTTCCAAACCGTATACGCCTGATTTTCAGATTAGGCAGGGGGAGCATACGGCCTACATTGAACATTTCGGCATCACGGAGGATGGGAGAAATGTTCTTTATAACGAGGAAGAACTGGCGGTTTATAAAAAGGCGATCCGCGATAAGATTGTGCTTCACAGGCAGCACAGGACGGAACTGATCTATACTTTTTCATCCTACCGCGACGGACGGAGCATTTCATCACATCTGGAGGAGAAACTGCTTCGACATGGATTCATATTAAACCGGCGGTCAGATGAGGAGATCGTACGAAAGCTGATCGCTCTGGAGGAAAGCAGGTATATTCGCCGTCTAGTTGTTCTTGTAATTAGTTTTATCCGCAATTTCAAGGTCAACGGGTATGACGAAAAAGGGTTCGATGAGCTGGCGGGGAAGACAACCAATGTGCGGACCAGGCTTTTCCTTGATATTTGTCACGGATGTTATTTAGAATATAAAAAGTATCTCATCGAGCATCATGCGGTCGATTTTGAAGACATGATCAATGAATCGGCCAGGATTCTGAATGAAGTGAAAGAGATGAAAGAGAAACTGGATTTTCGGTATCTGATCGTGGATGAGTATCAGGATATTTCCAGACAGAGATTTGATTTGGTGCGTGCGTTTTCCGAAGTGACGGATGCGAAGATCGTAGCGGTGGGAGATGACTGGCAGTCGATCTATGCTTTCAGCGGTTCGGATATTGCCTTGTTTACAAAATTTGAGGAAAAGATGGGATACGCAAAACTGATGAAAATCGTACGTACTTATCGTAATTCTCAGGAGGTTATTGATATCGCCGGAAATTTTATCCAGAAAAACGCTTCCCAGATTCAGAAGTCTTTGATTTCTCCTAAACACATTGAGAATCCGGTGATTATTTATACCTATGACGGCGCGGCAAAGTCTTCCAGGAATGATCGGAGAAGCGGCAGAGATTACGCGCTTGCTCATGCGGTTCTGACGGCATTGGAACAGATTATGGAATATGACAGACTTGCGGGAATTGATACGGCGAAAACGAAGATTCTTTTGCTGGGAAGATTTGGATTTGACGGAGACCGTCTGGCCAAAACCGGATTTTTTGAATATGTGAACCGGGGAGCGAAGTTGAAATCAGTGAAATATCCGCGGCTGGATATTACTTTTATGACGGCTCATGCTTCCAAAGGCCTGGGGTATGACAATGTGGTTGTTGTTAACGGCCGCAATGAGACGTATGGTTTTCCTTCCAGGATCGAAGACGATCCGGTTCTGTCGCTGGTTGTTAAGGAGGATCATTCCATGCAGTATGCGGAGGAACGGAGACTCTTCTACGTGGCCATGACACGGACGAAAAACAGAGTATATTTTGTTGCGCCGGAGAAGAATCCGTCGGAATTTCTACTGGAGATTAAACGGGAGTATAAGAATGTCTGTCTGCGGGGAAGTTGGTCGGAGAAGGAACCGGAGATACTGGGGAAAAAGTTATGTCCGGTCTGTGGATTTCCCATGCAGTTAAAATATAAGGCAGCCTATGGTCTTCGGCTGTATCTGTGTACCAACGAACCGGAAATCTGCAGTTTTATGACCAATAATCTATCTGGCGGAAAACTGTCGATTATGAAATGTCCTGGTTGTCAAGACGGTTATCTGATTGTCAAAAGTTCAAAAAATGGCGGTTGTTTTCTGGGATGCTCGAATTATAAGACCAATCACACCGGATGCAACAGCATGCTGTCCATGCAGGAGTATTATAAGAATATGGGATATGAATATCCCGACAAAGCGGTTATGGAGATTTCCAACGGCATGCAGGTGCAGCGACAGAGCAGAAGTGTTCGGCAGGATGTGTGTTCACAGCGGGCAGCGGACAGAGTGCCGGAAAAAGTGCCGTCCGGTCGGCAGGTGGAAAAAGACGGAATGTCGTTTGACCGGCCGTCAGACAGTTCTTTAAACAGGAGAGAAAACTGGGAGCAGGAGATACTGGAGCGTGCCGGAGAGTGTATTGGAGAAGCGGGACATTTTCCGGAATATAAAAATCGGAGCGTGTTTGTTATGGTAGAGACGGTTTTGCAGGCGCTGGTACACATCAGTGACCGATATTATTTCGGGATATCCATATTGGCGGATGTTCTGCGGGGGCTGAGAACGGACAAAATCAAAAAGTATCATCTGGATGCGGTTGCCGAATATGGTTCTATGAAGTATTTAACGAGGAGAGAAATGACGGAGGTGATCGGCTGGCTGATAGAACGAAATTATATTCTGCAGACGAAGGGGAGGTATCCGGTGCTGCACATCACGAATCGGGGTCTTACTTATAAAGAGCATCTGACGCCCCGGAACACGAAAAGTCTGTTGGAGCGGCTCGTTCAGAGCGGCGGAAACCGGGATGCTGTGCTGTAATCAAGAGTAAAGAGAAGTGATCGTCCGGCCCCGGCGGTCTGTTTTCCTGAAAATAATTCGAGTGGAAAACGAAATGCCGGGGCCGGACGGTGTGCGGAGCCGATTTCGGCGGACGCCTGTTTTACGGAAGGATGCTCACATACCCGGTTTTCAGGGACGATTCATTGAATTCATAGCTGCCGCCGTAGGTGTCAAGGCTAAGATACAGTTCCGGAAGTTCTTCTTCCGTCGCAATCCATGCCATGTGCACGGCCGCGGTCTCTCCGGGTTTGATGGAAGCAATATAGTTTTTGTGCTCCGTTCCCTCACGGACATCATAGTAGAGCATTTCCCGGAAAGCGGATAATCCGTGATTGACGGCTCTGTCCCATTCGTCGCTGCCGGAGGGCGTCTCTTCCGACAGGATCTGCATCTGTCCGGCCGCCTCCCGGATCCGCACCAGAGAGCCGAAGAACAGAACGTCGGACAGCTCTTCGCTGCCGGTGTTGGTGTATTCCACGGTGGCGTATACCAGCTTCTGCGGTACTTCCCGCGAGCGGATTACCTCGCTCAAAGCATCCTGATTTCCCTCTTTGATGTATTGGATGGTCGCCGGGCGCAGCTTTCCGGCGGCGTCGGTTTCATTTTTGAGATCCTGGTCCACGAGGGAAGGATCCAGCGGGCTGAGATCATCCGTGATCCTGATATCCGTGACATTCGCCGCAAGCCCCTGCTCCTCCATGGGGAAACGCTCGCCGGGCGCGTGCAGATGCTCCAGAAGCTGCTCTTCGGAGACGGCAGTTATGATTTCGATTCCGCCTCCTTCCGATAACTGACCGGCGTTTTTCTGCCGGACGCTCCAGTTCTGGGCGACGACGACGTCTTCCCCCGCCGTGTCTTCCGTGGGAATCAGTTTTACGCTTTCCGCGATTTTCAGGGCCTCTTCTTTGCTGACGTCGGATGCGGCGTACATCTCCATCACATAATGGACGTCGGTGTATGCCACATAGATCCGCTGATTGAAGGTGATGTCTTCCTCATACAGATCCGGGTATTTCAGGTAGACGCCCGGATGCCCGCCGGCGGTAAATTCCTCGCTGGAAAGCACGTCCCCGTGCTGTACTTCAAACGCGTCGTCGCCGGTATCCATACGGTAAAATGCCATGGATACGCCGCCCTGATGAAGAGCGGCCTCATAGCTGTATTTGCCCGGCTCGGTCTGCACCATGCCCTGGGGCAGATAGCCTACCTCCAGCCGCACATTGGGAATGTCGGCGGAAGCGGGGGCCGCATTGCCGGCGGCAGATTCCTGTTCTGTGAGGTCAATGCTCACGCCGTGCTCCCCGGTTTTCTGAAGCTGCAGCCGGTAGATGCCGACTCCGGCGAATACCGTAGCTCCGCACAGCATGGCGGCTGCCAGGGATGCGGCGAGCGTTCTGTGCACGGCCTTTCTGGTCCTGTGTCCTGACGGTTCTGCTTTAATCTGTTTTTCGACTTCTCTTCGGATCATGGTTCGGATCTCCTCCGGCATTTCCGGAAAATCATGTTTCAAATTTTCAAATCTCATAGTCTGTCCTTCCTGTTTGACGGTTTGTCCCCGCAGTTTCCGCATCTGTCTGCAAAATGTGATCGGTCCGGACGTTTTCGGGACCGTTCTTTTGCGCTGTTTCAGGTTGCTGCCTGTTCCAGTTCTCTGCGCATTCTGGTTCTTGCCCGTGCAAGACGGTTTTTGACGGCGCTTTCTGTAAGCTTCAGGAGCTTTGCCGTCTCTTTCACACTGTAGCCCTCCAGATAGTAGAGGATGACGCAGATCCGGATCTCCGGGGGAAGCTGCCGCACCGCTTCGTACAGATCGGAATAATCCTCTGTCTCCCGGGCGGTTTCCGGGTATTGATATTCTTCCAGCGATACCAGACGTTTTCCTCTGCGCATCAGGGTATAGCATTCATTGATCAGAATTCTTACCAGCCAGGTTTTGGCATAGGAATCCTGACGCAGCGTATGCAGACTGGCAAATGCTTTTACAATGGCTTCCTGTATTGCGTCCGCGCAGTCCGCGTCGCTGTCAAGCAGCGATTTCGCCACATGGTACAACGTGTCTTCGGAAGCAACAATCAGTTGCCCCAACTGTTCTTTCTTCATATAGTCCTTTCTGCCGGCCGGCTTTTTTTTGTATGTGCACGGATGCGTAAGGAAATCTGCTATTTTGCAGCACGCATCCCGTGCGGTGAGCAGGGGGAGGAATCTTCTCTGCCCGGCTCGATTATTTACACTGATTAGATGCATGGGAACGGCAAACGGTCTCACAGAATTGAAAATTTTAAATGCTTGACAGTAAATTTTTATTCGATTATGCTTTTTTCAGAGTTACCGGTAGCTCTCAGAACCAAAAGCAGTGTTAAATCAAACTGCAAAGGAGAGCAGAAAATGTATCATGAAAGATTTCAAGGAACCCATTATGAAGCGGGGTTCCGGTGGGGAGATGGGTTGTTCAGAAAGGGAAAGAATCTGCTGGCGAACGTGCCGTTTGCGGTCACCGGGGAGCGGATTCGTTTTGCCGGGGCATGCCGGCCGTTCTACGAAAAGTGGTATCCGGAAGTACTTGAAGAGATCCGGGGGATTGCAAAGGGTCAGCGGACGGAGCCGGACAGGCTGGAAGCGGTGCTTCTTGGCATGTACTGCATTCTTCCGGAAAACAGGTGTTCCTGTCTGGCATTCCGTGAGGGAGCGCACATCCTGTTGGGCAGAAACAGTGATTTTCTGACCGGTACGGAAAAGCTGAGCATGAACGTTGTCTATCGGCTGAACGGCGGCTGTGCTTCGTTTCAGGGCAATACTACGGCGTTTGTGGAGATGGAGGACGGCGTCAACGAATACGGCTTTGCGGCGGGCCTGACTTCAGTCTATCCCACACGCCGGGGATACGGCCTCAATGCGGGGATGCTGCTTCGGTACGGGTTGGAGCGGTGCAGAACAGCGGAGGAATTTATAAAGGCGCTGGAAATGCTTCCGATCGCTTCCTGCCAGACGTTTACGGCGGCAGACCCGACCGGGGATGTTGCGGTAATCGAATGCGGTCCTATGGGGATAGCGGTCTGCAGACCGGATGGAGAGCATTCTTTTGCAGCGGCGGTAAACGTCTTTCATCTGGACGCCATGAAGCCGTACCGGGTGAAAGGGACCGACGACTGGAACGCGGAAGAACGATACCGGACCATTCAGTCGGCGTTTGGCCGGAGGGGAACGGAAAATGCGGTTTCCTTTGCCATGGACGTGCTGAAAGGAACGTACGGATTTCTCTGTCAGTATGACCGGAAGACGGGAAAAGATACGGTGTGGTCCGTGGTCTACGATGTGGGAGAGCGCAGAATCTGGCGCTGTGAGGGAAATCCTTCTCGGAAGAACTATAAAGAGGACAAAAGGTTTTCATTCTGAGGATGAGGGACCGGGACAGTGCGTCCCGGTCCGTTTGACGTCTGTTTTGTCTTTTGGTCCGCCCTCACCCCTCCACCGGCGTTCCCGCTTCGATCAGATTTCCGTCCGGGTCAGTCCCATTCGATCTCGTCGCCGTGCTCGCGCACGATACGATAGATTTCTTCTTCATTTTCAATCAGAGAAACGATAATCGAAGCGAAGCGTTCCGCCTTCCGCTCGTTTTCCTCTGTCGGCGGATAATAGGCGGCGTAAGAACCTGCTTCCGGGTCGCGGTCCAGTCCCTCCAGAAGTTCGGGAGCATGTTCGGTGAGATAATAGTTGAAAAATGCGTCCCAGTTGTAACCGTTCATGTAGGCGCATTCATTGATCTCGCCCATCTTTTCACCGATGGAGAAGGGTTTGTCATTTTCATTGTAAAACCATACGCCAATCCATTTCTCATCTTTGCTGACTTTTACATAGTCGGTCATTGCATCAATCCTCCTGCCGTAAATACGTTGTTTTGTTAATGATACCACAGATTCGGGATGATTGGGAAACTTTTATGCTATGATTGAACTGATACAGCGGAAAAACCGCTGCATCTGCCGCACGCCTGGAAAGGGAGGATGGATGAAAAAGAAAAGGAATGCCCCCGATCTCAGAGTGCCGGGGGCAAATAAAAAGGTGTTCGGTATTCAATCCGCACTTTGCAGACGGGCAAGACGCCGGATCATGTCCAGCGCGCATTCCTGATATTCCGGACGAAGTGACTGGTAGAGAGACGACAGTTCCTCCAGTCCGGGTTCCTGAGAAGGAGGTTTGCAGTCCTTATATCCTGTCTCGAGTAAGATATCACCGGAAATATGAAAGATGCCGGCAAGCTGCTTGATTTTCGCAACGTCCGGCTGACGTTTTCCTGTCTCGTAACCGCTGTAAGTACTGTTCGTAATGCCCATAAGATCGGCGATCTGCTGCTGCGTGTAGCCGGATGCCAGCCGGATCTTTCTTAACTGCTCTGGAAATCCTATGATATCACCTCGTTTCTGGATTCAATATAACATGTACTTGGCGTTCCGTCAATAAATTTTGCAAATCATCTTGACAATTGGGCGTTTCATTGATAGGATAAAAATATAATTTGGCGATACGCCGAGAAAGGAGTTGACCGTAATGTATCCAAACTTATTAGGGCAAAAAGCATATTATCATCTGACAGATGAAGACATGGGAAAAATCATTGGCGTGAGTCGCACCTCCTACGGTCAGAAAATCCGCAGCGGGAGATTCTGGCCGGGAGAATGTCGTGCTTTTTGTATTTATTTCAATAAGTCTTTTGACTATCTGTTTGCCGATGAGGACGGGAAGAGGATTACATAAAGGGACAGGCATCCGGATACGGAGAAAAAATACGCTTACATCAAGCTGTTGAAAAGGAGAATGAATCATATGGGAAAGATTTACAGGCGGCTGAAAAGGGCACTGTTGCTGGCGACGGCGCTGACTCTGCTGCTTTCTACGGGAATCGTGGCGTCGGCGGCGGGGAACGGCGACGCCCTGAAGACCCTGCAGGTGACAGAAAACAATAAAGCGGTGAAAAAACTGACGCTTTTCACGAATGAGAGCGCGAGACTGACAGCGGACAGTGCGGAGCTGAACGCACAGCTTCCGAGCGGCGCGCAGGTCACGCGCGTAACCGCGGGCGGCGCGGAGATCAGGAACGAGGCCGAGCTGGATGTCGTCCTGAAGCTCAAGGCGACAAACAGCGCGCCGGATGCGAATCAAATATTCGGCGGTTACTATCTGGTCTCATCCAATAATCAGCGGGTCGCGTCGGTTGTGAAAACGCCGGACGGTAAGAAAATCCGCATTACGGCCAAAGGAAACGGCACGGCCTCAATTACGCTGAAAGATAAGAACAGCTCGAAAAAATATGTGATTAAGGTCACGGTGAAAACGCTTGCGGAAAAATTTGACGTGACGGACAAGCTGGAGATCGGTCAGGGAGGAAGCCTCTCTCTGGGAACCGTGATCAATCCCGGACAGAGCGCGGCCAGTCTGGCGAAGCTGAAATATACGGTCGAGAACCCCAACCCGACGAAGGTGGCGAGCGTCAGCGGGAAAGGAGTGGTGAAGGGCGCGGCGAATAAAACCGGTTCCGCTACGATCCGTATCTCCGCACAGGACCAGACCTGCGAGTATACCGTCGGCGGCAGGAACAAAAAAGCGGCCGTCGGACACTCGAGGACCGTTGCGGTGACCGTGAAAACCAGGAGCGATTTATCCATAACGAAAGAGGACAGTACGCTCAAAAAGATAGATATGAAGACCAATCTCACCAGCCCCGCACATACCTATCAGTTCGAGGTGAAGGCTGAGAATGCCGTGGCCGGTGTGGATTACACATTTACGAGCAGCAAGCCTTCGGTGGCGACGGTCAATGAGGAAGGATGGATTACCGCGGTCGGAAAAGGCAGCGCAAAGATTTCGGTCGTACCCGCCGACGGAACCAAACTGAAAAAGGCGGTGTCGATCAACGTGAAAGTGACGACCGACACGGACAGCATCAGCGTCCCGAGCAACGTCATCATGGTACAGCCCGGGAAATCTGCGAAGATCGGCGCAAAGGCGCTGAAGACGGCTTCCAATAAGAAGCTGGTGTATGAAGTTTTACAGGGAAAAGAGCTGCTGAACGTTTCCTGTCTGAAGAATGGGAGCAGTACCCTCAAGGGCGATTCCGTTAAAGCCGGTACGAGGGAAGGTACGGTCAAGATCCGGATCTCCGGTACCAGTTCGATGAAAGACGAGGGCTGGGAAGGCGTACCGAGAGTAGTCGAAGTAAAAGTAGTTAAAAAGCTTGAAACGATTGACGTCAGCTTCTGCGCCGCAGAGGGCGGAGTGAAATTTGATTCGTCAGGCGACAGCAGGGTGAAGAAGACGCTCTACATCGGCGAGGACGCCAGAAAGGCGGGATATGACCGATGCGGAATCGACGTCTCGATTACTCCGGCTGATATCAGGAAGGAGGGAAAGCTTTCCTTTACATCCAGCAAACCCGCGGTGGCGTCTGTCGACGCGAACGGAAATATTACGGCCAAAGCAAAAGGCACTGCCAAAATTACAGTGAAGACAACGGACGGAAGCAACCGCAAGAAAACACTCACCGTCACCGTTGTAAAACCGGTCACCGGAATCGACATTGCCGGGGCGGTTAAGACGGGGGAGGACGCTTTCAAGTTCTGTGTAGTGAATCCGACGAAAAACGGAACGATCACTCTGAATGCGGCGATCAACGCAGACGCATATAAAAAAGTCGCCAAAGCGCTTACCTGGAGTTATGATCTGACGGCTGCGGGTTTCAGCGGAAACAAGAATAAGCTGAAGATATCCCCGCAGGAATTTGCCGAAGGCGAGACAGAAAAATCCGTAGGTACGATTACCGTCACCGCGAACGGAGATCTGGGTCCGGACGCACTGAAGAAGGAAATCAAAGTGACGGTCTGCGTCACCAACGGGGCGGTGGCTTCCGGGGACAGTCAGCTTGGCCTGACCTTGAAAAAAGGCGAGAAATATCCGCTGCAGAACGTCAGCGCAGGCACTTTGAGATGGAATTCTACCAATAAATCTGCCGTAAGCGTAAGCAACGGCGTTCTTACAGCCAAAAAGGTGACGAAAGACGGCGAAGCCGTGGAGATCACGGCGGAACCGGGCGGCTATAAGGTGAAGGTGCGCGTAACCGAATCCCAGGCGGATTTTGAGAAAGGGCTGAACGCGAAAGTCAAAGCGCTGGTCACGGCGGAGGATTACACGGTGTGGACCGGTATGAAGCCTGCCTTTAACGCCAAAACAGGCACGATTACGCTGACGGCGAAGAATCTTGCGAAGCTTGATTACGCGCTCGCGCCCGATACGCCGCATACGGCGGAGGGACTGAAGGACGCCGCGATTGACAGCGTCCGCGAGGAACTGCTGGCGGTATTCACCGGCATCAAGGAGGGCGTGATCGACAAAACCTATACCGGCGTCGTTGTGAAAGCGTCCGGCACGGAGAAGGAATGGAGTATTATCCTGCAGGCGAACGGCCTGAGCGTACAAAAGGACGGCGGAGAAATTGCCGTATATGCGGCGGAAAATTACGAAGAGGCCGTGAAAGAACTGGCGAAGCAGATGGCGAAGGATGCGGCCGGCTGGGCGGGCAGAGATCTTACGATTGAACTTACGAAAACAGACAGCGGTAAAGGCGTATTTGAATCAGAAGAATATCGGAAAACGTATACGATTCATTTCGCACCGGTGGCGATGACCGAGGCCGACAGTCTGATTGACAAAGTCGTGGACGGAGAGATCGGAACGCTGAACGGCAGGAATAAAGAATCCGTGACCGGTATCCGCAAAGTCCATTATGTCAACTCTTCCAATCTGACGGTCGTAGACATCTATGATCCGCAGAAGAAGCTGGAAGATCTGATCGGTGAAGGTTCCTTCGCAGTGAAGGAGCGGACCGGCATTGATCTCGAAGAGACGCTGAATCGTATCGCAGCCAAAGTCAAAGAAGCCGATATCCAGGTGGCGAAAGCCAGCCTGTCCGTCGTACAGGGAGACACGGCAGGCGTGATCGACGAGATTCTGCTTCACGGTTCCGTGCAGGAGCTGACGAATCTTGATCTGTCCGCCCTGATCGGGAAAGAAGCGGCAGACGCGGGCGATCTGACCAATGCTTCCGGCAGGGAGATACTGGATACCATCCGGAAAGCGCTCGGCATTAAGCAGCCGGTGGAGACGCTCGGCGATCTGGACGGCGCCATGATGACAGTCAACGTCAGCGGCAGCTTCAATGAGATGCCGTTCACGCAGGAATACCATATGATTTTCCGGGTAGTCACGGATAACGCGCTCCGGGAAGCGGTGGATCAGGAACAGGACGAGAAGATTGTGACGGAAATCGAACGGGTCAACGAAATCTGCAAGGATACGAGCAAGCCTCTCGCGGGAGTCGTCTATGTGAAAGAGAAGAATGAGATGACGGTCAGCATCCGGAATACGGAGGCGAAGGCGCTGGATGTTCTGCAGGATGATTCCGTCGGCTTGAAATCTCTGGTGAAGCTGATCCTGGCGGGGAAAGACTCCTGTGAGATTTCTGCCGAAGGAAAATTCTGTGTGATTGACGGAAGCAAGCTTGACAGTACGGCGCAGAAAATGGATCTGGCAGACACACTGGGCGTAGATGAAAATACGACGTTATCTGCTTTGATCGGGAAAACGCTGAAGATTCGTGTGCCTTACGAGGAGGGCGTACTCTCTTATACTCTGAACTTTGCGAAAGCGGAGAACAAAGAGGAGGCGGCGCCCGCGGCCGATGCTCCGGAAACAGCCCTTACTCAGGCGGAAGAAGAGCCTGCAGAGGAAGAGCGGACGGACGATGAGGCGGCGGAACCCGCAGAGGACGAGCGGAAAGACGAAGAAGACGCGGAATCTGCAGCGGACGTACCGGTAAGCGGCACCGATGCGGCTCCTTCCGACGGCGAAGCGCCCGGCACGGTATCCGCGAACGGGGCGCCTGCTCCGGAAGCAGCCGGGACTCCCGAGGTTTCGGAAGCGGCATAATGTTTTTCAGGGAAACGCTGAAAAAAGCGTTTCCCGCGCGTCGGGCAGGGGAAGAAATCTTCCCTGCCCGATTCAGGGGCAGAGAGGATGAAAAAGCGATGAAGAGTAGATTTGGCAAAACGAAAACGGTTCTGGCTGTCACAGCCGCATGGATGCTGGCCGTTGCGACCGTGTTTGCGGGCGATATCAACGCAAACGAGCAGACGGTTCTGGACGCGGCCAACGCGACGTTTGATTACAACGGCACCCCGTATGTGGCGACGGACGCGGCCAAAGACCGGATACGGAATTATCTGCTTCAGGACGGTGTCGATCTGACGGCGGAGCAGGCTTCAAAGGCAATTTCCGAGGCTTTCGGAAATCTTGAGACCGGAATCGCTCAGGGTTATCTGGTGCCGGCAGGCCAGCCGGCTCCGGCGGAGGAACCGTCTGTAACTCCGGAAGAAGAAATGCCCGAAGAGAAAAAAGAGGACTTGCAGCCGGAGACGGCAGCGGAAACCGGAACCGATCCGGATTCAGCCGCCCCGGCCGTTTCCGGAGGAGAGGAGACGCAGCCGGACGGCGTCACGGGACAGGATGAGCCGGGGGTACTGCCGGATAAGATGACAAAAGAGGAAGAGGATGCGCTGATCGCTTCCATTCTGGAACGGGAGGGACTGGAGGCGGAGGAAGCGTCCGCAGAGGACGAGACTCCCGAGACAGAAAACGGTGAAGAACAGCCGGCGGAAAACGTGGAAAAACTTCCGGGGACCGTCAATGCGGCGGCTGTGGCGGCAGCGGCGGCAGTAATCGTGCTTGCAGTGGCGGGAATGATTCTCTACCGGCATAAGAATCGGTTTAAAGGGAAATGAGGCAGAAAATGAATGGCCGTTTTCTCGATCTGCACAGTCATATCCTCCCGGGCGTGGACGATGGGGCGGCAACGATGGCGGAAACGCTGGGTATGCTTAAAACTGCCTGTGAGGAAGGCGTTAAGACGATTGTGGCCACGCCCCACTATCTGCCGGGACGGCATAACAAAAAAGCGGAGGACATAAGGCGGATTTATGAAGAAGTATGCGTACAGGCCCAAAAAGCGGCGCCGGAGCTGACCGTTCTCTGCGGAAATGAGATTTATTTTAATGAGAGCGCTGTTAAGGATGTAAAAGAGAAAAAAGCGCTGACGCTCGCGGATACGGACTATGTATTGATTGAGTTTAGCGTGATGTCGGAGCCCCGGCGTTTTTTTCATGCTGTCCGGGTGTTTGCGGAGGCCGGCTATCGTCCGGTACTGGCGCATGCCGAGCGCTACGCCGAACTGTATAAAAAAGAAGATACGATTCGGGAGCTGGTCGGCGCGGGCGCCTATATTCAGATCAATGCCCAGAGCTTTGCCGGCGGGATTCTGGATCGGCATGCGGCATACTGCCGGAAGCTTCTGGAGCGCGGCCTGGTGCATTTTATCGGCAGCGACTGCCATAATCTGACGGATCGGAAGCCGCAGATGAAGACGCCTCTGGATACTCTGAAAAAAAGCGCGTATACGCGGCAGATCGAGAAGATCATGTCGGTGAACAGGGACTGTTTCCTGCATAATCAATTTATACAAGAGAAAGGTTAGAATGATGGATGTAAATTCTAATATCGAACAGAATGAAATAGAGATCGACCTGCTGGAACTTTTGTATGTTCTCAGAAGGCGGATTCTCATCATCCTTCTGAGTACGTTTCTGGCAGCGGGAATCTTCGGCGCCTACAGCGCCTTTCTCGCCACCCCAATCTATGAATCGACCTCCAGGCTCTATATCCTGACCCAGTCCACTTCGCTGACTTCGCTTACGGATATCCAGGTGGGCACTTCGCTGACTCAGGACTATAAGGAGCTGATCACCAGCCGTTCCATTCTGGAGCAGGTAAGCAAAAATCTGGGACTGAACGTCACCTACGAGGCGTTATTGCAGCGTGTGACGATCAGCAATCCTGCCAATACGAGAATTATCGGCATATCGGTTCAGGATGTGGATCCGGACCGTGCGAAAGCCATTGCGGACGAGCTGGCCAACGTGTCCCGCGACAATATTTCCAGTATCATGTCCACGGACGCCCCCAGCGTCTATGAATACGGTTACGTTACCAACCGGCCGGTCAGCCCCAATATCCTGCGCAATACCGTTATCGGCGCTTTGCTGGGCGCTTTTCTGTCAATTGCGTTTGTGAGCGTTCTGTACATTATGGACGATACCGTCAAGACTTCGGAGGATGTGGAGAAATATTTAAGCCTGAATACGATGGCGAGCATCCCTCTGCGGGACAGTGCGGACAAGCAGAAAGGGGACAAGAAGAAAGATGAATGAACTGCGGCTGGAAAAACTGGAAAAACCTGACTATGCCACCAGGGAAGCGTTCAATTCCCTGCGGACGAATCTGCAGTTCTGCGGCGACGACGTGAAGGTCGTCATGTTCACAAGCTGCACGCCCAACGAAGGAAAGAGTACGGTCACGGTGGAACTGGCCCGTTCCCTCGGTGAAGACAACAAAAAGGTGATTCTCATCGACGCCGATCTGCGCAAGTCCGTTCTGGTGGGGCATTACGGAATCCGTTCAGAGAAGGAATTCTACGGACTGTCCCATTATCTGTCCGGACAGAAAAAGGAAGAGGAGATCATCAATCACACCGACCTGAATAATGTGGATCTGATCCTGGCAGGCCCTGCGGTCCCCAATCCCACGGAGCTTCTGGGCAACCATTATTTTACAGAGCTTCTGGAGCGGCTCCGGAAGCAGTACGACGTGGTGCTGATTGACTGTCCGCCGCTTGGCTGGGTGATCGACGCGGCGGTGATCGCACCGCAGTGCGACGGCGTCATCCTTGTGGTGGAGAGCGGCGCCATCAGCTACCGCTATCTGCAGGAGGTAAAAAAACAGCTTGAAATCACAGGCTGCCGCATCCTGGGCGTCGCCCTCAACAAGATCGCAGTGGAAAAAGGCGGTTACTATTACAAACATTACGGCAATAAGTACGGCAGCCGGTACGGAGGAAAATACTACGGCCGCTACGGCGGGAAATATTACGGTCGTTACGGCGGCCGGTATGAGGAGTACAAATAATCCGGCAGAAATTCAAAGTACCCATTGGAGTTGGTGTGATGGAAAAAAAGCATGTGACGCATATGGCCCGGAATGTGCTGGAGCTCTGGAATATCGGGGTTTTCGCATGCGTATGGATGGGCTGTTACAACGCGTTCGTATTTGACACTTACTGGAAGCTCGGCGGCATGATCACGGTATTTTTGTTTTTTACGGTCTACAACATGCTTTGTAACCTCTACAAAGCATTCCGTATTGCCTCCTCTTCCATGGGAGATACGATTTTTTCCCAGGTTGTTTCCTTCGGGATCGCAGATCTCTTGTTTTATGTCGAGTGCTGTCTGGTGTGGAACCGCTATGTCAGCATCGTTCCGGGACTGGCCGCCGCCGCGGCGCAGATATCGGGGACGGCCCTGCTGGTCGTATGTTCCAAACGGTATATGATGGAGCATATTACGCCGAAAGGGACGCTGCTGATCTATGGGGCGGAGACAGCGAAAGAAGAGGCGGAAGCGTTTTCCGGACGGATTCTTACAAAATATGCGCATCTTTTTGATATTCGGCTGACGGAAAGCGAACAGAAGCCATGGGAAGAGCTGAAGGCCGATGTCGACCGGTATGATACGATCCTGCTGTATGAACTGTCCAACGGAAAGCGCACGGATCTGGTTACTTATTGTATGCAGAAACAGAAAGTGCTCTACTTTACACCGCGGATCTTTGACATTATGCTGCAGGGGTGTTCGCCGCGCCATCTGCTGGATACGCCGCTTATGAAATACGATTATACTTACGAGCGGTATAACGAGGACAGGAAGAAAAGAATCATGGATCTGCTGCTGTCTTTTACGGGTTTGATTCTGCTGTCGCCTGTGTTGCTGGCAACGGCGCTGGCGATCAAGCTGGAGGACAACGGACCGGTCTTCTTTAAGCAGAAGCGGTGTACGAAGGATGCCAGAGTGTTCGAGATCCTGAAATTCCGCAGCATGGTCGTGGACGCGGAGAAGTACGGCGTGATTCCGTGCGGGGTGAAGGATCCCCGGATTACCAGGGTCGGCAGACTGATTCGGGCTACGAGGATCGATGAGCTCCCGCAGTTGATCAACATCCTGAGGGGTGAGATGAGCTTCGTCGGTCCGAGGCCGGAGCGGGTGGAGCATGTGGAACAGTACATGAAGGATGTTCCGGAGTTTGCCTATCGGATGCGTGTAAAAGGCGGACTGACCGGCTACGCGCAGATCTTCGGAAAATACAATACGTCGGCATACGATAAGCTGCGGCTGGATCTGATGTACATAGAAAATCAGTCGTTTTTACTGGATTTGAAGCTGATTATGCTTACCTTCCGGACCGTCTTCCAGCCGGAGAGCACGGAAGGGTTCGCGGAAGAAAAAGTCAGAAAGATCAACCAGAAGTCGAAGCAGCGGAAAACGGTTTCGGTAGAAGCCGCCGTGCAGGACCGGAAAGTCCTGGAACAGATTGCAAAATAACAAATTCCTGCGGAATTGAATTGTCGCCCTGCCGCATTCAAGGAAACAGGATCTGATAAAGAGTCTGCCAATCCGCCCGGAGGACGGAGTGGCGAAGCATACCTATGGGGCTTACAGGGCTCGGCGTATCCGGTGTTTGGCCGGCATATCAAACCAGCCTTACATCCTCCAAAAGTAAGCGCATGCTGTAAAATGCCGTGATTGCCGTCCGTGGCAGCCCCATAGGTATGCTTCGCACAAAGAAAAAACGGGAGGTGAGAAGCATGTGGTATGTGATGCAGGTCCGCACAGGAACGGAAGAAACGATTCAGCAGCAGTGCAAACGTACCGTATCGCCTGACATCATGGAATGCTGTTATGTTCCGTATTATGAGAGGATGCGCAGATACCGGGGGGCATGGCACAGGGAACAGAGGCTCCTCTTCCCTGGCTATGTATTTCTTGTCAGCGACAATCTGGAGGCGCTGTATCGGGATCTGAAACATGTGATCGGCCTGACGAAGCTGATCGGTACCGGGCGGGAGATCGTCCCGCTGACGGAAGAAGAGATCGCGCTGATCCGGAAGCTTGGCAGCGATACGGAGTTGGTGGAATTGTCGCGGGGAATCATCACCGGTGGAAGGACGGTCATCACAGACGGCCCGCTGAAAGGGCTGGAAGGCTGTATCCGGCGGATTGACCGGCATAAGCGGATCGCATATCTGGAAGTTGAGATGATGGGACGGATCGTGGAAACGCAGGTGGGGCTGGAGATAGTGTCGAAAGACCGGCCGGATAATCTAATTGATAAATCTCCCTGCCGATAGTATAATTGCAGTAAAGATGCAGGAGGCGGGACGGTACGGGGCTTTATGTAAACAGGGGGAATGTTTGAAAACGATCTGACCAGCTTCAGATGCAGGGACGACGTTCTGACAGTGCTGATCCATCTCGGATATCTGGGATACGATGAACGAAGGAAAGAAGTGTATATACCGAATGAGGAAGTGCGTTCTGCGTTTTCGGACGTGATTCAAAATACGGACTGGACTCCGGTTATCAAAGCGATCCGGGACTCGCAGGCACTGCTTGCGGCAACCTGGAGCAGGGATGCGGATACGGTAGCCAGGGGAATCGAAGAGGTACACATGGCCAATACTTCTGTGTTGAAATACAATGATAAAAACTCTCTGAGCTGCGTGATCGCGCTGGCGTATTACAACGAAACGTACTGCTGGTGGGGATCAGTTATGATAAAGGGAGTAAGGAGCACTCCTGTGTGATTGAGGAGTGGGATCTGCAATGAAAATCTATACAGAAACCGGATATAGAGGAAAAGGAGCCGAAGGGCTTCTTTTTTTGCGGAAAAATGGGAAAAGGCGGGATAATAAATGAGAAACAAAAAGATAGGGATCGTATCACTGGGATATGCGTGGCTTCCTTGTGAAGCAGGGCCTTCCAGATTCTATTACATTGCCAGGATGTTGTCAGAAGAGGGATACGATGTGGACTTGATTGGTAGCAGTTTTCAACATTTTAAGAAAGAGCCCAGAGACAAAAAGCGGATTCTCAGCCAGAACTATCCTTTTAAGATTACATTTATTGATGTGCCGCCATATAAGAGGAATATTGATATTCGGAGAGTATTGAGTAACAGGGAGGCGGCAAAAAATGTAATGAAATATATAGTAAAACATCGATATGATCTGATCTACTGCTCCATTCCTGCTAATAACATTTCCGCCAAAGTAGGAGCTTATTGCAAAAAGAAACATATTCCATTTATTGTAGATGTTGAGGACTTGTGGCCAGAAGCCATGGAGATGGTTGTAAAGATCCCGGTTATAAAAAGATTTATATTTGCCCCTTTTCTGCGGGACGCAGAAAGGACATATTCCTGTGCGGATGCAGTAATCGGGACTTCTGATGAATATACAAACCGTGCTTTTAAATATCAAGATAGAAATGTGCTGAGGGAAACGGTTTACGTCGGATGCGATCTGGACGTGTTTGATGCAGGAGCCGCTTCCCATATAAACGATATTGAAAAGGATAAGGATGGATTCTGGGTTACATACGCTGGTTCAATTGGAGCAAGTTATGATATCCGTACTCTGGTGCAGGCCGCAGGGCTTCTTCTGAAAGAAGGTTATGAAAATATTAGGATCAAGATTCTCGGCACGGGACCGCTGAAAGAAGAACTGGAACAAATGTCACAGAAGCAGGGATGCCGGAATGTGGAATTTCTCGGATATACGAAATATCCTCTGATGGCTGCATACCTGAAAAAATCGAATATACTGATTAACTCTTTTGTCAAAGGTGCTCCGCAGAGTATTGTCAATAAAGTGGGCGATTATCTGGCGGCCGGGAAACCAGTAATCAATACACTGGAGAATCCGGAGTTTATGGGGATCGTGGAAAGAAACCGGATTGGAGTTAACATAGAACCGGAGAACGCGGAACTTCTGGCTGAAACGATCGAAAGACTGTATGAAGATATTCATGCATGCCAGTTTATGGGGGAAAATGCACGAAAGCTTGGGGAAAACAGATTTGACAGAAAGCGTTCTTATCAGAAAATTATTGAAGTGGCAGATCAATTGATTGGGCAGGATGGATAATGCAGAAATGGATGATGGAAATTTTTGTTTTATTTACTATTCTGGATAAGTATAAAGTTCCCATGCCTTTTTGTTCTATTCAGGCGGATATCTTTTAGAGTTTTGTTATGGAATTATACTTTATGTGATTTATAACAGATTTAAGAAATCAAATATGGGACAGGAAATAAAAAGACTGACTGTTCTATATTATATTGTTTACAGGATGCTGTATGATGGGTTATTTGATGCGAAGTATTCGCTCATGCTTTGGAAGTGGAATTATTGCTGCTTTGATAGTCGATTTTTTATTGTTAAATGAGAAAGCAATATGGTATCCAGAAATATTAAAAAAATCGGGAATGCGTCATTGTGTATTTACTTGATGCACGTATATACTGTGCGAGTTATTGATAAATTATGTTCTGTTTTTTTGGCAACTGGGGAATTATCGTTGGTATTATAGTTTCCTGTATCAGGAGAATAATATGGAATCGTCATATTGAGTTGCCTGTTTAAAACATACTGAAGAAAAAATTATTTATAAAATCAATAAAACCGAGTATTGTGCTCTATGTATTTCTGAAAAGGATATAAATGATTTGTTTTTTTGACCAATATAAAAATAGGGAGGAAACGTTAATGCCTGAAATAAGTATTATTGTACCGGTTTATAAGGTTGAACAATATCTGGATCGCTGTGTTAATTCGATTCTAGCGCAAACATTTGAAGACTTTGAATTGATTCTGGTGGATGACGGTTCACCTGACAGATGTCCTGATATGTGTGACGAATGGAGCAAAAGGGATAAACGAATTCGTGTGATTCATAAGAAAAATGGGGGAGCCGGTTCTGCAAGAAACTTTGGACTCAAGGAAGCAATCGGAAAATATATCGGATTTGTAGATTCAGATGACTGGATCGACAAGAATATGTTCCAGTCTTTATACAATCTCCTGAAAAAATATCCTGATGCTCAAATAGCTCAGTGTGATTTTTTGATTACTCACAAGGAATCTTTCATTGTCCAGCCGGAGGAAAAAATACAAATATTTGAGAAAAAAGATATGTTAGATTACTTTTATCGCATTAATGGTGAGAAAAGTAATAACGGTGTTTGGAATAAATTAATTGATAAAAGAATTTTGAAAGACTTTCAATTTCAGAGTATCGTGAATGAAGACGTTGATGCCAGTTATGATTTGTTTATGAGAACTCAAAATATGGTAATTACAAATCAAATATATTATTTTTATTTTGTAAATAATTTTGGTGTTACAAGAACTTGCTTTAAAGAGAGAGATTTAGAATATTTGGATGTATGGGATCGAATTATTAAGCGCACTTTAGAGGATAGCCCTGCATATATAGAATATGCAAAAATTGGAAGGAAACGTGCTAATTTTACTTTGCTTTCTAGAATGTTTATAAATGGATATGACCGAAAAAATCCGGAGATGAAAAATATAAAAAGCAGGCTTAAAAAAGAAGTTCGCCGTGATTTTTTTACATTATTACGGTGGAAAATGCCAATTAGCAGAAAATTATTATTGTTCGTTGTATGCATTATATAATGTTTTACAAGATAAAACGGTATATGTTATGAAGGATTATTAGGGTATGAATCAACTATCTGAAATATTATTGTATATTTTTTGTTTTTTCCCATTTGTAAAATTTATTCCGATTTCATTTGGAACTGATACACAGCCGTGGGCATTATGCTTTTCTATTATACTGTTTTTTTTCATTGTAGTACGTAACTGGAAATTAGTAATTCCAACAATATATTTAAAAATATTATCGGTGTCTGTTATTTCAGGAGTATTAATTTACATATTCCAGGATTGGCTGCCATATACGGAATTAAAAAACAACAGTAATCTCGCTACATTTCGTAGTATACTTTCAATAATAAGTATGCTCGTAGTGACTTATGTAGCTTATTTTATGTTTTCTAATTTAAAATACAATGAAAAATACATAAAAAAGATTATAAATATTTATTTGTTTGTTGGTATAATACAAAAATATATTGATAAGAGTTTTCTAAATATTGTACTGGTTGAAGGTCGAACAAGCGCAAATCGTGGAGTAGTAGCACTGACTTCCGAACCTTCGTTTTATGCCTATATATGTGTTGTATTATTTTTCTTTGTTTATGATTTCAAGAAAAACAGAACGATATATATGTTGAATGTTATTATACAAATAATTTTTCTGGCTGAATCAACAACAGGGTTGGTTTATCTGATAATATTATTTTTGTTTTTGATTATAAAAAAAATGACAATGATTAATTTGAAAAAAGTGGTTTATTATATTACAGGGGGGATGGCTGGAACCTTGGCAATACTTTATATGTTGTATTATATGTCTTTAAAATTATCTGATAAACGTATAGGAATGTTTTTAAATATCTTTTTTTCCGAAAGAAGTTTAAAAAGCATTTGGGATAATTTAATGTTTGACAAAAGTTTTACAATCCGAATATATAATATTACGGAGTCTATAGGAGCTTTCTTGACTGACTTTGGACTGCCGCATGGATTTAATTCTATACGGATTTCAAGCGGTTATGGAACACTTTTGTATCAATATGGCATATTCGGTGCGTTTATTGTATTTTGTCTGTTTAAAATAATAAGAGATAATTATAAAAATAATGAGATGGGAAGAGCGTTTTCATATGCAGTAACCGTGATTATGTTTTCTTCGATTCAATTGTCATCTCCTGTAATTTGGTTTTATATTGGATATTGTTTATCGCGTCAAAGATATTTTTCGGGAACATATACGAATTAAAAATTGGAGTAGAGCATGAAAAAATTATCTCAGTACGAAATTAAGGAAAATATTTTTGAAATCTTATCCGCATATGCGGATTATTGCGATAAACACGGACTCCGCTATTATATTTGCGGCGGTACGCTACTGGGCGCTGTCAGGCACAATGATTTTATACCATGGGACGATGATATTGACGTTTTGATGCCAAGACCGGATTATATTAAAATGCAGCGGCTGCTGAAGAACGATCCGGTCAGAACGTACTATCGGTTAATAAGCTTTGAATTTGGCAATGATTCCCATCCATTTGGGAAAATGATCGATACCCGTACCACCGTAACCGCCCAATATAATCATTCCGATTCAGCCCTCTGGATCGATATCTTTCCCATGGATGGCGTTCCGGATGATATCAGAAAATGTTCTGCTCATTTAAAAAAAGCGGAATGGTGGAAACAGATGTATGGGAGAGCGGTGGCCCGTTTTGGAACCGGGACAACACCCTTCAGGGCGCTTTTTAAAACACCGGCACTGCTGATATCCCGTATTGTTGGCTGGAAACGTTGTGCAAAGACTCTGGATGCGCTGGCGAAAACATATGATTTTGATACCTGCGATTATATAGCAGGTATTGCATGGAGCCGGGGGCCGAGAGAACGGATGAAAAAGGAAGCGTTTATTCCCTATGAAGATAAGGAATTTCACGGGAGAATGTTCCATGCGCCCGCCTGCTGGGACGATTATCTGAAGGCAATGTATGGAAACTACATGGAATTACCGCCGGAGAATCAGAGAAACGGGCATTTTATGGATGTATACTGGAAAGAGGAAGCGGACAGATGAACATCGCAATTATATTTGCCGGCGGTGCCGGACAGCGGATGAATACGAGAACAAAACCGAAGCAGTTTCTGGAACTGCACGGCAAACCGATCATTGTCTATACACTGGAACATTTCCAAAAGCACAAATGGATTGACGGAATGATTGTCGTCTGTATCAGAGAGTGGATTGATTATTGCAGAGAGCTGGTGACGAAATATCAACTGACAAAAGTCGTTGATGTGATACCGGGAGGGGATACCGGTCAGCAGTCTATTTATTACGGCGTGTCCTGTGCCAAATCCCTGTATGAAAATGATACGGTAATATTAATCCATGACGGCGTACGTCCGCTGGTTGATGAGGACATCATTACAAAGATTATTGAAGGCGTGAAAATGAAAGGCTCCGCAATTACCGTCTCTCCAGTCGTCGAAACGATTGTGATGAAAGGCAAAAACGGAGAGATCAGTCAGATTATAGACCGGAGTCTGTGCCAGCTTGCCAAAGCGCCGCAGGGATTTTTTCTGGGTGATATTTTTGAAGCGCATCAGAAAGCTTTAAAGGAAGAGAAATCTGACTTTATAGATTCTGCAAGTTTGATGAAACATTACGGGCATACGTTGTTCGCAGTTGAGGGTTCGGAGGAAAACATCAAGATTACAAAACCTTCCGATTTTTACATATTCCGCGCGATCGAAGATGCCCGGGAAAATTCACAGATTTTCGGTTAAAGAGGTATGGTATCATGTGGCTGGAAACTCAAATATTTTGTGAAGACCTGGAATCAATTCATAACTGCAAAAGCATTCCCTGGGATTTGCTGCGGAATAAAACATTTTTTGTCACTGGTGGGACAGGACTGATCGGTTCTACAATTATCAGCGCGTTGCTGTATGCGGACATGAAACAACAGTTGAATTTGACAGTCGTCGCTCTGGTACGGAATCTTACAGCAGCCAGAGAACAGTTTGCGCCTCAGTTAAAGAGCTCTTCATCCTTAAAATTTGTGGTCGGGGATGTACTGCGACTTCCGGCTGTCGAATATCCGATCCATTATATCATCCATGGGGCGAACCCGACTTCCAGCCTCTTTTTTGTACAGCATCCGGTTGAGACGTCCATAACCGCTGTTCAGGGGACAGACAGGCTGCTGCAGCTTGCCAGAGAAAAGAAAACGGAAGGATTTGTATATCTTTCTACTATGGAAGTTTATGGTCATCCTTTGAAAGGCCGTAAAGTCAGGGAAACGGATGCAGGAGTATTTCATCCGCTGGATATAAGAAACAGCTATCCGTTCAGCAAGCTACTCTGTGAGAATTTATGTTACAGTTATCAGTCGGAATACGGTGTCCCGGTTCAGATTGTACGTTTGACACAATGCTTTGGCCCCGGAGTGCGGTATACAGACAATCGTGTATTTGCGGAATTTGCCCGCTGCGCCATAGAACGCCGGAATATCATATTAAAAACAAAAGGAAACACGGAACGAAGTTATCTGTATACGGCGGATGCTGTGACAGCCATTCTGACCGTATTGTTAAAGGGCAAAAGCGGAGAAATTTACAATGCGGCAAACGAAAATACATACTGCTCGATTCTGGAAATGGCAAATCTGGTTGCCGGGAACCGGGATATCAAAGTGGAGATAAAAGAAGCTGACATTGCCGAAAGCGGGTATGCCGATACAATCTATATGGATCTGGATACAGAGAAAATACGCAGTCTGGGATGGAAAGCAACCGTAGGACTGTTGGAAATGTATCAGAAAACAATAAAGGTAATGACAGGAGAGAGGATACTGTGAGTGAGCGGAAGACGATTCAGGAGAAAGAAGAGAATATCGATAAAAAGATGTGGCCGCTGGTCAGTGTCATTATGCCTGTGTACAATGCCGTAAATTATTTAGAGAATGCGGTCCAAAGTATTTTAAATCAGGATTATGATCCTTTTGAGCTTATTTTGGTGGATGACGGTTCGACGGATGGAAGCGCCGCTGTATGCGACAGGTTTTCCAAAAGTGATTCGCGCGTTACGGTCATACATAAAAAGAACGGCGGAATCTGCAGTGCGAGAAACACGGCAATTGCTGCTGCAGAAGGCAAATATATTGCTTTTTGTGATCATGATGACTGCTATAAAAACGGATATATAAGAAAAACCGTGACTGCCGCTGAAGGTAATAATGCTGCGATCATAAAGTTTGTTTATCAAAGCGAAGTATGGTATCGTGGCAGACGGATTGATTCAGGAAGGGAGGTATTGCCGGATAAAACGTTTTCCGTTCGAGATACCGTGTCTGAATATTCCCTTTTTAATTGTGTTGTACGCGCATTATGGAATGGTCTTTACAGACGCGATATCATTGTGGAACATGCGGTAAGATTTGATGAATCCGTACGGGCCGGCATGGAAGACTATATTTTTAATTTAGAATATTTGAAGTACATAAACAATATAACATTTCTATCGGACTGCCTGTTTATACATTTTAACAGGTATGAACAGAGCACTTTTGAAAAATACATCCCTTCCCGCTTACCTGATATTTTAAAAGGTGCCTGTGCTGAAAAGAGATATTTAATGAATTTTGGGAATTTATCTCCCCAAACGTGGATTTCTTACCGGAACAACTATTTAATGCTACTGTTGAAAAATTTGAGTCATTTGGAGTGCCCGCTTTCTTCAAATGAGAAAGTGGATTTTCTTGAGCAACTGTATCGTTGTGTAAACAGTACAGGACAAAAGACATCCCTTTCCATGTTCTATAAAAATCCTAAAAAATTATTTCGTGTGTGGATGTTTGACAGACGCTGGTTCAGAGTATTGCTTTTGATTCATACAGCGCGTTATCGGCTGTTAATAAAAAAGCAAAGGTGAGAACTTAAAGGGTTTTTCTGGGAAAGGTGATGTTTGGGTGAGTTTATGAAATTACGATCGAGAAACTCCGCAATGGGTTCTTTATCTGTCAACGCACTTTTTAATATTTTAAAACAATGCTGCAATATTGTCTTTCCATTAATAACCTATCCGTTTGTTGCGCGGGTATTAGGGGCTGAGAACCTTGGAAAATACAGTTTTTCCGATTCGGTTGTCGGATATTTTATGTTGTTTGCATCTTTGGGAATTTCAACCTATGCAGTACGGGAAGGAGCAAGAATCCGGAACGAAAAGAAGGAAATGGAAATATTTTCGGCTGAACTTTTTTCAATTAATCTTATTGCAATGGTTTTATCCTGCTTTGTATTATTTTTTCTCCTTTTTGTTAAAGTCTTTGATGGATATACGTTGTTAATGTATATTCTCAGCATTAACATTGTAACAAGCGTTATAGGGAGGGATTGGCTCAATTCGATCTACGAAGATTTTTCCTATCTTTCCATTCGCTATATTTTTTTCCAGTTTGCCGCATTGATTTTATTATTTTTGTTTCTACGAAAGCCGGACGATTATATCAAATATACAGCAATCATGACATTTGCAAATTCCGGTGGATATTTTGCCAGTTTTTTTTACACGCAAAAATATGTACCTATCAGAATCACAGGAAAGCTTAATATAAAAAGACATCTGAAACCGATTCTGTATTTGTTCTGTTCCTCTCTTGCGGTTACGGTTTATATCCGCTCCGATATTACAATACTGGGGCTTTTTCGATCAGATGCAGAAGTAGGTATTTATACATTAGCTTCAAAAGTATATACAATTATTAAAGCGCTGCTCAATGCTGTTATTATGGTTGTCATTCCACGATTGTCCAATTACTTGGGAGAGGGCAGAACTTCAGAGTATCACGGACTGTTAAACAAACTTCAAGATGCAATTGGTGTTTTTATATTTCCATGTGTTACAGGTCTGTTTTTTTTGAGCGAAGATGTTATGCTGATGATTGGCGGTTCTGCTTATCGTTCCGGTTATATCTCTTTGAAAATCCTCTGTATGGCACTGATATTTGCCGTATTTGGCTGTTTTTACTCACAGGCAATCCTTGTTGTTGAAAAAAAAGAAAAATATTTTCTTTTTGCGACTGTTTTATCTGCGGTAATCAATATACTGTTTAATATAATCGCTGTCCCTGTTGCCGGGATGACAGGAGCTGCAATTACAACGGTCATTGCCGAGATGGCAGTTATGATTATATGCAGATTTTATTCAAAGCAAAATACGAATTGGAATGACAGAAAAAGTTCAGTTTCTGTTTTGGCGGGATGTATGTTCATTATGGTGATTTGTCTGTTTTCAAAAACAATATTTGAATCTATGTTGATCAGACTGTCTGTTTCCATTGGGATTTCCGGTGCTGTTTATTTTTTTTCTCTGATTATTATGAAAAACCGACTGGTATTGGAAGTTTTAAAATATTATGCGCTGGTGTTTAGAGGGAGGGAATAACACATGATACTGGAAGTCCGCAGGATTATGAAACGAATTAAGGTCGAAGGTATCTCTGCAATTGTACAGGAATCGACATTATAAGATAAAGTGTATAAAAAAAATCTGTTCCAAAGGGATCAGGCAATTTTAGCTATTATCAAAAGCGGAATTATAGTGTATAATAAGAGCAAGGAGAACAGTATCTGCCGCCACATAAGAAAAAACATAAAGCATAGGTACGAAAGAGAAGGAAAAGAACATGTGCAGCAAAGGAGAGTACAGATGTCAAAGAGAAACTATGTACGGCGGGACTACAAAGATACGGTGTTTCATGATCTTTTTTCGGATAAGGAACATGCGCTTTCCCTGTATAACGCCCTGAACGGAACGGATTACAGAAATGCGGACAGGCTGGAGATCGTCACGCTGTCGGATGCGATCTATATGCATGGAAAAAATGACGTATCCATCCTGTTCCAGAACCTGCTGGAGCTGTGGGAGCACCAGAGCACACTCAATTATAACATGCCTCTGCGGGGGCTGATCTATTACGCCCATAATATTGACGGAATACTGAAGTCAAGAGGCGTGAACCTGTATGGGAAAAAACTGATCAAAATCCCGGCGCCGGATTATTATGTGTTTTATAATGGAAGAGAAAAAGCGCCGGACCGGCAGGAGCTGAAGCTGTCGGACGCATTCGAGATTATGAACGAGGGGTATGAGTGGACGGCCCATATGCTGAACATCAATGCGGAGCACAATAAAGAGCTGCTGCAGAAGTGCCCGGCACTGAACGGATACATAACGCTGGTGCAGTATATCCGCGAGTATCAGGCGGAAGGGCTGGAACTCTCCGCGGCAATCGATCGGGGAATCGACCGCTGTATCCGGGAGGGTGTGCTGAAAGAATATCTGCTGAAAAAGAAATCGGAGGTGAAGCTGATGCTGCTGACGGAATTTGATGAAGAACTGTTTGCGCGGACGATGAAGGAAGAGGGCCGGGAGGAAGGAAGAGCAGAAGGTCGGGAGGAAGGAAGAGTAGAAGGCCGGTCGGAGGGCCGTTCAGAAGGAGAAGCCCGCATGGGTCAGTTAAATTTACGTCTGCTCACAGAAAACCGCTTGGAAGATCTGGAACGCGCGATAAAGGACAAAGCGTTTCGGGAATCGTTATACAAAAGATACGGCCTGTGACGGCCGGCAGTTAAAGGAGTAAGGGGATCCGTAAGGGTCCTCTTTTTGTGGATTTAATGCAACAAAAAGTCAATGAAAAAAATATGAATATTCTGTCCTATATTGCACATTATTGCCAATCAACTCTGGAAAGGTGCCTGATGGAAGAGGGGATTATTAACTGGAAAGCCAAAAAAGAATTTTTACCCATGCAGCCGGGGGACGTATATCAGACGTATGCGGATGTGAGCGAACTGGAGAATGACTTCGGCTTCCGTCCGTCTACGCCGCTGGAAGTCGGGCTGCGCAGGTTCGCAAAATGGTATAAGGAATATTATCAGGTCAACTGTTACAACACTGTATGGAAATGAAGTTTTGTACAGACTGCGGAGAATAAAGTGATTCAAACAGAAAGGAAGTGCTCTCACACATGACACTGGAAGTCCGTGCGATGCTGCGGGAGGTGGCGAAGGACCTGGCGCATTTCGGCGTGCTGTACGGCGCGGACGCGTTCCGGCTGGCGGCGGCGGTTTTTGTAGTCACAGCCGCAGCGGGGCTGTTGTTTCGCTGCGCTTTTGGAAAGGAGCGGGGGCGAGGATGGCTGCGAAGAGCCGCCGTTTTGTCCCTTCTGGCGGCGTACGGATATATGGCGGCGGGGATTACACTGCTTTCCAGAACGAGGAGTGAAGCGGGCATCCTGAACTTTGAACTGTTCAGCACCTTTCAGGATGATTTTATGAGCCGGAAATATATCTGCGAGAATGTGCTGCTGCTTTTCCCGTGTGCCGTCCTGCTGTATCTGTTGGGCGGAATGTTCCGCAGAGTATGGGTGTCGCTGCCCGCCGGGCTGTGCGCCTCTCTGATGATCGAGACGGTGCAGTTGCAGACGCGGCTGGGGAAATTCGAGGCGGATGACATTCTGACCAACATGACGGGATATGCGGCGGGGTATCTTCTCTGCCGGACGGCGGACTGTGTGTTCCGGGCGGTGAAAAAGGGAATCGGATTCCTTTTTAGCCGGCGGATAGAAAACGGTTAAAAAATCCATAGAAAAGAAACCCATAAAAAAGAAACCCGGCGCGGACGTCTTTTGCGTAAAAAAGATGCCGCGCCGTTTTTTATGCGCCGAAATCGGCAGGTCAGAGCCTGTTTTCGGCAGGTCGCGTCCGGGGGGATTGCGTGTCTTTGAAAAGTCGTCTATACTGTCAGAAAAGAGATGGAAGCGGGGTGGAGTGCTCAGTGAAGATCCGAATCGAAGAGGATGCTTCCGCCGAGGAGCTGGAAATCACGATACGGTGCAGGCAGACGAACGAGACGGTGATCCGCATTCTGGAAATGCTGCGGATCACGGACCGGAAGCTGACCGGACATCGGGACGGCAGGACCTGGCTGCTGGATGCGGAACAGATCTATTATATTGACACGGTGGAGAAACGGACCTTTCTGTATACGGAGCGGGAGGTTTATGAGACGCCGCTGCGCCTGTATGAGCTGGAAGGGCGGCTGGAGAGCTGTGATTTTTTCCGGGCCTCCAAGTCTTCCATTATTAATTTTAATCAGATTCAGTCGCTGAAGCCGGAGTTCGGCGGGACCATGCAGGTGACCATGAACAACGGGGAGCGTCTGACCGTGTCCCGCCAGTATGCCAGACAGATCAAGGAAAAGCTCGGCTGTCTGTAGGGCCGGCGCGGAATTTGAACAGGAGGAACCTATGAGGCTTATGATAAGAATCTATCGTCTGTTAAAACCGGTCGCGGTCTATACTTCGTATCTGTTCACGGCGCTGACGCTTCTGTATCTGACGGGGCATATGGTTTTTCCGCAGTTTCTGCCGCTGCACGCCGGTATGCTGTGGGGAATCTTTTTCTTTTCGCTGGGAAGCATCTGCGCGCAGCGGCTGCTGCTCGGAAGCGGTTTTCTCGACGGTGCGCCGTACGCGGTCCGGCTGCTTTTGTATCTGTGCGCAGCCGGAATCTGGGGTTATGGATGCCTGCGTTTTCCGGAACTGTTCGGCGCCCGCCGCTGTCAGGCCGGGGCGGACGCGGCGCATTTTCTGCTGATTCTTCCGGCGGGGATGTTCTGCTGCGCCGGATTGGAGCTGTTCAACCGCTGCCGGGCGCACATGTACAATGCGCTTCTGGAGCAGTATAAGAGGAGGAAGCAGCCGTGATTCGGAAACTGAGCGTGATCTTTACGGCAGGGCAGAAGGTAAAGTTTCTGATTCTTTTTGTACTTTTGTTTGCGGGATCCGTTCTGGAATTTCTGGGCGTCTCGCTGGTACTGCCCTTTGTGCAGATGGTGATGGAGCCGGAGGGAGAGGGCGTCGTGCTGTCCATATTATGGAGCAGGTGGTTTCCCGGATGGTCAGCACGGGAGCGTCTGTTTGTGACGGGACTGCTTCTGGCAGCGGTGTACATTCTGAAAAACGGCTATCTGCTGCTTTTGAAAGCGGCGGAACTTCGTTTTATTTTTAACAATCGGCTGAGGCTGGCGGGAAGGCTGATGAGGAGTTATATGAAAAAGCCGTATTCTTTTCATCTGGAAACAAATTCTTCCGAGGTGCTGGAGAGCGTCATTTTTGAAGTCAACAAGCTGTACGATCTGCTTCTGTATGTGATGGAGCTGGTTTCGGACCTCCTGATCATCGCCATGATTGTCGCCTTCCTGCTCTGGAAGGATCCTCTGATTACGCTGGTGGTGACGGTGCTTCTGAGTCTGTGTTCGCTGCTGACTTTCTGGTTCCTGCGCGGACGGACGCAGGCGTACGGAAGGGAGAATCAGATCTACAACGGCCGGATGATTCAGGCGGTCCGTCAGGCGATGGGCGGAATCAAGGAGATCAAGCTGACGGCCCGGGAGGGGTATTTTGTCCGCGCTTATGAGGAGAACGGCAGACGGTATGTCTCGAGCCTGAAGAAAAGTCAGTTTTTCCAGTATCTGCCGAAATATCTGCTGGAAACCGTCTGTGTGTGCGGGATTCTGGGCGTGGTGCTCGCGCGGCTTTTGCTGGGGGCACAGATGGGTTCGCTGGTGCCGCAGTTGTCCGTCTTCGCGGTGGCGGCTTTTCGGCTGCTTCCCTCGGTCAATCAGGTGAACCGGCTATTCCACGGCATTCTCTTTCTGTCGCCCTCCGTCAATCGGATCTACGAGGACATTGAGAACGCCGGTCCGGGGCGGAGCAGAAGGATTTCCGGAGAAATATCCGGAGAACTGCGGCCTGCGGACCGGATCTGCCTCAGGGATGTGTCTTTTGGGTATCCGGGGAGTGGAGAGGACATTCTCTCTCATGTGAATGCGGAGATTCCGCTCGGCAGTTCGGTCGGCTTCGTGGGCAGCTCCGGGGCGGGCAAGACGACGCTGATCGATCTGCTGCTCGGCCTGCTCAGCCCGGACAGCGGCGGTATCTACTATGGGGATCAGGACATCCGTGATTATCGGGAGAGCTGGGGACGCAGGCTGGGGTATATTCCGCAGACAATCTATCTGACGGACGACAGCATCCGCCGGAACATCGCGTTTGGCGTTCCGGATTCTCAGATTGAAGAGGAGAAGGTATGGGAGGCGCTTGAGAAAGCGCAGCTCTCGGATTTTGTCCGCAGCCTGAAAGGGGGGCTGGACGCCAGAATCGGAGAAGCGGGCGTCCGCCTGTCCGGCGGACAGAGACAGAGGCTCGGCATCGCCCGGGCGCTCTATCGGGAACCGGAGATTCTGGTGATGGATGAGGCGACCTCCGCCCTGGATACGGAGACGGAGGAAGCAGTGATGAGGGCGGTGGAGCATCTGCGGGGCCGGTGCACGCTGTTGATGATCGCCCACAGGACCGGTACGCTGAAAGGCTGCGACCGGGTGTATCGGGTGGAGAATCACGGGCTTCTGGAAATCACGCCCCGCTCGTAAACGTTCCGGTTATCCCTGAATGGTTACTGCATCCGGCCATTTCGGATTGCCTGCGGCGAAGGGCCGGACGTTTGCAGCCGCAACAGGTTCGTACGGTCAGCGCGGTGAAGGCGCAGACCTGCCTGGACGGCTGCGCCGCTCCTTTAGCATCCGGGGAGCGCGGCAAAGCGGTCAGAAGGACAGGATCTCGCCGTCGTCCGGCACATACAGATTTCCGTGATAGTGCATACGGCCTTCCGCGGTATAGGTTTCTCTGCGCTGAGCCAGATCTTTGTCCTCCGTATGCCAGAGCACCAGATTGGGAATCCGCAGTTCCTCCGCCAGCCGGCAGGCGTCCGCGACCGTGCTGTGGTGTTTTTCGTAGGGCTTGAACCGGTCGCGCCGGCTGTACAGGCAGAACGCCTCGTGGAGCAGCCAGTGAGCGCCGGATACAAAGGGGAACAGGTCTTCGTGATAAGGTTCGTCGCCCGGGAAGGCAAGCTGTACGCCCTGTTCCATGCGGATCCGGTAACCGAACTGTTTTTCCTTCGTGGAGCCGATGTCAAAGAAGGTGAACCGGTCGCCCAGAATCTCTCTCGTTTCGCCGTTTTCCACGATATGGAAGAGAATGCGTTCATCAAAATGGTCGGTGAATTTCCGGCCTACGGTCAGCAGGCAGAGGGTTTTGATCGTTTCCACCAGCTCCCGGTGACAGTAAATATGCAGGTTGCCCGCATAGCTTCCTTTGTTCATGCCGGCGGCGATCATCCGGATCATCCACACCATGCCGAGGATGTGGTCGTTGTGGGCGTGGGTGACGAAGATATGGTGAATCTGCTCCAGCGGAATCCGCTGTTTTTCCAGTGCCAGCAGGATCCCGTTGCCGCCGCCGGCGTCGGTCAGAAAATATTCTCCGCCCTTTTTCATGGCGAAGCAGGTATTGTAGCAGTGGACGGCCTGGGCATTCCCGGTGCCGAGTACGATCAGTTTTTCCATGGTTGGGTACCTCGCTCAGAATTTATGACGCCTATATTATAGTGGATTTGATTGGGCGTGTAAAGTTTTTATCCCCTGCGTTTCCACAGTTTGCGCAGTTCTCGTTACTGTTCAGATCCACGCCGGTTTTCAGACGGATGCGGGCAGATCATCCTGAAAGACCCATTGAAGGGCGCCGGTCCTTAGGCGCGGTTTTTTTCGCGCCTTAGTACCGCTGCGTCCCTTCATTAAGTGCAAACGGGGTCTGGAAGGATGATCTGCCCGCATCCGGCGTCCGGGTGGCAAGGATGTGAAAAGTAACCGGTTCCCGGCACAGCGTCCTCTCCGTTCTTTCCGTTTATAAACGGCACGAAAAAAGGCCGGAAAATAAAATGTGAAAAACCGACGGATTTTAGAGAAAGCTTAGAGGATGACCTGCTATGATATTTAAGGAAGAGCCGGGAAGCGCTCTGTGCGCGGAAAAGGCCAGAGAACGGGCCCTGATTTTGGCTGATCCTGACGCACTGAAAAAACAGGAGGGATAAGAACATGAAGAACATTAAAAAAATGCTGCTCATAACAGGCGCTGTCATGGTGATGGGGCTGGGACTTACCGGTTGTACCGGGACGAAGGAGAAGGCAGAGGATACCGGGGCCGCTGCGCCGGAGACGGAAGCTCCTGCGGACGGAGAAAATATGGACAGCGAAGGCGGGCAAAACGCGGATGCGGCCGGTACGGATCAAGAAGATGCGCCTTCTTCCCCGCGCCATATTCCGGATACGGAGGGAGATCTCCATGGTGAGATTTACGAGATCGGAGATCAGCAGTTTACGGTGACGGAGATTCATACGGAGGAACTGGACGACGGCACCGAACTGGCGGTGATGGAAACAGAGGATGCAGAGAAGATCACCGTCGTCTATGATGAAAATACGGTATTTCAAAAACAGAAGCTCTGGAACGGCGGCGCGGATCATGAAGAGGAGGAGGGAACGGCGGCGGACCTTAAAAAAGATCTTACGGCGGAAATGTGGGGAAGCTATGAAGGAGACGTATTCCATGCGACGGCGGTCAGGATCGTGGAGGTGATACTGGAATAACGGGTATCTTTTTTTGTCTTTTTCCGCAGACATTTTTTCTATCTTTTTCGGGTATTCCGTGTTATAATTGGCGCATGGAAAAGGAGGTGTGCGGGAAAGTGGGATTTTATCTGAACCCGTCAGCGGACGGATTTCGGGCAATTTTAAAAAGAGGCATGTATGTAGACAAATCCGAACTGATCGCATATACCAACAGTGTGCTGGAAAGCGACCGAATGCTGACCTGCTTTAGCCGTCCGAGGCGTTTTGGAAAGTCGTTTTCGGCTCAAATGCTTTCCGCATATTATTCCAGAGGGGCAGATTCCCGAGCCTTATTCGAGAACCTGAAGATAGCGAAAAAGGACAAAAAAGAATTTGCGGCATATCTGAACAGATATGATGTACTGTTTCTGGATATCACTTCTTTTATCGCCACAGCAGAGAATATCAAAGAGACGGTAAATGATATACAGAAGGAATTGATCGAGGAATTGCGGGAAGCTTTTCCAGGCCTTATCAAAGAAAATGTAAGGTCCTTGTTCAAGGCGCTTTTGCAGATCCATGCGGGAACAGGCAAAAAATTTTTCATCATTATAGATGAATGGGACGCATTGTTTCGCGAAGCGAAAGACAATGGGGAAGTGCAGTATGCCTATATACAGTTCCTGCGCAGTCTGTTCAAAAATAACCAGACTTCCCGGATTATCAGCGGCGCTTACATGGCGGGAATCCTTCCCATCAAGAAATACGGTACACAGTCCGCGCTGACGGATTTCTGTGAGTTTACAATGCTGGAACCAGGCGGTCTGGCGGAATTTGCAGGCTTTACGGAAAAAGAGGTGGAAGACTTGTGCATAGAGTATGGCCTTGATTTTGAGGAAGCACGCAGATGGTATGACGGCTACCGTTTCGGCAGGATCGGACATATTTATAATCCGAAATCGATCATGGAGGCCGTCGTGAACCGGAGATTCAGCAATTACTGGACACAGACCGAGACCTATGAATCGCTGAAAGTTTATATTGATCTGAATTATGACGGGCTTCGGGATGCCATGATCGCCATGCTCGGCGGTCAGAGATGCCGGATCGATACCGGTACTTTTCAGAATGATCTGACATCGTTGGAGAGCAGGGACGACGTGTTTACGCTTCTTGTCCATCTGGGGTATCTGGCTTATGACAGTACGTCGAAAGAGGTGTTTATTCCGAACGAAGAAATTCGGGAAGAATTTATCCGCGCCGTAAAAAACGGTAACAGACGGGAGCTTGTCAATGTTATTTTGCGCTCGGAACAATTGCTCGACGCCACGCTTAGGATGGACGGCGGTACGGTGGCGGATATTCTGGAGGAAGTGCACGATATGGATACGGCTCCGCAATACTACAATAATGAGCAGGCGCTTCGCTCCGTGGTGGTCATGGCGTATTTGAGCTGTGTGGATCATTATACCAGATTTGAGGAACTGGCAGGAGGCAAGGGGTATTCGGATATTTTGATGCTGCCGAAACCTGCTTCTGAAAAGCCTGCCCTGCTGATTGAATTAAAATGGGATAAGAGTGCGCAAGAGGCGGTGCTGCAGATGAAAGACAAGGATTATATGAGCGTTCTGAAAAAATTCCGCTATCAGGGTGAGGTATTGCTTGTAGGCATCAGCTACAGCAGCAGATCGAAAAAACATACCTGTAGAATTGAGAGATCCAGGTTGTATTAGAGAAACACGAAAGGACTCCGCGGGTTGCCAAAAAGCGATGCGTAGAGTCCTTTGCGTTATTTATAGTTATTCACAGGCCGGCAAAAGTATGCTTGTAAAAAAACAGCGAATCATATATAATCGTCATAAGATCGATAGATGAGGAGAGAGAGTTATGTCAAAGGTACGTACAAGATTCGCGCCCAGTCCCACCGGACGGATGCATGTGGGAAATTTGAGGACGGCGCTGTATGCATATCTGATCGCAAAACATGAGGGCGGGGATTTCCTGCTGCGCATCGAGGATACGGATCAGGAGCGGCTGGTGGAGGGAGCGGTGGATATTATCTACCGCACGCTTGCGAAGACCGGCCTGATTCACGACGAAGGGCCGGACAAGGACGGTGGCGTGGGACCGTATGTGCAGAGCGAGCGGCAGGCGTCCGGCATCTATCTGGAATACGCGAAGAAGCTGATTGAAAAGGGCGAGGCCTACTACTGTTTCTGCGACAGGGAGCGGCTGGAGAGCTTAAAACAGGAGGTAGCCGGCAAGGAGATCAGCATCTACGACAAGCACTGTCTGCAGCTTTCCAGAGAGGAAGTGGAGGCGAAGCTGGCGGCGGGCGTGCCGTACGTCATCCGCCAGAACAATCCGCAGACCGGAACGACCACGTTCCATGACGAAATTTACGGAGATATCACGGTAGACAACGCGGAGCTGGACGACATGATCCTGATCAAATCCGACGGATATCCGACCTACAATTTTGCCAATGTGGTGGACGATCATCTCATGGGCATCACGCATGTGGTGCGCGGGAACGAGTATCTGTCCTCGTCGCCGAAATACAACCGTCTCTATGAGGCGTTCGGCTGGGAAGTGCCGGTGTATGTGCACTGCCCGCTGATCACGGACGAGACGCACAAGAAGCTGAGCAAGCGGTGCGGGCATTCTTCCTATGAAGATCTGATCGAACAGGGCTTTCTGACCGAGGCGGTGGTCAACTTCGTGGCGCTGCTCGGCTGGTCGCCGGAGGACAATCAGGAGATCGCTTCGCTCGCGGAACTGGTGGAGAAATTTGACTACCGCCACATGAGCAAATCCCCGGCCGTCTTCGATTACGGCAAATTGAAATGGATGAACGGCGAATATATCAAGGCCATGGATTTTGAGGCGTTTTATGAGAAGGCGCTTCCGATTATGAAGGAAGTCGTCAGCAGGGACTATGATTTCCGCAAAATCGCGCAGATGGTGAAGACGCGGATCGAGGTGTTTCCGGACATTCGGGAACAGATCGACTTCTTTGAGGCGGTGCCGGAATACGACGTGTCCATGTATACCCATAAGAAAATGAAGACGAACGCGCAGAGCAGTCTTGCGGTGTTGCAGGAGGTGCTTCCGCTTCTGGAGGCGCAGGAGGACTACAGCAACGACGCGCTCTACGCGATGCTGAGCGCCTACGTGGCGGAGAAGGGATACAAGAACGGATACGTCATGTGGCCCATCCGTACGGCGGCGTCCGGGAAGCAGATGACACCGTGCGGCGCGACGGAGATTCTGGAGATTCTGGGAAAAGAGGAATCCATCGCCCGCATTCAAAAGGCAATCGAGAAATTAAGCTGATCTATTATGAGTTCTTTTACAAAATCACAGAGCATGGCGGTCCGTCATCAGGACGGACCGCTGATGGTCCTCGCAGGCCCGGGTTCGGGCAAAACTACCGTTGTCACAAGAAGAGTGCAGTATATGGTGCAGGAGTACGGGATTCCGGCGGCTTCGATCCTGGTCATTACCTTTACCAAAGCGGCGGCCTCGGAGATGAAGGAACGCTTTCTGCGCCTGATGAAGGAAGATCATACGAACGTCTCTTTCGGGACGTTTCATGCGGTCTTTTTCAGTATCCTCAAGCTTGCCTACGGGTTTACGGCTGGCAATATTCTGCGGGAAGAGGTCCGCTATCAGTATCTGAAAGAGACGGTGGACCGTCTCCGCCTGGAGGTGGACGATGAGAGCGAATTTCTGTCGGCGGTCTCGGCGGAGATCAGTCTTGTGAAAAATGAGCGCATTTCTCTGGAGCATTATTTTTCCCGGAATTGCTCCGAGGAAATTTTCCGCGCGGTCTATACGGAATACGAGGAGAAGAAGCGGCGGGCGAGGCTGATCGATTTTGACGATATGCTGCTGTACACCTGGGAGCTTTTGACAAAACGGCCGGATATTCTGGCGGCCTGGCAGCAGAAATTCCGCTATATCCTGGTGGATGAGTTTCAGGACATCAACCGGCTGCAGTATGATATCCTGAAGCTTCTGGCGGCGCCGGAGGACAATCTTTTCATTGTCGGCGACGACGATCAGTCCATCTACCGCTTCCGGGGAGCGAAGCCGGAGATCATGCTGAATTTTCAGAACGATTATCCGTCGGCGGGGCAGGTGATCTTAAACGACAATTTCCGCTCCACGGAAGAGATTGTGGAGGCGGCGGGCCGGGTGATCCGCTGCAATCAGATGCGTTTTGCCAAGGACATCAGGGCCAGGGGCGGAGCGGGGAGCCCGGTCCGGGTACTGGAATTTCCCGACCAGCAGCAGGAGTGCGTCTATATACTGAGAGAGCTTCAGCGGTACCGGGAGCAGGGGAAGGCCTGGTCGGATACGGCGGTGATCTACCGGACCAACACACAGCCGAGGATTCTGCTGCAGAAGCTGATGGAATTTAATATCCCCTTCCGGGTGCGGGACCAGATGCCCAATCTCTTCGAGCACTGGATTGCGAAAAATATGTTCTGCTATATCCGCCTGGCCATGGGCTCCCGGCAGAGGAAGGATCTGCTGCCGGTTCTGAACCGGCCCAAACGTTATCTGAACCGGGAATGTCTGGACGACGAGACCATTTCCTGGGAGCATATGCTGACGTACTATCAGGACAAGGGGTATGTGTGCGACCGGATCGAGAAGCTTCAGTACGATCTGAAGATGCTTGCCCGGATGGGGCCTTTCGCGGCGGTCAGCTATATCCGCCATGTGATCGGATACGACGATTATCTGCGGGAATACGCGCAGTTTCGGCGCATGAAGGACGAAGAACTGTTCGATCTGGTGGCAGAGCTGGAGGAGAGCGCCAGAGCGTGCCGGACGTATGAGGAATGGTTCGAGTATGTGGACCGCTACCGGGAAGAGATGGAGCAGATGCGCCGCCGTCAGCAGGAGGTGAAGGACGGCGTACAGCTCACCACCATGCACAGCAGCAAGGGGCTGGAATATGAACAGGTGTTTATACTGGATGCGGCGGAAGGAATTACGCCGTACAAAAAAGCGGTTCTCGACGCGGATCTGGAGGAGGAGCGGCGGATGTTCTATGTGGCCATGACCCGGGCGAAGAAAGAGCTGACCATCTGCCACGCGAAGAAGCAGGGCAGCCATGAGCTGGCGCCGTCCCGCTTTCTGCAGGAGCTGCGGGGGATGGAACCGGTTGGAAGGAACAAGGGCAGTCTCCACGCCCGCGCCGGTTTTCAGTCCGATGCGGGCGGCGTGAGTGTGAAAAAACGGAACAGGAGAAGAGGAACATGACAGAACAGTATCAGACCGTCTATGAAGGCGGCAGCGGAGAGATTGTGGAGAAAAAATCCCGTTTTATCGCCACGGTCCGGCCGGTGGAGACCGAAGAGGAAGCGCTTGCGTTTATCGAGGAGATGAAGAAGAAGTACTGGGATGCCAGACACAACTGCTCCGCCTATGTACTGGGGGAGCGGCAGGAGATCATGCGCTGCAGCGACGACGGGGAACCGTCTCAGACGGCGGGGAAACCGATGCTGGAAGTGCTGACCGGCGCGGGCCTTACGAATACGGCCGTCGTCGTGACGCGCTATTTCGGCGGTACGCTCCTCGGGACCGGTGGGCTGGTGCGGGCATATTCCGCGGCGGTTCAGGAAGGGCTGAAGAACAGCCGCATCATCACCAAATGCCGGGGGACCCGGCTTTCCGTCGAAACGGATTACAACGGAATCGGGAAGCTTCAATATCTGTTCGGACAGAAGCAGATTCCCATCCTGGATGCGGAGTATACGGAGAAAGTGCGTTTTGCGGTTCTGGTGCCCGTATCCCAGGCGCCGGAGATTACGAAAGCCGTCACCGAGGCCACCAGCGGACAGGCGGTGATCGAGGAAAAAGACAGTCTGTATTATGCGGTGGTGGACGGAGCGTACGTATGCTTTCCGCAGGACGGAGAGTGAAAGAATCAGGTCTTTTCCCGGATATCCCCACATATGTATGATACTGAGACAGGGGATCCGTATGCCGTTTTCGGAGATCGTGACCGGACAGACGGCGGGGGAAGGCGGAGAAAATGTATTGCAGTCAATGCGGAGGGGAAGTCTCCGGCAGTGTCAGGTACTGTCCGGCTTGCGGCGCCAGGCAGGAGACGGGAGTCGTACCGGCGGAAAAATCGCTGCCGGAGGAGCAGGAGAAGGAAAAGAAAAGGCAGAAAGCGCACCGGCAGGGGCGAAGGCTCGGCAATTTTCTGGTCAGCGTGATCGCGCTTGTGATCCTGTTCGCCGGGGATCAAAAAGTGCCGGGCGCCTCCGAACATACGTTCCGAAGAATGGACGCCGCATATTTTACCGTACAAAATCAGAGGGAGATGGCCGTCTGCGGCGCGCAGGGCATTGTCTGTACCGTTGACGTTCCGCAGAAAGTGCTCTGCAGCGCGGACAAGAGCGTTCTCGCCTATATCGACCGGGACCGGGAGCTGTATTATATGGAAGCGGACGGACCGGTTTTTATTGACGACGGCGTGAAGGATGCGCAGATTTCTTTTTATGGAGATACCGCCGTCTATGTCAGAGCGGGAGCGGACGGCCGGGAGGAACTCGGCGTCCGGGCTCTGGGAGAGGCCTCCGGGGAACGCATCGCCGTCACGGCGTGCGGGGATTTTTCCGTGTCGCCGGACGGAAAGACCGTTGCCTGGGTGGAGGAGGCCGAAGACGGCGCGCTGTATCTCCGGCGGCCGGACGGTTCCGGAGAGAAGATTGTTAAAAATATATCAAAAATTTTCGGAATATCCGACGGAGGCGGGACGATTTTCTGTCAGAGAGACGACGGCCGGCTGTGCTGCCGGCAGGACGGCAGGGAACGGCTATTGACGGAGACCGGGGGAAACGTGAGCTTTCTCCTCAACGAATCGCGGACAGAGATGCTCTATACGATCGGGAAGAGCACCTGGTATTATGCCGCGGAGCGGGAATCCCCCGTGCGCCTGACCGGCGTCAAAGGAAACGTTTTGGCGGATTGTTTTATGACGGGCACGGCATATCAGCGGGGACACGGGCTGATTCTGGGCAGAAAGACGCTGAAAAACATGGCGTTTGCCACAGAGGATACCGAAAACGCCGGCTACAGAGTCTACTATCTGGACTGGAACGGGGAGTGCGCGGAGACGATCTTCAACCATGCGGACCAGTTCCAGATCTCCGGGGACGGGCGTTCGCTTCTGGGGCTGGCGGACGGCAGGCTGTACCGCGTCCGGGAGATTCAGAGCGGAGAGGACAAAGTCTGTCTGGAGGAAAAGCTGACCGTCCGTCAGTTTGCGGCCAGTCCGGATCTGCAGAAAATCTGGTTCGTCACGGAGGACGCGGACCTTTACAGCGTCAAAGATCAGGAGCGCACAAATCTCTCCGCCGGCCTTGACCAGATGTACGGTTACTGCGGGAGAGGCGTGCTGTTCCGGGAGGGAGGAGATCTCTATCTCGCAGGCGGGGACGGGAAAACTCTGATAGAAGAAGGCGTGGACGGCGCGTATATTCAGGAGAATTACGGCGCGATCCTCGATCTGGACGGCATGTTCTGCCATCTGAAGGCCGCCGGTCAGATTGAGCGCCTGATCAGCAGCAGATAAAAGAAAAAGTTCCCGTTCTCTTTCCTACCTGAGCCACCCGGACGCCCGACGCGGGCAGATCATCCTTTCAGACCCCGCTTGCGCTTAATGAAGGGACGCAGCGGTACTAAGGCGCAAAAGACCGCGCCTAAGGACCGGCGCCCTTCAATGGGTCTTCCAGGAAGATTTGCCCGCGTCGGGCTGGAAACCGGCGTAGGTATAATCGGAATCATTTCAGGGTCATCCATTTTCCATTCTCATGTCATACACATTTCACAAATCTTACACAGTTTCTTTCAGGTACATTTCAGGCAGCTTCCCTATAATGATCGTATGCTCATAACTGTTCAACGGCTGTCGGAACGGCTGCCTGTATTTTGCACGGCGGACGGTCCCAGGGGAGGTTTTTATGGAAATTGACAACATCATGCATACGGGCGCCTGGACGCAGAGCGTGCAGTATGAAAAGAGAGCGGCTCTTTCGCCGGAGGAGACGGACGGCGGACACACGGGTCCGCAGGAGGGCGGCGCAGAGGAGGCCCTGGATATGGACCGGATCGAATTTGAGGAAGGAGATCAGGCGCTTGCGCAGCTCCGTCAGAAATACGGCAAAGGCGTCTACCGGGCCGTTGAGGATGATCCGGCGCTGGCATGGTCGGTCGGAGGGCGGACGTATCCGTCGGCGGCGCGCGTGGACAGGAGCGTGTGACTGCATGATTTTGCGGGCATTTTTTGACGCTTTGTATTATAATGGACGAAACCGCTGAGGAAGGGAGAGGTGATGATGCGCATTCTGGTTGCGGAGGATGAAGTCGAACTTGCCAGAGGATTGAAATTTCTGCTGGAGAAACATAAATTTTCGGTGGACATCGTACATAACGGCGAGGACGCCCTGGACTATTTTCATACGACGGAATATGACACGGTCGTTCTGGATATCATGATGCCCAGGTTAAACGGGCTGGAAGTATTGAGGAGCATCCGCGGGGAAGGCTCCGGCGTTCCGGTGATGATGCTGACGGCGAAAGCGGAGATCGAAGACCGGGTGGAAGGGCTGGAAGCCGGAGCGGACGATTATCTTCCCAAGCCGTTTTCCACCCGGGAATTTATCGCCAGAGTCCGGGCGCTCGTGCGCAGAAATGAAAATTATGTAAACCCTGTTCTCTCTTTCGGCAATGTACGCCTCGACTGCAGCCGCTATGAACTGTCGAGAGATACCGTTTCCGTGCGGCTCAACAATAAAGAATACCAACTGATGGAACTGTTCTTCCGGCATCCGCATCTGGTATTTTCCACAGAACGTATTATGGACCGGATCTGGGGACAGGATTCGGAGACGGGCGTGGATGCGGTGTGGACCTATATCGGCTTCCTGCGCAGGAAATTAAAACAGCTCGGCGGCAATATCGAGATTCGGACCGTCCGCGGGGCCGGGTATTCGCTGGAGGAACAAAAATGCTGAAAAAATTAAGGGACCGTTTTATCCTGTCGGCGACGGCGGCTTTCGCGATTGTGATGCTGATGCTGGTCGTGGGAATCAACGCGCTCAATTACACGATGACGGCGGGAAGACAGGACGAGATGCTGGCCGGAATCATGGAGTACGAGCGGATGAGGGGCTCCCGCCCGCCCGGGAAAGCGCCGATGATCTCCGATATGCCCTGGGCGGACGGTCCGGAGGCGGACTATACGACGCGCTTTTTTATTGTCCACTGCAGTGCAAAAGGAGAGATCACGGACATTTTTCACGAGCATATTTCCTCCGTCAATCAGGAGAAGATCCGGCGGAAGGTGGAGAAAATCCTGTCCGGGAACCGGGAGAAGGGTTACTGGGAGGACTACCGGTATATGGTAAGGCAGGAAGAAAACGGTTTCAAGATCGTCTTTCTGAACGTGTTCCGCGACCGGCGGCTTGTAAGGTCGCTGCTGTGGATCTCGGTCGTCACCGCGCTGGTCAGTCTGAGCGTTGTCTTCGCGCTGACGGCGCTTTTTTCCGGCAGAGCGATCCGGCCCTATCTGAGAAATATCGAACGGCAGAAGCGGTTCATCACGGACGCCGGGCATGAGCTCAAGACGCCGCTCACCTCGATCTCCACCAGCGCCGACATTCTGGCCATGGAACTGGACGGGGACGAGTGGGTCCGGAATATTCAGAAGCAGACGGCGAGGATGACGCGCCTGGTAAGCGATCTCGTGGCGCTTTCCAGGCTGGATGAAGAGACGCCGTTCCCCGAGAAGACCGAATTTTCGGTCAGCGACGCGGCCTGGGAGACGGCGGAGGCGTTTGCGCCGCTGGCGGAAGCGGGCGGGAAAAGCTGGACGCAGCGGATTGAGGAAAATCTGAGGCTTACAGGAGACTGCGCCGCGGTCCAGCGTCTGCTGTCGATTCTGCTCGACAACGCGGTCCGTTATTCGGCGGAGGGGGGCTTCATCTCGCTGGAGGTCTGCCGCCGGCACAACCGGATTGTTCTGGAAGTGTCCAACACATGCGGGCCGCTGCCGCTTCCGGATCTGGACCGCCTGTTTGACCGCTTTTACCGCCCGGATGAATCCCGTTCTTCCGCTGCCGGCGGTACGGGGATCGGCCTGTCCATGGCCAGAGCGATTGCGGAGGCGCACGGCGGAAAGATAACGGCGGAATACAGCGATGAAAAGACCATCGTATTCAGAGCGGTTCTTTAGAAGGAGACAGAATATGAAGACAGGATGGAAGAGAAAGAACAGATGGCTGTGGGCGGCGGCCGCGGTCATCGTGCTGGCGGCGGCGCTTGCCGGATACCGTTCCATGCGTGTGCGCAGGCGTGCGCAGGCGGCGCGGGAAGCCATGAACACGGTCGAGACGACGCCGGCGGTCCGTCAGAACCTGATCGAATCGATCAGCGTCACCGGGACGATCGCCAGCGCGGACGCCCGGGACGTCTCGGCCGGCGCCAAAGATGTGAAGGTGCTTCAGGTCAATTACGAAGAAGGGGATTATGTAAACGCCGGAGACGTGATCGTCGTTCTCGATTCCTCGGATCTGGAACGGAATCTGGCGCAGGCGCAGAACAGCCAAGCGCTGAGCGCGTATAAGGAAAATAAGTCCATCGAGAATGCGTCCAGAAGCTACAAGGAGGCGGTGGAAGACGGCACCGACGATTACGCGAAGGCGGTCAGAGACGAGGCGGATGCCAAAGAGGCGCTGCAGGACGCGGAGGGGGATGTGAGCGAGGCCGCCGATCTGCTCAAGGAACAGGAGAAAGAGCTGGCGGACGCGAAGGAGACGCTGGCGGCCGTCCGGCCCGATTCGTACGAAGGAGGGGCGGATGCGCAGGAATATAAAGATGCGCTGGCGGCGGCGCAGCGGGCGGTCTCGGCGGCGCAGTCGGAATATACGTCCAGGCATCAGGCGTACAATGCGGCGACGGAAGCGGAGGAAAAGGCGCTGGAAGCTTACGAGCAGGCCTCGGAAAATCTGGCGGACGCCGCCAGAAAAAATGACCGCAGCATCGCCAGTGCGGCGGATTCTCTGGAACAGGCGCAGATGGAGCATTCTTATTCCAACGACAGCAGCCAGCAGACGATTGAAAATTATCAGGAACAGATCGAGAGCTGCACGGTGACGGCGCCGATCTCCGGCGTGATCACCGCCATGCATGCGTCGGCAGGCGATACGTATCAGGGAGAGGGAAACATTCTGTTCAGCGTGGCCGATCAGGAACGTTTCGTCGTGTCGGCCAGTGTGGATGAGTATGACGTCAACAGCATCGCCAAAGAGATGCCGGCGGCGGTCATCGTGGAAGCGCTGGGGGAGGAAGAGCTTCCGGCGACGGTCTCTTTCGTGTCGCCTGTGGTGACTGGCTCGGACTTGGGAAGTTCCTCCTATGCGGTCGAGATCGCGCTGGACGAGACCAATACGGACCTGCGGATCGGCATGACGGCGAAGGCCAGCATCGTGCTCGATGCGGCCTATGATGTCCTGACCGTGCCGTACGACTGCGTGACGACCGATGAGGAAGGAAATGCAGCCGTCACGATCGACCGAAACGGAGAGCGGGCGGAGATCCCGGTGACGGTCGGTATGCAGGGGGACTATTATGTGGAAGTGTCCGGCGAGGGACTGGAGGAAAATACGGCGGTCTATTATACGAACCCCATGACCGGCTCCGCATCAGCCGGTGAACAGCCGGAGGACGACATTTCGTTCCCGATGCCGGGCGGCGGTATGGGCGGCAGCCCTGGCGGCGGAATGCCGGGCGGCGGACGCGGCGGCCCCGGAGGAGGATTCTGAGGCGGCCGGAAATGCATCTCCTGCCGGGGGACTGGGCGGGGTGAAGCGGAACTATAAATGAGGAATATTTTATGACAGAGCAGAAAACGGTTATCAATCTGAAGGGCATCGTGAAACGGTTCTATGTGGGAATGCCGAATGAACTGGAGATTCTCCACGGCGTTGATCTGCAGGTCCGCGAGGGAGAATTTGTCTCCATTGTAGGCGCCTCCGGATCCGGTAAAACGACGATGATGAACATCATAGGGGTGCTGGACCGGCCGACCGAAGGAGAGTATACGCTGGACGGGGTGGACGTTGCGCATGCGAAGGACCGGGAACTGTCGCGGATCCGGAATCAGAAGATCGGCTTTGTGTTTCAGACCTATAATCTGATCGGCCGCACCAGCGCTCTGAAAAATGTGGAGCTGCCCATGCTCTATGCGGGGACGGAGAAAAAGGAACGCAGCGCAAGAGGAAAGGAACTGCTCAGGATGGTGGGGATGGAGGACCGCTTTGACCATCATCCGGATGAACTGTCCGGCGGGCAGAAGCAGCGGGTGGCCATTGCCCGGGCCATGGCCAACGACCCGTCGATCCTTCTGGCGGATGAGCCTACCGGGGCGCTGGATTCCCGCACCGGGCGCAGGATCATGGATATTTTCCACAGACTGAATCAGGAACAGAAGAAGACGATTGTCCTCATCACCCATTCGCAGGAGCTGGCGGAGGAGACGCAGCGGATCGTGACGCTCAGAGACGGGGAGATCATCGGCGAAAGGAGCGGAAAGGGATGTTAATATGGGAAAATATCCTGCTGGCGTTTCACGGACTGAGGGCCAACAAGATGCGCTCGCTCCTGACCATGCTGGGCATCATCATCGGGATCGCGTCCGTGATCGCGATCATGACGCTGGGCGATTCCATCAGCAGCTCGGTGACTGATTCCATGGCTTCGATGGGCGCCAACAATCTCACCATGGGAGTGCGGCAGAAAAGCTCGACCACAGAGACAACGGACAGCGGCATGACCTTTTCTTTCGGCCCGAGGATGGCGCAGCCGACGAAAGACGATTACATTACGGAGGAGATGCTGGAGGATCTCGCGTCCCATTATCCGGATGAGATCAAGGGATTTTCCCTGTCGGAAAATGTGGGCAGCGGTACCGCCAGACAGGGTTCGCTGTATGCGTATGTCAGCGTGACGGGCGTCAACGATGTCCATCTGCAAAATGCGGAACTTACGCTGCTCGCCGGGCGTCTGCTCACGGAGAGGGATCAGCGGGAGTCCAGAAAGGTGGCGCTGGCGTCCGATCTGCTGGTGGAGCAGATGTTCGGCGGAGACAGCGGGAATGCCGTCGGGAAGACGCTGGATGTGCTGTTTGACAACCGGTATTACCGTTATACGATCGTGGGAGTCTATGAATATGAAGCGTCCGACATGGGCTTTTCCAGCAGTTCGGACGAGGATACGGAGACGACGCTCTATCTGCCGCTTCGGACTGCCGCGGTCCAGACGCACAACACGTCGGGCTACAGCCAGCTTACCATTCTGACCGCCTCCGATGTGAGCGCAACCGATTTCGGCGAAGAGGCGGAGGATTACATGAATCGCCGCTGGTACGGCAGCAATGAAAGCTTCGAGATCCGTACGATGAGTATGGAGTCAGTGATCGAAAACATGACGGAGATGCTGTCGACCGTATCGCTGGCGATCGCTGCCATCGCCGGAATCTCCCTGCTGGTGGGCGGAATCGGAGTGATGAACATCATGCTGGTATCCATCACGGAGCGCACCAGAGAAATCGGTACGCGCAAAGCGCTGGGCGCGACCAACGGCTCCATACGGCTCCAGTTTATTATGGAAGCGATTGTAATCTGCATGGTCGGCGGTGTGATCGGCATCCTGCTGGGAATCGGCATCGCAGCGGCGGCTACGAATCTCATGGGATACGCGGTCAGTCCTTCCGTGCCGGGAATCGTGCTCTCGGTCAGTTTCTCGGTATTGATCGGCGTCTTCTTCGGGTACTATCCGGCCAACAAGGCGGCGAAGATGAATCCGATCGAGGCGCTCCGGTACGAGTAAAAGGAGAGAGCCGGATAAAAACGGATGAAAGAACCTGAACATCAAGAAAGAACCTGGAAATCAAGGGGTAAAGTCTTTGGGGAACGCGCAGAGGCTTTGCGCCTTTTTCAGTTGAGAGAAAATTCTGAATATGATATGATAGAAACGCAGTCGAAAGAAACAACCGCAGCAGAGCGGATGAGTTCAAAGGAAGGCGGTCTTTATGTTTGGCAGGAAAACAATAAAAAAGAAAACATACGACAGAGAAAATCTGCGCCCGGTACTCAGGTGCAGCATCTGTACGGGCGAGCAGGTCGCGGGTTTCAAAAATATACATACCGGAAAGTTCGAGGAAGTCATGCTGATCCGCAGTCAGAAAGATCTGGACCTGTTTAAGGAAATGTATGAGGTTGAGACGGTTGCGAAGGAATATTAAGACGGGGGAGGGCAGCCGTCAAAAAAACGAACGCAAAAATCGAAGGAGAAGAATCATATGGCATCAAGAGAAGAATTTGTAACTTATGCGGCGGAGCAGATGAAGGATGCGGGGGAGATCACCTGCCGGAAAATGTTCGGTGAATACGGCGTATACTGTGACGGGAAAATCTTTGCGCTGATCTGCGACGACCAGTTGTTTCTCAAGATTACGGAGGAGGGACGAAAGGTTTGTCCCAATTTGCAGGAAATGCCTCCCTATGAAGGCGCGAAACCGTATTTTCTTGTGGAAGAGCTGGACGACCGGGAATTGATGACGCGGCTGGTCAAAGAGACCGTCAAGGCGCTGCCGGAGCCGAAGAAAAAGAAGAAGAAAAAATAGTTTTTTCCCAAGAGAGGAAAGAAGAGATGAAAAAGGGAGAAAAGGCGGCCATTGTCTGCTGTTCCAACCGGCGGCCGCAGAGCGAGCGGGAGAAAATTCAGAGACTGGAGCAGGTGCTGCGCGGGATGGATGTGATCCCGGTCTTCAGCGGCCGGCTCTATGCGGACGGTAAGGAGGGCGGACCGGACGGCAGGGAGCGGGCGGAAGAGCTGATGAAATTCTATCGGGATGACAGTATCCGGGAAATTTTTGATGTCTCCGGCGGCGATACCGCCAATGAGATTCTGCCGTATCTGGATTATGAGGTGATCGCCGGCTCCGGCAGGCGTTTCTGGGGCTACAGCGATCTGACGACGGTGATCAATGCGATCGGCCGAAAGTCGGGGAACGCGTCGGTGCTGTATCAGGTAAAGAATCTGGCGGGAGCGTATGGAGCGGTTCAGCAGGAGAATTTCAGAAAGTATCTGTTTCAGGAATCAGAAGAACTGACCCGGTTTTCCTGTGAATTTATACAGAAAAATTCCATGCGGGGAGTGACGGCGGGCGGAAATATCCGCTGTCTTTTAAAGCTGGCAGGGACGGCGTACTGGCCGGACCTTCGGGGAAAGATTCTCATTCTGGAGGCGCTGGGCGGCAGGCGGGAGCAGTTGATTACCTACCTGAGTCAGTTAAAACAACTGGGCGCGTTTGAACAGGCAGCGGGAATCCTGCTGGGAACGTTTTCCATGATGGAGAAGGAAGAGGGCGTGGCAGCGGTCTGCGAACTCGTCCGGCATTTTGCGGGGCCGGGGCTGCCGGTGGCGAAGACGCAGGAGATCGGGCATGGGGAGGATTCAAAAGCGGTGGTGATTGGGGAGTGGCTGGAGTTGGAAGGGTGAGAGTGTTTACAGAAGAACAGGCAGGCATTGCGCTCTTTCCGCAATTTCCCTTCGTTTAGAGAGAACTTAGAGATTCCCATGATATGATGAATCCGTTATTTCAGAAAAGAAAGTCTAAGGAGGAATCTATCATGAAATTCAACTGGAAGAAAGTAACGGCGCTTTTTTGTACGGTCTGCGTTCTTGGAACCATGGCGGCGGGCTGCGGTTCCAGGCCTGCGGATTCGGAATCCGTGAAAACGGACGGGACCTCACCCGCAGAGGAAGCGCAGCAGGAGCCTGCAGATTCTGCCGGTAACGGCGCGGCAGCTCCGGAGAAAACGCCGGAAGCACAGGAGGGGAAATGGCACGTCCTGGAACCGGAGATTGCGGCGATCGTCGATGCGGATTTTTCGGGCACGGTGTGGAAGATGGGAGAAGATTCATTCTACATCGCGGAAGAGCAGGTGATGCTGGATGAGGACGGAGGTATAATCAGCAGCAGTCCCTCCGGCAATGCGGACATTCCGGATTCGGATTTGGTCGAAGTTGTCTTTGATGAAAACACGTATTTTTATCTGCGGACCGTTCACGGGAATGGGGAGAGTCATGAGGATACGGACGCCGGTTTTTCCGATCTGGCGAAAGGAGTTTCAGTGGAAATGAAAGGAAGTTTTGAACAGGATATCTTCCACGCGGACGAGATTCGGATTGTGAAGGTTTCCTGATCAGAAACATGGTGAAAACGGCGGAAACTATCCGGTGGTCAAGGGATAAAGTCTTTCCTGATGCGGCAAAGACTTTATCCCTTTTTGTAAGAGCAGCGCCCAAAGCGTTTTGCACGAAAATATCAGGCCGGGTGCTTGTTCTCACCGCGGAATTGTGCTAGAATAGACACGATTTAAGATGGAAAATGAAAAGCAAAGCCAAAGAAAGGATAAATGGGTGCATTTATGAAGAGAGAAGACATTCACAAAGTACTGATCATCGGTTCCGGTCCCATCATCATCGGGCAGGCGTGCGAATTTGACTATTCCGGTACGCAGGCGTGCAAGGCGCTGAAAAGTCTGGGATACGAGATCGTGCTGGTGAACTCCAATCCGGCGACGATCATGACGGACCCGGATACGGCGGATATCACATATATTGAACCGTTAAATGTAGAAAGGCTGGAGCAGATCATTGCCAAAGAGCGTCCGGACGCGCTGCTGCCGAATCTGGGCGGACAGTCCGGTCTGAACTTATGTTCGGAACTGCAGAACGCGGGGGTGCTGGACAAATATGGAGTCAAGGTGATCGGCGTACAGGTGGATGCCATCGAACGGGGCGAGGATCGGATCGAATTTAAAAATACCATGAATGCACTCGGGGTGGAGATGGCCAGAAGCGACGTGGCCTATTCGGTGGAGGAAGCGCTTTCCATCGCCGACCGTCTCGGTTATCCGGTGGTGCTGCGCCCGGCCTACACGATGGGCGGCGCCGGCGGCGGACTGGTATATAATAAGGAAGAGTTAAAGACCGTTTGCGCCAGAGGCCTGCAGGCCAGTCTGGTGGGACAGGTGCTGGTGGAAGAGTCCATTCTCGGCTGGGAGGAGCTGGAGCTGGAGGTGGTCCGGGATGCCAAAGGCAATATGATCACCGTCTGCTTTATCGAAAACATCGATCCGGTGGGTGTGCATACGGGCGATTCCTTCTGTTCGGCGCCGATGCTGACGATTTCGGAAGAGGTGCAGAAGAAGCTGCAGGAGCAGGCTTACAAGATCGTGGATGCGATTCAGGTCATCGGCGGCACCAACGTGCAGTTCGCGCATGACCCGGTGTCCGGGCGGGTGGTGGTCATCGAGATCAATCCGAGAACGTCCCGTTCCTCCGCGCTGGCAAGCAAGGCGACGGGCTTCCCGATCGCTCTGGTGTCCGCGAAGCTGGCCAGCGGCCTGACGCTGGACGAGATTCCCTGCGGCAAATACGGCACGCTGGACAAATATGTGCCGGACGGCGATTACGTGGTGATCAAATTTGCCAGATGGGCGTTTGAGAAATTCAAAGGCGTGGAGGACAAGCTGGGCACCCAGATGCGCGCCGTGGGCGAGGTCATGAGCATCGGCAAGACGTACAAAGAGGCGTTTCAGAAGGCCATCCGCTCTCTGGAAAAGAACCGCTACGGACTGGGGCATGTGGGCGATCTGGGCCGGAAGAGCAAGAAGGAACTGCTGACCATGCTGATGACTCCCTGCAGCGAGCGTCATTTCATCATGTATGAGGCGCTGCGCAAGGGCGCTTCCGTGGAGGAGATCTACAATCTGACGAAGGTGAAGGCGTGGTTCATCCAGCAGATGAAAGAGCTGGTGGAGGAAGAAGAGGCGCTTGTTAAAAAATATACAGGCAAAGTTCCGTCTGCGGAAGACCTGCGGCAGGCAAAGCTTGACGGCTTTTCCGATAAATATTTGAGCGAGATTCTCGGCGTGTCCGAGGAGGCTGTTCGGAATGAGCGGACGGCGAACGGAATCGTGGAGGCCTGGGAGGGCGTTCATGTGAGCGGCACCGAGGACAGCGCTTACTATTATTCCAGTTATCATATGAAAGATGAGAGTCCGGTGGATACGGACCGGCCCAAGGTCATGATTCTCGGTGGCGGACCAAACCGAATCGGACAGGGCATCGAATTTGACTACTGCTGCGTCCATGCGGCGAAGGCGCTGCGGAAGCTGGGCTTCTCCACGATCATTGTCAACTGCAACCCGGAGACCGTCTCTACGGACTACGATACGTCGGACAAGCTGTATTTTGAGCCGCTGACGCTGGAGGACGTGCTGGCGATCTATGAGAAAGAGCAGCCGGTGGGCGTGATCGCCCAGTTCGGCGGACAGACGCCGCTGAATCTGGCGGCCGACCTGAAGAAATACGGAGTCAACATTCTGGGTACCACGCCGGAGACGATTGATCTGGCGGAGGACCGGGATCTGTTCCGGGAGATGATGGAGCGTCTGCAGATTCCCATGCCGGAAGCGGGCATGGCGGTCGATGTGGAGGAAGCGCTCGAGACCGCTCACCGGATCGGCTATCCGGTGATGGTGCGCCCGTCCTACGTGCTGGGCGGACGGGGCATGGAAGTGGTCTACGACGACGAGGCGCTGACCTTCTATATGCAGCAGGCCGTAGACGTGACGCCGGACCGCCCGATTCTCATCGACCGGTTCCTGCACCACGCGACGGAGTGCGAGGCGGACGCCATCAGCGACGGAGAACATGTGTTTGTCCCATCGGTCATGGAGCATATCGAACTGGCGGGCATCCATTCCGGCGATTCGGCGTGCATCATCCCGCCCCGGGGGCTGACGGAGGAGCAGGTGGAGACGATCAAGGATTACACGAGAAAGATCGCCAGCGAGATGCATGTGGTGGGCCTGATGAACATGCAGTACGCGATCGAGGACGGGAAGGTATTTGTGATCGAGGCCAATCCGCGGGCGTCCCGCACGGTGCCGCTGGTGTCCAAGGTGTGCGGCATCAATATGGTGCAGATCGCCACGGATATCATCACGATGCCCTTTACAAAACATACAAGCCCGGTGCCGGCGCTCAAAGAGAAGAGATTCGCTCATTACGGCGTGAAAGAAGCGGTGTTCCCGTTCAACATGTTCCCGGAGGTGGACCCGATCCTCGGACCGGAGATGCGTTCCACCGGAGAGGTGCTGGGACTGTCCGCAGACTTCGGAGATGCGTTTTATAAAGCGGAGGAGGCTACCAAGAACCAGATTCCCACGGAAGGCTGCGTGCTGATCTCGGTCAACGACCGGGACAAGCCGGAACTGGTGGAAGTGGCGAAAGGCTTCTATGAGTGCGGTTTCTCGATCATGGCGACCGGCAGGACCTGCGATATGATCGAGGCGGCGGGGATCCCGGCCCTGAAGGTGTGGAAGATCAACGAGGGACGGCCGAATATTCTGGACAAGATCACCAACGGCAGAATCCAGCTCATCGTCAACACGCCGATCGGCAAGAAAGGCGCCGTGGATGACAGCTACATCCGCAAGGCGGCGGTGAAGAACAAGATCCCGTACATGACCACGATGGCCATGGCGAAGGCGACGGTGGAGGGAATCCGCTCCGCGAAACGCGACGGAAAACTGCCGGTGAAATCTCTGCAGGAATTTCATGCGGAGATTCAGGATAAATAATCAATAAGAAGAGGAGTGTAAGCAATGAAAAAGTGGAACTACGCGGCCGCGGTCTGCGTGCTTCCGGCCCTGCTTCTGGGAGGATGTGCGGAGCAGATGGAACTTACCAGGGAGCAGTTGGGGCTTTCGGAGAAGGATAAGCGTACGGATGATCAGATCATCAGCGATTTTCTGACGGCCTATCAGGAAGGAAACTATGAGGCTATGGAGCCGTATATGGACGAGGACAATCTGCTTCATCTGTATTATCAGGCGCAGGAAAACGGCGGCGAGATGGCGGAAGTGTACGAGAAAGTCTGGGAGCTGACGAAGAACTTTACCTTTACGGCGGAAGCCGTGGAAGGAAAAGAAGCATGGGGTGAGGTCACCGTGCATCTTCAGAGCAACGAGATTGTATCCGGCATTCCGGACGCCATGTGGTCGGCTATTGAAGCGCAGACGGAGAACGGTGACGACAGCTTTACCAGTCTTCCCGAGTGGCTGGGGGAGGCGCTTGCGACCGGCGATCCCATTGACGAAGAACTGACGGTCTATGTGTCCCACCGAACGGACGGAGACCGGATCGATTCTTCGGCCTGCAGGGAGTTATACGAGCAGCTTACCGGCGGTTTTTACGACTATATTGATATGACCATGACCGCCTGCACCGGAGAGAACGATACGTATTATGTTGCGGCGCAGGGGGATTCCATCATCGGCATGGTGGAGACGGCGGTCCAGACGGAAGACACCGAAGGCCTGACCGGGGAGGATCTCCAGGCGTACGAGGACGGCTTTAACGCCATGGACGGTGTGGCGGCCAACGTCAGCCAGAGAGAGGACGGCAGTGTGGAGCTTCGGTTCGGCGTGGACTTTAACCGGGCCAGCAGTACGGCGCTGGCGAATCTGGGCGTGATCAGCGACCGGGTCAACTCGTACGGAGGGTATCTGAGCCTGTCGTCGACGATCGGCAGCTTTGAAGAGGGCGGAATGACCTGTGAGACGAATGACTTCGGCTCCGGCGCGGCGGCGTCCGAAGAAGAGTAAAGCGGCAGACGTCCGGCGCGGGCCGGGGGCGCTGCCGCACAGACGGTGAGCGAAAAACAGGATACCGGGAAACCCGGGGCGGACGGTTTTGTAAGAACTGTAAAATGCAGGTATTTTTCAGGAAATACGGAACCTCCCGTCCCGGGTCTTTTACTGCCGGCCGATCAAAATACAGTATCTTCGGACGGGCCGGGAGCTGCGGCCGTCCGGTGTCCGGGAAAGGGAAACGATATGGAAGACGCCTATGTATTACAGTTGTCCGACCGGAAATTTTCCGATCTGTACCTGTGCTTCTGCGGCTACGCCAAATGCGAGCCGCTGCACAGCTTCGGGCCGGCGGTGCGGTCCAACTATCTGATTCATTATATTCTCGAAGGAAGAGGGAGCTATCGGGCCGGAGGCAGACGGTATGATCTGCAGGCGGGACAGGGCTTCCTGATCGAGCCGGGGACGCAGATTTTCTATGAGGCGGATGAAAAGGAACCGTGGACGTATCTGTGGATCGGATTCAACGGTCAGCGGGCGCAGGAATATCTGGACGACGCGGGGCTTGGCGGCGGCAGGCTGATTTTTCAGAGCGGACAGGGGGAGGAGCTGAAGCGGCTGGTGTTCCGGATGCTGAAAAATTATACGATCACCACGACGGACCAGTTTCTTCTGGAGGGCAGCCTGTATCTGTTTTTATCCATACTGGCGCAGGACCACGCGCTCTCTTCCGTGCAGGGACAGGGGGCGGACAACCTCTATGTCCGCAAAGCGATGGACTACATTCAGGACAACTACGGCCATTCAATCCGCGTGGCGGACATTGCGGAATACGTATGCATCAACCGGAGCTATCTGTACACCTTGTTCCGGGAGCATGCGGGGATCTCGCCGCAGGAATATCTTTCGGATTACCGGCTTGCCAGAGCGGCGGAATTTCTGGCGGCCGCGGAGCTGTCCGTGGAAAGCGTGGCCTATTCCTGCGGATACCGCGACCCGGCCGCATTCGGTCGCGCTTTCAAAGGGAAATACGGCGTGACTCCGCTGCAGTATCAGAAGAAATACCGCGCGCAGCAGGAAGAGCTTCAGAAGAAGCGAAGAGAGATGCCGTAGAGGGGCTGACGGGGAATCACTTTAAAATCTAACATTCTGCATATTTTCTGCAACAAAAAGAACTATCCGTGAGCATTCTTTTCATGCAATAATAGGTCAGCAGACAGGGCAGGATTTTAGAAAAGGAGCGTATCCCATGAGCATTCTATTCAACGAGAAAACGAAAACATTTCATCTGTACAATGAAGAGATCAGCTATATTATGACCGTACTGCAAAACGGCCATCTTGGGCAGTTGTATTTCGGCGGCAGGATTCATCATAAAGAGGACTTTTCCTATCTGCTGGAGACGTCTTACCGGCCCATGACGGCTTATGTCTTTGATGAAGACCGGTCGTTCTCTCTGGAGCATGTGCGGCAGGAGTACGGCGTATACGGTACGACGGATTTCCGTCATCCGGCCGTGGAAGTTCTTCAGCAGAACGGCAGCCGGATTTCGGATTTCGTGTATCAGGGTTATGAGATTACAGACGGCAAACCGGAGCTTCCCGGGCTTCCGGCCACATATACGGAGGATGCGAAGGAGGCGCAGACGCTGACGGTCTCCCTGAAGGATCCGGTGACCGGAATCGTTCTGGAGCTGTTTTATACGATCTTTGCCGCAGGCGGAATCATCGCCCGCAGCGCGAGACTGACCAATGAAGGGGAAGAGAGCGTGCAGCTGACCCGCGCCATGAGCCTCTGTCTGGATCTGCCGGACAGCGATTATGAGTGGATGCAGTTTTCCGGCGCCTGGGCGAGGGAGCGCCATCTGAAGGTGCGCAGGCTGGAGCAGGGCATTCAGGCGGTGGACAGCATGCGGGGCAATTCTTCCCATGAACACAATCCGTTTATTGTCCTGAAACGCCCGGCGGCGGACGAGGAACAGGGAGAGGTTATGGGCTTCAGCCTGGTGTACAGCGGGAACTTTCTGGCGCAGGCGCAGGTGGATGCCCATGACATGACCCGGGTGCTCCTGGGGATTCACCCGATGGGCTTTTCGTGGAAGCTGGAGCCGGGAGCGTCCTTCCAGACGCCGGAGGCGGTGACGGTCTATTCCGCAAAGGGGCTGGGAGATATGAGCCGTACGTTTCACAGCCTCTACCGGAAGCGTCTGGCCAGAGGATACTGGCGGGACCGGGAGCGTCCGATTCTCAACAACAACTGGGAGGCGACGTATTTTAACTTTACGGAAGAGCGTCTGGTTTCCATCGCGGGCCGGGCGAAGGAGTGCGGCGTGGAGCTGTTCGTCCTGGACGACGGCTGGTTCGGGGCCCGCAGCGACGACCGGGCGGGACTCGGCGACTGGGAAGCCAATCGGGACCGCCTGCCGGACGGCATCACAGGACTGGCGGAGAAGATCGAGGCGCTGGGATTGAAATTCGGCCTCTGGTTCGAGCCGGAGATGGTCAACCGGGATTCCGACCTGTACCGGGCGCATCCGGACTGGATCCTGCAGACGCCGGACCGGCATCCGTCCCAGGGACGTTCCCAGTATGTGCTGGATTTTTCCCGCGGGGAAGTGGTGGACTTTATCTATGAGAGGATGGCGAAGATTCTGCGTGAGGCGAAGGTTTCCTACATCAAATGGGATATGAACCGGAGTATTACGGAATGCTACTGCGCGGCGCTGCCGGCGGACCGTCAGGGAGAGGTGTTCCACCGCTACATTCTGGGCGTCTATGACCTGTATGAAAGGCTGACTTCGGAATTTCCCCATGTGCTCTTCGAGTCCTGCGCCAGCGGCGGCGGCCGGTTCGATCCGGGTCTTCTGTATTATGCGCCCCAGGGCTGGGCCAGCGACGATTCGGACGCGGTGGAACGGCTGAAGATCCAGTACGGGACGTCCTTCTGCTATCCGCTCTGCAGCATCGGCAGCCATGTGTCCGTGGCGCCCAATCATCAGGTGTTCCGCAGCACGCCTCTGCATACGAGGGCAAATGTGGCGTATTTCGGGACGTTTGGCTATGAGCTGGACCTGAACCGGCTGACGGAGGAGGAGCGGGAGACGGTAAAAGCGCAGATCGCGTTTATGAAACGGTACCGCAGGCTGTTCCAGTTCGGCGATTTCTATCGCCTGAGCAGTCCCTTTGAGGGAAACGTGACCGCCTGGATGGTGGTCAGCGAGGACAGAAGAAAAGCGGTCCTTGGATGGTACCGGGTGTTAAACGGCGTCAATCTGCCCTATGGCAGGCTGCGCCTGAACGGGCTTGACCCGGATCTGGCATATCGGATCTGCATGGACGGCGGACAATGGGACGGCGTCTACTACGGAGACGAGCTGATGAAGGCCGGGCTGGTGACCAGCGACAGCGCTTCCGGAGAGGTGCCAAGGGGCGGAACCTCAAGCTGTGATTTTGATTCCAGAATCTATGTACTGAAAGCGGAGGAATAAACGAGAATGAAAAATACGAAGCAGTCGCTGCCCAGAAGGGTATTCATGATGATCACGGGGATTCTGTTCATCTGTATCTGCGTGGGCAGCTACCGGCTGAGCGGGTTCGGTGTGGACGCGTTTACCTGTATGAATCTGGGAATCAGCGGTTATCTGGGGATGGTGTTCGGCACCTGGCAGTTACTGGTCAACGCGGTCATTCTGGTGTGGGTCTTCTTCACCGTCCGTCACTGCATCGGCGCCGGGACGATCGTCAATATGGTGTGCGTGGGCTACGGGGCGGATCTGATCTGCTGGCTGTTTCAGGATGTGTGGCAGGTGGAGATGACGCTGCCCCTGAGAATCATCGCCCTGCTCCTTGGCTGCCTGTTCGCCGGCATGGGCGTGGCGTTTTATATGGCGGCGGAGATGGGCATCGCGCCCTACGACAGCGTGGCTTTGATCATAGAGAAGATGACGAAGGGAAAGATTCCTTTCCAGTATGCCAGAGTGGCCAGTGATGTGACCGTTGTTCTGGTGGGCGCGGCGTTCTGCCTGATGGCGGGAAATGACCTGTGGATGATTCTGGGCGTCGGGACGGTCTGCAACGCGTTTTTAAACGGCCCGCTGATTCAGTTTTTCCGGACGCATGTGGCGGAGCCGCTGATGAACCGGTGAGTATGCGGGAAATTCGGGTAATTGAATGAATTGCAAATTGCCTTATTGTGGACGGTAACGCGTTTCTGTATAAAGATGATTACGCCAAAAGAATCCAGGCTGACCTGTGTGCCCAGGCCGGCCTGCTGTGCTGCATACCGATAGGAAGTCTGTAAGGCCTCTGGCGTCCCCGGTTTTTTCATTTACGAAAATTATTTTAACTGCCATAATAAACATGACATATAGATGTCGTGTTAGATTTGCTATGATACAAACGGAACGTGAGAATAATGAAGATAGACAGATTGATCGGGATACTGTCGGTATTGCTGCAGGAAGAAAAAACTACGGCACCTGAGCTGGCAGAACAATTTGAGGTTTCTAAGAGGACAATCAACCGTGATATCGAGGACCTGTGCAAAGCCGGTATACCAATACGAACCGTTCAGGGAAACGGCGGCGGTATCAGCATTATGGATGGATACCGGATGGATAGGACGATCTTGACATCAAAAGATATGCAGATGATCCTTGCGGGGCTGAGAAGTCTGGACAGCGTGAGCGGAAGCAGTTACTACGTTCAACTGATGGAAAAGATTCAGGCCGGGTCTTCCGAATTTATCAGCAGCAGAGATTCTATACTGATAGATCTGTCATCATGGTATCGTGATTCGCTGGCTCCAAAGATTGAGACCATACAGGATGCAGTCGGAGAAAGACACTTGATTACGTTTCGTTATTATGCTCCGGTCGGTGAAAGTGAACGGACGGTTGAACCTTACTATCTTGTGTTTCGATGGTCGAACTGGTATCTGTGGGGGTGGTGCTGTGACAGGAAGGACTTCAGGCTTTTCAAACTGAATCGTATGGATAATGTTTGGAAGACGGAAAAAGTCTTTGAATGCAGAGATGCGGCTATGCCGGATCTTTCAAACGAGAAGATCTTTCCTGGTGGAATAAAAGTTAAGGCATTGTTCAGTCCGGATATGAAGTGGCGTTTGGTGGAAGAGTTTGGACCTGGATGCTTTATCGAGAATAATGACGGCAGATTGCTTTTCACGGCAGATTATACAAATTTGGAGAACCTGATTACCTGGATCATGACTTTTGGGGATAAAGCTGAATTGCTTGAACCGAAAGAGGCAAGAGAAAAAATGGCACGTATGCTACAAAAAATGACGACAGTTTACAAGGAGGACGCAGTTTTATGAAGTTGGAAGGTTTCGGAATTATGGTTGATAACATGGCGGTGATGGTGCGCTTCTATCGGGATGTTTTGGGCTTCGAAATCAAAGAGGAAGAAGATACATCGAATGTTTTTCTGGAAAAGGATGGGACGCTTTTCCTGCTCTACAGAAAGTCGGATTTTGAAAAGATGACAAACAGGAAGTTTTCTTACTGTAACGGAACAAACGGTCATTTTGAGATTGCTCTGGGCGTTGAAAACTATGCTGCAGTTGATAAGGTTTATGCAGACGTGACGGCTGCCGGAGCAGAGGGAATTATGGAACCGACAACGGAGCCGTGGGGGCAGAGAACCTGCTATATTGCGGATCCCGAGGGGAATCTGGTAGAAATAGGTTCGTTTAATGAGGGGTGACCGTTATGGCGTTTGATTATAAGAAGGAATACAAAGAGTTTTACATGCCGAAGGCAAAGCCGGAGATCGTCACAGTTCCGAAGATGAACTATATTGCTGTTCGCGGCTGCGGTGATCCGAATGTGGAAGATGGCGATTACAAAGCAGCAATCGGTCTTTTATATGCTGTTGCCTTTACAATCAAGATGAGCAAAAAAGGCAGTCATCAGATTGAAGGATATTTCGACTATGTTGTTCCGCCTCTGGAAGGCTTCTGGTGGCAGGAAGGTGTTGATGGAATCGATTATGGCCACAAGGAGGATTACCAATGGATTTCTGTGATCAGACTTCCGGATTTTGTGACGGCGGATGATTTTCGGTGGGCTGTGAATGAGGCAACGGAAAAGAAAAAGCAGGATTTCTCCAAGGTAGAGTTTCTGACGATTGAGGAAGGGCTTTGCGTCCAGTGTATGCATATCGGTTCCTATGATGATGAGCCTGCGACAGTGGCTATGATGGATCAGTATCTGGAGGATAACGGCTACGAGAATGACATCTCTGCAAGCAGGCTGCATCACGAAATCTATCTGTCGGATGCAAGACGTGTGGCGCCGGAGAGGTTGAAGACTGTTATCAGACATCCGATAAGGGCAAAGGGAAAATAGCTTTAATTTCTTTTTTCCTCCATGTTTGTTATGATAGTAGTGCGAAATTTTCGCGATATATGGCGGAAATTTAACCGGTTACGGGGACGGAAGAGCGGGCGGGAAGGGATTCTGACCGCTACCGGAGGGCAGTCACAGGAGTAACGATTTGAAAGGGAGACGAGGGATGGGTGAACTTTTTGAATTAAAAAGGCCGCAGGAAGCGGCGCCGTTATTCGAAGGGTGGCAGGAGACCATGATCTGGTCCTGTCTGCAGGGGGTGATGGGGCGCATTTACGCGGATGCTCTGGAGAAGCCGGCGTCCGCCGCGGCGCTGCTCGGCGATTTCTGCTTTCTGGCGGGCAAACCGAACCGGGAGCTGGTTTTATACGGACCGGAGCGGCGGGAGTTTCTGATCCTGGTTCCCGGGAACGGCGGCTGGGCGGAATTGATCGAAACGTGCCATGGGGCACAGGCGAAAAAGGTGGTCCGCTATGCGTTTCACAAAGAAGCGGATGGATTTGACCGGGAGTTTCTGCAGACGGCGGCGGACGGACTGCCGGAGGAATATACCCTGCGGATGATGGACGAGGCGCTGTTTCGGCGCTGCGGGGAAATAAAATGGTGCAGGGACTGGGTTTCGCAGTATGAGAATTATAAAATGTATCAAAGATATGGTCTGGGAGCGGTGATTTTGAAAGACGGAGAGCCGGTTTCCGGGGCTTCCTCCTATTCCGGTTACCGGGGCGGGATCGAGATTGAGATCGACACCAGAGAGGATTACCGAAGACAGGGACTGGCGTTTGTCTGCGGGGCGAAGCTGATTCTGGAGTGCCGCAGGCGCGGCTGGTATCCTTCCTGGGACGCCCAGAATCCATGGTCCGCGGCGCTGGCCCGGAAGCTGGGGTATCGCCCGGCCTGCGAATATACGGCGTATGAAGTTATAAAGCATCGGGAAATATGAAAAGAGACTATAGCTTTTTACTTGTTCAGGATTGCTTTTATTTGTTCTTTTAAGGAGTTAATCTCAGCCTTGAGTTTTTCGTTTTCGTTTTTCAGACGATTCTTTTCATCGGTGATTGTTTTGAGCTGACTATTTAATGATTCTATGGTTTTATTGTTCTGCTCAAAATCATGAAAGAAACTTGGAAAATATTTTCTTAAAGCCAGAAATTCTATTTGCTTATATGTATCAGATGTCGGATGAATCCGGCCGGACTGTTGGTAGAGGATCCTGTTTATACTTACTGTTCTGATATCATTGAGTTTCAGAACAGAGTCATGTGATATAAACGAAAATTCACTGCTTTTCAAAAGGAACATGTCGCTTTTGGATGTTGGAAAATCCAATGGATGGTAAACATCCGGATGTTTGTGTGGATCGTAGGAAAATATAGGCAGAACATAAAGAAGCTTCTGTTTGACACCTATTATAAGACCTCGATGCTCATAGGACATCTCAGGAATATAGTTCTTGCCAAACTCGAATTGATAAATTTCGCCTTTCTTTACAGGTCGATATCGAAAAGCCTTTTTTCTATTATCGGCCCAACGAAAGTCAGATTTTGAAATTCGATCCAATTCATCGGAATTAACCGCATTTCCAACGATTATTTCATTGGTCTTGCTTTGTGCTTTAAGATACTCTTTCAATTATGTCTGTCTCCTTAATAATACATGACCATCGAACTACTAACATTCGATGGTATAGGTAAAAATAAGGGTACGGCGCTAACCGTACCCTGCTCTGGATAACCAGAGTGACCTCGTCGGTCAAATTATCCTTTCTGATACGGCCTCGTCGGCCAAAAAACACTTTTGTAAGTGCGAAAGAACATTTCAATTTAGAGGACTCATGTGCCTCTATCTATATTATATACAATTCTGCAGAAAAATCCAGTTTTTTTCAAGTTTTTCTGCCGTTTTTTCTGCCGTTTCTCTGCACGTTGTTTTTCTGCACCCCTGTATCTTCCGGCCAAGTTTGCATTGCGCAGGGTGACCGGAGGATGCAGATGATGAGTGGCATTGTCAGAGGGGGGAATTACCGGTATTTCCATTGCCCTCATGCCATGGTTCAGGTCGGGGAAGGTGGATATACGAAAGAGTGCATAAGAGAAGAAGCTTTGAATGCTGCGGTTTTGGATTCTGTAAAAGGGCTGCTTTTGGCAGCGGATGAAACGAAGAATTTGAAAAAATTGTTTTCCCCATTTCTTTTTTCTTCCATGTTTGTTATGATAGAGTGAAATACAGCAGCGGTACTCCGACAGACTCAGTATAGAGCCTGGACGATAGTCGAAGTCAAGCGGAAAATTACGAAGATGTGAAGTTTTCACGAGAACGATAAAATCGAATTTTATCAGAAAAGACTGCGGAGTGCAAAGGAGAAGGGTGGTTTCTGAATGAAAACGGCCGCAGGAAGCGGCGCTGGCCCGGAAGCTGGGGTATCGTCTGGCCTGTGAATATACGGCGTATGAGGTGACGAAGGGAGAACGGTGACAATGAATCACATATTTGTAAAATTTTCCGCTGTCTTGGCGTGCTGTGTTCTGCTGTTCGGCTGCGGCAGAACGCCGGCAGAAGAACCGCTTGTTGTGTATTCCTTTTGCGGAGAAAATGAGCGCTTTTCTATTTCAAATGGCGTAATTGTGCTGTCTCCGACGGAAGAAATTTTCTACGGCGGAAATCTGGAGGGAGAACTGCCGGATGTTGTCGGTTATTCCATGACTTTCTATATCCAGTCTGATCATGGCGATGTAGTTCTGCTCTCCAACAGTGTAACGGATATGACAGGTGAACCGATAGACATTTCCGGTGAAACGGGAAAAATTTCCGGGGATATTCTCACGGCGGCAGAGATTGACGAACTGCGGAATCATCTTTATTTCAAGCTGAAGACTACCGATTCGGAAGGCGTGGAAAACGAATATCAACTGCAATTAACATTAACGGAAGTAACGGGTAAATCTACGAAATCTCGCCGACCTTAGGTTTGTCCGGGACGGAAATGGTAAGTTAATAAGTTTTTGCAAATCTTTCGTTCCGGCAGGATTGCCTTAGAGGTGCGTAATCCTTACTCAGGAAAAATTTTCCGATGATAACAAAAACCGATTGCCGATTTTCCTTTCATATTGTAACATGAAGTATAGAGATCCTATTCGGCAAAATTTTCAAACAGGGGAAAAAACCATGAGTCAGAGAACAAAGGGAAAATGTAAATACTGCGGAAAAGAGTATACGATGGGCTATATGAATCGGCATTTGTCGACGTGCAAAGAGCGCCGGAAACGGCTTGAGGAAGAGTCCGGCGGCAGGCAGTGCGGATATTTTCTGCTGAGTATTACTGCGAAATATGACAGAGATTACTGGCTGTTTATTGAGATAAGAGATACTGCCACCTTGAAGGATCTGGATGATTTTCTGAGGGATATCTGGCTGGAATGCTGCGGGCATCTGAGTGCATTTGATATCGGAGGTACCAGCTATGAGGCTATGCCTGCGGCGAGCACATTCTGGGGAGAACCGGCAAAAAGCATGAATTACAAATTGAAATCCCTGTTGAGCAAAGGAATGACAATCGGATATGAGTACGATTTTGGGTCCACCACAGAACTTCTGATCACTGCGGTAAATGTCCGAACGGGATGCTGGAAGAAGGAGAAAATCACAATTTTGTCCAGAAATGATCCGCCGGTGTATCTGTGTTCGGAATGCGGGAAAAACCGGCAGTATCTATCTGTACGGAATGTTACTGGGAAGGAGACGGTTTCCTCTGCGAAGACTGCATGGAAATTCATGAGTGCGGAGAAGATATGCAGTTGCCGGCCTGTAATTCCCCCAGGATGGGAGTCTGTGCCTATGAAGGAAGCGACCGGTATCCGGATCGGTTTGTACCGGATACCGAACAGGAAGGATAAAAATTCTGATGTATCCGCTTCCAGACTGTCGGTTACGACCGGATGATCGTCCCCGCCTGCTCCTCGAATGCGGCTTTCGCATCGTCCAGATCTGCGATGACGGCGACGCCGTCCGGCTTTACCGATACGAAGGAGACAGCCGCCACGACTTTGGGGAGGACCGAAGCTTCCGCAAACTGTCCCTCCGCGATATAGGAACGGGCCTTATCCGCGGACAGCTGGGTCAGGGGTTCGCTGTTCTCTTTTCCGTAGTTCAGGTACAGGTTTTTCTCTCCGGTCAGGAGCAGAAGCATATCCGCATCGAGCAGTTCCGCCAGTTTTCCGCTGGCCAGGTCCTTTTCGATGACGGCGCTGGCGCCTTTGAGCCGGCGGCCCTGTTTTAAGACCGGGATTCCGCCGCCGCCGCAGGCGATGACGATGTGTCCGGCATCCGACAGGGTGCGGATTGCGTCGATTTCCACGATGTCTTCTGGCTTGGGGGCGGAGACGATCCGGCGGTAACCGCCGTCTGTCCGGACGACGTGGTTTCCTTTTTCTTCCTCGGCTTTTGCCTCTTCCTCGGTCATTACCCGGCCGATGATTTTCACCGGTTTATAGAAGGAATCGTCATAGGGGTTTACAACGACCTGCGTCAGGATCGTCGTAACCGGTTTTACGATTCCGCGGTTTAAAAGTTCTTCCCGGATCGCGTTCTGCAGATCGTAGCCGATGTATCCCTGACTCATGGCGGAGCAGACGGACATGGGCGCGAAGGTGTAGTCCGGATGCTGCTTACCGAACTCGTTCATAGCTGTATGAATCATTCCCACCCGCGGTGCGTTGCTGTGAGAGATCACAATCCGGCAGTCGGTCTCTGCCAGATCGGCGATGGCTTTGGCGGCGGCTTTGACCGCGTCTTTCTGTTCCGGGAGCGTGGTTCCCAATGCTTTATGTCCGAGTGCGACGACGATTTTCTTTTTGTTCATGTTTTTACCTCATTTCATAGTTGCTGTGTGCGGTGTGCGGACCACTTCGTGCCAGTCCATGGTGCGGATGGCGTTCATATATTCCAGAGAAACTTCTTTATTTGGAATGGATACCGTTTCCTGGATGCTGTCGTAGGTCAAATATCCGAGATGTACCAGAAGCGTCAGAATATCGTCTTTTGTTGCAAAAGTAGTCATATCATTTTCAAAGGTTCCGGTATGGATATAGACTTTGAGCGCTTCGTAAGTCTCTGTTTGATTCCAGTAAGTACCGTATTTGTGCCGGAGCATGGCTTCCACCACGGATTTGGGACTGTATATGGAATGACAGCCGGTTCCTTCTGCGGTATGCGTGATCAGCCGGTAACCGTCGTACCAGGCCTGTGCTTCTTCAAAGTTCATCTGGTATTCCCGGCAGAGTGACTGAACTTCCGATTCTGTAAAACCGAAATATTCGGCCAGTCCGTCCGGATCGGTCATGGAATATTCGGTAAACATGTTCAGAGCGGAATGGGAACCGTATTTTTTGATGGGCAGAATCCCTGTCATATAGGCGAGCGCAACATAATCTTTGTCCTTCAGCCACGCCCGCAGAAAATCCAGATACTTTTTCTGCGATTCTTTATCCTGCTGATATTCGCGGAAAAGGCAGTCCCATTCGTCGATCAGGATGATGAAGGGACGTTTTGTATGGATGTAAATATCCTGCATCATAAAAACAAGATAGCCGCCGTCTGTAATGTCCGGGTATTCCTGTTTCAGATCCGCAAGGATCCGTTCCTGCAGAAGTCGGAGCATTTCTTCCATATTACTTGTCACGCTGAGAAAATCCTGCATATTGATTTTAAGAACATCATACTGATTCCGATGCTTCCGGTACGATTCCGACCGGCTGATGGCCAGAGAGTCAAACAGTTCTGCAGAATCCGACTCCCGTTCGTAATAGGCGGCCAGCATGTCGGCGGCCATGGACTTTCCGAAACGTCTGGGCCGGCTGACGCACAGGAATTTCTGCCTGGTATTCAAGACGGCGTTTGTCTTTTCGATCAGCGCCGTTTTATCCACATAGATGGGTGAATTGATGCTTTCGTAAAATCCTTTGTTTCTGGGATTCAGATAACTTCCCATGGGAACACCCCTTTCGTAAAGTCTTTGTCTCTGGGGAAAAATATGTCTGACCGCCCTGTTTTTATTGCAGAGACAGCGTCGGCCTTTAACCGGGCGCATCCACGATGTCTTCCAGCTCGTAGCGGAGGATCTTTTTCAGTTCGCTGTAAGGAATTTCCACCTGATGCCCGATTCGTCCTCCGCTGAAAAGGATGGTGTCAAGGCTCGCAGCGGACGCGTCCAGGATCGTGCGGAACGGTTTTTTCATCCCGATGGGAGAGCAGCCGCCGTGCACGTATCCGGTCAGGGGGAGGAGATCCTTGGACTTGACCATGCGGATACTTTTCTCCCCCGCTGCCCTGGCGGCCTTTTTCAGATCCAGTTCCTTCTGCACCGGGACCAGAAAGACATAGTTGGCGCCGGAACTGCCGGCGGTCACCAGCGTCTTGAAAACCTGTTCCGGGTTCTGGTTCAGGACGGCGGCGACTTCCGTTCCGCTGATTACGCCGGTATCTGTATAGTCGTGGCTGGTGTAGGGAATTTTCTTCTGCTCCAGCAGACGCATGACATTTGTTTTTTCCGTGTTCTTCTTCAATTCAGAACCCCTCCGTTTTTATGCTTACGCATTGCGGACATTCAGCCGTCCGGGAATTTGTGTTTTCTCAGCAATTCAATCATTTGAATTTTATTTTCTGTTCTTCGCTTTCTTTACGGTCGAAAATGCGAAAACAGGAAGTGAAACCAAATCAACCGTCCCGCATATTCTTACCATATGGTCAGCCTGTTCTATCCCGGTAAGATTACCCACAGCTAATATTATCGTTGCGGTACCGATTGTACATAAACTGATTGCCCATATTAAACTGATTTTCTTTGAATCCATTTTGCACCTTCACTCTTTTAACAAATATTTTTCAAATGCTTTATGAGCATCGAAGTGAACCTCTTTCAAAAACAAAATCCCCCAAATAAGAAATGCAGGAATTGCCATGCAGGGTGTCAGGAAAAAGGATAACACTGTCCCGAGAAACATAATTGCGGACCATGTGAAACACTGATTTCTGATGTCGCGGGAAATACGGGCTCTGTCATAGAACGCCTGCTCTTTCTCGGATAAAGAGTTGAATCCGGCGACAAATGCGGTTGCTTTTTCTTTGAACACCGAAAAGAACACGCCTGTTACAAAAAATGGGATTACAAGGACTCCGCACATCCAAACTCCTGTATTCACTGCAGTACCTCCTCCTGCGGGTATGTCTCGTTCAGACTATAAGCGAACGGGTTTGACACAAAGCCGGCCGGGGCCGATCTGAACGACGGCGGTTCTTTCGGCTGATAGGCAGCGGTTTACATAAGACAGACCGGATTGCCGTGTTCTTCGATCAGGCGGATCAGGTCGTCTGTTTTTATCCAGACGGTCGCCGTATTGTCGTTGGGATGGACGCCGATGAGCCCCGGCGCGTCCAGAAAGCTCCGGTCCAGGAAAAATTGAACGCTGCTTTCCTTATCATTCAACAGGCCGAGGGGGGTGACCGCTCCCGGGATCAGGCCGAGAATCGCGCTCAGATCGTCCGCGGAAGCAAAAGACAGATTTCTGGTTCCGTGCCGGCGCCGGAATTCCTTTAGATCTACCCGGGTGTCTCCTTTGACGGTGATCAGAAAATAATTCCGTTTTTTGTCGTCGCGCACGAAGATATTCTTGGCGTCGGCTTCCGGATAGGGCAGCGCGACGGAGGACAAATCTTCCATATTATATACGGCGCCGTGTTCCGTGATCTCGTACCGGATTCCCCGGCTGTTCAGATAGTCGTAAATTTCCTGTTTGTTCATTTTTTTACTCCGGACGGCCGGAAGGTTTCTTTTTCGGTAAGCAGATAGAGATCCTTGCCGGTCTTTTCTTCAAAATATTGTTTTAACTCCAGATTCCGGTCCCATTTTTCCTGCGGGTAGGACCCGTACCGCCGCCTGACATCTTCCATGCGTGTCTCCACGTCCAGTACGCCGTCCGCCCCGGCCATCGAATCGCACAGTTGAATCAGCCGGTCGTAATCGTCCATGGAGACGGCGGCCAGTTCCCGGCAGATCAGCGCGAGTTCCTCCTCCGTCGTGTCAAACATCCCGATGTAATCGCTCAAATCCTGACGATGAAAGGAATGGGTGAGGCAGACTCTGGCCGCTTCGTCATAGCCGAGAGACATCATGTAGGAATAGCCGTCCGACACATGTCCCAGATGGCGGACGCCGAACCTGCGTCCGATATCGTGCAGAAGCCCGAGAATGTATGCTTTCTCCGGATCCAGGTCCGTGCAGGCCTGCGCGATCTTCTCCGCGCAGTGGGCGGCCGTGCGGCTGTGATCCCCCCACGGCCCGGGGTTGCGTTTTTCCGCTTCCTTCAGAAGTTCTTCCGCTTGTTCTCTTGTCGGCAACATGAGAGATTCTCCTTTTCCCGTGTTCTGGTTTATGGCTCTATTATAATGTTGTCAATGTAAAATTGCAAGTGCCGTGCAAATGTGTTATACTACACTGAACAGTAGCGTTATTGTTCACCCCCACGCCACCCGGACGCCCGACGCGGGCAGATCATCCTTCAAGACCCCGCTCGCGCTTAATGAAGGGACGCAGCGGTACTAAGGCGCGAAAAGACCGCGCCTAAGGACCGGCGCCCTTCAATGGGTCTTTCAGGATGAGCTGCCCGCATCAGGCTGAAACCGGCGTAGGTGTGAACAGTAACACAGTAGCAGTCAAAGTCAGAAGGAAAAAGGAGGACTTTCATGAAATCAGTTTCCGGTTTGCTGGCAAACCTGGACCATTCGATGATAAAAGGAACAGAAGAGGGCGTGATCACCGCGCTCGTTTACGATTCCAGAAAAGTAACGGAGGGCTGCATGTTCGTCTGCATCAAAGGAGCGGTGTACGACAGTCATGAACATGTGGAAGAGATTGCGGCGAAAGGCGCCCGCGTGATCGTGGCGGAGCGGGAGGTGGAAGTGCCGGAAGGAGTGACGCTGGTTCGGGTTGCGGACAGCCGCCGCGCGCTGGCTCTTCTGTCGGCGGCGTATTTTGATCATCCGGCAGAGAAGCTGAAAGTGATCGGCATCACCGGCACGAAAGGCAAGACGACGACGACTTATATGGTGAAAGGAATCCTCGAGCACGCCGGATACAAGGTCGGGCTGATCGGAACGATTGAGACGATCATCGGAGAAACGCACATTCCGGCGAACAACACCACGCCGGAATCTTATGTGATACAGGACTCTTTTGCACAGATGGTGGAGGCGGGCTGTCAGATCTGCGTGATGGAAGTTTCCTCTCAGGGTCTGATGATGCACCGGACGGCGGGCATTCCCTTTGAGATCGGGATTTTCACCAATCTGGCGCCGGATCACATCGGCCCCAATGAACACGCCAGCTTTGAGGAATACGCGGCGTGCAAGGGAATGCTCTTCCGGCAGTGCCGGATGGGGATTGCCAATGTGGACGACGAACATTTTGACCGCGTGCTGGAGGGACACACCTGTACGCTGGAGACGATCGGATTTTCGGAAAAGGCGGATTACCGAGCTTCCGACGTACAGTTGATCGGCAGACCCGGATATCTGGGCGTCTGCTATCATATTTCCGGCAGGCTGGACATGGACGTGGAGATCGACGTGCCGGGAACGTTCAGCGTGTACAATTCCCTGGCGGCCATCGCGGTGTGCGAACATTTTGACGTCTCAAAGGAAGACCTGAGGGAGGCCCTGAAAGTGGTGAAGACAAAAGGGCGCATCGAGATGATCAAAGTGTCGGAAGATTTCACCCTTATGATCGACTACGCGCACAATGCCATGAGTCTGGAGAGTCTTCTTCGGACGCTGAAGGAGTATCATCCGCAGCGGCTGGTCTGCGTCTTCGGCTGCGGAGGGAACCGCTCGAAGCTGCGCCGCTATGAGATGGGGGAGGTGTCCGGACGTCTGGCGGATCTGACGGTGATCACGTCCGACAATCCCAGATTCGAGGAACCGCAGGCGATCATCGACGACATCAAGGTCGGGATGGCCAGGAGCGGCGGGGATTTTGTGGAAATCTGCGACCGGAAGGAAGCGATCCGCTATGTGATCCGGAACGGACAGAAAGGGGATGTGATCGTTCTGGCCGGAAAAGGGCATGAGGATTATCAGGAGATACAGGGGAAGAAATATCCCATGGATGAGAGGGAGCTGATCCGGCAGGTACTGCGGGAGGAGGCTCTGTAAAAATACCAGCACAGCAGAAGCCCGCACCGCTCCCGCCTGCGAAGGGCGGGAGGCGGTCGTGCGCCGGGCAGCGAAAGGATTGTTGAGATGGAGTTCGTCAATGTCATTGTGGATATCTCCCATGAGAAGGTGGACCGGGTATTCCAGTATCGGATACCGGAACCGCTCAAAGGCAGGCTGCAGCCGGGAATGCAGGTGGAGGTCCCGTTTGGCATGGGGAACCGCCGGACCAAAGGATACGTGGTGGGATTTGCCGGGACGCCGGATTATCCCCCGGAGAAGATCAAGGAGCTGTCCGGAATCGTGGAGGGCGGCGTGAGAGCGCAGACCCAGTTGATCGCGCTGGCCGCCTGGATGCGGGAGCGCTATGGTTCCACGATGAATCAGGCGCTCAGGACCGTCCTTCCCGTCAGGCAGAAGACCCGGCAGAAGCAGGAGCGGCGGCTGGTACGCAGAATTTCCGTCGAGGAGGGGGAGACGCTTCTCCGGGAATACAAAAGGAAACATTACCATGCGAAGGCGAGGCTTTTAGAAGCGCTGCTTCTGGAAGAGACGATATCCTGGAAAAAGGCGGCGGAGGAACAGAAGCTGCCGGCATCCGTGATTCGGGGGCTGGAGGAAGCGGGAATCCTGACCGTGGAGAGCGAGACGCAGTATCGGAATCCGTTTGCCGGCCGTTTCCGGGAGAAAGAGCGGGATTTCGCCCTGAATGAAGAGCAGCGAAGAGCGGTGGAGGGGATCTGGGCGGATTACGCCCGGGGAATCCGCAGGACCTATCTGCTCCACGGAGTGACCGGGAGCGGCAAGACGGAAGTCTATATGGAACTGATCGCCCGAGCGGTGAGCGCCGGGAAGCAGGCGGTGGTCCTGATTCCGGAGATCGCTCTGACCTTTCAGACCGTGAAGCGGTTTTATGAACGATTTGGGGACCGGGTGTCCGTGATGCATTCCCGGCTGTCGGACGGGGAACGATATGACCAGTTCCTGCGGGCGGAGCGGGGGGATGTGGATGTGATGATCGGTCCCAGATCAGCGTTGTTTGCGCCGTTTTCCCGCATCGGCATGATGATCATCGACGAGGAGCACGAGAGTTCCTATAAAAGCGAGACGGTTCCCAGATACCATGCGAGGGAGGCGGCCATTTTCCGCGCGCAGATGTGCGGCGCGTCGGTGATTCTCGGAAGTGCGACGCCGTCGGTGGAGAGTTACCATCACGCGCAGACAGGCGATTACGGGCTGTACCGTCTGTCGGAGAGGACCGGGGGAGCGCGGCCTGCGAAGGTCAGCGTTATTGATTTGCGGAACGAACTCCGGGAGGGGAACCGAAGCATGTTCAGCCGGAAGCTGCAGACGGCCATGAAAGAGCGGTTTGCGAAAGGGCAGCAGGTGATGCTGTTTCTGAACCGGAGGGGACTTTCGGGCTTTGTCTCCTGCCGGTCCTGCGGAAAAGCGATCCCGTGCCCCCACTGCGACGTGACGCTGTCGCTGCACAACGACGGGAAGCTCAGGTGCCACTACTGCGGGTATGAGACGCAGATGCCGCCGGCCTGCCCTTCCTGCGGCTCGCGGTATATCAGCGGGTTCCGGGCGGGGACTCAGCAGGTCGAGCGGGAGGTCCTGAAAAGGTTTCCGGGAGCGAGGGTGCTGCGGATGGACTATGACACGACCCGGACCAAAGAAAGCCATGAGAAGATCCTTGATGCCTTCGGAAAAGGGGAAGCGGACGTGCTGGTGGGCACGCAGATGATTGTAAAAGGACATGATTTTCCCAATGTGACGCTGGTGGGCGTGCTGGCGGCGGACATCTCTCTCTACGCCTCGGATTACCGCGCGGCGGAACGGACCTTTCAGATACTGACGCAGGCGGCGGGAAGAGCCGGGAGAGGAGCGCAGGCGGGCGAAGCGGTCATCCAGACGTATGTGCCGGAACATTACAGCATCCGCACGGCGGCCGCTCAGGATTACGAAGCGTTCTTTCAGCAGGAGATGATGTACCGCAGGCTGCTTTCCTATCCGCCGGCGGCTTCGATGCTGGGCGTCTATCTGTCCGGACCGGAGGAGGAAGTGCTGATCGGACGTTCCGAAGCTTTGGGAGAGAAGCTCCGGCGGATGCGGGCGGAAGGACTCGTGGTGATCGGTCCCTCCGCCGCTGCGCTGTCCAGAAAAAACGACATCTACCGCAGAGCCGTCTATCTGAAGCACGAAAGAGAAGCCGTGCTGCTGCAAATCAAAAAGCGTCTGGAAGAAGAATTTGAAAAAGACACTGTGTGGCAGAAAATTTACATACAGTTTGATTATAATCCATTAAATGCATATTAGGAGGAAACTATGGCAATTCGAAACGTAAGACTGGAAGGCGACCCGATTCTTCGCAAGAAAAGTAAAGAGGTAAAAGAAATTACGCCGAAAATCCGTGTATTGATTGACGACATGCTGGAGACCATGTATGAGAAGGAAGGCGTCGGTCTGGCAGCGCCGCAGGTAGGGATTCTGAAAAGAATCGTGGTGATTGATATCGGAGACGGACCGCTTGTGATGATTAATCCCCGGCTTGTGAGAGAAGAAGGCTCTCAGACGGGAGACGAAGGGTGCCTGAGCGTTCCGGGAAAGGCCGGTCAGGTCACGCGTCCCAACGATGTGACGGTTCGTTACATGGATGAGGACGGAGAATATTATGAACTGGACGGAACGGAGCTTCTGGCCCGCGCGATCTGCCATGAATGCGAGCATCTGGACGGAAAACTCTATGTGGACATTGTGGAAGGCGGGCTTCACGATGTCGTTCCGGAGGAGGAAGAGTAGACGGTATGAAAACAATCTTTATGGGAACGCCGGATTTTGCGGTGGGAACACTGGAGGCGCTGGTGGAAGCCGGTCATGAGATCACGCTGGTGGTGACCCAGCCGGACCGGCCGAAAGGAAGAGGACATGCCATGCAGTACCCGCCGGTGAAGGAGGCGGCGCTGGCGCATCATCTGCAGGTGTATCAGCCTGAGAGAATCCGGGATGAGGAAGCGGTGCGCGTTTTGGAAGCCGCGGAGGCGGAAGTGATTGTGGTCGTGGCGTTCGGACAGCTTATTCCGGGGGAGATTCTGCGGATGAAACGGTACGGCTGTATCAATGTACACGGCTCTCTGCTTCCGAAATACCGCGGCGCGGCGCCGATTCAGTGGGCGGTGATCAACGGAGAGAGGGAATCGGGAGTGACGACCATGCAGATGGACGAGGGACTGGATACCGGAGACATTCTCCTGAAGACCGTGGTTCCTCTGGACGAAAAGGAGACCGGCGGAAGCCTTTTTGAGCGGCTTGCCGACGCCGGCGCCAGGCTGTGCGTGGAGACGCTGAGGCGGCTGCAGCAGGGGGATCTGCAGCCGCAGCCGCAGGGAGAGGCGACTACGGCCTACGCTTCGATGCTGAACCGGGAGATGGGCCGCATCGACTGGACGAAGGACGCGGCGTCCATCGAACGTCTCATACGGGGGCTCAATCCCTGGCCCAGCGCCAGCACGACCTGCCGGGGCCGGACGATGAAGATCTGGGCGGCCGAACCCCGTCCGGCGGAAAGATCGGGCGGAGTCTGCGGCGAGATACTGGCAGTGACGAAAGACGCCCTTCTTGTGCAGACAGGGGACGGAGTGCTTGCCGTCAGAGAACTTCAGATGGAAGGCAGGAAACGGATGGATGCCGGCGCTTTCCTGCGGGGGTTTGCCGTCGAGCCGGGGACGGTTCTGGGAGACGCGGGAATATAAATCAACAGGAGGATTTCTAATAGGAGGATTTCTATGTTTTTTCATGATGCGACGTATATACTGGTGCTGATCGGCGCCCTTTTGTCGATGTGGGCGTCGGCGAGGGTGAACACTACTTATCGGAAATATGCGCAGGTCCGCAGCATGTCCGGCCTGACCGGAGCGGAGGCGGCCCGCCGGATTCTGCACGGGGCGGGAATCTATGACGTGCAGGTGGAGCACATCGGCGGAAATCTCACCGACCACTACGACCCGAGGGCAAAGGTGCTCCGGCTGTCGGATACGGTCTACGGTTCGCCTTCCGTGGCGGCGGTCGGAGTGGCGGCCCACGAATGCGGACATGCGATTCAGGATCATCAGTCCTACGCGCCCCTGCGCATCCGCGGCGCCTTCGTGCCGGTGGCGAATATCGGGACCAAAGCGGCGTTGCCGATCATTCTGCTGGGGCTTTTCCTCGGAAGCTCCTATACGCTGGTCCAGATCGGACTTCTGTGTTTCGCGTGCGGAACGCTTTTTCAGTTGATTACCCTGCCGGTGGAGTTTAACGCCTCCGCGAGGGCGGTGGATATCCTTGGAAATACCCATATGCTTTCGGAGGAAGAACTCGGACACACGAAAAAGGTGCTGTCGGCGGCGGCCATGACCTATGTGGCGGCAGCGGCGGCCTCGATTCTGTCGCTCCTTCGTCTGGTTCTCCTGTTCGGAGGGAGAAGACGTGACTGAGCGGGCGGTGAATGTGAGAGCGCTGGCGCTGGAACTGCTTCTTGAGATTACAGGCGGAAAGCTTTACAGTCATACGGCGCTTGGAGGCGTGCTGGAGAAATACCAGTACCTGGACAAACAGGACCGGGCGTTTCTGACCCGCCTGACGGAAGGAACCGTCGAGCGGATGCTGGAGCTTGATTATATCCTGGATCAGCATTCGAGCGTCCCGGTGAAGCGGATGAAACCGGTGATCCGGACGATTCTGCGGATGTCGGTCTATCAGCTCAGGTACATGGACCGCATTCCGGACGCGGCGGTCTGCAACGAGGCGGTGAAGCTCGCACAGAAGAAAGGCTTCGGCAGTCTCAAAGGATTTGTAAACGGCGTCCTGCGCGGCATTGCCCGCAGGAAGGAGCCGTATTCTTATCCAAGTCCGGCCGTCCGCTATTCGACTCCGGAGTGGATCGTCCGGCAGTGGACGGAGGAGTATGGGGAGGAGACGGCCGTGCGGATGCTGGAAGATCAGTACCGCGAAAAACCGCTCGCCGTCCGTGTGAACCTGCACAGGATTACGAAAGCGCAGTTAAAAGAACGGCTGGAGGCCGAGGGAGTGCGCGTGCAGGAGGTGGACGGCGTGGACTGCGCGCTGACCATCGAGAACTATGATTATCTGCGTGCCGTTCCTTCTTTCCGGGAAGGGCTGTTCCAGGTTCAGGACGTCAGTTCGATGCGCGCGGCGCTGACGGCGGCTCCGTCGCCGGGGGATTACTGTATTGACGTCTGCGCGGCGCCCGGCGGAAAGAGTCTGCATCTGGCGGATCTGATGGGCGGAACCGGCATGGTGGAGGCGCGCGACCTGACCGTGCAGAAGACCGGACGGATACAGGAGAACGTGGACCGTACCGGCGTCAGCAATATCAAAGTCGTCTGCATGGACGCGACGGTGCCCGACCGCGCTTCGTTCGGGAAGGCGGATGTGGTGATGGCGGATCTCCCCTGTTCGGGACTCGGCGTTCTCGGCCGGAAACGGGATCTGAAATACCGTATGACGCCGGAGCAGCAGCGGGAGCTCGTAAAGCTTCAGCGGCGGATTCTCGGCACCGTGTGGCAGTATGTGAAGCCGGGCGGGACGCTTCTGTACAGTACCTGTACGGTACATAAAGCGGAAAATGAAGGAAATACGGAGTGGTTTCTCGCGCATCACCCGTTTGTGCTGACAGAACAGGTGCAGATGCTCCCGGGAATCGATCCGTGGGACGGATTCTATATTGCGAAAATGGAGAGGAAGCGGCATGACTGATATAAAGTCCCTGACGCCCGCGGAACTTGAGGAAGAAGTGCGGCGGCTTGGGGAGAAGCGCTTTCGGGCGGGGCAGCTCTACGGCTGGATGCATGAAAAGCTGGCGGACAGTTTTGATCAGATGACGAATCTGTCCGCGGCGTTCAGGGAGAGATTAAAAGAAGAATATGAACTGGTCAGCCTGGAACTGGTTCGGGTGCAGACTTCCGCACAGGACGGAACCGGCAAGTTTCTGTTCCGGCTGTCCGACGGCAATATGATCGAGAGTGTGCTGATGCGCTATCACCACGGCAATTCGGTCTGCATCTCTTCCCAGGCGGGATGCCGGATGGGGTGCCGGTTCTGCGCCTCCACGCTGGGAGGATTAAAGAGGGGTCTTACGCCTTCGGAGATGCTGGATCAGATCTATCAGATCCAGAAGTGGTCCGGGGAACGGGTGCACAATGTGGTCGTCATGGGAACCGGGGAGCCGCTGGACAATTACGATGCGCTGCTGCGCTTTCTGCGGCTGCTTACCGGAGAAGGCGGACTCCATATCAGTCAGCGGAACGTGACGGTGTCCACCTGTGGGATTGTCCCCCGCATCCGTCAACTGGCGCAGGAGAAGCTGCAGATTACCCTTGCGCTGTCGCTGCACGCGTCCAGTCAGGAGAAACGCAGGGCTTTGATGCCCGTCGCCAATCGATACGGGCTTTCGGAAGTGATTGACGCCTGCCGGTATTATTTTGAACAGACCGGCAGAAGGATTACCTTCGAGTACAGTCTGGTGGGCGGGGTGAACGATCATGAGGAGGACGCGCGGGAGCTGGCCGCGCTTGTGCGGCCTTTGAACTGTCACGTGAATCTGATTCCCGTGAACCCCATCCGGGAGCGGGATTACCGGCCGCCGGACCGCCGCGCAGTGATCAATTTCAAAAACAGGCTTGAAAAATCTGGGATTAATGTTACTATTAGAAGAGAAATGGGACGTGATATTGACGGCGCCTGCGGGCAGCTGCGGAAACGTTATATGGATATGGAAAAAGAGAGGTGAGGAACTGTGCATACATCGGTTGCTATGACGGATATCGGACGAAGAAGAAAAGTGAATCAGGATTATGTGTATGCTTCCGACCAGCCGGTGGGGAATCTTCCGAATCTCTATATTGTTGCGGACGGAATGGGCGGACACAGAGCCGGCGATCTGGCTTCCTCCTACGCGGTGGAGAAGGTCGTGGAGGCGGTGGAGCGGTGCGCGGACGTAAGACCGGCGCTGATCCTGAATAAAGCAATCCGCTATGCAAATTACAGCCTTTATCAGATGGCGATGGAAAATGAAGCCTGTCAGGGGATGGGCACGACGCTTGTGGCCCTGAGCATAGACGGGCAGGAAGCGCTGGCGGTCAACATCGGAGACAGCCGGCTGTACGAAGTGACTTCGAGGGGAATCCGGCAGATCTCGGAGGATCATTCGCTGGTGGCGGAACTGGTGCGTAAGGGGGAGCTGACGCCGCAGGAGGCGAGAAGACATCCGGATAAAAATATTATTACAAGAGCGCTTGGAATACAGGACGAAGCGGAGGTCGATCTGTTCCCGTTTCACGCGGAGCGGGGCGGCAGGTATCTGCTGTGCTCCGACGGGCTGAGCAATATGGTGGAGGATACGGAACTCTGCCGGCTGATTCAGAAAGACCGGACGCTTTACGAGGTCGGCGCCCGCCTGATCCTGGAGGCGAACAAAAACGGCGGGACGGACAATATCGCAGTGGTACTGGTGGAAATAGAATGACAGTGAGGTAGGATTATGATTAAAGTGGGAATGATCGTGGGGGACCGCTATGAGATCCTGGAACGGATCGGGGTCGGCGGTATGGCCGAAGTCTTCAGGGGAAAGGATCATAAGCTCAACCGATTTATTGCCGTAAAAGTATTGAAGGAAGAGTTTCGGGAGAACCGGGAGTTTATCAAGAAGTTCAAGGAGGAGGCTCAGGCGGCGGCGGGACTTGCCCATCCCAACATCGTGAACGTCTACGATGTGGGCGACGAGAACGGAATCTACTATATTGTCATGGAACTGGTAGAGGGCATTACCCTGAAAAAATACATTGAGCGCAAAGGCAGGCTGACGATCAAGGAGGCGACCAGCATTGCGATCCAGGTATCCGCGGGGCTGGAAGTGGCGCATAATAATCAGATCGTTCACCGCGACATCAAGCCGCAGAACATTATCATATCCAGAGAAGGAAAGGTCAAGGTGACCGACTTCGGCATCGCGAAGGCGACGACCTCCCAGACGACGACGTCCACGGCCATGGGTTCCGTGCATTATGCGTCCCCGGAACAGGCAAGAGGCGGTTACGTGGACCACAGAAGCGATATCTATTCTCTGGGTATCGTTCTGTATGAGATGGTGACGGGCAGAGTGCCCTTTGACGGCGAGACGGCGGTTGCCGTGGCGGTGAAGCATCTGCAGGAAGAGATGGTGCCGCCGACCACATACAACGGGGAGATTCCCTTCAGCCTGGTGCAGATTATCCGCAAATGTATGGAGAAAAGTCCCGACCGGCGCTATCAGGACATCGGGGATCTGCTGGCGGATCTGAAGCAGTCGCTGATGGATCCGGAGGGAGATTTTGTCCGGATGGTGGATCTGGATTCTCAGGCCAGAACCGTCGTCATGAAAAAAGAGACATCCTCGAAAGCGAAGGCCGCGAGGCGGATCGAGTATGAGGAGGACGATGAAGAAGAGGAGGAGTATGACGACGAGGACGAGGAGGACGACGAAGAGGAGGACGGCGAGCTGAATCCTGCCGTTGAAAAAGTGATGACGGTTTCCGCGGTCGTGCTTGCCGTAATCATCGTCGTGGTGATGCTGTTCCTGCTGTCGAGAATGCTGGGGCTTGGAAGCGGGAAAACCCCGGAGGAAGAGGAGGAAGAGCCGCAGTATACGGAACAGACGGACCGCGAAGATGAGGATGACGATGTCAATACCGTGGTGATGCCGAATCTGCTGGGCAAGACGCTGACGGAGGCGAAGACGGAACTTAAAAATCTGGGAATCAGCATTACGCTGAAGGGAAGCGAGGAGTCCCGGGAGTACGCGGAAGGCCAGATCATCCGTCAGAGCGTGAAATCCGGCGACCGGATTGCCGTCGGCGGTTCGGTGGAGGTCGTGACGGCGAGTCCGGTCACATCCGGAAGTACCGGCAGCGAAGCTCCGGACACGCCGGGAGATACCGACCGGAAGCCGGAATCCGTGACCGTTCCCAAGGTGGAAGGGCAGACGGAGGCCAATGCGAAGAGCGCGCTGGAGGCGGCGGGCCTGAAGGTGGGAACGGTGACGGAGGACAACAGCGATACGGTTCCCGCCGGAAATGTGATCCGCCAGGATCCGGCCGGCGGCAACAGCGTGGAAAAAGGGACGACCGTCAGTCTCGTGCTCAGCAAAGGGCCGAACCAGGTGAAGGTTACGGACGTTGTCGGCCATGAAGAGTCGCGCGCCATCAACGAACTGCAGGCGGACGGTTTTCAGGTGGTAGTCAAGGACGAGTATTCGGACGAGATCCAAAAAGGCCTGGTTGTGCGTATGAGTCCGGACAGAGGAAAACCGGTCGCTCCTGGAAGCACCGTTACGATCTATATCAGTCGCGGAAGAGAGCAGGTGACGATCCCGTCGGTCAGCGTCGGCATGACCTTTGAGCAGGCGGAGGGGAAACTGCGTGACGCAGGCTTCAAAGGGACGGTCCGGGAAGGACTGGAGACGAGCGAATCCGTGGGTGAAGGCTATGTGACCCGGTTTGATCCGGCGAAGACGGTGGATCCGAAGGGGACGGTGACGATCTATGTGAGCAAAGGGTCGGCTTCCAGTCAGCAGCCGTCGGACGGGCAGGAACTGTAGAGATGATACAGGGAAGAATTATGAAAGGGATCGCGGGCTTTTATTATGTGTATATAGAAGACCGCGGTCTCTATGAATGCAGGGCCAAAGGAATCTTCCGCAACCGGAAGCTCAGGCCGATGACGGGCGACAGGGCGGAGATCGAGATTCTGGATGAGCGGGAGAAGAAGGGCAGTCTTGTGAACCTTCTTCCGCGCAGTACGGAACTGATCCGTCCGGCGGTGGCGAACGTCGATCAGGCGCTTGTGATTTTCGCGGCCGCAAAGCCAAGGCCCAGCTTTTCGCTGCTGGACCGTTTTCTGATCATGATGGACCGTCAGTCCGTTGAGACGATCATCTGCTTCAACAAGAAGGACGAGGCTTCGCAGGAGGAGCTGCAGACGCTGGGAAGGATCTACGGCGGATGCCAAAGCCGGGTGCTGTTTATCAGCGCCAGATACGAAGAGGGGATTGAGTCGGTCCGGGAACTGCTCCGCGGCCGTACAACCACGGTGGCGGGTCCCTCCGGAGTGGGAAAGTCCACGTTGATTAATCTGCTGGTGCCGGAGGCCGGGATGGAGACGGGGGATATCAGCGTGAAAATCGACCGGGGCAGGCATACGACGAGACACAGCGAGCTGTTCCGGATGGAAGCGGGGAGCTACATTTTCGATACGCCGGGTTTCAGTTCGCTCGAGCTTGACGACATGGAAAAATCGGAACTGCGGTACAGCTTTCCGGAATTTCACGCGCAGGAAGGAAACTGCCGTTTTCAGGGCTGTCTTCATGCGCAGGAGCCGGGCTGTGCGGTGAAAGAGGCGGTGGAAGCCGGCCGGATCAGCAGGGAACGGTACGAAAGCTATCTTGCGCTTCTTCTGGAACTTCGGGAAAGAGAGAAAAGGAGATATCTGTAATGAGGAAAACATATTTGTCACCTTCTATATTATCCGCGGATTTTGCGCATCTTGGAGAGGATATCCGCTGCGTGAAAGAAGGCGGAGCAACGTATCTGCACTATGATGTGATGGACGGAAGGTTTGTCCCGAGCATTTCTTTCGGCATGCCGGTGCTGCGGTCCGTCCGTAAGATTACGGATCTGGTGCTGGACGTCCATCTGATGATCGAGGAGCCGGAGCGCTACATCGACGAGTTCGCCGACTGCGGCGCGGATATCATCACCATCCATCAGGAAGCCTGCAGGGACCTGAAAGGCACGCTGGCGGGAATCCGCGAAAGAGGGTTGAAGGCCGGAGTCGTCATCAAGCCGGGCACGCCGAATCAGGTGCTGGCCGACGTGCTGGATCAGGTGGATATGATTCTCCTGATGACGGTCGAACCCGGATTCGGGGGACAGGCGTACATTCCTTCCTCTACGGAGAAGATCAGAGAGCTGCGGAGCATGCTGGACGCGCGGGGACTTCAGACGGACATCGAAGTGGACGGAGGCATCAAGAAAGAAAATCTTCAGACGGTTCTGGACGCGGGGGCGAACGTGATTGTCGCCGGTTCCGCAGTCTTTGCCGGAGATATCCGGCAGAATGTGCGGGATTTTCTCACGATCATGCAGAGGTGACAAAACAGCATGCGTACACTGATCATCAGCGGGGGCAGTATCGATACCGATCTTGCCCTCGAATTGCTGAAAGAGCCTTATGAACGGAAGATCGCCGTGGACGGGGGAGCGGGCTTCTGCTATGAACACGGAATTACGCCGACAGAAATTGTCGGCGATTTTGATACGCTGGATGCGAAGATTCTGAACTGGTACGAGGAACACACGGCGGCCGGAATCCGCCGGTTCAATCCGGTAAAAGACGCTACGGACACGCAGATCGCCGTGGAGCTTGCGCTGGAACTGGGCAGCACCGCGATCACGCTGCTGGGCGGGACCGGAACCAGGCTGGACCATGTGCTGGGAAATATTCAGACGCTGTACCTTCCCCTGGTCCGGGGGGTGGACTGTCAGATTCTGGACCGCCATAACCGGATCCGGCTGATCCGGGAACGGCACGTCATCCGGAAATCAGAACAGTATGGGACGTGCTTTTCGCTGCTGCCGTATACGGAGGACGTCTATGGAGTGACGCTCCGGGGGGCCAGATATCCGCTGGAAGAGCACCACATGACGGTATACGGAACCGGAAGCCTCGGAGTATCGAACGAAATCGCGGGAGAGCAGGTGGAGATCACAATGAAAAGCGGCATCCTGGTACTGATTGAGTCGAAGGACTGAGCGCGGGCAAAGGTTTTTTACTTGACAGGCGAAAAGCGCTGTGATATAGTATACAAGGCTGTTTGCGCGGACAGGACGCGCAGGAACGGCTTACGCAAATAATCACGCGGACGGATCTCTGAAGCGGTGCCCATCGCGGTTCTTCAGGGAGCGAACGTCCGGCGGAAGAAAAACCGAAACGGAGGAAGAAAAATGAGCGTAATTTCAATGAAACAGTTACTGGAAGCAGGTGTGCATTTCGGTCATCAGACAAGAAGATGGAACCCGAAGATGGCGGAGTACATCTACACCGAGAGAAACGGCATCTACATCATCGACCTGCAGAAATCCGTAGGCAAAGTGGATGAAGCTTACCGGGCAGTAGCGAATATCGCGGCGGAAGGCGGAAGCATTCTTTTCGTCGGCACCAAGAAGCAGGCGCAGGACGCGATCGCTCTGGAGGCGGAGCGCTGCGGGATGTTCTATGTCAACGAGAGATGGCTGGGCGGCATGCTGACCAACTTCAAGACGATTCAGGGACGGATCGGCCGCCTGAAAGAGATCGAGGCCATGGAAGAGGACGGAACTTTTGACCTGCTGCCGAAGAAAGAGGTTATCGCTCTTAGAAAAGAGATGGAGAAGCTCCAGAAGAATCTGGGCGGTATCAAGGAGATGAAGAGAATCCCGGATGCAATCTTCGTCGTTGATCCGAAGAAAGAGAGGATCTGCGTACAGGAGGCGCATACGCTGGGGATTCCGCTGATCGGCATCTGCGATACCAACTGCGATCCGGAAGAGCTCGATTATGTAATTCCCGGAAATGACGACGCAATCCGTGCGGTCAAGCTGATCGTGTCCAAGATGGCGGACGCGGTCGTGGAGGCAAGACAGGGCGAAGCGGAAGATGCCGAAGGCGCCTATGAGGACGCGGAAGGACAGGAAGAAGCATAAGAACGCGATTGATGACAGAGGCGCACCGGTCCGGCGGACCGGTGCGGGACCATAGAACAGGAGGAACAAATTCATGGCTATTACAGCAGCAATGGTGAAGGAATTAAGAGAGATGACCGGCGCGGGCATGATGGACTGCAAGAAAGCGCTGGCAGCTACTGAGGGCAATATGGAAGCGGCTGTAGACTTTCTGAGAGAGAAAGGACTCGCAACCGCACAGAAGAAGGCGGGCCGCATCGCGGCAGAGGGCATCGTTGCCACCGCTTTGACGGAAGACGCGAAGAAAGCGGTCGTTGTGGAAGTAAACGCGGAGACGGATTTCGTGGCAAAAAATGAGAAATTCCAGAGTTACGTGGCGGAGGTGGCTGCACAGGCGCTGAACACGACAGCGGCAGACATCGACGCGTTTCTGGAGGAGAGTTGGGCTTCCGACAGCACCAAGACGGTGAAAGAAGCGCTGGCGGCGCAGATCGCGGTGATCGGCGAGAACATGAACATCCGCCGTTTCCAGCAGGTGAGCGAGGAGAACGGTTTTGTCGCTTCCTATATTCATGCGGGCGGAAAGATCGGCGTTCTGGTGGACGTGGAGACGAGCGTGATCAACGACGAGATCAGAGAGATGGCGAAGAATCTCGCCATGCAGATCGCGGCTCTGAAGCCGGTATACACCAACAGCAGCGAGGTGGATGAGGAATATAAGGCGCATGAGCTTGAGATTATCAAGGCGCAGATCGAGAACGATCCCAAGATGGCAGGAAAGCCGGAGAAAGTGATAAACGGCGCAGTGATGGGCCGTCTGAACAAGCAGCTCAAAGAGATCTGCCTGTTGGATCAGGTATACGTAAAGGCAGAGGACGGCAAGCAGCTTGTATCCGCTTACGTGGCGCAGGTGGCAAAGGCAAACAGTGCGGATATCACCGTCAGAGGCTTTGTCCGCTACGAGACAGGCGAGGGCCTCGAGAAGAAGAACGAGGACTTCGCAGCCGAAGTCGCAAAGCAGATGGCAGGAAACTAGGGCAGCGTGGGTCTGAACAGTAACAAACGAAAAGCATAGCATCAGGATCGGTAAAATTCCGCTTGCAAATCGGAAAAGATTCTGGTAGAATAACTGAAGTTGTGAGTCCGTCCGGACTCAAAAAGGCCTGAGGAGGTGCAATGATGGCAAAATGTGCAATTTGTGATAAGAGTGTTCATTTTGGAAACAACGTGAGTCATTCCAATAGAAAATCCAGCAAAATGTGGAAATCCAATGTGAAGTCCGTGAAAGTGAAAGTAAACGGCGGAGCGAAGAAAATGTATGTATGCACTTCTTGCTTAAAGTCCGGTAAAGTAGAAAGAGCTTAACCGGCTGTTGTTTGACGGGATCATGTGAGGGGGTTGTCGATAAGACAGCCCTTTTTTCCTATGCATACGGGCGCCCAGAGGAAAATGGTCAGCAGAGCTGACGGGCACCCGATGCGCGAGTAGGGGAAGATGAATCTTTCCTACTCGATTGCACACGGGCGTGTGCGCGGACAGCCGGGAAAGGCGGAGCGGGCAAAAACGGTCAGCAGATGAAGAAGCACTGGTAACCGCAGAGCATGAGGACGGCGGACAGGAAGATGCGCAGGAACAGGTTGTCTTGCGGAAGGAACAGAGTGAGAAAGATACCGATTCCTGTCCAGAAAAGTATCAAACCAAGTGTTTTTCTCATGCGATCACCGTTTTCCTGTCAGCGCTTGCTTATTCTATCTATATGCGGAAATCTGCAAATATAGAAAAAACAAAAATTTATTTCATTTTTGCAGATTATCGGGTATAATAAGTAATAATTATGTAATAAAACCGGGAGGTATTCATATGCAGGGACAGATTAATACGGAACTTGGCAGTATTACGATTGATGCGGATGTAATCGCTGCTTATGCGGGCTCTGTCGCGATCGGATGCAGCGGCATCGTGGGTATGGCGACGCTGGATATGCGCGACGGTCTGATGAAGCTTTTGAAAAAAGACAGCATCAAGCGGGGGATCGAAGTTGCGATCGAAGAGAACGAGATCTATCTGGCGTTTCACATGATTGTGGCGTACGGAGTCAACATACCGGTGGTCTCTGAGAATCTGATGGATTCGGTCAAATACCAGGTGGAGGCGTTTACCGGTATGAAGATCGGCAGGATCGACATCTTTGTAGAAGGCGTAAGAGTGATTGATTAACGAGGGAGGAACTGCACTGTGATTAAGACAATTGATGCCCGGATGGTAGCAAAGATGTTCCTGGGCGGTGCCAAAAATCTTGAATCCAGAAAGGAATGGATAAACGAACTGAATGTGTTTCCGGTGCCTGACGGAGATACGGGAACCAATATGACTTTGACGATCACGGCGGCTGCGGCCGAGGTCAGCGGCCTCGAAGAGCTGAATATGGAGACGCTGGCCAAATGTATCTCATCCGGTTCCCTGCGCGGCGCGAGGGGAAATTCGGGCGTGATTCTGTCCCAGCTTCTGCGGGGATTTACCAAGGGAATCAAGGACCGTGAAGAGCTGGACGTGATTGATCTGGCCAATGCCATGCAGAAAGCGGTGGAGACGGCGTACAAGGCGGTCATGAAGCCCAAGGAAGGCACGATCCTGACCGTGGCAAAGGGCGCGGCGCTGAAAGCGGCGGAGCTGGTGCAGACGCTGGAGGACGTGGAAGAGTTCTGCCGTCTGGTGATTGAGGAAGCGGAAGCGGTTCTGGCGAAGACTCCGGACATGCTCCCGGTATTGAAGGAAGCCGGCGTGGTGGATTCCGGCGGACAGGGACTGGTGGAGGTGCTCAGGGGCGCGTACGACGCGCTTCTTGGAAAAGAAGTGGGCGATTCCTTCGAGGCCGTGAAGAGAGAGGCTCCGGTCCGCGTCAGCGCGCAGACGGAGGCCGATATCCGTTTCGGTTACTGCACGGAATTTATCATTATGCTCGATAAGGCGTATGACGAGCAGACGGAACTGGATTTCAAGGCGTTTCTGGAATCCATTGGCGATTCGATCGTAGTCGTGTCGGATGACGATATCGTTAAGGTACATGTACATACGAACGATCCCGGACTGGCAATCCAGAGGGCGCTGACGTATGGTTCCTTATCGAAGATGAAGATTGACAATATGCGTCTGGAGCACGAGGAGAAACTGATCCGCGACGCTTCCAGAATCGCGAAGGAGCAGAAGGAGCGGGAGCAGGCGGAAAAGGAAAGGAAATCCGAAGAGCCCCGCAAAGAGATGGGCTTTATCTCCGTATCCATCGGCGAGGGAGTGGGAGAGATCTTCCGGGGGCTGGGAGTGGATTATCTGATCGAAGGCGGGCAGACGATGAATCCGAGCACCGAGGATATGTTGGAGGCCATTGAGAAGGTCAATGCGGACCACATTTTCATCCTTCCGAACAATAAAAATATTATCCTTGCGGCGAATCAGGCCGCTTCCCTGACCACAGAGAAGCAGGTGACGGTGATCCCGACGAAGACGGTTCCCCAGGGAATTACCGCCATGGTCAACTACATTCCGGAGGAGACTCCGGAGGAGAACAAGACCCGCATGCAGGCGGAGATTAAAAACGTGAAGACCGGACAGGTGACCTATGCGGTCCGCGACACGAAGATTGACGAGAAAGAGATCCATCTGGGAGATATCATGGGCATCGGCGACGAAGGGATTCTGGCCGTCGGCAGGGAGATCAGGGAGACGGCGCTGGCGATGATGGAAGGGCTGGTGGACGCCGACTCGGAGATCATCGGCATCTATTACGGCGAGGAGGTTTCTCAGGAAGATGCCGCGGCGCTGGGAGATCAGATTGCCGAACGGTACGCGAACGCGGAAGTGGAGGTCCACTACGGCGGACAGCCGATCTATTATTATGTAATTTCAGTGGAATAGACCGCAGGTTTCTTAATCGGGCAGGGAAAAGTTTTCCCCTGCCCGTTTTGCAGACCTGCCGAAACGGCGGAAGTCGGGAACGGTACGGACACGCGGGAAGGAGGACGGTATGGAGCTTCAGGATTCGGTTCTGGCGCTGAAAGGAATCGGGGAGAAGACGGCGGCCCTGTTTGCGAAAGTCGGAGTGCATACGATCGAAGATCTGATTACCTATTATCCGCGGGGATATGAGATCTGTGAAGCGCCGGTGGAGCTGTCGCAGATCGAGGACGGAAGAAAATACGCGGTGTGGGGGATGGTTCTGTCGGTATCGCCGGTGAAGCGGTATACAAAATATCAGGTGTTCACGGCGCAGATTCGGGTGGGCGCGGCGCAGATGCAGGGAACCTGGTATAACGTGCCTTTTCTGCGGAATCGTTTTCCGCGGGGCGCGCGGTATATTTTCCGCGGGATTGTCAATCGGTCCGGGGAGCAGTACCGGATGGAGCAGCCGGAGTATTATCTGCCGGAGGATTATGAGAAATTGCTGCATGTCATGCAGCCGAAATATCCGCTGACGGCCGGACTGACCGGGAAGACGGTGGCAAAGGCGGTCCGGCAGGCGCTGGACGTCGGGCGCTCCCGGATAGAGGAGTACCTTCCGGAACCGCTTCTGAAAAAATACGGGCTGATGCCGGAACCGGAAGCGGCCGGGCTTGTGCATTTTCCGGGGAATGAGGAGGAGATGAGAAGGGCGAGGAACCGGCTGGTGTTCGACGAGTTTCTCTTGTTTGTGCTTGGATTGAGGAGGCTGAAGGAGAGCCAGGAGGAGCTTCGCAATGAGGCCAGAATGTCGCAGACTCCGCTGACGGAGCAGATCGTCCGCTCGCTTCCCTATGAACTGACCGGAGCGCAGAGGCGGGTATGGAACGAGATTGCCGCCGATATGACCGGGGAACATATCATGAGCCGGCTGGTGCAGGGAGACGTGGGTTCCGGAAAGACGATTCTGGCGGTGCTGGCGCTTACCCTGGCGGGCGGCAGCGGTTATCAGGGAGCGCTGATGGCGCCGACGGAGGTGCTGGCAAAGCAGCATTATCAGTTCGTCAGCGAACTTTTTCAAAAATATGGCATTCCGCTGGCGCCGATTCTGCTGACCGGTTCGATGACGCAGAAAGAAAAGAGAATCGCCGGGGAAAAGATCGCGGCCGGAACAGTGCAGATCATCATCGGGACCCATGCGCTGATTCAGGAAAAGGTCGTCTATCACAGGCTGGGACTGGTGGTGACGGATGAGCAGCACCGGTTCGGAGTGCGTCAGCGGGATACGCTGGCGGGGAAAGGGCTGCATCCGCATGTGCTGGTCATGAGCGCCACGCCGATTCCGAGAACGCTGGCGATCATCGTATACGGGGATCTGGATATTTCCGTGGTGGACGAGCTTCCGGCGCACCGGCTTCCGATTAAGAACTGTGTGGTGGACGAGTCGTACCGGTCCGGCGCTTACCGTTTTATGGAGAAAGAGACGGCTCTGGGACATCAGGTGTATATCATCTGCCCGATGGTGGAGGAGAACGACGAGTTAGAGCTGGAGAACGTCACAGACTATACGAAAAAACTCCGCAGGATCCTTCCGGGACTCGCGGTTGAATGTCTCCACGGCCGGATGAAGGCGAAAGAAAAAAATGAGATCATGGAGCGGTTTGCAGCAGGGGAGATACAAATTCTGGTGTCGACGACCGTCATCGAAGTGGGAATCAATGTGCCCAACGCAACGGTGATGATGGTGGAAAACGCGGAGCGTTTCGGCCTGGCTCAGCTTCACCAGCTCAGAGGACGCGTCGGCCGGGGCGACGCCCAGTCGTATTGCATCTTCATGAGCGGAAGCCGGGGAAAGGAGACGAAGAAACGGCTGGAAGTGCTGAACCGTTCCAACGACGGATTCTACATCGCGGGGGAAGATCTCAGGCTGCGGGGACCGGGCGATCTGTTCGGAATCCGGCAGAGCGGCGTGCTGGAGTTCAAGCTGGGCGATGTGTTTCAGGATGCGAAGCTTCTGCAGGATGCCGGCGGGGCCGCGGAGGAAATCCTGAGAGAGGATCCCGGCCTGGAAAAAGCAGAACACCGTATGCTGTCCTGCAGGCTGGAAAGCAGTCTGAAAAAGGGCTGGGAAAGCGCGGCTCTCTAGCCGGAACCGCAGAAAATGGGAGTGGCGGATGTCATTTCGCGACCCCGTTTTCGCGCGGTTCAGCGCTGGAGCGCTGAACTATTTAAATAAAAAAACTGTCAGAAAATGAAGGAATTGACAGTGTATGAGCGCGCCAGATGCATATACTATAGTCGTAACAAACAACAACAAATTGCAGAGCGGCAAAGGTTACAGGCCGCCTTGCAGTAAGGAGGAGTTTATTATGTCTAATTCTACAAACAGAGCAGCAGTACCGGAAGCGAAGAGCGCGCTGGAGCGTTTCAAGTATGAGGTGGCAAGCGAGATCGGCGTGCCCTTGACGGACGGTTACAACGGTGACCTGACGTCGAAGCAGAACGGTTCTGTAGGCGGGTATATGGTGAAGAAAATGATCGAGGCGCAGGAGCGTCAGATGGCTGGTAAATAAGAGGTTGTGGATACGGGGATGCCGCTGTGCGGCATCCCCGTATGTCGTATGCATACGGGTGCCTAAGGAAGATTGTCAGCAGAGCTGACAGGCACCCGATGCGCGAGTAGGGGAAGATTTATCTTCCCCACTCGATTGTGCCGGCGGCGGATCGCGCAGGCCGGAAAAACGGTTGACAAGCCGGAAAAAAGTGCTATGCTGTAAATTGTCATGCCGCCGGGACGTGCGGGACGATAAAGACATAAAAGCGAGGAAATAAAAATGGCTGTATTTACGGTTTTTTTTCAGATGCTGGCGCTGCTGATCATGATCGCCGCCGGGTATGTGATGGCAAAAAAGGGGATGCTGGATGAGCACACCAACGGGAAGCTCTCGAAGATGATCGTCAACGTCTTCAACCCGATGCTGTTTCTCTCCAGCGCCCTCGATTCGGTGGGACAGATCTCCGCGGGCCTGATGCTTCAGATCGGACTGATCGCCGCCGGGATGTTCGTCTTCTTTATTGCGGCGGGCATGGCGCTGACCCCGTTTTTTGACCGGGATCCGGGCCAGCGGAAGATCTTTCAACTGATGTTCGTCTTCTCCAATCTCGGATTTATCGGCATCCCGGTGATCAGCAGCGTGCTGGGACCGGATTATGTGGTATATATCACGGGATTTCTGGTCATGTATAACATTATTTTCTATACGTACGGAATTGCCGTTATGGACGGAAAGTTTTCCCTGGATTCGCTGAAAGGGATGGTCAATCCGGGCACCGCAAGCTGCGCGGCCGCCGTCGCGGTGCTCGTCCTGGAACCTGAGGTGCCGGAGTTTATCGAGACGGCGGTCACGTATCTGGGGAATGCAACGTCGCCTCTGGCGCTGGTGCTGGTGGGCTACGCGCTGGCCTGTTCCGACCTGAGAAAGGTGTTCGGCGCGACGCGGCTGTATCTGTTCTCGGCAGTCAAGCTGCTGGTTCTGCCGCTTCTGATGCTCCCGGTTCTGCGGATGGTCACGGAGGACGCGGCAGTGCTCTCCGTATGCATGATTATGTTCGGCATGCCGATCGGAAATATGCCTCTGATGCTGGGAAATGAGAGAGGGATCGACGGGACGACCTGCAGCGCGGCGATTATTCTGACGACGGTGCTGTGCGTATTTACGGTTCCGCTGCTGGTGACGGCGGCGGTATAAAATCTCCTGAAAAAACTTACAAAAACTATTAACAAATATCCATATTTGTGGTAAAATTTTTATAGCTATGAGCGGGACTTTCAGGAGAGGAGTATCCATCGATGGACCAGAAGAAATACGTGGCATATGTGGGAACCTATACCCACGGCAGCAGCAAAGGGATCCACATCTATGATCTGGATGTGGAGAATGGAAGGGCTGCGGAGCGCAAAGTCGTTCCCATCAACAACCCTTCGTACATCAAGAAATCACACAATGGGAAGTTTCTTTATTCCATTTCGGACGAAGGAGTTCAGTCCTTCCGAATCCTCCCGGATGGCGGTCTGGAGCCTGTGAACAGCGCTTCGATCCGCGGTATGAGAGGCTGTTATCTGTCTACGGACCGGGAAGACCGCTTCCTGTTTGTGGGAGGCTGGCATGACGGAAAGGTGACGGTCATGCATCTGAATGAGGACGGGACGATCGGCGAGATGGCGGACGGGATCTTTCACAAGGGACTGGGAAGCGTGGCGGAGCGGAATTTCCGGCCCCATGTGAACTGCGTGAACATTACGCCGGATCAGAAGTATCTGTGCGCGGTGGATCTGGGCGTGGATCAGGTGAAGATTTATAAATTTGATCACGAAACCGGCAGAATCAAACTGATCGATATCCTGCGCTGCGAGCAGGAGAGCGCTCCCCGTATTATCAAGTTCAGCCCGGACGGCCGCTTTGCCTATCTGGTCTGCGAGCTGAAGAACTATATCAGCGTCTATTCCTACCGGGATTCCTCGAAGGGACCGGTCTTCGAGCTGGTACAGAAGATGCCGACCAGAAGCAAATACCATTCGCAGGTCAGCGCGGCGTGCGTGCTGCGGTTTTCCAGAGACTGGAACTATCTGCTCTGCTCCAACGCGGGCGACAACACGATGGGGATTTTCAAGGTCGATCAGGAGTCCGGCATGCTGGAGAAGATCTGCATCCTGCCGGTGAGCGGCGATTATCCGAAGGCCGGCGATTTCTTCCCGGACAACCGCCATTTTATGTCCCTGAATCATGAGACCAACAGCATTACCATCTTCCGCATCAACTACGAGGAGAAATATTTCAGCATGTGGGGCAAACCTCTGAAGGTGGAGACGCCCAACTGCATTCTGGTATCGGAGATCGAGCAATCGCCGGCATGAGAAAGTAAAGCTGTTTGTACAGCGTTACAACTATACACACCTATACAAGAAAAGGAGAAGGATAATATGAATTTTGTTGTTGAGACATCGGCTCGCCACGTACACGTTTCCCAGGAGGATCTGGAGACCTTATTCGGCAAAGGCTATGAGCTGACGAAGAAGAAGGATCTCTCCCAGCCGGGACAGTATGCATGCAACGAGAAAGTGACGATTGTAGGAAGCAAGAAGGAGATGGCGGCTTCCATCCTCGGACCGGTCCGTCCGGCAAGCCAGGTGGAGATTTCCCTGACGGACGCGCGTTCGATCGGCGTGGACGCTCCGGTCCGTGAGTCCGGCGACGTGGCAGGCAGCGGTTCCTGCAAGCTGGTAGGTCCCTGCGGCGAGGTGGAGCTGAAGGAAGGCGTGATCGCGGCGAAGCGCCACATCCATGCGACTCCGGAAGACGCGGAGAAGCTTGGCGTCAAAGACAAGGACGTGGTATCCGTGAAAATTGATACGGACGGCAGAAGCCTGGTGTTCGGAGACGTCGTCGTACGCGTCAGCCCGAAATTCGCACTGGCGATGCACATTGATACCGACGAGTCCAATGCGGCAGGCTGCGGCAGAGAAGTATACGGCGAGATCGTGAAATAATACCAGCGGAACTTAAAACAGGATCTGTCCGGACACAGTGCAGAGTTGTTTATGGTTGCGGAGGCGGACAAAAACTGCTCGGGGTATTCGGATAGTGTCGGGACAGATACGGAACTTAAATTAGGAGATTACATAATCATGAAAATATTAGTTATCAACTGCGGAAGCTCTTCTCTGAAATATCAGCTCATTGATATGAATGATGAAAGCGTAGTGGCAAAAGGTCTGTGTGAACGGATCGGAATCGAAGGCTCCGTGCTGACACATCAGCCGACAGGGAAGGACAAATATGTGATCGAGCAGCCCATGCCGGATCACAAGGTGGCGATCGGTCTGGTTCTGGATGCGCTTCAGGATCCGGAGCACGGCGTAGTGAAGAGCACCGACGAGATCTCCGCAGTCGGACACCGCGTCCTGCATGCGGGCACCAAATACTGCGAATCCATCGTTGTGGACGAGGATGTGAAGAAGGTTGTAAGAGAATGCTTCGATTTGGGACCGCTGCACAATCCGGCGAACCTGATGGGTATTGAGGCCTGCGAGGCAGTGATGCCGGGTAAGAAGAACGTAGCGGTATGGGATACCGGTTTCGGTATGTCCATGCCGGAGAAGGCATATCTCTATGCCATTCCCTACGAGTATTTTGAGAAATATGAGATCCGCAGATACGGTTTCCACGGTACAAGCCATATGTTCGTTTCCGGAGAAGCGATCAAGTTCGGCGGTCTGGATCCGCAGAATGCGAAAGTGATCGTATGCCATCTGGGTAACGGGGCAAGCATCTCCGCTTCCATCGGCGGCAAATGCGTGGATACCAGTATGGGACTGACTCCTTTGGAAGGCCTGATTATGGGAACCAGAAGCGGCGACATCGATCCGGCAGTGTGTCAGTTCATCTGCAACAAAGAGGGAATCGATATCAACGAGATGCTGAATATCCTGAACAAGAAATCAGGCGTTCTGGGAATCAGCGGTGTATCCAGCGATTTCCGCGACATTGAAGCAGCAAGAGCGGCAGGCAACGAGCGGGCACAGGCGGCTCTGGACGCATTCATCTACCGGGTTGTAAAATACATCGGCGCGTACACTGCAGCCATGAACGGTGTGGATGCCATTGCGTTTACCGCAGGCGTGGGCGAGAATGATATCAAGACCAGAAAGGCAATCTGTGAATATCTTGGATATCTCGGCGTAAAGATTGACGATGAAGCAAATAATATCCGCGGCGAGAGAAGAGTAATCTCCTCCGCTGATTCTAAGGTGAAAGTGATGCTGATCCCGACCAACGAGGAGCTGGCAATCGCAAGAGAGACTCTGAGGCTGACAAAATAAACGGTAATATGAGAGAAAAGGCAGGCGCGGGATGGCGCCTGCCTTTTTGTTAAGGATTGCGGCGCGGCGGAAAAAGCATTATAATAGGATCAGCAAGAAAACAAAAGGAGAATTGTACCATGAATCTGGGTGAGGAACGGAATCGGCAGAAGCTGTCAGAGGCGCTGGACCTTCTGGATTTGTCAGAGAAAAATCAGGAACTGGCGGAGCAGTATCTCGATATGGAGCAGGATGAAAAGCGGGAGCTGCTTCTGCAGGCGGAGCCTCAGAATCTTGCCAGGCGGAAAGACGGAGCGGGGAAGAAAAGCCAGGCGTACATCAGCCACTGTCTGAAACGGAATCTAAGAGAGGAACTCGGCCGGTATGTGCGTTTCTGCACGGCGGTAGGCGGTTCCACGGCCTATTATGTACTGGTGGAATACGGATGGAATCTGAACAGGATCGCGGAATTTATCAGCCCGGAACAGGCGGCGGCTATTCTGGCGGAAGGAATCGTCTGGAACCCCTACGGACTGAAAAGCGTCCTTTCCAATTTCGAGCAGAAATCGCCGGAGATTTACAGAAAAGCCATGAAACTCTGCTATCATGAATGCGACAACGCCAAAGTACTGCTGGCGGCGCTGTCCCTGTACTATACGAAGCCCCGCAAATCCGGCGGTATCGTCGGGAAGCTGTTCCCGGGCGGGAGCGCGGAGCAGGAGGCGCAGCGGAAAGTACAGGAGACGGCGGAGTATCTGGAGAAGAATCTGGAGGAAAGCATCCGCAACCTGTTCACGGCGGCGGCGCCCTCCGATGACGAACTGGCGATGATGATTCGTTTCATCAGAAATACACCGGTGGACGCTCCGTTTCCGCAGGAGCTGACCGCCGCGCTTCGAGGAAAACAGACTTCCGAATATCTGCTGAACCTGCTGGCGGCGACTTCCTTTCTGTCCATCGGCCATTCCGTTGTCTGTGCTTCCTTCGTGCGGCTGGCGATTGCCATAGACTATCTGGAGAATCGAACGAGCGTTCTTCGATTCTGCATGGATGTGGGCGGGACCTCGTGGTTCTTCTCCCATATCGGAGAACTGGAAGAACAGATGCCCATGCCGCGGGAAGCGTACATGCTCTGGTGCCTGAAAAACTGCAAGTACGCGAGTCCGGTCAAACGGATCATAAAAGATCACCCGGAAGTGGTCCGTAACCTGATCTCCCAGGTGGATTCCGAGGGGTATCAGCATCTTCTGGCCATGACAAAGGAGATGAATCCCATGCTGTACCGGGAACTCAAAAGCATGGGGGCGGGAGATTTCCGCAGAAAGCTGGCCGACGAGCTGACCGGGCGTTATACGAAGGGCAGGGCGGAAGCCGTCCGCTATCTTCTGGGGGAGGAGGAAGCGGACGTACTGTATCCGTATGTGAAGGAATGGCGGAACATGTGGGATTATGACAGCAAACGGTGCCAGAAACTCCGCAGCCTGAAGAAAAACGGGCAGGAAGAGCAGCTTTACCGCAGAGCGGTCGTGCTGGAAGCGCTCTGCATGCGGGCGACCTATTTCGTGTCCTACTGGACCGGGAGCTATCAAAGGCCTGACCGGGCGGTCATTACGGAGATGGTCCGGCTGTTTGAAGAGGAGAAGCTGCCGGTCGGCTATCAGATGGAAGCGTTCAGCGGCATTTACGACAGCTTTTATCAGGAGAAAGACAGGACCGGTTTCGTCAATGACTGCGTGATGGTCATGCGCCTGAAGAAAAAGGAATGGGGCGGGGAAGTGATCCGGCTGTCCCGGGAGGGAAACGCGGTGGTCCGTTTTCTCTGTATCCGGATCATGGATGCGTACGGGCCGGAGTATAAAGATGCGCTCCTGGCCTGCGCTTCGGACAGCTCCAGGCAGGTGCGCGAGCTTCTGACGGCCGTCTATGAGGGGAACCGGGAATGGGAGCCGGATCTGAAGAAGCTGCTGGCTTCGAGAAAATCGCAGGAGCGGGAGCTGGCGGTGCTGGTGCTTGGGCGCTGGGGGGCCGAAAACTATCAGGAAGAATTTGCGCAGGCCTACGCGAAGGAGAAGAGCAAAAAGATCCGGGAGCTTCTGGCGGACTGTCTGGGAGTGGAGACGAAGACGGAAGAGGAGAAAAAAGAGCAGTCGCTGGAAGAACTGGCGAAGGAGATTTTAAAAGGCGGGAAAAAGAGAAAGATTTCCTGGGTATACGAAGGCGGGAAAGAATATCCGCCGGTACCGAAGACGGACGGCAGTCCTGCTTCGGAGGATTATCTGGCGGCGATTCTCGTCAGTTACGCGGACGGGAATGGTTCCGGCGTGAGCAAAGAGGCCGGCCGGCTGGCGGAGGCGCTGGATCAGGAAGCGCTCTCCCGGTACGTGACGGCGCTGTTCGAGCGGTGGATGGAAACCGGCGCCGAGGCGAAGAAAAAATGGGTGCTGTACGCGGCCTCCATCCATGGCGGCGGGGCGGTCGTTCCCATCCTCCATGCGCAGATTCAGGAGTGGCCGAAGGTGTCCAGAGGAGCCATGGCGGCGGAGGCGGTGAAAGCTCTGGCGCTGAACGGGAGTGCGGAGGCTCTGCTCCTGGTGGACCAGATTTCCCGCAAATTCAAGTTCCGTCAGGTGAAGAACGCGGCGGCGGACGCACTTTCTTACGCGGCGGAGCAGCTTGGCATCACGAAGGAGGAGCTGGAGGACCGGATCGTGCCGAGCCTGGGCTTTGACGAGCGGATGGAACAGACCTTTGACTACGGAAGCAGAAGTTTCCGGGTGGTGCTGAGTCCGGCGCTGGAACTGGAGGTCTATGACGAGAGCGGGAAGCGTCTGAAAAATCTGCCGTCGCCGGGCAAAAAAGACGAGCCGGAGAAGGCGAAGGCGGCCGGCGACGCCTATAAGCAGTTGAAAAAACAACTGAAGACCGTCGTCGCAAACCAGAAGCTCCGCCTGGAACAGGCGCTCAGCGCCGAGCGTCTGTGGGAGCCGGCAAAATGGCAGGCGCTGTTCGTGAAAAATCCGGTCATGCACCAGTTTGCCATCGGCCTGATCTGGGGACGTTATGAGAACGGCGTCCTGCAGGATACGTTCCGCTATATGGAGGACGGAAGCTTCAACACCGTGGACGAGGAGGAATACGAACTGCCCCCGGAGGGAAGTATCGGTCTGGTGCATCCGATTGAACTGGAGGAGGAGAGCCTGTCCTCCTGGAAGGAGCAACTGGACGATTATGAGGTGGTGCAGCCGGTGGAGCAGCTTCTGCGGCCGGTCTGCCGTCCGACGGAGGAAGAGAAGAGTCAGACCGAACTGGCCCGTTTCGGCGGCAAGGTCTTAAACGGCCTCTCCCTGTCCGGAAAGCTGCAGAATCTTGGCTGGTACCGGGGAAGCGTGCAGGATGCGGGCGTATATGATACTTTTTACCGGGAGGACGGGGCGGTCGGCGTGGAACTGGAATTTTCCGGCTGCTATGTGGGAGACGAGAATGAGGAAGTGACCGTCTACGGAGCACAGTTTTATCAAGCCGGCACTGTAAAACGGGGAAGCTATGTCTACGACACCGTAAAAGAAGAACACCGTTACCGCCTCGGGGAAGTGAGTCCCCGATATTTCAGCGAGACGGTGCTGCAGCTTACAAAGGCGACCGCTTCTTCTCAGGAACAGCTTCCCTATCCGGAATGCAGGGAGAGATCATAAGATGGACATTTATCTGATACGGCATGGAGAGACCGATTACAACAAGGGCAGACGGCTGCAGGGCGTGACGGATATTCCGCTCAACGCCCGGGGAATCGAACTGGCGGAAAAGACGGCGGAGGGACTTCGCGGTATTCCGTTTGACCGGATTTACAGCAGCCCGCTGATCCGCGCGCGCAGGACGGCGGAGATCATCCGGGGAGAGCGGGACATTCCGATTGAAGAGACCGAAGGATTGAGGGAGATCAGTTTCGGGGATTATGAAGGGCTGACGGTGCTGGAGGGAAGTTATAACATTCCGGATCCGGATTTTATGAACTTTTTTCATGCGCCGGAGAAATATCATACGCCGCCGAACGGAGAAAGCATCGCGCATCTGCGGGAGCGTACGACCTCCTTTGTGCGCGCGGTCATGGACGCTCCGGAAAACGAGGGGCGGACGATTCTGATGGCTTCCCACGGGGCGGCGATCCGGGGAATGCTTTCGGGGCTTCTCGGCCTGCCTGCCGCGCAGTTCTGGAACGGAGGCGTACATAAGAACTGTGCGGTGACGCTGCTGCGGGCGGAGCGGGGAGCCTTCGGGATCGTGTTCGAGAACCGGGTATATTACTGAGCGGGGGAAAAAGAAAAATTTTCCCGGCTCAATGAAAAGGCATCGGGCAGGCGGCCGATCCTGAAATGTCTCATGCGGACAGAGAAGTCCGTCCGGGGCATTCGGGACCGGCTGTCTGCCCGATGCCGGTTTCTGCGCCGGCGCGTCCGTGAAAGGTGGTCTGTCCATACCGGGCGTCCGGGCGGTGCGGGTGCGAAAAGCAACGATCTGCCTGTGCCGGACGGTGCGGCCGAAAAAGGCAGCGAAAAAGTTCTGCGGGAAGCGCACAGGGACATAAAAAGGACAAATCCGTATGATAAAGTACCGTCATGGAAAGAGAGGTGAGACATATGGAGAGACAACTTCTGGTCGTGGAGGACGATCCTCTGATGGCGGAGGCCGTCTCGGATTATTTTGAGGAAAAAGGCTGGTCGGTGCGGACGGCCGGGAACGGAGCGGATGCGCTGGAGCTGTTCGGCCGGGAGCGTTTTCATCTGGTCCTTTTGGATGTGATGATGCCGGGGATGAACGGCTTCACCGTCTGCCGGAAACTCCGGGAGACGAGCGATGTTCCGGTCATCTTCCTGACGGCGCGGGTCATGGAGGAGGATAAGCTGAACGGGTACTCCCTGGGGGCGGACGACTATGTGGCGAAGCCCTTTTCCCTTCCCGTGCTGTACGCCAAAGCGGAGGCGCTGCTGGGCCGGGTCTGGGGGAAAGCGCCGGGGAGACTGAAGGCAGGGAGTCTGGAGATCGACGTGGGAAGCCGCGAGGTGTGGAACCGGGGAGAACAGGTGCCGCTGCCGCCCAAAGTGTATGAAATGCTTCTGTTTTTTCTGGAAAATCCCGGAAGGGTTTACACGAGGGAACAGCTTCTGATCCGCTTCTGGGGTTACGATTTTGACGGAAACGAGCGGGTGGTCGACAGCCATATCAGGAAGCTGAGAAAGGCGGTCGGCGACTGCGGCTGCGTGATCTGTACGGTGCACAAGTCGGGATATCGGATGGAGGTGAAAGGATGAAGAAAAACAGAAGATGGATGGCGGCGGTGACGGCCGGATTTCTGGCCGTGTATCTGGCGGCCATGGGACTTTCCGTCTGGCTGATGGGGATGCGCTACAAAGAGCAGTTCCAGAGCGCTTATCTGGCGAAGCAGTCGGAGGCTTACCGGCTGGCCGAAACGCTGGAGACGGAGCTGGAGGGAGAGACGGACGAGGGATTTCGGGCGGGATACTGCCGGTATCTGCTGGGAACGATGCTGCATTCCGGTTCGCCCTGGCAGCAGTACGGCGCGGCGGTCTATGACGGGAGCGGGCGGCGGATCGCGGAAGCCGGAAGCGGGATCAGCATCCTCTACGGTTATCCCCGCGGGGAGTACGGACAGCCCTTCACCTGGCCGCTCGGCGATTACCTGACGGAAGAAGAAAGCGAGGAATTGGCGAAATACGTCGCGCTTCAGTACCGGAATGCGGGACGCCGCGCACGGTCCGCGTGGAGCCATAAGGCGCCGTCCCGGATGCAGGAGTATCGGTTCAGCCTGTTTCTGTCCTCCGAGACGCTGTCGCCGTCCCGGATCGTGGTTCAGGATATCCGCTGGGAGAGGGACGGAACACCGGCTCCGGATGCGCTGACCGGGATGGAAATCAACTCCTGCAGCCTGTCGGAATATCCGGAGGCGACGTATTATCAGACCGGCGGAGAGATCGTATGGCAGTGGGGGGAGAGCGAAGCGGCAAAGGGAACAGGTACGATGCGGATGACGCTGGATACGGGAAATATGTTTCCCTACATCGGCGGCGGAGCCGCGGCGTGGAAAAGCTGGGAGGAAAACCGCTATCTTCACGAATTTCCGGAGACACTTTCCAAAATCCCGCTGGAGACGTATCTGGAGGAAGCCGGAAAAAACGGCGTCGGAAACGACCGCAAAAAGCAGACGGTTCCTCCGGCTCTGGAGGAAGGAGAGAACGGATATTCGATCCTCCTTCTGGCGGACGGCCATCCCTGGCGGGCGGCGTGGAGTCAGATGAAATACATCTGTCTGGCCTGTTTTCTGCTGATGGCCGTCTGTCTGTGGGCGATTATCCGGATGACGGACAGGGTCTACAGGCAGCAGGCGGCGCTGGAGGAGAACCGGCGGGATTTTACCAATGCCATGGCGCATGAACTGAAGACGCCTCTGGGGATTATCCGCGGGTTTGCCGAGAATCTGCTGGGAGGGGTCCGCGAGGAGAAAAAAGAATACTATCTGCGGCAGATCATCGGGCAGACAGAAGTGATGGATGAACTTGCGGCGGAGATGATCGACATCTCGAGGATGGACTGCGAACAGGCGGTGCGAAAGGAGGAGGAGATTGCGCTGGGCGGGCTGATACGGGAGGAACTGGAACGCTCCCGGGTGCTTCTGTCGGAGAAAGGGCTGGAAGTTCACGAGGAGACGGACAGAGAATGGGTGATTCCGGGAGACCGGGTCCGTCTGGAGAAGGCCGTCCGGAATCTGATCACCAATGCCGTCTGCTACAACCGGGAAGGGGGAGCGGTCTGGATTACGGTCCGGCCGGGCTGCTGCGTGATCGAGAACACGGCGGCTCCGCTGTCAAAAGAACAGATAGAACACGCGTTCGATATGTTTTACCGGGGAGACGCAGGCAGGAGCGGAGGCCATATGGGGCTGGGCCTGTATCTCGCGCGGAAAATTCTGAACCTTCATGACCTGTCGCTGGAGATCGGGAATACGAAGAGAGGCGTAGGCGTTACGATCAGGAACCGGCGGGGAAGATGAAAAACTTCCGGGCAGGAGACCCGCCGCCGCGGATGCTCCTGCCCGTTTTGGCGGCGCGTCACAGTTCCATCGGATAATGCCCGTCGAAGCAGGCTTTGCACAGGGGCAGCCCGTCGGTCATGGAGGACAGATCCTCCACTTTCATATATCCGAGAGAATCGGCGCCGATGATCCGGCAGATCTCGTCCGCAGAATGGGAGGATGCGAGAAGCTGCTGGTTGGAGGGCACGTCGGTTCCGAAGTAACAGGGATAGAGGAACGGCGGCGAACAGATCCGCACATGGACGTTCAAGGCGCCGGCCTGTTTCAAATGACGGATCAGGTTGGCGATGGTCGTCCCCCGGACGATGGAGTCGTCCACCAGAACGATATTTTTGCCCTTTACCGCGCTCTCGAGGACATTCAGCTTCAGCATGACGCCGGCTTCCCGTTCCTTCTGGGTCGGCTTGATAAACGTTCTGCCGACATAGCTGTTTTTATAGAAGGCCAGTCCGAACGGAATACCGGATGCCAGAGCGTATCCCTGCGCGGCCGCAATGCCGGAATCGGGCACCCCGGCGACGAGGTCCGCGTCGGCGGGCCAGGCTTTGGCAAGCGCGGCGCCGGCTTTCAGACGGGCGTCATAGACGGAGATTCCGTCCAGGCGGCTGTCCAGTCTGGCAAAATAGATATATTCAAAGATGCAGTGCGCCTGCTTTTCCTGACAGAGCGTGAGATCGGAGCGGACGCCGTCCGGAGTGATCGTTACGATCTCTCCGGGACGGACATCCCGCAGAAACTGTGCGCCGACTGCGGTCAGGGCACAGCTTTCCGAGGCCAGGATATAGGAAGATCCGCGTCTGCCGAGACAGAGCGGCTTCAGGCCGAGGGGATCGCGGACGCCGATCAGCTTGCGGGGGCTGGCAATCACCAGCCCGTAAGCGCCTTTGATCTTTTCGGCGGTTCTCTGAATGGCTTCTTCCACGGTCTGTGTGTGCACCCGTTCTCTGGCGATGCAGTAGGCGATCACTTCGGAGTCGGTAGTCGTCTGGAAAATCGCGCCGGTGCGCGCCAGCTCCTGCCGGAGTTCTCCGGTATTGATCAGATTGCCGTTGTGAGCCAGCGCAAGCGTCCCCTTGATATAATTCAGTACCAGAGGCTGCGCGTTGTTCAGCGTGGCGGCTCCGGTGGTGGAGTAGCGGACATGGCCGACGCCGAGATTTCCCTTCAGGTCTCTCAGCGTCTCTTCCTTGAACACCTCGCTCACAAGGCCCATGCCGCGGTGCACGCGGATGTTTCCGCCCGGGCCGCCGGTGTCGGAGACGGCGATTCCGCAGGATTCCTGTCCCCGGTGCTGCAGGGAAGAGAGGCCGTAACAGACCGTGTCGGCCACATCCTCCCCCTCCGGGTCATAGATTCCGAACACGCCGCAGGCTTCCTTGATCCGCCCGTCGTCCCCGTAAGGTACGTTTCTGTATTCCTGAACCATCGCCGGCCTCCGTTACAGAGAGAATAAAAGCCGGTCGTAGGTCGGATAAGGCAGTTCGCAGTCCGGGATCAGCGCCTCGGCCCGGTCGGCCGTCCCGCGCAGCGCGTCCATTTTGACAAGAAGCTCTTCGCGGCAGATATCCGCCGCCTGCTTCATGTCGCCGGCCTGAGCCGCCTTCGCGGTCAGATCCTTCAATTCCTCCAGTCCGTCCGTGATCGCGGCGTAGGCTTCGGTCAGTTCCGTTACCAGACGCTCTTCGGCGGCCGTAGACAGACTCGGCAGCAGTGCTTTTTTGGCGGAGGCGTTGTCGGCAATCTCCCCGGAATACGCGCTCAGCGCAGGCAGGAAATCTTTGGTCAGCATCTCGGTCATCGTGCGCGCCTCGATGCAGATGGTCTTCGCGTAGTTCTCCAGCAGAATTTCATAGCGGGAGAAAATTTCCTCTTTGGTAAAAATATGATGCTTTGTGAACAGCTCCACGGAGCGGTCTTTCACAAAGTACGGCAGGCACTCCGGCGTGGAGACCAGATTGTACAGCCCCCGTTTCTCCGCCTCCGCGACCCATTCCGGAGAATAGCCGTTGCCGTTGAAGATCACCTTCTTATGCTTGCGGATGGCGCGTTTGAGCAGTTCGTGGACGGCTTTTTCCATATCCTCCGGCCGCGTTCCTTCCAACTCCTGGTAGAACTGCGCCAGCGCTTCGGCGACGGCGGTGTTCAGGACGATGTTCGGCGTGGATACCGACGCGGAGGAGCCGAGCATACGGAACTCGAATTTGTTGCCGGTGAAGGCGAAAGGAGAGGTCCGGTTGCGGTCCGTGTTGTCTTTGGTAAAATGAGGCAGCACATGAGCGCCCGTGTCGAGCTGGATCTTTTCCTGCTTTCCGAAATACGTGTCGTTCTCTATGGATTCGAGGACGGCGTTCAGTTCGTCTCCGAGGAAAATGGATACGATTGCGGGCGGAGCCTCGTTGCCGCCCAGGCGGTGATCGTTGCCGGCGCTGGCAGCGGAGATTCTCATCAGATCCGCATAGTCGTCCACCGCTTTAATGACCGCCATCAGAAAGACAAGGAACTGGATGTTCTGCGCCGGGGTCCGGCCGGGATTTAAGAGGTTCACGCCGTCGTCGGTGATCAGAGACCAGTTGTTGTGCTTGCCGCTGCCGTTGATGCCCTCGAACGGCTTTTCGTGGAGCAGGCATACCAGTCCGTGTTTCTCCGCCACTTTTTTCATGATCTCCATCGTGAGCTGGTTGTGATCCACGGCGATGTTGGCGGTGTCGAAAACCGGAGCCAGTTCATGCTGCGCGGGCGCAACCTCGTTGTGTTTGGTCTTGGCGGGGATGCCCAGCTTCCACAGCTCCACATCCAGATCGTGCATATAGGCGGACACCCTCGGTTTCAGGGTTCCGAAATAATGATCTTCCATTTCCTGACCCTTGGGCGCGGGAGCGCCGAGCAGCGTTCTTCCGCAGAAGACGAGATCTTTTCTCTGCTCGTACAGCTCCTTGTCTACGAGGAAATATTCCTGTTCCGGTCCGATGGTGGTGGATACTCTGGTAACAGTCTCATTTCCGAGCAGCTTCAGCATCTTGACCGCCTGAAGGTTCAGAGCTTCCATGGAACGCAGAAGCGGCGTTTTCTTGTCGAGCACCTCGCCGTTGTAGGAACAGAAGGCGGTCGGTATGTAGAGGGTTTTATCCTTAATAAAGGCAGGGGAGGTCGGATCCCATGCGGTGTAGCCTCTGGCCTCAAAGGTGGCTCTTAAACCGCCGGAGGGGAAGCTGGAGGCATCCGGCTCTCCTTTGACAAGTTCCTTGCCGGAAAAATCCATGATGACCTCTCCCTCGCCGGAGGGGGAGATGAAGCTGTCGTGCTTCTCCGCCGTGAATCCGGTCATGGGCTGGAACCAGTGCGTGTAGTGGGTGGCGCCGTTCTCCACCGCCCATTCCTTCATCGCCACGGCCACGGAATTGGCCACGTCCAGCTCCAGATGGGTGCCGTTTTCGATGGTCTTGCGGAGCGCTTTGTACATGTCTTTCGGGAGCTTATTGCGCATGACTTTGTCGCTGAAAATCATGCTGCCGTATAATTCGGGAATATTCTGGTTCATTTGAAAATCTCCTTTCTGGGGTGGCCGGATCCGCGGAACCGGCTGATAAAAACAGAAAAAGACGCCTTGGACAAATATCCAAAGCGCCTTTGCTTCTTCAAGGATAGTATACTCGAAATTTCCCGTTTGTCAATGCTGTTTTTGAAAAAAGTTGCGGAATCAAGAGGGAATTGCGGAAACTCAAGGTCTTGGATACGCTTGAAAAAAAGCAGTTTTTTGAGTGTAATGAAATCGTAGCAGGGGTGAGAATGTGACAATCTTACTGCTATATATTTATGCAGAAAGGCGGTGGATGCCGTTGAAAGCAGATACGATTATAAAGGATTATGTAAAAGATGTTGGCGTGTTTGCCGATATTTTCAATTACTATATTTACGGCGGGCGGCAGGTAATCCTGCCGGAGCAGCTTACGGAGCGTGATTCCACGAAAATTGCGCTGCCATATGGTGCGGCTGATTGCTCCAGCGCAGATGCTGGATGAGGAGATCATGAAATTCCAATCCAGCCTGCGGGAAGTCATGCTGTTCATCAAGTATTCGAAAGACAAGGATAATT
>CAJUNR010000003.1 GCA_910587765.1 uncultured Lachnospiraceae bacterium
GAAGTGGGCGTCGGATACCGGATCGTGGATTCGGATTGAACGACGCGTCTGATTTCTGCCGGAATATTGACTTTCCGGCAGAAATTTTGTATGATAAAGATAACTGTTCAAAAGTTATCTGAACGGTTGCTGATGGAAACATCAAAATACAAGGATATGAGGTGAGTTGGATGGAACTTTCAGGATTATCAATGTCCCTGTCGGCGGGAAGCATCAATACCGGGCTGGAGCTGGCCGTGCTGTCCAAAGCGCTGGATGCGGCGGAGGAGACCGGCGAGGTCCTGACGGAGATGATGGCGCAGGCGGCGGTGATACCGGGGCTGGGCGAGTATATTGATATTCGCGCATAAGAGGCGTGCTACCAGGGAGAAGCGGGCGAAGAGGTACCTATGACGGAAGAAAAATCTCAATTACAGAAAAAGGAACTGGCGCTGAAGCTGATCGAGCGTCTGAAAAAAGCGTATCCGGACGCAGGCTGTACGCTGGACTATGACGATGCCTGGAAGCTTCTGGTCAGCGTCCGTCTGGCGGCGCAGTGCACAGACGCCAGAGTCAACGTGGTAGTGGAAACGCTTTACGAAAAATTTCCCGATGTGGAAGCTCTGTCGTCGGCGGAAACGGAAGAAATCGAGGAGATTGTCAGGCCCTGCGGTCTTGGCCGGAGCAAAGCCAGGGATATCAGCGCCTGCATGAAAATTCTGCGGGACCAGTATCAGGGGAAGGTTCCCGCTGACTTTGACGCGCTTCTGAAGCTTCCCGGCGTGGGAAGGAAAAGCGCGAACCTGATCATGGGCGATGTGTTCGGCAAGCCTGCGATTGTGACGGATACGCACTGTATCCGCCTGGTGAACCGGATGGGGCTGGTAGACGGGATCAAGGATCCGAAGAAGGTGGAGATGGCTCTCTGGAAGCTGATTCCGCCCAAGGAAGGCAGCGATTTCTGTCACCGGTTGGTCTACCATGGCCGCGACGTCTGCACGGCCCGCACCAGCCCTCATTGTGAGAACTGCTGCGTCAGCGATCTGTGCGCGAAAGCGGGCGTCTGAACGCACCGGTTCCGGCGGGGAGAGCGTTAAAAAATCAGACGGTAAATTTGACAGAAAAATCTCGTATAATTTTCCTCAGGATTCAGGATACTATTCTTATCATCATCTGAAGGAGGACATGAACATGACGAGATTGGACTGTTCGGTTGTAAATTGTACGTACAATAAGGATAACAGCTGCTGCAAGGATAATATCCATGTGGCGGGCCGCGACGCGAAGGTGACGGATCAGACCTGCTGCGACAGCTTCCGGGAGCGGAAATACGACGGGACCCGCAACGCGGACGATATTCCCAGCAAGCCCACGGAGGTGGCATGCGACGCGGTTTCCTGCACCTACAATCAGTCCTGCCGGTGCCACGCGGATCAGATTCAGGTGGGCGGTTCCAACGCCTGCCAGTGTGAGCAGACGGAGTGCATGACGTTCAAATGTGAATGCAGATAAAAGCCGGCGTTTTTTAACCAGGCGGGCAGAGGAAGGAGACTTCCCTGTCCGCTCTTTTTTATGCACACGGGCGCCTAAGGAAGATTGTCAGCAGAGCTGACAGGCGCCCGATGCGCGAGTAGGGAAGAAACTCCCCTACTCGATGATACATACGGGCGTCCGGATGAAACAGGTCACTCGCGTCCCCGTTCCCTCAGATTGTACTGTTTCTTTTTATTAATGCAGCGCACTCTGGCGCGCGGCTCGTATTTTCCGCAGTGCTGACAGTAGGTTTTGTGACAGGCGTCGCGGCCCTTCCGGCACTGGCCGAGCGCCAGATAATATTTGCAGGGGATTTCTCTGTATTTTGCCATCGTTTGATACTCCTTGTTTCTTGATGCTGCTTTTGCCGTCCGGTCAGCTAAGAGACGTCTCAGAGACGGCTGCCGGCTTTGTAATTATAGACCGGAGTTAATATTTTGCAGAGGTCGGCGGTATCCTCGATCTGTGAGGCGATCGTCTTCAGATCACGGTAGGCAAACGGCGCCTCGTCCAGCGTGTCCTTTCCGATGCAGGTGCAGTGGATTCCCTTCATCTCGGACTTGAATCGGGAAAGGGTATACCGCTTCGCCACGTCTTCCCGCTTCAGAAGTCTTCCGGAGCCGTGCGGCGCGGAACGGTTCCATTCCGGATTGCCCCTGCCGACGGCCAGCAGACAGCCGTCCCGCATATTGGCCGGGATCAGCAGCCGTTCGCCCTTGCGGGCGGATATGGCGCCTTTGCGCAGTACAAAGCCGTCTCCTTCGCGGGCGACGTAATTGTGAGGACAGGAAAAGAGATCGTCTGTCTTCCATTTCATTGATTTGCAGAGGGTTTCCAGGATCGCCGTCCGGTTCCATTCGGCGTAATCCTGCACGATCTCCAGATCATGGAGATAACTGCGAAGAAGCGGGCCGTCCAGCCAGATCAGCGGATAAGGGACGGAAATCCCCCGGGACTTCAGTTCCTTCTGTCCGAGACGCAGATAATGTTCGGCCATCTCTTTTCCCAGCCGCCGGCTGCCGGTGTGGATGATCAGATAGAGCGTTCCCTCGTCGTCGCGGTCGATCTCGATAAAATGGTGCCGCCGCCCAGCGTTCCCATACTGAGGACGGTCTTTTCCAGACGGATGTGTTCGGCGCATTCCAACTGTTCGTAAGGAAAATCCGCGCCCCGTCTGTGGGGCGTGCGGCGGATGGACATGCCGCCCGGAATCTGTTCGCGGATGACAGTGTCCAGCTTTTGATATTCAATTTTCTTTTTGCCGAGGATGGCGCAGGTCATGCCGCAGCCGATGTCAATGCCCACAAGAGCCGGAAGCAGCCGGTCCTGAAAAGTCATGGTCAGCCCGATGGGGCCGGTTTTTCCCGGGTGGACATCCGGCATGATGCGGATGCGGCTGTCCGTGGAGCATTCGTGGTCGCAGATCATCTGTACCTGTGCCAGGGCATAATGGTCTATGGAATCTGTGAAAATTTGCGCAGAAGTGTAAATGCCGTGTAGTTCTTTCATGAAGTTCCTCTCTTTGCCGCGGGGGAAGGCGCGTTCATCCGGACGCAGAAATACCCCCGCGCAGGCGCGCAGAGGCACGGCAAAAAAGAACGGCTTTAATGCGTGAATTGTCGGAAGTCTTTATAGAGACGGGCGGACAATCGGACCTCTGCGGATAATAACGGTTACTGAATGATTAGAATAGTCTGCGTGTGTCATGATTGTCCTCCTTTCTTAATCTCAGGGAAATGCTGATGGAATCGGCTCCTCCCTGGAATCGGGTTTTCTGGTTTCCGTTCTCCAGTATAAAACGGAAGGTGCGGGAAGTCAAGTGTTTTGACGGAAAAACGCCTGCATCCGGTCCAGCCTGGAGGTCATGCTGACCATGAGCAGGTCCAGAACGGTCAGCGCCGCCATGCATTCCACTACCACGACCGCGCGGGGGACGATGATCGGATCGTGGCGTCCGCGGACGGATACCGTAATTTCTTCGCCGGACCGGTTCACGGTCTGCTGCTGCGCGCTGATGGAAGGCGTGGGTTTGAAGGCGGCCCGGAAGACGAGGTCGCTGCCGTCGCTGATGCCGCCGAGCACGCCGCCGGCGTGATTGGTTTTCTTGGCAATGCCGCCGTCCGTGCCGCGGCAGAAGGCGTCGTTGTTGACGCTGCCGCGCGATTTGGCGGCTTCAAATCCGTCCCCGATCTCAAACCCTTTGACCGCTCCGATGGAGCAGACGGCTTTGGCCAGATTGGCGCTCAGTTTCTCGAAACAGGGTTCCCCGACGCCTGCGGGCAGCCCCTTGATCACGCATTCCACGACGCCTCCGCAGGAATCCTGTGCGGCTCTGCAGGCGTCCAGATGCGCTTCCGCAAGCGCCGCTGCCGCCGCGTCAGGCATATTGACTGCGTTTTTCTCCGTCTGGGACAGGTCAAAACGGTCGTAATGGATGCTCACGGGACCGATGGACCGGGTATAGGCGGTTACGGTGATTCCCAGTTCGGACAGAATCTTTGCCGCGACGGCGCCTGCGGCCACGCGTCCGATCGTTTCCCGCCCGGAGGAACGTCCGCCTCCGGTATAGTCGCGGAAGCCGTATTTGCGGTCGTAGGTGTAATCCGCGTGTCCGGGGCGGTAGTAGGAAGCGATTTCGCTGTAATCCCCGGAACGCTGGGAAGTATTTCTCACCATCAGGGAGAGGGGAGTGCCGGTTGTCTTTCCCTCAAAGACGCCGGAGAGAATCTCCACCGCGTCGTCTTCTTTTCTGGGCGTCGTGAACCGTGACTGGCCGGGCTTCCGCCGGTTCAGATAGAGCTGAATGTCTTGTTCGCTGAGAGGAAGACCTGCCGGACAGCCGTCGATGACGACGCCGATGCCTTTTCCGTGTGACTCGCCCCAGGTGGTAACGGACAGTAAAGTGCCGAGTGTGGAACCTGCCATGAATCTGATCTACTCCTGTTCTGTAAAATACATTGACTAACCATCAGTATATATAATATACTCTCATTTGTAAACGGATTTGTGAAGAAGAGGTAAAACATGTATCGAATCATAAAAAAAGACGGCAGCGCGAAGCGCGGAGAATTTCATACGGTGCACGGGGTCATACAGACGCCGGTATTTATGAATGTGGGGACTGCCGCCGCGATCAAGGGAGCGGTGTCCGCCGGGGATCTGGAGGAGATCGGAACGCAGGTGGAGCTGTCGAATACGTATCATCTGCATGTGCGCCCCGGTGATCAGGTGGTGAAGAAACTGGGAGGACTGCACCGGTTCATGTCCTGGGACGGTCCGATTCTGACGGATTCCGGGGGGTTTCAGGTATTTTCCCTGGCAGGGCTGCGGAAAATCCGGGAGGAGGGCGTATATTTTCACTCTCATGTGGACGGAAGAAAGATTTTCATGGGTCCGGAGGAAAGTATGCAGATTCAGTCCAATCTGGCCTCCACCATTGCCATGGCCTTTGACGAGTGCGCGCCCAGCAGGGCAGAGCGAAGCTACGTACAGGCGTCGGTGGAGCGGACGACCAGGTGGCTGCGGCGCTGCAAAACGGAACTGGAGAGGCTGAACGGTCTGGAGGACACGATCAACCGGGAGCAGCTTCTGTTCGGCATCAATCAGGGGGCCGTCTACGAGGATATCCGGGTGGAACACGCAAAGGCGATCACGGAACTTGATCTTCCCGGCTATGCCATCGGCGGCCTGGCCGTGGGGGAGAGCCATGAAGAGATGTACCGGATTATCGAGACGGTCGTTCCTCATCTGCCGGCGGACAGGCCGGTCTATCTGATGGGGGTGGGGACTCCGGCCAATATTCTCGAGGCGGTAGACCGCGGGGTGGATTTCTTCGACTGCGTGTATCCGAGCCGCAACGGGAGGCACGGGCATGTGTACACGGGCGGCGGAAAGCTGAATCTGTTCAACGCGAAATACGAACTGGACGACCGTCCCATCGAGGAGGGCTGCCGGTGCCCGGCGTGCAGAAGACATACGAGGGCGTATATCCGGCATCTTCTGAAGGCAAAGGAAATGCTGGGCATGAGGCTGTGCGTCCTTCATAACCTTTATTTTTACAACCATATGATGGAAGAAATCCGGGAAGCCATCGAGGCGGGGAGATACCGGGAGTATAAGAAAGAGAAACTGGAGCGGATGGAACGCATCCGGCTTGTCGAAGGATAAAAAAATGCTTGCCCAAAGCGGCGTTATTGTGTACAATATAGATTAAGTCATTTTTCGGTATCCGCCCGGAAAATGTCCGGGAATCATCAGGACCGGAGATGGGAAGCGGGCGGAGGCAGAATCAGGAACAGGAGGAAATCAGATATGTTATTGACCGGTACAGGCGCAGCCGGAGGCGGAATGCTGCAGATTGTGATCGTTTGGGGAATTTTTCTTGTGGTCATTTATTTTATCATGCTCAGGCCGCAGAAGAAGGAACAGAAAAGAGTCTCTGCCATGCTCGCTTCTCTGGAGGTGGGGGACGTTGTGGTGACGACCAGCGGATTTTATGGTGTTCTGATTGATATTACAGACGAGGACGTGATCGTAGAGTTCGGAAGCAACCGTAACTGCCGTATTCCCATGAAGAAAGCAGCCATCCAGGAAGTGGAAAAACAGAACTAGGCAAGGGGGCTAACGGGCGGAAGGGGACTTCCGCCTTTTTGCGTAAACATACCGCTCCGGGCAATGCGGGAGGATTCACGGCCGCGAAGCATTGCGGGGACGGATAGAGAAGTATAACAGGAGGCAGAGAAAAGAAGATGAACTGCAGGATTGGTGTGATTTCCGGCGACGGAATCGGTCCGGAGATCGTAAGAGAAGCAAGGAAGGTACTGGACCGGGTGGCCGGGAAGTTCGGACATTCGTTTGATTATACGGAGCTTCTGCTGGGCGGCGCATCCATTGACGCGCACGGGGTTCCGCTGACGGAGGAGACCGTCCGTCAGGCGAAGGCCTGCGACGCGGTGCTGATGGGGTCCATCGGCGGAGATGCGAAGACTTCTCCCTGGTACCGGCTGGAACCGTCAAAAAGACCGGAGGCGGGATTGCTGGGAATCCGTAAGGCGCTGAATCTGTTCGCCAATTTAAGACCGGCGTATCTCTACCGGGAACTGCGCGGCGCGTGTCCGCTGCGGGAAGACATCAGTGAGGCCGGATTTGACCTGCTGATTATGAGGGAACTCACAGGCGGGCTTTATTTCGGTGAGAGAAAGACGGAAGTGATCGACGGCGTAAGAACGGCGGTGGACACGCTTTCCTATAATGAACACGAGATTCGCCGCATTGCGAAGCGCGCTTTTGACATTGCCGTGAAGCGGCGGAAAAAGGTGTGCAGCGTGGACAAGGCAAATGTGCTGGATTCTTCCAGACTGTGGAGAAAGGTCGTGGAGGAAGTGGCGCAGGAATATCCTCAGGTAGAGTTGTCTCATATGTACGTGGACAACTGCGCCATGCAGTTGGTGATGAATCCGGCGCAGTTCGACGTGATTCTGACCGAGAATATGTTTGGAGATATTCTGTCGGACGAAGCGTCGATGGTAACCGGTTCCATCGGTATGCTCTCCAGCGCCAGCTTAAATGATACGAAATTCGGGCTTTATGAGCCGAGCCATGGTTCCGCGCCGGATATTGCCGGACAGGACAGGGCCAATCCCATTGCCACGATTCTGTCTGCGGCCATGATGCTCCGCTATACGTTTGATCTGGACCGGGAGGCCGACGCCATTGAGGCTGCCGTCCGTCAGGTGCTGCAGGAAGGCTGGCGGACCGGCGACATTTTCTCCGAGGGCTGCACCTGTGTCGGCACGGTCCGGATGGGAGACCTGATCGCGGAGCGGATCTGACAGAAACGTACCGCTGCTTTGTATCATCATTATAGAAAAAATCGCAAACACAAAACATACAACCAGGAGGAATAATCCAATGAGAAGTGATGCAGTTACCAAGGGGATGCAGCAGGCGCCCCACCGTTCCCTGTTCAACGCGCTGGGACTGACGGAAGAAGAGCTGAGCCGTCCGCTGGTCGGTATCGTCAGCTCCTACAACGAGATCGTGCCGGGCCATATGAATCTGGACAAAATCGTACAGGCGGTGAAGACGGGCGTCTCCATGGCGGGCGGTACGCCGATCGTGTTTCCGGCCATCGCCGTCTGCGACGGGATCGCCATGGGACACATCGGTATGAAATATTCTCTGGTAACCAGAGATCTGATCGCGGATTCGACGGAGGCCATGGCCATGGCGCACCAGTTTGACGCGCTCGTTATGGTGCCCAACTGCGACAAGAACGTTCCGGGGCTTTTGATGGCGGCGGCGAGGGTCAATATTCCCACCGTATTCGTCAGCGGCGGTCCCATGCTGGCCGGACATGTGAAGGGGGAGAAGAGAAGCCTCTCCAGCATGTTTGAGGCGGTAGGCTCTTATGCGGCCGGCTCGATGACGGAAGAAGACGTGAGAGAATTTGAAAATAAAGTATGCCCCACCTGCGGTTCCTGTTCCGGCATGTATACGGCCAACAGCATGAACTGCCTGACGGAAGCGCTCGGCATGGGGCTTGGGGGCAACGGCACGATTCCGGCGGTCTACTCCGAGCGGATCAAGCTGGCGAAGAAAGCCGGCATGCAGGTGATGGAGATGCTGAAGAAAAATATCCGCCCCCGCGATATCATGACGGAGAAGGCGTTTATGAACGCGCTCACCGTGGATATGGCGCTGGGCTGCTCGACCAACAGCATGCTTCATCTTCCCGCCATTGCTCACGAGGCGGGCGTGGAACTGAACGTGGATATCGCCAATGAAGTGAGCGCGAGGACGCCGAACCTCTGTCATCTGGCTCCGGCCGGCCCCACTTACATGGAAGATCTGAATGAGGCGGGCGGCGTCTATGCGGTGATGAACGAGCTGTCGAAGAAGGAACTTCTGAATCTGGACTGCATGACCGTGACCGGCAGGACGGTGGGAGAGAACATTGCCTCCTGCTTCAACCGCAATCCGGAGGTCATCCGTCCGGTGGACAATCCTTACAGCACAACCGGAGGCATCGCGATTCTGAAGGGCAATCTGGCGCCGGACAGCGGTGTGGTGAAACGTTCCGCGGTCGCTCCCGAGATGCTGGTGCACGAAGGACCGGCGCGCGTTTTCGACTGTGAGGAGGACGCGATCGAAGCCATTAAAGGCGGAAGGATCGTGGCGGGAGATGTGGTCGTGATCCGCTACGAAGGACCCAAGGGCGGTCCCGGCATGAGAGAGATGCTGAACCCCACCTCGGCCATCGCGGGCATGGGGCTTGGCTCGTCCGTCGCCCTGATCACGGACGGACGGTTCAGCGGAGCGAGCAGAGGCGCGTCCATCGGGCATGTGTCGCCGGAGGCGGCGGTGGGCGGTCCCATCGCGTTGGTAGAGGAAGGAGATCTCATCAGGATCAATATCCCGGAGAACAGGCTGGATGTGGATATTTCCGCTGAGGAGATGGAGAGAAGACGGGAAAAATGGCAGCCGAGAGAACCCGAGGTGACGACGGGATATCTGGCGCGGTATGCGTCGATGGTGACTTCCGGGAACCGGGGCGCGATTCTGGAAATTCAGCGATAAAGCGCGTACGGCTGTGCGGTCCGCCGTCAGCCGCCGCAGAAATACGGAATATTTTATGATAAGAGGAGAGAATGATGATTTTATCTGGAGCGGAGATCGTGATTGCCTGCCTGAAAGAACAGGGAGTAGACACCGTATTCGGTTATCCGGGCGGCGCGATCCTGAATATTTACGATGCATTATATAAACACGAAGAAATTACCCATATACTGACTTCTCATGAGCAGGGGGCGTCCCACGCGGCGGACGGGTATGCAAGAGCGACCGGCAGGGTCGGCGTATGCTTCGCCACCTCCGGACCGGGCGCGACCAATCTGGTGACCGGTATCGCAACGGCCTACATGGATTCGATTCCGATCGTTGCCATCACCTGCAACGTGGGAACGTCCCTTCTCGGCAAGGACAGTTTCCAGGAAGTGGACATTGCGGGAATCACAATTCCGGTAACCAAGCATAATTTTATTGTAAAAGATGTCAAAGAGCTGGCCGGCGTAATCCGGCGCGCGTTTAAGATCGCGCGATCCGGGCGTCCGGGACCGGTGCTCATTGACGTGACCAAAGACGTGACGGCCAATGAGACGGAGTATACGCCGGAGACGCCGGAGCCGGTCCTTCCGGACTGCGCCACGATCAGGGAGGAAGACCTTCAGGAGGCGGTCCGGCTGGTGAATGAGGCGAAGAAGCCAATGATCTTCGTGGGCGGCGGCGCCATCGCCGCCAATGCTTCCGAGGAGCTGCTGGAGTTTGCGGAGAAGCTGGACGCGCCGGTGTGCGACACGTTGATGGGAAAAGGCGCGTTTAACGGAGAGCATCCGCTGTACGCGGGCATGCTGGGCATGCACGGGACCAAATACGCGAATTTCGGCGTGGCGCAGTGCGACCTTCTGGTGACGATCGGCTCGCGTTTCAGCGACCGGGTGTTCGGCGACGCCTCCCGTTTTGCCGGCCGTGCAAAGATTCTGCAGATTGATGTGGATCCGGCGGAGATCAACAAGAACATCATGGTTTCGGCCAGCATCATCGGAGACGTGAAGGAAGTGTTAAAACGGCTGAACCCGCTTCTGGATCAGAAAGAACACAGGGAGTGGCGCGCGTTTATCGACGATCTGAAAGTCCGCTTCCCGCTGAAATACAACGGAGAAGGACTGACCGGTCCTTATATCGTGGAGGAGATTTATAAAGCGACCAAAGGCGACGCGATTATCTGTACCGAGGTCGGCCAGCACCAGATGTGGGCGGCGCAGTATTATAAATACAGCCGTCCCCGTACCTTCTTGAGTTCCGGCGGCCTCGGGACCATGGGCTACGGACTGGGCGCTTCTCTGGGCGCCAAGGTGGCCATGCCGGACCGGCGCGTGATCAACATCGCCGGAGACGGATGCTTCCGGATGAACATGAACGAACTGGCTACCGCCTCCCGCTACAACATTCCGATCATCGAAGTGGTGGTCAACAACCATGTGCTGGGAATGGTGCGCCAGTGGCAGAATCTGTTCTACGGGGGACGCTACTCGGCAACCGTGCTCAACGACAAGGTGGATTTCGTCAAAGTCGCGGAGGCGCTCGGGTGCAAAGGAATCCGCGTGACCAGAAAAGAGGAATTTGCCCCCGCGCTTCAGGAGGCGTTTGCGTGCGGCGGTCCCGTGCTTCTGGACTGCCGGATTGACAGCGACGACAAGGTATTTCCGATGGTGTCCCCGGGAGCGCCCATCGAGAATGCATTCGACCAGGACGATCTGGCGGATTAAGCCATATACAACGGTTTTTTGTCAGTTTCAATATTGACTTTGGGAGAAAAGCTGTACTATAATACTAAAAAACAGAGGGCAGAAATGTATTACTGGGGGATGTTGCAGGAAGTTCATTTCCGGAACTTGACAATACTTGATGGAACAGATTCAAGCGCTGCGGGTGATTAGGAAGGGCGAAGTGCAGCATCCCTCTGTGTGTTATGGAAAAGAGGATGAGATTATGAAAAGAGTTTATAATTTTTCTGCGGGGCCTGCGGTGCTGCCTGAGGAAGTGCTCAGGGAGATCGCCGATGAGATGCTGGACTATCGGGGGACCGGTATGTCCGTGATGGAGATGAGCCATCGCTCAAAGCCCTTTGACGAGATCATACAGACGGCGGAGAAGGATTTTCGGGAGCTTTTAAAAGTTCCGGACAACTATAAGGTACTGTTTCTGCAGGGAGGAGCCCATCTGCAGTTTTCCGCGGTGCCCATGAATCTTATGAAAAACCGGGTAGCGGATTATATCGTGACCGGGCAGTGGGCGAAACGGGCGTATGAGGAGGCGAAGAAGTACGGAACGGCCAATAAGATCGCTTCGAGCGAAGATCGGACGTATTCCTATATTCCGGACTGCTCGGACCTTCCGGTTAGCGAAAATGCGGATTATGTCTATATCTGTGAGAACAACACGATCTACGGGACCAGATTTCAGACGCTTCCCGACACCAAGGGGAAGGATCTGGTGGCGGACGTTTCCTCCTGCTTTCTGTCGGAGCCGGCGGATGTGTCGAAATATGCGGTGATGTACGGCGGCGTTCAGAAGAATATCGGGCCGGCAGGTATGGTGATCGCGGTGGTCAGGGAAGATCTGATCACGGACGACGTGCTGCCGGGGACGCCGACGATCATGAAATACAAGACCCAGGCGGACGCGGGGTCTCTCTACAACACGCCCAACTGCTTCTGTATCTATACCTGCGGCAAGGTGTTTCAGTGGTTGAAGAGGATGGGCGGCCTGGAGGTGATGAAGCAGAAAAATGAAGCGAAGGCGGCCATTCTCTACCGTTATCTGGACAGCAGCACGCTGTTCAAAGGGACCGTCCGGAAAGAAGACCGTTCGCTGATGAACGTTCCCTTCGTGACCGGTGAGAAAGAGCTGGACGCGAAATTTGTCAAAGAGGCGGACGCGGCAGGCCTGGTAGGGCTCAAAGGGCACCGAAGCGTGGGCGGAATGCGCGCCAGCATCTATAATGCGATGCCAAAGGAGGGCGTGGAAGCGCTCGTTACATTTATGAAAAAATTTGAAGAGGAGAACAAGTAGAAGTATGTATCAGTATCATTGTCTGAACCCGATCGCAGAGGTTGGACTGAAGAAATTCGACGGCAATTATGCCAGGACAGATAATATCGCGGATGCGGACGCGGTGCTGGTGCGGAGTGCAGCGATGCACGACATGGAGCTTCCGGAGAATGTATGCGTCATCGGAAGAGCCGGGGCAGGTGTCAACAATATTCCCCTTGGAAAATGCTCCGAGCAGGGAATCGCCGTTTTCAATACTCCGGGCGCCAATGCCAACGGAGTGAAAGAGCTCGTACTGGCGGGGATGCTTCTGGCTTCCCGGGATATTATCGGAGGGCTTTACTGGGTACGCTCCGAACGTCAGAACGAGGAACTCGCGCAGCTTGCGGAGAAACAGAAGAAAGCGTTCGCGGGCCATGAGATTATGGGAAAGAAACTTGGCGTTATCGGACTGGGCGCCATCGGGATTCTGGTGGCCAACGCGGCGGCGGCGCTGGGCATGGAAGTGTACGGCTACGATCCGTATATCTCCGTCAACGCCGCATGGAATCTTTCCAGAGATGTGAAACATATCACGGACGTGAACGATATCTATCGGGAATGCGATTATATCACGATTCACGTTCCCCTGATGGAGAGTACGAAAGGAATGATCGGTTCTTCGGCCATCGCGCTGATGAAGAACAGCGCGGTGATCATGAATTTTGCCAGAGGACCGCTGGTGGATACGAAGGCCATCGTGGAGGCGCTGCGCACGAACCGGATTTACAAATACGTGACGGACTTCCCCACTTCGGATATCGCTTCCCTGAAAAATGCGATCGTGATTCCTCATCTGGGAGCTTCCACGGAGGAATCCGAAGATAACTGTGCGATCATGGCCGTGCAGGAGATCAGAGACTATCTGGAAAACGGGAACATTCACAATTCTGTGAATTATCCGAACTGTGACATGGGCGTCTGCAAATATGCCATGCGTGTCACGATCATCCACCGGAACATACCGAACATGCTGACCAAATTTACGGCTACGTTCGGCGATCTGGGTATCAATATCGAGAGAATGAGCAACGAGACAAAAGGCGAGTATGGTTATGTGATCATGGATCTGGCCAACATAGCAGATGAAGCTTCGATCGATACCATACGAAAGATTAAAGGCGTTCTGAAAGTAAGGGTGATGAGATAATATGGCAGTCGTAAAGCCGTTCTGCTGTGTTCATCCGGCCAGAGGGCTGGAGCGGGAGATTGCAGCTCTTCCTTACGATGTGTACAGCAGAGAAGAAGCAAGACGTGCGGTGGAGGGAAAACCTCTGTCTTTTTTGAACATTGACCGTCCGGAGACGCTGTTTGCTCCGGAACAGGATATGTATGCGCAGGAGGTCTACGAGGCGGCGAGAGAACGCCTGCAGAGAATGCAGGAGGACGGCTCTTTTATCAAAGATGAGTCGCCGGTCTATTATATTTATGAACTGACGATGGACGGACGGTCCCAGACCGGTATTGTGGGCTGTGCCTCCATCGACGACTATGAACAGCAGGTGATCCGCAGGCATGAGAATACCCGGGCGGAGAAGGAGGAGGACCGCATCCGTCATGTGGACGCATGCGGCGCCCAGACAGGGCCGATCTTTCTTGCCTATCGTTCCCACGGGCAAATTCGGAAGATTGTAGAGACGGTTAAGGCATCCGAGCCGGAATTCTGCTTTGAGACCGAGGACCACATCCGCCATGCGGGATGGAAAGTGAGCGAAGAAAGCGTTCAGAGAGAACTGGAGCTGGCTTTCCGGCAGGTGGGAAACGTCTATATCGCCGACGGGCATCACCGGACTGCGTCGGCCGTCAAGGTGGGGATGAAGCGCAGGGAACAGTTCCCCGGTTACAGCGGAGCGGAAGAGTTTAATTATTTTCTGTCGGTGCTGTTTCCGGACGATGAGCTGACGATTATGGATTACAACCGTGTCGTGAAGGATTTGAACGGATTGTCCATGGAACGTTTTCTGGGAGCGGTGTCCGAACGGTTTGACACTTTTCTCCTGGACGGTCCGGAAAAACCGCGGAAGAAGGGGCAGATCGTTATGTATCTGCACGGATACTGGTTCCGGCTGACCATGCGCCCGGAGTACATAAGACAGGACCCGGTGGAAGGACTGGATGTGGCGTATCTGCAGAGAGAACTTCTGGGTCCGGTTCTCGGAATCGGGGATCCGCGGACGGACAAACGAATCGATTTTGTCGGCGGGATTCGCGGAATCGAGGAACTGAAACGCCGTGCGGACGGCGACATGGAGGTGGCTTTTGCCATGTATCCCACGTCGATCGAGGAACTGTTTACGGTGGCGGATGCGGGGCTTCTGATGCCGCCCAAATCCACATGGTTTGAACCGAAGCTTTTAAGCGGACTGTTTATACATGAGATCTAAGCAGACAGATCCCCCGCGGGAATCCAGGAGAACGGGTTTCCGCGGGAGTTATTTTTCTTACCTGAATTTACGAGCAGCCGCCCGGTTCTGCCATTCCCGTCTGGAAAAAAGTGGTAAGGCAAAACTCTATCATACCACTTCCATTATCAATAAATTACTATTTACGTCCATTCGCAGGATAAAAATTCCCCACCGCCGTTCCATTCTAGTGCTGAAGATACTCCTCCTCTTTCTCCATTACATACTTTTTTTAATCTTTCTGAAGCATATTTATATACCTTTTTGTTTAATTCAATTCCAATATAGTCTCTTCCAAATTTGTGAGCGACTGCTGCCGTTGTGCCGGAACCCATAAAGCAATCTAACACCAAATCGTTTTCATTTGTAGCTATTTGCATAATTCTATATATTAGTTGCTCTGGCTTCGGTGTATCAAATACATCTTCATCATATATTTCTAAAGCCAAAAGTTCTTGCTTGGCATCTTTGGTTGAACCAGCAAATTCAACATTCCAAAGAGTTTCCGGCACCACACCAAGCTTTGAAACATCCAGCATTTTTTTTAATCTAGGAACTCCGTTACCATCACTTCCGAACCAAATGTTATTATTCTTAATCTCTTCTTGCATCCTCGCCTCATTGTAAATCCAACATCTTCCTTTCGGTGGCTTATGCTCCTTGCCTGTTGGCGAAACAATAGTATAGAACTGAGATTTAACGGCATGTCCAGCTTGGACTGATAATGTAACCGATTGCCAAGACCCTCTAGTATCATTGTCCGGATTTTTATATCTATCCAATAACTTTTGAGTTGCAGGAAGTAAATTCCTTTTCTTTTTAAATTTGTTTATATCTTTTGCATATACAAGAACATACTCGTGATTGTTGGAAAATATTTTTCTATTTTCTCGTGTATTCCTTTTTTGCCAAACTATAGTAGATACAAAATTCTCTCTACCGAAAATTTCATCGCAACATACTTTTAAATATGCCATTTCGGAGTCATCAATAGATATCCATATACTTCCTTCAACACTCAAAAACTCTCTTAATTCTAGGATGGTTGTGCGCATCCCTTCTAACCATTCATCATGATTCTTAGTATCTTTATAAAACTTAAAATCATCACCTCTATTATACGGTGGATCAATATATATCAAGCTAACTTGATGCTCATATGTATCCTTAATGTCTTTTAATACCTTTTGATTGTCTCCCAGTATTAAAACATGCGGATTTAAAATCTTCTTCTCAAGAAACGATTTTTTGGCTATTCTCACTGCTAAATTCACCTTCTGCATATAACTAGTCTTTCTGCTTCGTAGTTAATTTCGTAGTTGTTATCCTGCCTATTAAACCTACTATGCATAAACTGTCCCGGTGATACCACCGACACATCTTTATAATACTTCTGAGCGATATTTACAATATCTTCGATTGAAAGCAATCTCGGCGTAGCTCCACTATTTGCATCAAATGGAGAATATGAAAGCACAATTGAAGCCTGAGCTTTGCTTGCATACATAAATAAATCGTCAAATGCCTGTGGCACTTTGCTCTTAATACAAAAAGGAGATTGGTGTCTATCGTTTCGATAAATTGCTCTACTTAATCCACCTTTCCCATTAGGAAATGTAGTCGATATTTGCGGATTATCGTGCAGGCAGATAGTCTCAAGAATATGATAATAACGGCTATAATGGTATCGCGTATAAGGCGGATCAGCATAAATAACCTCTACATCACCAGGCTGCAATCTTTTCAAAACTTCTGTATAGTCATCACAGATTATTTCAAAATCATGCGTATTTTGCGGTAATTCTACATAGTATTGCATCCATTTTTCAAATTGTTCAAAAACATCTAATTCTCTATCCGACAAGATTTTTTTTGCCAGATTCTTTTTTAAAGAACCATCTTTATTTCTTACTTTCAAGGGCTGGGCAAATTGTTTGCCAATAGTATTTACTACGTCCGTCGTAGCACCCATAAGTGCTGCCAACATTACATTCTTAACCCTTTCATTTTGTACAAAAGCATATGAAGATATTGCATCAATATCAATAGCTTGTTTAAAAGAAAAGTACAATCCTCCATAATATCGCGTGATAATTGAATCTAAAGATTGTAAATCTATTCCCGCGGTGTTTTTAACCATAGCAAAAGCTTTTTCAAGAGAAGGGGAAAGATCCGTTTCACTATAAGGTAAATTGTTTAAGTAGGCATACAAAGATCCTTTTTCAATAACCTCATAGATTGGTTCCAACTTCCCCGATAATAATGAGTCTCTACACTTATCCTCATAAACAAGAATAGGCTTGTAAACTATCAAGTTGGTTCTTCTTGTTTCGGACTCTTTTATTCTGGCTATAACTCCTTTATAATCAAAATCTTTTGACAATCCAAACAAACGTGCTTCACAGTACACTTTTGAATAGTTTTGAATATCTACTGCTAATACATCATACTGTTGAAGCAAATACTCAGATACTACTCCTGAGCCACAAAACAAATCACATATTCTTCCATTTCCATGGGCAAGCTCATCTATATATCTCTTGATTGGAGATAACATACGGGCTTTACTGCCTAGATAATGGACTGTCTTAACACTTGTATCCATATTTAAACTTTCCAGAGCCCAAGGCTTGGAGTGTCTGGTTTAATGGTGTCTACATCTGTGATAAATCTAGCAATGCCAGACACATTATTGGCTCTTTTCCATAATTTTACAAAACTATCTACTTCGGAGTATCTTGAATCTCCCGGCATCAGTAATTCATAAAGAAACGATCTTGTAGATGCCTCCGAGAAAACAACATAAGGTCTGTTCTTTCCGCTTGGATAAGGAAGTCCACTAGCCGCACTTATTTCAAACCGCCAATTATGGCTGGCTACCGAAACACTTGGTCTTGATTCTGTAATCCCCAAAATCCCTGCTGAATCAACGTTCTTCAGAAGAAGCCTATAGGTACCACCAGTACCCCCAGGCGTAGCACCAAAATAGTTTTGAAAAGATGCTTTATCAAAATTAATTTGCTTCCATCTAGTGCTTGCTTTTGGAACCTCTGCCACCAAAATTCTGTCCGTAGTAGAAACTGTCCAAACTGGGCTGATTGTTGGTGTAACTACTACGGGTGCTACGGTAGGGATGGGTGTTGCTATTATGGCTGATGACTTTTTAGGTTTAGCTTTAGTCTTTCTAAGTATAGGCAGAGTAACAGGCTTGCGTACAGATGTAGTTTGGGGCTGGGTTTTATACAGCGCTAATAGTGAAGGATCCGGAGCAACCATCTTTCCTGTCGAAGATTTAGGTGCCGAAAATGATTTTGCTTTTTTTGCAGCACTTAGGTTAACGGCATGATCAATAATTGGATCATTAATATCAAATATAAGATTATTATTGATTGAATAATCCAACCAATCCTGCCAGTCAATTTTGAGCTTTGTGAAGTCTGTATTACTTAATGCATTATACGAATACATTTCGATGTTATGATACAACCCACGCTCAGTAAGATTGCCCGATCCAATAATAGACAATCCACCTGCCGTTGTTTCAAACCAAGTAATCTTAGGATGAAATAAATACTTTTTTGAATCATGAACATAACCGTATACAGTTAAATTATGATAACGTTTGCAATATGTTCTTAACCTTGCAACAGCTTTCGGATCAGTAATTGAATCAGTACCAACAACCAACTCATATTTATGAGTTTTAATGTAATCGCTAAAGTCTGGATCACCCAAAAACAAATCAATTCCATTCTCTTCTGCAAATGCAAAGGCTCCAGCTCCGTCTTGCCCCTTATTACATGCGTTAATCAGTGCTTCTCCCAGCCTCATACTTGCTGCATAGGTGGGATCTTGAATCATTAATTCCATATCTATACCTCCATAATTATACTCCGATTGTTACTTATAGTCAACAATCATATTCCCTTAAAAAAATCTTCAAAAGAAACATTCAGAGCATTTACTATCTTCTCCAAACTTTTAAGTGAAATATTTCTTTTCCCCAATTCAGCTCCTGCTAAATACGTCCTATCTAGCTCAGCTTTTAAAGCAAGCTTTTCTTGACTCAATTCCTGCTCGTTGCGAAGTTGTTTAATTCGCCGTCCTACTTTTTCAGTGATCATAGCAAATACCTCCACATATTATTATCCATCGTGTTACTTATAAGTCAACGGACTATAAGCAACACTTGCTATTTTAGGCTAATTTTTTTGGCTTTTTTCATCGCTTCTCTTGACTGCTTTCTCTTTTCCCTGATATCCTTTTCGGCTTACGGTATTTAACATGTGATTTTGGCATTGTATAGGTCTTGTCGATATCTGTTTCTCCTATGAAATGAAAGACATCTGAGAACTCGGTAACTAATGCGTCAAGTTTTCTCATATCAGCTTTATCACGTATGTACACTTTCGCATCCGGATCCCTTGTATTGAAACTGATTACTCAAACTTTCCACAAGGATATTTACACTAAAACCTCGTAATAGCTAATGATATCGCTAATATTATGCAACTGTTGACGAATTTCCTTCATTTTGATATATGGACAGTATTTCACACTCAGTCATGCTACGCATGCGCGGCTTCTGTATAAGTGCAGGCTGTGATATATACCAGTCAACTAACTCCTTGCGAACTGGTTCAGCAATCTACACAGTACCATCCTTTGTCCCATCAAAAAAGGACTTCCATTATAAAAGATGTAACGCCCTTTGGCTAATACGTTATATAAATTTATATACAAATCAGTTTGCCGCTGTTACGTCGCTTTCTGCAAGTATCTCTGTGTGACATTCCCGTCAATAAAAGGATGAATGATTTTAAATTCAATATAAAACTTTGCCAGTCTGACAATGATATGTTTGTAGTGTTTCTATAGTTCTCCAGTAGCAGCTCCATTTCAAACCGGATTAAATAGAGTTGTACCGGTCTGTTTTTCGCACCCATGCGGCCGCTCCTGTGCGGATGATTTTGGAAAAGAACAGAAAAAATTGCAGTAAAAGTGATGCAGAGAGATCATTTTTTGTAAATCGAAATTATACATTTTAACGTCAAATTGAATAGTTATTGACGAATAAACGATATAATGGTATAAATATTTTGACAGGACGTTTCATACAGAGCGTTTCCTGTGCCGGAGGGGTGGCCGGCAGGAGAAATGTCTGCAGAAAGAAGAGAAGGTGCAGAACATGAATGAAAGAACAACTGCGGAGGTGAGTCCGCCGGGCGGTTCGTCCCGTTGTCTCGGCCATCGTGACAGCGGGGAGGGAGACTGCGGAATAAAACAGATGGCATATACCGGCAAAACATCGGAAACGGTGGGACGCAAAGCTATGGGGGCTAAGGTGCTTACGTACTATGCCAGCCCGGCCGCCGGATACTTTGCATCCGTGTTCGCAAAGAAAGGAAAAATTTCAGAAAGAAAAAATATGAAGAAAAGAATAAAAAAGAGTGTAAAGCGTATTCTTGCCGTTCTTCTTGTTCTGGTAATGTGCATGAGCATGGTTGACGTGACGACTTTCACCAGCAAGGCGGAAGAGACGGACGGAACTGCGCAGAACACCGCGGCAGAGAAAACGGAAGAATCTGACACATCGGAGACGGTCTCTGACGAGCAGGAGGAGGAACCGTCGCCTGCGGAATCTTCGGAAACGGAAGCGCGGACTCCGGCCGCAGAGACGTCCGAACCGGCTCCTTCCGAACCCGGAACGCCGCCGGCGGAGCCGGAATCTCCGGCCGCAGAAGCCGTGACGGAAAAACCGTCTGCGGAAAAGGCACCGGAAAAGCCGTCTGCGGAAACTGTACCGGCGGAACCTGCGGACGGGTCTGTACCTGCGGAACCGGAGAAGCCGTCTGTGGAGACGCAGACGCCGGAAGAGTCGGTCAGCTCGAATACCTTATCTGCCGATAAGGTCCCGGCGGCGGAGACTGCGGAGGATACAGGAAAGGAGGATGAGAAGGAAGAACAGATCAAAGACCTGCTTTCCCGCATTCAGACGATCCTGGCCCAGATTCCGGACGCGGGCAGCCTGAAGGGTACGGAGGAAGAGGCGGAGGCTCTGAATGAGCTGGGACAGACGCTGTCGGAGCTCTACGAGGAATGCCTCGAGTATCCGGAGGACGGACGCGTGGAAGCGGCTCAGAAGGAGCTCGCAGACGCGATTGCCGGCCTTCAGGAACTGCTCGGGCTGGCGGCGGAGCTGCTGGCGGATGAGGAAGCGGATTCGGCATTATCAAAGCTGAAGGAAGCAATTGTTTCTGCCAAAGACGGTTCGGTGACTACCGTGTCGTTAGCGGGCGATATTACCGGTATGAAGACCGAAGATATTATTACCATTCCGGGCGGAAAGAACATTATTCTGAATATGGATGGTCACAGTATTACGGTTGCCGGAGATTTCACGGGACGTCCCTTTGTGAACGAGGGAACGCTGACAATTACCGGAAACGGAACGATTGATTCATCCGCATCCGAACAAGGCGGTTATGGAGCAGTCAATAATAAGGGCACTTTGACAGTTGAAAACGGAATTTTCAAGGGGGCGACTTATGCAAACGGTGCCTGCATCCGCAATACAGGAGCATCTGCGGTTCTGGTAGTAAAGGACGGTACCTTTGAAAAAGCGACCAGTGCCATTTATAATGAAGGAACCGCTACGCTTCATGACGGTACTTATACAGGGACAACCTGCAGTAGCTGCAACAGTACAGTATGGAGTTATACTATACGGAATGTGTCTGAGGAGTCCTATATGGTTATCAACGGAGGTACCTATACAGGGACACAGGGAGCTGTAAGCGCCGCTGTCGGTTATCTGGAAGTAAACGGTGGTACTTTTGAAACCGTTGACTGTGGAGAGAAACATGGAGCGGTTTTCTATGCGCTTTATGCGGCCGGCGAACGGGGAAAGGTACAGTGCATTATCAACGATGGTACTTTCATCAGCGGCGCAGCGGCCGATAAGAAGCGGCCGGCGGTATTGATTGGCAATGACAATACCAATGGCGACGGCGGTATCAATGCCGATGCGGTTTCCCATGTTTATGGAGGAGATTTTCAGGCTGCGGAGGGTGTCTCGGCACTGAAAATTTCCGAGAATACGGCGGCAGCTTCTATCATTCACGGCGGAACCTATTCCTTCCTGTCAGAGGACATTGAGAAATATCTGGATCCTGCCGTAAAGACGGCGACCGCAGAAGACGGGACGATTCAGGTGGTGCCGCGGACTGCCGAAGACGGGGACGTAAAGGCAAAAGCGGGAGATGCATGCTATACTTCGCTGCAGGAAGCGGTTGATAAGGCAGAAAAAGGTTCGGTTGTTACGCTTTTGGCAGATGAGATCAGTGAAAGCGTTACGATTTCTGAAGGAAAGGAAATCGTACTTGATCTGAACGGAAAAACTCTAACCGGAACCGTCGATGAGAAGACCGGCAAGATGAGCAACGTCATCACCAACCATGGCACGCTCACTATTCAGGATACGGCCGGCAAAGGTTCTGTGACCGGAGGCAAAGATACAGGAGACGGTATCGCTCTTGTCAACAGCGAGGGAGCTGTCTGCACGGTTCTGAGCGGAACGATTCAGCGTAAGGACGATAATACCTTTGGCAATTACACGGTGCAGAACATGGGCACCATGTACATCAAAGGCGGTCTGATTACCAATAATTCCAATGCGAGCAATCTGGTAGTAAACTTCGGAAACAAAGGAGGTTCTTATATTAACGGATATAAGGCTCATCTGGAGATTTCCGGCGGTACGCTGAAACAGGATCTGATGAGCGCCCTGAAAAATGATCCGGGCACCTATCTGAAGATCAGCGGTACGGCTACTCTGATTGAACGTCAGGCTACGAACAAGCCGGATGCTTTTGCCTGCAATCTGTACGGTACAGTGGAGATGGACGGCGGTTCGATCACGACCAACGGTGTGATTCCGGTCTTTTCCTGGAAGGAAGGAAATACGGAATTTAAAAGCAGTTTCACGATCACCGGCGGAACGATCAACTGTAATATGTTGGAAGCCAACAACGGCATTCAGTGGTCCGGAACAGACGGTCATGCATGGGTGGTCAATACTCCGGAAAACTATCCGGTGCTTACGATTTCCGGCGATGCGCAGATTAACGCGGATCAGATTCTGGCGGTAACTGTGCTGAGTGAAGGGAAGTTGACAACGGTGAAAAACGGTCAACTGGCCTGGATCAAAATTTCGGGAGGTTCATTTTCCAAAGCAGTTAAGCAGGAATACTGTGTAGAAGGTTACGGCCCGGTGACGCTTGCGGACGGCAGATACGGCGTCAGCAAGATTGAAGTTGCCGAAGTAAACGGCCAAACCTACCCGACCCTCCAGTCCGCAATCGACGCCGCAAACGGCGGGACCGTTAAGCTTTTGAAAGATGTGAAAGAGAGCGTAACGGTCAAAGCGGGTGTTACGGCCGTTCTTGACCTGAACAGCCGTACGCTGACCGGAGTCGTCGATGAGAAGACCGGCAAGATGAGCAACGTCATCACCAATCAGGGAACGCTGACCATCAAAGACAGCGGTACCGGCGGAACCATCATGGGCGGTACAGGTACGACGGTCAGCGGAAAGCTGGAGGATGGGAAAACAAACGATCCCGGAAGAGACGGCGTTGCCCTTGTAAATTCCAAGTCCGGAACCTGCACCGTCGAAAGCGGTATCATTAAGCGCGGTGACAATGGAACCTTCGGCAATTATACCGTCAAAAACGAAGGGACGATGGAGATCGCAGGCGGAACGATTACCAACGGTTCCAGTAAGAGCTCCATGGTAGGCAATTTCGGTACGCTGACCGTCAGCGGCGGTACGCTGGAACAGAAAACCTATGTTGCGCTGATCAATAAGCCGAACGCCGTTCTGAATATTACAGGCGGTAACATTAACGGCGACGAGAGCGGCAATTCAGAGGTGGTTCTGGTATACGGTACGGCCGACGTCTCCGGCGGAAAGCTGACGGGTCATGCGATCAGCGTTTACGCTTACGATGATAATCCGGGCAAAAACAGTTTTGGACAGATTCAGTCGAAGCTGACCGTCAGCGGGAAAGCAGAGATTGAGGTTGACGAAGTTCGGACCGTCGCGTGGGATCTGGGAGGAACCGGCAGCAACTGGCCTTCCCATCTTCCGGAGATTGAGATCACGGACGATGCGCAGATTTCCGGCGAAGTATTTGTCGCGAAGAAAGTCGGAAACAAAGGTCCGGAAAGTCCTGTATCAAAGATACCGGAAGGTGAGAAGGATGAAACCTATGGAAAAATTACGATTTCCGGCGGTATCTTCGATCAGGACCAGAAGGAATCTTACGTTGTGGAAGGCAAGGAACTTCGCGAAGAAGGCGGGAAATATGTCGTCCGGGTCAAAAGATGCGCGGAGCATACATACGGGGAAGCAGCGGTGACGAAGGAAGCGACCTGTACGGAAGCCGGCGAAAAGACCTCGGTATGTACCGTGTGCGGATTCGAGCTTACGGAAGAGATCGCGGCGCTTGGCCACAACTGGGAGAACGGAAAATGCAGCCGATGCGGTATCGAGTGCGCGCATGAGTACGGGGAAGCGGTTGTGACAAAAGAGCCGACGTGTACGGAAGCCGGAGAGAAAACTTCAACGTGCGGCATTTGCGGCGCGAAGAAGACGGAATCGGCGGCAGCGCTCGGCCACAACTGGAAAGACGGAACGTGTACCAGATGCGGACTTAGCCATCTGAGCGTGACAACCGAGAAGATCGGGACGGACGGTTCGGTGCCGAGCGTACAGCTTGTACTTGCGGAAGAAGAAGTTCCGGATACCCTTCTGGAGAATGCGGATCAGGACAGGATGGAGAACGGCGCTTCCGTTCAGATCCATATGACGGTCGAAGGACTTCCCGGGAGCCGTGTTCCGGCGGCTGACAAAAAACTCATGGATGACAAGGCACAGAGCGGTAAGCTGAAGATCAGCAATTATCTGGATATCAATCTGTACAAGATCATTGATGGGGAGAAGACGAGGATCACGAATACGAAGAAGAAGGTACCTGTTGAGATCGGGATTCCGTCAGGTCTCTCTGCCTCAGGCTACACGTTTAAAGTCCTTCGTATCCATGACGGTCAGATCACGGTTCTGAACTGCAGCAAGAACAGCAGAAAAGGAATGCTGACCATAGAGACCGATCGCTTCTCGACTTATGCGGTTGCGTATAAGAAAGCGGCGTCGGCATCTTCGTCCTCATCCGGCAGTACGCGCACGAGGAGAAACGAGGATCCGGCGCCGGCTCCTGCACCGGCAGCGGTGACGCCGGCATCCACAGCGCCTGCAGCGGGCAGAACAACCGTACGTCCTGCGGCTCAGGCGGCAGGAACGGAAACCGCGGAGGCGGAGACACCGGAGGAAGCGGTTTCGGAGGAGAACGGTCAGTCGGAAGACGCAGATACGTCCTCGGAGACAGAAGAGGACGCAGAAGAGCGGACGGTGGAAAATCCGGATGAGCAGACGCCGCTGGCTCCTGAACCGGTAATCGAGGGCGCCGGGGCCAATCGGATGCTTCCGGTTATACCGATTCTGATTGCGCTTCTTGCGGCAGGCTTTTTTTTCTTCCTGTTCCTGAAGAGACGCAAAGAAAAAGAAGAAGCATAATTCTGACAGTTATCGGACGATAACGCAGAATATCCCCCGCGGGAATCTGGTTCCGGCCGCCTTCCGCGGGGGATATTTTTAAGCGAACTGTTTATACATGGTTACTTTTCTCAAATATTTCTTGCTCCTTGATTACAGAACAAAAGTTCGATTTTGGCCTGTACTTTTTTTGACTTATGTGATATAATGAAAAATCAGATGACCGGATAATACGATCTGCATTTGCGTAATTGCTGTTTTAACGTTTATTCCCTGAAAATGCAGTGGAATATTTCGTCCCTTACTATTACCGTAGTTATTTTTATACAAGATATAGATAAATTTTGACAATTATATTCAATATATAGTGGCTAATTGGAAGAGAAGGAACTATATGGACAGTGTATGCCGGTAACCACGATTCGTCGGGAAACGATTGATTTTACTATTCATATCGCATATAATAGAGAAAAGGAAAGCCAATGATTGAGACAAATTTAGCGCAGACAATCAATGTTGTAAATGACCAGGGTTCTGTATATGATACAAATGTAAAATATTTACTTGCGGACAAGCAGATACTGTCACGCATTTTAAAGTATACCGTTGAGGAGTTTCAGAAGATGGATATTGAAGATATCCTTGGCTGCATTGGTGATGATATAGAAATAGGGTCGAGACCGGTTGATGCAGGACTTTCTAATCTTGGACGGGTGAAAGGAGCAGCAACGGAAGATAATATTCCGGGAGAGGGCATTATCTATTATGATATCCGCTTTACTGCATACCTCAAGGAAAAAGAGATGAAGATTCTGATCAACATTGAGGCGCAGAAGTCAAAGGATTCCGGTAAACTGGGATACCATTTGGAGAACAGGATCGTATTCTATCTTGCAAGAATGATTTCGGCACAGAAACAGACAGAATTTTTCCACAGTGACTTTGATAACTTGAAAAAAGTCCGAAGTATCTGGATATGTATGGACAGCGGGGAAACAGAAGATTCTATCGAAGAAATTTGTTTTGACAGAAAAACAATTTTTGGGAATAAGAGAAATTCATATCATATGGATCTGATGAAAGGCATTATTGTCAATATCAGGAGCAGGGCGGATAGTTCTTCTGGAAAAGCTGTGAAGAAGTCTCAGAATGTGTTGATAGCTATGCTGGAAGAGTTGGTTTCCAGGAAGGACGCATCAGAGAAGAAACGTATATTGGCAGATGAATATGGAATGACAATGACTGCTGAATTGGAAAGGAGAATCCAGATTATGTGTAATTGGTCAGAAGCTATTATAGAACGGGAAAGAATGGATGCAAGAAGAGAAGCAAGGATAGATGCAAGAAGAGAAGCAAGGATAGAGGCAAGAATAGAGGCTCTTGAGAAAATGATCAGAGTTAATATTACAAGAGAGCAGATACTATCTATGGGATATACGGAAGAGGAATATAAAAAAGCAGAGAGCGCATTATATGCAAATGCTTAGACGCAGATGCTGTAACAGGGACAAGTCAGGAGAATAATTATCCCCCGCGGGAATCCGGCGCCGGTTTTGCCGGATGCTTCCCGCAGGGGATATTTTTTGAGCGGATACGGATGTCGGACGCGCTACACCATCGTCAGCAGATTCGGAATCAGCATGGCGACCGCCGCCGCGTAGACCAGATCCAGCCAGAAGACGGAACCGAAAGCCCCGAGATAGATCAGCCCGATGACCGGGGCGGACAGGATCTTCGGGAGCAGTCCCACGTTTTGATTTTTGAGAATATGGTCTACCATGTTCCGGGCGTCGCCGGTGCTCGGGAAGGCGTGCATCAGAATCGAAAAGCCGAGCCATGCGAGCAGCAGATTCAGCGGATTGGCGTATTCCCGGAACTTTATGACCGGCACCGCGACAGGCGTCAGCAGAAGCAGTCCCAGCAGCGTGTTGATCAGGAAGGGTCCCGTAGAAACGAGAAATACTTTGAGAGGATCCTCGGAGGCCTCGTGCTCCACGAAACCGCAGGGATTTCCGATGCGGAAGTAGACCACCCGGAAAACCGGGATGCGCAGAAACCGGCAGAAGATCTGATGTGCAAACTCATGGACTGCAATTCCGGGAAAGGTGACAATGGAGATCACAATTCCCAGTCCTGGAATAATCATGGCGTTTCCTCCTCTATGTAGTATTCCCGGAGCGTGATCTCTCCGTTCAGAAGCGCTTCTGTGTCTTCCTCTGCCGGCGTGCCGGCCTCCTGCATCTCCTGCTTGATCTGACGGGCTTCCTCCATCCTGCCGTTTTCAGACAGCGCGATCAGATAGGTATCCCGGACATAGGTTGCGTCCGGACTGCTTTCATAGGCGGTTTGGGCCCAGGTAAGGGCTTCCTGCGTTTCCCCGTCCAGCAGCTTCAGGATTGCCATGCCCCTGCAGGCCAGAGCGTGTTTTTTTTCGTACCGAAGCACCTGTTCATAGTAAGCTTTCGCTCCTTCGAGATCTCCGTCTCTTCGCAGTCTCGTACCGAGATCTGCCATGGCGGTAAAATCCATGGGATTTTCCTCGAGACAGTTTTGCAGGCAGGCCTTGTACTCCTGCGGATCTTCGGAAAACTGTGCTTTATAGTACCAGATCAGAGGCTTCCACATCTTCGGATCGCGATTCAGTTCGTCCAGCTTTTCCCGGATAATGACGGCGAGGAGTTCCTGGTCCGTCTCTTCGCCCAGGCGGTCGGACAGCGCCTGCAGTTCGTCCAGCGTATCATAATAAGAATTAAGGACATTCTGGTAATGAACCATCTCGCCGTAGGTGACATCCGACAGAGACTTGCCTGCCAGATAAGTATTCATACAGTATGCAGCATAATCATAGCAGCCGTAATCCATGGAAAGCGTCACCAGACGGACGGCGAGATCCGTGGAATGCGGATGCTTTTTCGCGACCTGCTCCAGATTTGATAAAGTGTCGTAAAGCATTCCCTGTTCAATCTGTTTCTCCGCCGTGGCATAGATCCGGTAATCCGACAGATCCGCCGGCATCCTGAGATATGCGATAACGGTAAGAATCAGGACGATCGGTGCGAAGAGGAAAAAGAACCAGGGAATCGGGTAGCGGATGGCCTGTTCCCGGCATCTTGTGCAGAGCCGGGAGTGAGGGTTTTCTGTCGTGTCTGCGGGCGCCTGACGGCACATCTCACAGTCGAAGAGTTCGTCAAAGAGATCCTGTTCTTCCATAATCGGTGTCACTCCTTATCTGTGCCGGGTCAGCAGGGCTGAAAGGAAAAACGGTAGTCCCGCGCTTCCTTTGCCGGCAGATACTGTACATACTTTTTCTCCAGTAAATTGGTGTTCGGCACCTGATCCATCGTACCGCCGCACCAGGGTTCGATGCAGAGAAACGGCGCGTCCTTTTTGATCGGCGTCCAGAAAGCGACGGTTTCATAATCCGGGAAATCGAAGCGGATTCCTTTCTCGGTACACTGATGGATCAGCTTAACCGTACGGTGGGCCAGATGTTCGTAGAGGACGGCATCGTGATCAAACAGTGGATACCGAAGATGCAGATCCTCCACATTCTCATCCTCAAAACGGAGCAGGTATTCGGTGAAATGCTCCCCTTCTTCCATCGGACAGAAGAAAGCCGGATGCCCGCCGATTAGAAACGGCATCTCTTCCGCGCCGTTGTTGACGACGCGGTAAACGGCGCACAGCGAAGGCCCTTCCAGACGGAATGTGACGGAGAAGGTAAAATCATAAGGATAGACGGAGGAAGTAAAATCGGTGGCGCCGGTGGAAAGGACGACATAGTCGCTGCCCTGTTCGGTTATCTCAAAGTCCGCGTCTTTTACAAAACCATGCCGCGGGATGTCATAAGCCTTCCCGTGAATCACGACGGCCTGCGGTACGGCGCCGATGTACGGAAACAGAACCGGCGATGTCTTCGGCCAGTAGGCGGGATCCTTCTGCCAGAGATATTCTTTGCCGGCGGCGGTTTTGTAGGACAGAAGCTCGGCGCCCAGCGTCCGGCATACGGCAGATGCATATTCATTTTTAATTGTGATGTTCATGGTATGTTCCCCTATCTGCATAAATTTGTCCGGCCGGGCGGAACCGGCCGGCGGACCTGCATTTATTATAACAATTTTTCGCCTCCTTAGCAATTCTCAAATTTGACTTCCCGGGCGGCGGACGGTATAATGAGTAATGGTCACATCCACGCCGGGCTGAAACCGATGTGAGTGTGAAAAATGATTCCTGTTCAGACAGAACGGTTCACGAGGAGGTTTGGAATGAGTGCAGGGACAGACTGCGAAATGTGCAGTAATTATGTATATGACGAAGATTATGAATATTATGTGTGCGAGATGGATCTGGACGAGGACGAGATGTACCGTTTCCTGAGCAGTTCTGTGTACAGCTGTCCGTATTTCCGCGCGGAGGATGAGTACCGGATTGTCAGAAAGCAGATGTGAGGAGGAAGAACATGCCGTTGGTTACATTGATCATTCCGGTGTACAATGCCGAAAAGTATCTGAGCCGCTGTCTGGACAGTGTGATGAGGCAGGAGTTCACGGATATGGAAGTCCTCCTTCTCAATGACGGGAGCCGGGATGGGAGTCTGAAAATCTGCCGGGAGTATGAAGAGAAAGACCTTCGTTTTCGGGTGATCGACAAAGAGAATACAGGCGTGTCGGACACCCGCAATGTGGGCATACGTCTGGCAGAGGGAAAATATCTCCAGTTTGCGGACAGCGACGACTGGCTGGCGGACGACGCGGTGGAGAGTATGGTTCGGGCCGCGGAGCGGGAAAACTGTGATTTTCTGATTGCGGATTTTTACCGGGTGAACAAAGACCGCTATGTGGAGAAAAAGCATATCCGCCGGACGGATGTGATGAAGCGGGAAGAATTTGCCATGGAGATGGCGAAGAAGCCGGCGGACTATTATTACGGAGTCATGTGGAACAAGCTGTACCGCCGGGAGCTCGTCCGGCGGCATGGACTTTTCTGCGACACGTCCATGAACTGGTGCGAGGATTTCCTGTTTAATCTGGGCTGCATCCGCTATGCCGATCGTTTCCTCGCGCTGCAAAAACCGGTCTATTACTATATGAAGCGGAAGGGAAGTCTGGTGTCCAAGGAGGCGGTGTCCGCGGATGCGGTGCGGGTGCGCTTCGAGCTGCTGGAGAAGTACAGAGCCCTGTACCAGAGTATGGGGCTTTATGAGGAGCATAAGCTGAAGATCAACTCCTATATTGTGGCGATCTGCAGGGACGGGGGCGCGGGGAGGATGAATCCGGGCCGGCAGAAGCTTCCGCGGGAGGATGTGATACTGGACGGGGAAAAATCCCGTTATCAGCATGTAGAGCATACCTTTCGTCCGGTTTATGATCAGGATTCGGAGATTCTGATTCTGGGGACGTTTCCGTCGGTGAAATCCAGAGAACAGAATTTTTATTACGGTCATCCTCAGAACCGGTTCTGGAAAGTGCTCGCGCGGCTGACACGGGAGGAACTGCCGGAGACGGTTGAGGAGAAAAAGGCCATGCTTCTGAAGCATCATATCGCTGTCTGGGATGTGGTCGCCGCCTGCGATATTATTGGTTCCAGCGACAGCAGCATCAAAAACGTGGTTCCCGCGGATCTTCCGCAGATCCTCGGGAACAGCCGTATCCGCAGAATCTATGCCAACGGAGAGAAAGCGCACCGTCTGTATCGGAAATACTGTGAAAAAGAAACGGGCATGGAGGCAGTCAAACTTCCGTCCTCCAGTCCGGCCAATGCGGTCTTTACGCTGGACCGGCTGACGGAGGCATGGGGAGAGCGGATCTGCGGCAGCGGAATATCGAACAGAAAAGAGGAGAAAAAGATGGCATTTGAGAGAGCAAAGGAGCATTTAAAACAGTTCGGACTGGAAGAACGGATCATGGTATTTGACACTTCCAGCGCCACGGTGGAGCTGGCGGCGGAGGCGGTGGGCTGTGAACCGGCCAGAATCGCCAAGACGCTGTCCTTTCAGGTGGAGGACGGCTGCGTTCTGATCGTGGCGGCCGGAGATGCCAGGATCGACAACCGGAAGTACAAGGCCCGGTTTCACACGAAAGCAAAGATGCTCACGTTTGACGAAGTGGAGCAGATGACCGGCCACACGGTGGGCGGCGTATGCCCGTTCGGCGTGAAAGAGGGCGTGAAAGTCTACCTGGACGAATCGCTGAGACGGTTTGAGAAGGTGTATCCGGCCTGCGGGAGCAGCAGCAGCGCGGTGGAACTGACACTGCCCGAACTCGAGCGCGCTTCCGGGTGCGAAGAGTGGATCGACGTATGTAAGTAGGGCGCTTCGCAGTAGAGAACAGCAGGTGGTTCTGCGTCTGGAAGGAGAACCGCCCGGATAGAGAGAGGATCAGGGACAGGAGGAAAGAGAGAATGAACTATGATGAAGTAGTAAAAGCGGCGCGCGCCTGCATCGGGGATTCGTGCAAAGTCTGCAGTGTCTGCAACGGTATGGGCTGCAAAAACCGGATTCCGGGACCGGGGGCCAAAGGCGTGGGAGACACGGCGGTCCGCAATTATCAGAAATGGCAGGAGATCCGTGTGAACATGGACACTCTGCATGAGAACCGTCCGGCGGACACTTCCGTGGAACTGTTCGGGAGAACGTTCCGTTATCCCTTCTTTGCGGGGCCGGTCGGTGCGGTAGACATGCATTACAGTGATAAATATGATGATCCTGCGTATAATAACATACTGGTAGATGCCTGTGCAAAGGCCGGTATCGTCGCGTTCACAGGGGACGGTATGAATCCGGAAGTGGTAAGAAGCGCCGCTGCGGCGATTGCGGCGGCGGGAGGAATGGGGATTCCGACCATCAAGCCGTGGAATCTTCAGACCATCCGGGAGAAGCTGGATCTGGTGAAGCAGGCGGGAGCGTTCGCCATCGCTATGGATGTGGATGCTGCAGGGCTTCCGTTTCTGAAAAATTTCACACCGCCCGCGGGCAGCAAGACGGTGGACGAGCTCCGTGAGATCGCGCAGATGGCGGGCGTTCCCTTTATCGTGAAAGGAATCATGACGGGAAAAGCCGCCCGCAAGGCGGAGGAGGCGGGCGCCGCGGCCATCATCGTCTCGAACCACGGCGGCCGGGTACTGGACCAGTGTCCGGCGACGGCGGAAGTGCTTCCGGAAATTGTGGAGGCGGTCGGCGGCCGGATGAAGGTGCTGGTGGACGGAGGAATCCGCAGCGGCGTGGATGTTTTCAAGGCGCTGGCAATGGGCGCGGACGGTGTTCTCATTGCCCGTCCCTTTGTGACGGCCGTCTATGGCGGAGGAGCAGAAGGCGTACAGTGTTATGTGGAGAAGCTGGGCGCCGAACTCGCCGATACCATGGCCATGTGCGGGGCATCTGCACTGAGCGGGATCTCCGGGGAGATGATCCGGAGACCTTAGTCCCGAATTTTAATGGAATAAGGAGACCAGTGAGATGGAACTGAAAGGAAGCAGGACGGAACAGAATCTGATCGCCGCGTTTGCGGGCGAGTCCGAGGCCAGGAACAAGTACACTTATTATGCGGAGCGTGCGCGGGAGAACGGTTATGAGCAGATCGCGAATCTGTTCGAGATCACCGCGGACAATGAGAAAGCTCATGCAAAACAGTGGTTTGAACTGCTCCATGGGATCGGTACCACAGAAGAGAATCTGAAGGATGCGGCAGCAGGCGAACACTTTGAGTGGAGCGAGATGTATGCAGACTTTGCAAGAGAAGCGAAAGAGGAAGGTTTTACACAGATCGCCGCCAAATTTGAACTGGTGGCAAAGGTGGAGAAGGAACATGAGGAACGCTATCTGAAGCTTCTGGAAAATGTGGAGAACGGTTTCGTGTTCTCGAAGGAAGGCGATACGGTCTGGGTGTGCATCAACTGCGGTCACATCCATGTGGGAAAGACTGCTCCCAAAGTCTGTCCGGTGTGTTCCTATCCGCAGGGCTGGTTTGAAGAGAAGAAGGCGAATTATTAGAACAGAAAAAAGGAGCTTCGGGCAGGGAAGAATCCCTGCCCGATTTATGTATACGGGCAAATGAAAGAAGGATGTCAGCAGAGCCGGCGGGTGTGGAACCAGTAATTCATCTGCTGCATCAGCTGCGGGATGTCCAGCGGTTTGGCGAGGTGTCCGTTCATTCCGGATTCACGGCTGGCCGCGATGTCCTCCGGAGAAGCGTTGGCAGACAGAGCCAGAATCGGAATGGACGCGGCATCGGCGCGCGGCAGCTTGCGGATGGCCCGGGTGGCCTCAAATCCGTTCATCACCGGCATCTGGATGTCCATGAGAATCAGGTCGTAGTAGCCTTCCGGCATGTCGGCAAAACGCCGCAGACCCTGACGGCCGTCGGAGGCGCACTCCACCGTGGCTCCGGTCTCGCCGATCAGTTCCATGGCGATCTCCTGATTCAGCTCGTTGTCCTCTACGAGAAGGATTCGGCAGCCCTGGAAGGAGATGTCCCGGAGGTCGTCGGAGGACGGCTTCTGCCGGTGTTCGCAGTGTTCGGCGGGGTTCTGAAGCCGGAGGATGATTGTCACCGTGAACTGCGATCCTTTTCCGGGCTTGCTTTTCACGCTGATGCTTCCGCCCATCATCCGGGCGATATTCTGCGCGATGGACAGGCCGAGGCCGATTCCGTCGCTGCAGCTGACATTGGGATCGTCCGCCCGGCTGAAAGGTTCAAAGACATGCCGGATAAAGGATTCTTCCATGCCGATTCCGTTATCGCTGAAGATAAAGTCGTAGGAGCGGCAGCCGTATTCTCTGGACGGCCGTTCCGTAACGGAGATTTCCAGTGTGCCGCCGGGCGGCGTGTATTTTACGGAATTTCCGAGGATGTTCAGGAACATCTGCTGAAGCCGGAGCTGGTCGCCGAATATGTTTTCATGATCCACCTGCAGCGGATTCATGCAAAGATTCAGATCCTTTTCCCGTATGCGGGGCTCGATGACGGAGAGCATCTCCTGCATCAGTTCCGTCAGATTCAGCGCCTCCGAATTAAGGTGGAGGCCGCCGGACTTGATCTGGCTGATGTCCAGAATTTCATTCAGGGTGGAGAGGAGCTGGAGACTGGACAACGAGGCCTTTTCCAGGCAGTCCTTCACCCGTGCGGGCTCGTCTACGTGATCGGTCGCGATCCGGATCATGCCGATAATGCCGTTCATCGGCGTGCGGATATTATGGCTCATGCAGGAGAGAAATTCCTGTTTGGATGCGTTGGCATGGTCGGCGGCCTCACAGGCGGCCTGAAGCGCCTGCTGCTCCCGCATTTCTTTCCGCTTGCTCTCGGTGACATCCTGAGCCGCATAGACGATGGAGCGGGCTTTGCCGTCCGGACCGGCCTGCGACATGATGGCGGTACTGCGGATCCAGCCGTACTCTTCCGGCCTGATATCGGATTTTGTAGGCAGACGGCGGTATGCCAGCGTGACATAGGGCTGCTTTCTGCTCAGCGTCCGGCGCAGATTCTCGATGCTGAGCACGTGCAGATATTCTTCGCGGTCGTCCGGGTGAATGAAATTTTCCGCGTAGGTCCGAATGCCCGTGGCGTAGGCCACCTTGCCGTCGAGTACTTTCTCCACTTCCTGAAGCTGCGTCACGCTGCGGAACGTATCCTGTTCCAGATCCGCGTAATAGGTGGCGAAGAACATGCCGCCCAGAGTGCGGATGATATCCTCCTGTTCCTGCTCCTCCTTTTTGCGGAGTTCCTCCTCCAGCTTTTCCCTGGTAATATCACGGCTCAGAATGTTGATGGAGATCCGGTTTCCCTGCCTGGCGTAGATGACGTGGTCTTCCATCCAGCGAAGAGAAGGACCGGCCATCCGGTAGCGGCAGATTTCCTCGGAGTAATCCCGCGTGTGGGCGGCTTTCTGATACAGATGCTCCGGGCTGAGGGCCTTCTTGAAAAGTTCCGCGTCCTCGGGATGGACGTTGGATTCCAGGGCCTTGTGAAAATACTGATGGTAGTTGCCGGTGACGACGTTCTGCAGGGTGCTGTCTTCATTGATCAGAATCCGTTCGCACTGGCCGTTTTCCAGATAGACGGTCGTCATGACGCTGTATCTGGATTTGAGTATGGCGGCCAGCTGCATATCCTTGAGGGAGAGGGCGTGCTCCTGACGTACCCGCCGGTCGACGTTCTGCAGAGCGAGGATCGTGTAGTTTCCGGCGTTGTGGTTCTGGCCGAAGTAGGCGATGATCGCCATATAACGGTATTCGTGGTCGTCTTCTCCGCGCCACTGACAGAGCATGTCGGTCTTGTGGACGGAGGTGTCTCTTGCCTGGCGCAGGCTGCTCAGAGCGAACATCTGACAGAAACGTTCCCGGTCCGTGGGATGGATCTGCCGTACCAGGCGGGTATTCATCAGTTCGTCCCACGGAAGCGTCCAGGTTTTCCAGCCGGTGTGTGTGTGCCCGTTTTCCCTCACAAGATTGGTTTCGCCGGTGTCGAGGTCGATGCCGTAGATGCCGAAGTTCTGGGCACCCAGTGTACGGATCACCTCCTGGATACGGATGCTGGCGTCGTCGAGTTCAAGGCTTTCCCGCAGGATATCGTGGATATCCTTAATATACAGGAAGATAAAGCGGTCTCCGCCGGAGGAGGAGGGATCCGGTACGACCTCCATCAGATTCCAGCGGAAGTCCTCGCCGGAACGCCGGCGGTAGCAGCAGGTCCGGATATCCAGACCGGCTTCCATGGCCTCTTTGAGATGGTCCGGACGGGTGAAAGAGATAAAATTGTTCATATCGTCCGGATGAATATCTCCGTTGTAGATAAACTGGCCGAGCCAGCTCGAGAAAGTGTCCGTACCGTAGCCGATGGCCCTGTCTTCCGGACGGATCTTCACGATCTCATACTGATCTTTCGTCAGGTTCACCCGCAGAATCTTGTGATAAGTGTGACTGATCATCTGGATATGGGGCGCCACGGTGATGATAAAGGCCGGGACCTTCTGTTCCCAGAGCGTGCGGACGGCCGTGATATCGACCATCTCGCCGAAAGGAGTATTGTAGCAGAGCGTCTGATGCTCCTGACTGACGCCGATGGTCAGAAGCGGGCAGTTTACACAGGAGTGGTTTCCCATTTCATGGCAGGGCATTCCCAGACGGACATGAGGGGAGATTTCCCGGACCCGCCGATTGTAATACAGTATCTCATGATTATCTTCACGGATGACAAAAATACCGGTCGTCGGTATCGCATTTAAAATTTTTTCATATTCGTTGCAGTCCATAATAATGCCACCTTAAAAGCGCGGTCCGCGCAGTCTGTTTGATGCTTTTACTGTATCACGTTTTCCGGGAATTGTCCAACCGGATTTCTCCTGCGCGGCAGGAAAAAACGGTTGGACCGAATCGGTAAAAACACTCTGTATGGAGGAACCGGCGGGCAGGAAAAGCCGCCCGGGGTTCCTCTGAAAATCAATGATGGAAAAGCCGGATGCCGGTGAACGCCATCACCATATGGTACTTGTTGCAGCATTCGATGACCAGGTCGTCCCTGACCGAACCGCCGGGCTGCGCGATATAGCGGACCCCGCTTTTGCGGGCGCGTTCGATGTTGTCCGCGAAGGGGAAGAACGCGTCGGAGCCGAGCGTGACGCCGGTCATCTGATCGAGCCATGCGCGCTTGTCTTCTCTGGAGAAAACGGGGGGTTTTACCCGGAAAATCTTCTCCCAGGCGCCGTCGGCCAGTATATCGTCCGCCTCGTCGCCGATATAGACGTCGATGGCGTTGTCGCGTTCCGCCCGTCCGAGGGTATCGACGAACGGAAGGTCCAGTACCTGAGGCGCCTGGCGCAGGAACCAGTTGTCGGCTTTATTGCCCGCCAGACGGGTGCAGTGGACGCGGGACTGCTGCCCTGCTCCGATGCCGATGGCCTGTCCGTCCTTGACGAAGCAGACAGAGTTGGACTGGGTATACTTCAGCGTGATCAGAGCGATTTTCATGTCCGTCAGCGCGCTGTCCGGGAGCTCCTTATTCTCCGTCACCAGACGGGAAAGCAGATCCCGGTCGATGTCCAGTTCATTCCTGCCCTGCTCGAAGGTGATGCCGAAGACCTGTTTTTTCTCCAGAGGATCGGGAGTATAATCCGGGTCAATCTCGATCACGTTGTAATTTCCCTTTTTCTTCTGTTTTAAAATGCCGAGCGCATCATCCGTATAGCCGGGTGCGATGACGCCGTCGGACACTTCTCTTTTGATGAGACGGGCGGTATCCGCGTCGCACACGTCGGAGAGAGCGATAAAATCTCCAAAGGAAGACATGCGGTCGGCTCCTCTGGCCCTGGCATAGGCACAGGCCAGCGGAGACAGCTTCTCAGGCTCGTCGGTCCAGTAGATTCTGGCCAGAGTGTCCGTAAGCGGCCGGCCGACGGCGGCGCCGGCGGGGGATACATGCTTAAAAGAAGCGGCCGCCGGAAGCCCGGTGGCTTTTTTTAATTCCTTTACAAGCTGCCAGCCGTTGAACGCGTCCAGAAAATTGATGTATCCGGGTTTTCCCGACAGCACCCGGACCGGAAGGTCCGCGCCGTTTTCCATATAGATGCGGGAAGGTTTCTGGTTGGGGTTGCAGCCGTATTTTAATTGCAGTTCCTTCATGATCAGAGTCTCCTTTTTCTTCTACTGATTCTTGTTGACAAGGTTCGTCCGCCAGGTTCCGTCCGCCAGGTTGATGTAACGGACAAAGAGAGAGACTTTGTTCTCTTCGTTCAGGCTGTTCCAGATCTGGTCGGTGAACGCGTCCATATCATTCGAAATCCGGACGCACCGGGGCTCGCCTTCGAATGAGGGAAGGGGTTCGCCGTCGTGCAGGTAGGTGTGAATGAAATGTCCCTCGCCGGCTTTGGGATTCTCGTACGCGAACGTGTAGCGGCGGCAGGAGTCCGGTTCGCCGTCGTTGCTTTTTAAGATGGACATGGCATAATTGAAGCTTCCGCCTTCGATGTGCAGGATCCCGGAGATCCGCGGGGTATAGTTGGGTGCGTCCGGCTCAAAGGTGCGGGAGCGCAGAGACTGTTCAAAGGTCATCTGGCGGTCCATACCCTCGTAGATGGTATCGGTCTGATCGCCGTTGGTAACGATGGTCTTGTTGCCGAGAACGCGGACCGGAGCGTAGATGATCAGGCTGGGGTCTTCCAGTCTGGACGGATCAAATGCCTGGGTGCGGATACCGTCGCCGTCTTCCACGAAAATCCGGTTGCGGCTGTTCCGGCTTCTGCCCATGATGAAATAGGCGGCGGCGGCTCTGGTTCCGTCGGGAGTGCGGCCGATAATGATGCCACGGCCGGGGTAAGTGTTGGAAGAAAGTTCCTGTTCCAGAGAGATTGGTTTCATGATTGCCTCGCTTTCTGTGTGGTCTGACACAAAGGTAGAATTGACGGTAACATGGCATGCAGGAGATCTGCAGGCACAAAAAAGCGCCTGGGCGTACAGAGACACTGCATGCGCCCAGGCGGTCGGCTGTTCTGTGATCTGCGTTTCCTGCAGGTTGTTCCTGCCGCGGACCAGGGTCCGCTTTCCGCCAGTCGCGCAGATCATGTCCTTTTGGCGGAAAAGAACCGCTTTCGGGACCGGCTGCGCAGAGCCGGAGGAAAATACTTTCTGCCCGCAGGCTCTGCAGCATGGTACTATCATATCGGAAACGGTCCGCTTTTTCAAGAGGAAAATGAAGATTCTACAGGTTCTTCAAGAACCGGAGAAAGGCTTCGCGTCCTTCTTTTGTACATTTGTATACGCCGGCGTCCTCGAGTACTTTCACAAAGACCCGGCCGATTTCCTGCCGGAGAATCTCCCCGATATTCTCTTCCGTGACCGAATCGTAGCGGGGCAGGAAGGAAGCGACCCAGTCGGCATGTTTCTGAAGCGTCTCGCTGGACACAATGTCTCTGCCGGCGAGGATCGATTCTTTCAGCAGCGCCATCTCGTCTTTCAGCCGGGACGGCAGGACGGCGAGGCCCATGACTTCGATCAGCCCGATGTTTTCTTTCTTGATGTGGTGCAGATCGGCGTGGGGATGGAAAACCCCCAGGGGGTGCTCCTCTGTAGTGATGTTGTTCCGAAGCGTCAGGTCAAGTTCAAACATCCCGTCGATTTTCCGCGCGATGGGCGTGATGGTGTTGTGGGGTTCTCCGTCCGTGAAGGCGAAGATAAAAGCGTCTTCATCCGTGTAGCCGCGCCATACTTCCAGCACATGGTCGGCCAGATCGATCAGCCGTTTCTCGTCCCGGTGGCGGATACGCAGGACGGACAGGGGCCATTTCACGATGCCGCATTCCACATCCTCGTAGCCGGGGATTACGACCGGCAGTTCGATGGGCGCTTTTGCCATGGCAAACGTATAATTGCCGCCCTGAAAATGGTCGTGGCTTAAAATCGAGCCGCCCACGATGGGCAGATCCGCATTGGAACCGAGGAAATAATGGGGGAACTGCTTCACAAAGTCAAAAAGCTTAATGAAAGCGGCGCGGTCGATCTTCATGGGCGTATGTACGCCGTTGAACACGATGCAGTGTTCGTTGTAATAGACGTAGGGGGAATACTGGAATCCCCATTCGCTGTCGTTGATGGTGACCGGGATAATCCGGTGATTCTCTCTCGCCGGGTGGTTGATTCTTCCGGCGTAGCCCTCATTCTCCATACAGAGCAGGCATTTGGGGTAGGAGCCGGCTTTGGCGTTTCTGGCGGCCGCGATGGCTTTCGGATCCTTCTCCGGCTTGGACAGATTGATGGTGATGTCGATCTCTCCGTATTCGCTGTTCACTTTCCATTTCTGGTCTTTGCATACCCGATAGCGCCGGATATAATCGCTGTCCTGGCTCAGTTTGTAAAAATAATCGGTCGCTTCCTCAGGAGAGATCCGGTATTTCTCCTGGAAGGTCTGCCGGACCTGGGACGGTCTCGGCGTCAGACAGTTCATGATCCGGGTGTCGAACAGATCCCGGTAGGCGATGCTGTCCGGGATCAGCTCCCGTCTGCACGCTTCGTCCAGAAGTTCTTTCAGGATGTCCTCCAGGGGCGCTTCCGGGACAAAGGCCGGTTCTTCATAGTCGTCTTCGTGGAAGAGATCCAGAAGCAGATTGGTCGTATAGATTTTCTCGCATGCCGGCGTCAGCCCGGTTTCCATGCCGTAGCGCACAAGCGCCGTGATTTGCTCTGATAACATAGTTCATCCTCCTGTCAGAAATTCTAATGCCGGTTTAGTCGAGCGCGCGGGCGCCGTCTCCGATATCGACGACATAAAATTCCGCTTTGATGCCGGTTTTTTCTGTGTAGGCGCTGTCCAGTGTGCGGATAAACAGATCTATGGATTCGTTTTTCACAATACTGACCGTACATCCGCCGAAGCCGCCGCCGGTGATTCTGGAACCGAGGACGCCGGGCACCTCCCAGGCAAGTTCGGCCAGCAGGTCGGTTTCTTTGCAGGAAGTCTCATAGTCGTCTCTGAGGGAAACGTGGGAAGCGTTGATCAGCTTTCCGAAGGTGACAATATCATTGGCCTTCAACGCTTCCACCGCGTGGATGGTGCGGCGGTTCTCATAGACCGCATGCTTTGCGCGTTTCCGGCAGACGGGATCCTGGATGGCGTCCTTGTACTGCTCAAACTGTTCTTCCGTCAGATCGCCGAGAGTTTTGATATCGACGACGGACTGAAGCGCCTTTAATGCCGTTTCGCTCTCTCTGCGCCTGTCGTTGTAGGCGGAAGAAACCAGACTGTGTTTGACGTTGCTGTTGGTGATGACGATCCGCGCATCCGAGAGCCTGACGGGCGCGTATTCATATTTGAGGGTGTTGGTGTCCAGAAAGACAGCGCAGTCCTTCTTTCCCATGGCGGAGGCGAACTGGTCCATGATGCCGCAGTTCATGCCGTTGTAATTGTTCTCGGAATACTGTCCGATCAGCGCCAGATCCGGCATGGAGATGTCAAAGCCGAAGGTGTCGCGCAGCATCAGTCCGGTCAGCACTTCCAGAGAAGCGGAAGAGGAAAGCCCGCTGCCTGCCGGGATATCGCCGTAGAACAGAAGATCCGCTCCGTTGTCGAAGTGATACCCCCTCTTCTCAAAGGTCCAGAAGATTCCCTTGGGATAGTTGGTCCATCCGGCTTCTTCGCTGGGGACGAGGTCGTCCAGAGAGGATTCCACGATGCCCATCTGCTCGAAATTGACGGAGAAGAGACGGAGTTTCCGGTCCTGCCGCGGGCGGATGACGCCGTACGTTCCTATGGTCAGTGCGCACGGAAATACGTGTCCGCCGTTATAATCCGTGTGCTCGCCGATGAGGTTGACGCGTCCCGGCGCGAAGTAGGCTTTGATGCTGCCCCCGCCGCCGAACAGTCCGGCAAATTTTTCTTTCAGTTCCGATACATTTACTGCCATGATGATTCCTCCTGGTTGAATTTTTTTTGTAATTACAATATAATGAGATACAGAAGAAAAATCAACCAGTATATTCTTATAAAATGGAAGGATATTGAGATTTTATGCGTCTGCAGATTGACAGGGAACAAAAGGAGATCAAGCGCCACGGGAGTTATGAATTTCCGGTGCTGGTCAGTTATGAACGGCTGTCTTATTTTGACACCGGGGAGTTCCCCTGGCACTGGCATCCGGAGATCGAACTGACGCTTGTGATGGAGGGCGAGATCGCCTATCAGGTGAACGACAGCCTGTACCATCTGCAGGCGGGGGAAGGTCTGTTCTGCAATACGAACGCGCTCCATTCGGGCCGCGGGGAGCCGTCCTGCGCCGACTGCAGTTATCTGTCCGTGACGTTTCATCCGAGGCTGCTTTACGGATATGATTCCAGCGTCATTCAGCGTAAATATATGGGCCGCATTCTGAAATGTCCGTCTCTGGCTTCGGTTCATTTTGTCCCGGAGGAGGCGTGGCACGGACGGGTGCTGGAGCTGATGGAGCAGATCCGCCTTCTGGACAGCGAACATCCTGTGTCGGAAGAACTGAGGATACAGATCGCGCTGCTTGAGATCTGGCGGGAGATTTACGAACATGTGGATGCGGACGAGACAGGCTACGCGGAGAACGGGAGAGATACGGAGCGGATCCGTTCGATCATAGAATACATCAAGCTGCATTACGCGGAGAAAATTACGCTCGAAGAGCTGGCGGATCAGATTCATCTGTGCAGAAGCGAGAGCTGCCGGCTGTTCAGACGGTATATGAATAAATCCATGTTTGATTATCTTCTGGATTACCGGGTGGAGCGAAGCCTGGAGCTTCTGCGCAATCCGGCGCTGGACGTGACCTGGATCGCCGGGCAGACGGGTTTTTCAAGTCCGGGCTATTATTCGCGGATTTTCAAGAGGAAGATGGGCTGCACGCCTCTGGAATACCGGAGGAGGAGCCGGTAGAACGGACGGCGGTTACTTTTCACACTCATGCCGTCAGGCTGAAAACCGGCTTCCTTCATGAAAATAAAAAAGCTGCCGTACATGTGAATACGGCAGTTTTTTCATCCGGTTTACAGTGTTCTTAAATCAACTCTGGATTCTTCGCCGCCTTCACCGTTGACGGTGTAATAGGCAGCCTGTTCCGCGGCATTGATATAAATCTTCAGGTCCGAAGCGTCGAGCCCTCTTTCCTTCACGGCCTTTTTGACCGCATTCTGGATGTCGGTTATCGATACGCTCAGACCGTTCATCTCCACGCATACGGAAGTCTTGCAGGCCGCTTTCTTTGCAACGGGCTTCTTTTCTTCCGTTTTTGTAACAGATTTTGCCGGCTTCTCTTTTGCAGTTGCTGTCACGGCAGCAGTTGTATCTGCCGCTTTCTTTTTGCTTGCCATTTTCCTATTCTCCTCCTAAATAACAAACATACGATCCTCAAATCAAGACTGAAAGAGTTGCTTTCAGTTATTAAGCATCAGTGTTTCAAGTCCTGTACATTATAGACACGAAATTTCTTTTTGTCAAGATATCTGTAAGCGGATCAAAATACAGCATGACGATGGTATTGTTTTTCGTACATCCCTGCAGGCCTTTTCCGGTTCCTGCTTGCGGAAAAGGTGCGGGACGTGATACAATAATCCGCAGGAAACGTTTGCGGAGGAGACAAAACAGGCAGCTACCGGGGAAGCTGCCTGATCTTTTCAAAACTTTTGTCGCTGATGACATGTTCCATACGGCAGGCGTCCTTTTGGGCGGTTTCCTTATCCACGCCGATGGAGATCAGAAACTGAGTGAGGACGAGATGCTTTTCGTAGATGTTCAGGGCAATGGCAAGACCGGAACCGGTCAGGATCAGATGCCCGTTGTCATCGAGGGTAATGTAGCCGTTTTCACGGAGCCGTTTCATGGCGACGCTGATGCTCGGTTTGCTGTAGCCCAGATAGTTGGCCACATCAATGGAACGGACATTGCCAAGCTCTCTGGAGAGAACCAGAATGGCCTCCAGGTAATCCTCCGGTGATTCCTGCATCTTCATAGGTCTTTTCCCCCTTTATCAGAGACGGCGCGTATTCCGCCGCCGTTCTCAGAATACCATATGACGGGGGGATTTTCAATCAGAAAAAGGAAGTGACGGGATGGCGCTGACGCAGAGAAAAAGAGCGCTTGCGCGAAGGGCGCTTACGCTGGCGGAGAGAGGGCTGAGACGGAAGCTTCCGGCATATGCGGCGGCGTTCGCAGTACCGGAGACCGAGTGGACAAAGCAGGGTTCGGGCACGGACCTTGTGCGTCTGTACTGGAACGCGGACGAGGTGCTCGGCCTGTTCGCGAAGGGGACGGAGCGACTGGAGCGGCGCTGTCTGCACCTTCTTCTGCACGGCATCTATCTGCACGCGCTGAGGGGAGGGGGGCGGACAGAGAGGATCTGGTGGCTGGCCTGTGATCTGATGACGGAGTACCGGATCGACCGGATGCAGGTGCCGGGCTTTGAGCGCCCCATACCGGGAGAGCGGAGCCGGTGGTATCAGCGGATCCGGGAGGAGAAGGTGCGTTTTCGGGAGGGGGCGCTGGCCGGGTGGCTGACCGGGCTCGAGCCCTGCGTGCTTGAAGAGCTGGAAAAGATTTTTCGGAAAGACGATCACGCCTGGTGGCGGACGGAAGCGCCTGCGTGCGCGCAGAGCCGGACGGAAGAGCCGGTCCGGAGCGGAGAAACGGTGCGGCTGTCGGAAGCCGTACATCGGTGGAGAGCGGTGTTTGAACAGACGGAGCTTCTGCAGGAAGAACACAGAAGACAGGCGGGGGGAAGCGCGGGCGCGGGGCGGCAGCAGATCGTGCTCGAGAAAGAGCGGGGGTATGATTACCGGCAGTTTTTAAAGCAGTTCGCGGTGGAGCAGGAGGAACTGTCGCTTGATCTGGACAGTTTTGATCCGATTCCCTATGATTACAGCAGGAGGATGTATGAGCGGCTTGTATTTCTCGAGCCGCTGGAATACCGCGATATGCGCAGGCTGCAGGAATTTGTCATCGCGATTGACACGTCCGGCTCCTGTTCCGGAGAAGTGGTGAAAAGATTTCTGACAGAGACATGGGAGATCTTTCAGGAGAAGGAGAACTTCTTCCGGGACATGCGGATTCATCTGATCCAGTGCGACTGTGCGGTGCAGGAGCATGTGTGCATTACCTGCGAGGAGGAATGGGAGCGTTATCTGGAACAGATGACGGTGAAAGGGCATGGGGATACGGATTTTACGCCGGTGTTCCGGCTGACGGACCGTCTGATACAGGAAGGAGAGCTGAAAAATCTGAAAGGGCTGCTCTATTTTACGGACGGAGACGGGATTTATCCGGATCAAAGGCCGGAGTATGACACGGCGTTTGTATTTCTGAACGAAGAACTTCAAAAGGGCAGAGCGCCTTCCTGGGCGCAGACGCTGACCCTTGACACGGAATGGGAGACGGGAACATGAATATCAGGGAGGCAAAAGAAGAGATTGTACGCACGATACGTGCGTATACGGCAAAGGACGACAGGGGCTGTTACCGGATTCCCTCCGTGCGCCAGCGGCCGGTGCTTCTGATCGGCCCTCCGGGAATCGGCAAGACGGCGATTATGGAGCAGGCCGCGCAGGAATGCCGTACCGGGCTGGTGGCGTATACGATCACGCATCACACAAGACAGAGCGCGGTGGGGCTGCCGCAGCTTGTGGCGAGGCGCTTCGGTGAGACGGAGTACACGATGACGGAGTATACGATGAGCGAGATCGTGGGTTCCATCTATGAGTACGAGGAGCGCACGGGACTGCGGGAGGGGATTTTGTTTATCGACGAGATCAACTGTGTCTCGGAGACGCTTGCCCCTACCATGCTGCAGTTTCTGCAGTACAAGATGTTCGGAAATCATAAGGTGCCGGAAGGCTGGATCATCGTGGCCGCGGGCAATCCGCAGGAGTACAACCGTTCGGTCCGGGAACTGGATATGGCGGCGCTGGACCGGGTGCGGACGCTGAATGTGGAGGCGGATTTTGCGGTCTGGAAAGATTACGCGCTGGAGCGGGCGGTTCACCCGCTGGTGCTCTCCTATCTGGAACTGCACCCGGAATATTTTTATCAGGTGACGCTGACCAGAGACCGCCGGGAGTTTGTCACGGCCAGAGGCTGGGAAGACCTGTCCGTGCTGCTGCTGGAATATGAGCGGCAGGGGATGCCCGCCGACCGGAGCTTTATGGAACAGTTTCTGCGGGCGCCGAAGATAGCGGCGGATTTCGCCTCGTATTATCAGATGGCCCGCGCCCGTCTGGGCGTATACCGGCTCCGGGAACTGATCGGGGACGGGCTTTCGGCGGCGGAAAGGAAAGCGCTCGGACGGCAGCTTGCGGGGACGAGCGGGGATGTGAAATGCATGTTCGTCCGTCATCTTCTGTCGGCGGCCTCGGAGCGGATGACGGCATACGGAGCGCTGCACCGGCAGTACGGGCGCAGGAAAGAGGTTCTCAGACAACTGCTTTCCTATATGGAAGAAGACCGGACGCACACTCCGGAAGATTTCCTCCGGCGCCGCGCCCACGCGCTCCGGGTACGCAGGGAGAACCGTCTCCTGAAACCGTGGGAAGAGCGCATGGAGGCGGAGGTGGACGAATGGCTTGGAAAGCTTTTGTCCGTGCCGGACAGCATCCGGATTCTGGAGAAGCGGACGGCGGACGGCGGTTCGGAGGAGGCGTTTTCCGCCGCGGCCGGACTTTGCCGGGATCAGGAGGAACTGCAGGCGCACAGGGAAGAACTGCTGGATTTCCTGGGGAGGATGACGGATTTTGTCGCGGAGTCGTTCGGGGAGGATCTGGAACTGACGGACTGGCTGTACGGGCTGAAATGCCACGGGGATTATCCGCTTCTGTCGTATGAGGACCGGAGGATGGGGCTTCTGCTCGAACAGAGGGCGGAGGAAGAGAGACTGAGAAGAGAGATCAAGGAGATGGAGGGATTGTATGAAGCTGCTGATCGCAAGTGATATTCACGGGTCTGCATATTACTGCCGGAAACTGCTGGAGGCATATGAACGGGAGGAGGCGGACCGGCTGGTTCTCCTCGGGGATCTTCTGTATCACGGCCCCCGCAACGACCTGCCGGAAGGGTACGCGCCCAAAGAGGTGCTGGCCATGCTGAACGAACGGAAGGAGGAAATCTTGTGCGTCCGCGGAAACTGTGATACGGAAGTGGATCAGATGGTGCTTCAGTTTCCGATTCTGGCGGACTACGGATTTCTGTATGAGCAGGGGCATATGATCTTCCTCACGCACGGGCATGTATTCAACGAGCAGAATCCGCCGATGCTCAAAAAAGGGGATCTCCTCCTGCACGGACATACGCATGTGCCGGTATGCAGAGAGCATGAGACGTATCTCTGTCTGAATCCCGGTTCGGTATCCATCCCCAAGGAAGGGAGCGCGCACAGCTATCTGGTGTACGAGAACGGGACGTTTCTGTGGAAGGAACTCGGCGGGGACCTGTATATGGAGTATGAATGGGTGTGAAAAGCAACACGCGCAGATATGGAAACGCAGTTGTCAAACTCCCGCGGCTGTGATATAGTTACGGAGACAGAAAACTAAAGGAGTTTACAATCATATGTGTGGAATAGTAGGATTTACAGGGAGCGCTCAGGCGGCGCCGGTGCTTTTGGACGGTCTGGCGAGGCTGGAGTACCGGGGATATGATTCGGCCGGGATCGCGGTAAAGCGCGAGGATTCGGACCGGATCGAGATTGTGAAGGTGAAAGGACGCCTGAACCAGCTGGCGAAGAAGACGGACAGCGGCCGGGCGGTGCCCGGGTGCTGCGGGATCGGACATACCAGATGGGCGACGCACGGCGAGCCGTCCATGGTGAACGCACATCCCCACTACAGCGATGACCAGAACGTGATCGTGGTGCACAACGGGATCATCGAGAATTATCTGGAACTGAAAGAGAAGCTCATGAAGAGCGGCTATACGTTCTATTCTCAGACCGACACCGAGGTCGTCACCAAGCTTCTGGATTATTATTATAAAAAATATCAGGGAAATACGCTGGAAGCCATTGTAAAAGTGATGCTTCGGGTCCGCGGTTCCTACGCGCTGGGAATCATGCTGAAGGAAGAGCCGGGAGTGATCTACTCGGTGCGCAAGGACAGCCCCCTGATTGTGGGGAAGAACGCGCAGGGCTGCCTGATCGCGTCCGATGTGCCGGCAATCCTGAAATATACCCGCAGCGTGTACTACATTGACAATCTGGAGATTGCCCGTCTCACGGGAGAGGGCGTGGCCTTCTACAATATTGATAAGGAAGAGATCGCCAAGGAACCGGTGGAGATCAAGTGGGACGCGGAGGCGGCGGAGAAGGGCGGCTTCGAGCATTTCATGATGAAAGAGATCCACGAACAGCCGAAAGCCGTCCGCGATACCGTCGGTTCCTATATCAAGGACGGAAAGGTTGATCTGAGTTCCGTAGGACTTGCGGATGAGGATATCAAAGGACTGTCCAGACTGTATATTGTCGCCTGCGGCAGCGCCTATCATGTGGGGATCGCGGCCAAATACGTCATCGAAGATCTGGCAAAACTTCCGGTGGAGGTGGATCTGGCGTCGGAGTTCCGCTATCGGGATCCGATTCTTGACAAGGACGCGCTGGTGGTGATCATCAGCCAGTCCGGGGAGACGGCGGACAGCCTGGCAGCTCTTCGGGAGGCGAAGAGCAGAGGGATCCGCACGCTGGCGGTCGTCAATGTGGTCGGTTCGAGCATCGCGCGGGAAGCGGATAACGTATTCTATACCATGGCGGGTCCGGAGATCGCGGTAGCGACCACGAAGGCGTACAGTACGCAGCTTGCGGCCGGCTATCTGATGGCGGTTCATTTCGGACTCGTGAGGGAAGTTCTGGACAAAGCGTATTATGGAAAGCTGGTGGAAGAACTTTTGAAGCTTCCGGACAAGATCGCGAAGGTGCTCGAGGATAAGGAGCGGCTGCAGTGGTTTTCCAGCAAATTCTCCAATGTCCACGATATTTTCTTCATCGGCAGGGGCATCGATTATGCCATCAGCATGGAAGGCAGCCTGAAGATGAAGGAGATCAGTTACGTGCATTCGGAGGCCTACGCGGCGGGAGAGCTCAAGCACGGCACCATCTCTCTGGTGGAGGACGGCATCCTGGTCGTCTGCGTCCTCACGCAGGATAAGCTGTTCGAGAAGACGCTGTCCAATATGGTGGAAGTCAAAAGCAGGGGAGCCTATCTGATGGGACTTACCAATTACGGGAATTATTCCATCGAGGATACGGCCGATTTCACCGTTTATGTGCCGAAGACCGATCCGCATTTTACGACCAGTCTGGCCATCATTCCGCTGCAGCTTATGGGCTATTATGTGAGCTGCGCCAAAGGCCTGGACGTGGATAAGCCGAGGAATCTGGCGAAATCCGTGACTGTGGAATAAACGGGGCAAACGGACAGGTATTGACAGATAAGTGTAAAAACCGTATAAACTTTCTAAAAAATTGTGAAAAAAACACATTGTCAGACCAAAAAAATTATTGTATAATTTAAAAAAAGTGAAAAAAGTACATGAATGGGCATGGAAACAAAATTGGTTTTCCATGCCCTTTTTGAATGTACGGTTTATGACGGTTTTCAAAAAGGAGTGAACAGGATGGATAGCATGGATCGCAGTATCTTAAAATGTCTCAGCGAAAATTCCCGGCAGTCGGCCACGGAGATCAGCCGCAAGGTACATCTGTCGATTGCGGCCGTGATCGAACGGATCCGCAAACTGGAGCGGACAGGAATCATTCAGCAGTATACGATTGTGGCGGATCAGCAGAAAATCGGGAACGAAGTGACGGCGCTGATGGAGGTGTCGCTGGAGCATCCGCGGTATTATGATGAATTTACGCGGGCAATGAATGAGAACATCAACATTGTCGCCTGCGACTATCTGACCGGTGACTATGATTTTATGCTGAAAATCCAGACCCGGTCCTCAGAGTCGCTGGAACAGCTTCACCGGGTCATCAAGAGCATCCGGGGGGTATCCGGTACGAAGACCTATTTTGTGTTAAAAGAGATCAAAAGCGGACTTACTGCCTTTTCCGAGGCATAGATATAAGAAAGTCAAACAGAAAATAAAACAATGGAGGGAAATGTGTAATGGATAATTTTCTGAAAACCGTCGGCGAGATCAACGGTATACTGAATAACTTCATATGGGGGCCTTATATGCTGGTCTTCTTTCTGCTGGTGGGAGGCATGTTCACCATACGGACGGGCTTTTTCCAGATTACGCAGATCAAGAGCTGGATGGAAGTGACGATCCTGAGCGTGTTTAAAGACCGGAAAGTGAGGAGAACGGACGACAAGCATTCCATCTCTCAGTTCCAGTCTCTCTGTACGGCGCTTGCAGCGACCATCGGCACCGGCAACATTGCCGGCGTGGCGACGGCCATCGCTCTGGGCGGTCCGGGCGCCGTATTCTGGATGTGGCTGTCCGCTTTCGTGGGCATGATGACCAATTATGCGGAGAATACGCTGGGCATCAAGTACCGCTACCGCAACGAACGGGGAGACTGGATCGGCGGCGCGATGATCTACATAGAGAGAGGGCTTCACTGTAAATGGCTGGCGGTCATCTTCTCCATATTTTGTTTTCTGGCTTCCTTCGGCATCGGAAATATGACGCAGGCCAACTCCATCGCCAGCGGGCTGAAGGATTCGTTCAACATTCCGGCCTGGGCAACGGCGGTCGTGATCATGTTCTTCGTGGCGTTGGTGATCGTGGGGGGCATTAAGAGAATCGCGTCCGTGACCGAGAAGATCGTGCCTTTTATGGCTGTGTTTTATATTCTGGGCGGTCTGGTTGTGATCATCGCGAACATCGGAGCGGTTCCGGCGGCGTTTGCCATGATCTTCCGCGAGGCGTTCAACTTTCAGGCGGCGGGAAGCGGCGTCCTTGGCTATGGTATCGCGGTGGCCATGAAGCGCGGAATCTCCCGCGGCGTTTTCTCCAATGAGGCGGGTCTTGGTTCTTCGGTTATGGTGCACTCCGCGTCGGATGTGGAGGAGCCGGTGATACAGGGAATGTGGGGCGTATTTGAGGTGTTCGCGGATACGATCGTGGTCTGCACCATCACCTGCCTGACGATTCTGACGTCCGGGGTTTACGATCTCGAGGGTTATCTGACCGCCATCGCGGCAGGCGGCGAGGATGCGGTCGTGTCGGGAACGACGCTGACAGCCAACGCGTTTGCAACGGTGATTCCCCACGGGGACAAATTCGTGGCCATCGCCATCATGATGTTCGCGTTCTCCACGATTCTGGGCTGGTCCTACTACGGAGAGCGGGCAGTGGAATATTTGTTTGGAATCAAGGGAATCCTTCCCTACAAAGTGATCTTTGTGATCGTGATTTTCTTCGGCTGTACCGGTTCGCTGTCTCTGGTATGGGATATCGCGGATACGCTGAACGGTTTCATGTCCGTTCCGAACCTGATCGCGGTCACGCTTCTGAGCGGGGAAGTGGTGGAGATGACGAAGAATTATCTGAAGAAAAAACAGTTCTCATAGGTTGCTATTTTGAGACATCTGTGGTATGATACATTCGTAGAAGCGCGGGGATTTATAAGGGGAACGGGTATTTTGCGAAATGACAATGGAGATGTCGAAGATATTGGGGTGCGTGCAGTCCGCGGAAGGACTGCCGCTGTTTGAAAGGGCGGCGATTTTCGCGGCGGCGGCGCACAGCGGTACGACGAGAAAGGGGAATCGGATTCCCTATCTGGCACATCCGGTAGAGACGGCGGCGATCGTGGCGGAAATGACGGACGATCAGGAGCTGATCGCGGCGGCGGTGCTGCATGACGTGGTGGAAGACACGGAGGTGACGCTTTCGGAACTCCGGTCCTGTTTCGGCGAACGCATTGCGTTCTATGTGTGCGGGGAAACGGAAGACAAAAGGCCGGAGCTTCCGCCGGAGAGCACCTGGCTTGTGCGCAAGCAGGAGACGATCGAGTTTCTGCGCAGCCGGGCGGACCGGGCCGCGAAGATACTGGCGCTGGCGGACAAGCTGTCCAACATGCGTTCCGTCGCAAGGGATGTGCAGAGCATCGGCGACCGGCTGTGGGAGCGTTTCCACCAGAAAGACCGGTCCATGCACGGCTGGATGTACCGGCAGGTGGCGGAGGCGGTGCGCGAGCTTCAGGATTATCCGGCGTGGAAGGAATACGACCGGCTGATCCGCAGCGTATTTGAAGAAAGCTGATACAGATGGGGGGCTGTAGTGAGGTTACAGTCTCTCATTCTTTATGCACATGGGCGTCCAGATGAAATATGTCAGCAAGCTGACGGACGCCCGGTGCGCGGGCAGGAAGAATCCTGCCTGATTGCAGAGTCCATGAACAGGAGGAGATCAGGATGAAACCATATTGTGAATGCAGCAGAGAGGAGCTGCTGGCGTTAAAAGACAAACTGACAGCGCAGTATGAGGAGGCGAAGGCAAAGGGCCTGAAGCTGGATATGTCCAGAGGAAAGCCCGCGGCGGAACAGTTGGATATGACCATGCCGATGATGGATATTTTCAACAGCAGTTTCGATATGCGGGACGAAGAGGGCGTGGATGTGAGAAACTACGGCAATCTGGAGGGTATCGTCGGCGCCCGCCGCCTGCTGGGCTCGATGCTGGGCGTGGATCCGGAGCACGTGATTGTATTCGGTACTGCCAGCCTGAGCGTAATGTACGATACGGTCTCCCGCTCCATGACGCACGGAGTGATGGGGAGCACGCCCTGGTGTAAGCTGGACAAAGTAAAATTTCTCTGTCCGGCGCCGGGATACGACCGGCATTTTGCCATCACGGAGCATTTCGGCATCGAGATGATCACCATCCCCATGAAAGAGGACGGACCGGATATGGATCTGGTGGAGGAGTATGTGAAAGATCCGGCGGTCAAGGGCATCTGGTGTGTTCCCATGTATACGAATCCGCTGGGAATCACCTACTCGGAGGAAGTGTGCAGGCGGATGGCGGACCTGAATCCGGCGGCGGAAGATTTCCGCGTCTACTGGGACAACGCCTACTGTGTGCATCATCTGTACGATGACAGACAGGACACTCTGCCGGAGATTCTCTCCATGTGCAGGGCCAACGGCAAGGAGGATATGGTACTGATCTTCGCCTCCACATCAAAGATCAGCTTCGCGGGAGCCGGCATCAGCTGCATCGCCGCTTCCCTGGGCAATCTGGAGTGGGTGAAGAAATCCATGACCATCCAGATTATCAGCCATGACAAGATCAATCAGCTCCGCCATGTGCTGTATTTTAAAGATCTGGAGGGCGTAAAAGAACATATGAGAAAGCATGCGGCGATCATGCGTCCCAAGTTTGAACTGGTGCTGGAGACGCTGGAGCGGGAGCTGGACGGACTCGCCATCGGTACCTGGACGAAGCCGCTGGGCGGATACTTTATCTCCTTTAATACGATGGACGGCTGCGCGAAAGCGGTTGTGGAGAAATGTAAGGAAGCCGGCGTGACGCTGACCGGTGCCGGCGCGACGTATCCGTATAAGAAAGATCCGCATGACAGCAATATCCGTATCGCGCCGTCCTATCCGACGCTGGAAGAGCTGAAAATCACGGGCGAACTGTTCGTGCTGTGTGTGAAACTGGTCAGTGTGGAGAAGCTTCTGTCGGAAAAAGCGTGACGGCGGCTGCGCTCCGGGAGTGAGAAATCTTATATATATTATCGAAACGAAAGCTGCGTTCCGGGGAAATTCCGGAACGCAGTTTGTCTGTACGCACAGGGGAAGACGGGACAGCGCCGGTTACAGATAGCTGTGCAGCTCCGACCGGAACTGTTCCTCGATGGCGATCAGTTTGCGGCAGATCTCTTTGGACGTACTGTCCGCCGCCGGATACTGATTCAGATATTTGTACAGGGATTTGATGCCCATGTTGCAGCCGTCTGTCATCAGATCGGCGACGGAGGCGTCGCTTTCATCCATGATCATTTTCATATTGGTTTTCATCCACGACATGCTTTTGGCCATCAGGCCCGGTTCCTTTTCTTCGCTGTGATGTTCCAGAAGAAGGGAATGAATCTCGTTGCCGAGCTGCTCATGGTGCTCTCTGCTTCGGACCAGCAGCTTCTTCAAATCGGAATCGCGGATCTTCTCCAGCACTTCATCAATCGAATCCACCGCCATTCTCGTTCCGGAATCGCACTCCTTCAACAGACAGATGGTGTCGTCGCGCTTCATATTTTGTCAGCCTCCTTTACATAATAAACAAGATAAAACTATTATGCGTACAGGGCGCGGCAAGTATACAGATTACTGTTCACACATACCGATTCTCTGCCCGTGCCGGGCGTCCGGGTGGCGTAAGTGTATAAAGTAACAGTATGCACGGAGATGATTTTAAAAGCTCACCTTTGTACTTGAAGTCCGGGCGGTTTTTATTATATAATGTTGACAAACGGGATGCCGGGCGGGCGTATGGCGGTTCGTGTCCGGCGGCCGGGAAATATCGATCGAAGGGGTCAAAGAGCAAAGGGGGGAATGACGCTTCCGCTTCTGCCGGCTCAGGCAGGCCGAAACGAGGCGTCTGAAGCAGATGAAAGAACAGAGGAAAACATGGCAGTCAACGGTTTGCGCGCTTCTTTTTCTGATCGCCGTACCGGTTTTGTTTTATATCTACATGACGCAGAACCAGGCGCGTATTCAGGAACAGAACCGGGTTTATGCGGAGGATGCGGCGAGGCAGACGGCGGAGCGCATCGAGAGCGAGTTTAATTATGCGCTGCAGCGTATCCAGAACAGCGCTTATCTGGTCGGCAGCGGCGGATTCGGTCAGGAGGTAGACGCGCACGTATTGAAAAACCTTGAAGGGAACACGACCTTTGACGCCATTCGCTTTACCGGTGCGGACGGGGTCAATCTTGCTTCCGACGGGGCGACCAGCGACAGCTCGGACCGGGACTACTTTATCCGCGGGATGCGGGGAGAGAGCGGTCTGGAGACGGTGGAGCAGTCCAGGCTTACGGGCAGGCCGATGATGGTATTTTACGCTCCGGTGCAGCGGGAGGGAGAGATTTCCGGAATGTTTCTGGGGCTGTATTTTGCCGAGGACTATCTGCGGGACATTCTTGTCGCGAGCTACTTCGGCGAGACCGCCGACGTGTTTCTCTGCACGCTGGAAGGGCAGGTGATCGCCAGCTCCGGCGGTGAAAGTTACGGGGAAGACCTGCTCTCCTCGCTGACGGAGGCGGGCGTGATCGACAGCGGGACGGCCGGGACGGCGAGGGCCATGTTTGCGGACGGCAGCGAGGGGGCGCTTCTGTGCAGCGAGGGCTGCAAGACGGACAACCTCTGCGTCATGCATCTGCCGGGGTATGACTATGTTCTCGTGCAGGCGTTTCCCAAGGACATCACGCAGGGCATGGTAAAGAGGGCGAACATGGCGGGCATCCGGCTGGAGATCAGCCTGCTGGTCCTGTTTCTGATTTATCTTGCGTTTCTGATTATCCGCGGCGGAAGGCGGCGGAAACTGCTGGAGAGGGAGAACAAAATGTTCAACGATGTGCTTCGCGGCGTGAACATTCTCTTCTCCTCCCGCTATCTGATTGTGGATCTGGAGAATGACAGTTATTCCTATATGGCGGGAATCGGCCCCTTAAACGCCAGTATCCCCATGGAGGGCAGCTACAGCGAGGTGATTAAATACCATACGGAGGATATTATCGGGGATCAGGAAAAGGAGGAATTTGCGCAGTTCGCGAGGATCAGTACGCTCAGAGAGAGTCTTGCGGAGAAAGACACCGCGGTTCATGAATGCCATGTGAGCCGTCAGGGCAGGGAAGACTGGGAGCACCTGCTTGTAGCCTGTCTGGAGCGGAAAGACGGGGTGCCGGTCAGGCTCCTGTACGTCCGTCAGAACATCAGGGAACTCAAGCTGAAGGAACTGCGGGAGCAGCGGGAGCGGGCGATCCTGAACCGGAAGGAACAGCAGTACCGGATCGCCGTTATGTCCAGTTCGTTCAGCGCGTTCGAGTGCAATCTGACAAAGGACCGGATCGAGCAGGACATTGTGCGCACGGACGAAGGACGGGAAATCTCGCTGCTGGAGCGCGTGGGTCTGGCCGTTCCGTGCAGCGCTTCGGTATGTTTTGAACGGTGGAAACAGTTTGTCCTGCCGGAATCGCAGGCGGATTATGATCTGACGGTCAATGTGGAATATCTGAACAATCAGTATGAGCAGGGAAATATGGAAGTGGATGTGGACTATTGGAGCGGAACGGGACACGGGGAACCGATGTGCGTCCGCCAGTCCTTCATCATGACCCGCGATGAGGATACCGGCGATGTGATCGCCATGGTGGTATCGAGGGATATCACGGAACAGGTCCGCAGGCAGCGGGAGCAGACGCAGGCGCTGCAGGACGCGCTGATGCAGGCGCAGCATGCCAATCAGGCGAAGACGACGTTCCTGTCCAACATGAGCCACGACATACGCACGCCGATGAACGCCATCATCGGTTTTGCCACGATCGCGGCCAGCCATATGGACCGCACGGATCAGGTGCGGGACTGCCTGCATAAGATTCTCTCTTCCAGCAATCATCTGCTGGGGCTGATCAACGACATCCTGGACATGAGCCGGATCGAGAGCGGAAAACTGCAGATCCACAATCAGGAGTGCAATATTCCGGAACTGATGCACAATCTGGTCAACATTATCCAGCCGCAGGTAAAATCCAAGCAGCTCGAGATGTTCATTGATACCTTTGAGGTGGTCAATGAGGATGTGATCGCGGATCCTCTGAAGCTGAACCAGATTTTCATCAACCTGATGGGCAATGCCGTCAAATACACGCCGGCGGGCGGAACCGTGTCTTTCCGCATCACGCAGCACACCACCTACAGGCACGGGTGGGGCGATTATGTTTTTGTCATCCAGGACAACGGAATCGGAATGTCTAAAGAATTTGTGGAGCACATCTTCGAGCCGTTTGAGCGGGAATCGACCGCTACGAGAAGCGGCATTCAGGGCGCCGGGCTGGGGATGGCGATCACAAAGAATATTGTCGACATGATGGGCGGAGAGATCACGGTGGAGAGTGAAGTCGGAAAAGGCAGCACCTTCACGGTGAAGCTTCCCCTGCAGCTTCAGGATGTGGAAAAGAATGCGGAACAGATCCGGGAGCTGGAAGGGCTGCGCTCGCTGGTGGTGGATGATGATTTTAATGTCTGCGACAGCGTAAGCAAGATGCTCAAAAGTATTGGCCTGCGTTCGGAATGGACGACGTCCGGCAGGGAGGCGGCATACCGCGCCAAATCCGCTTATGAGGAAGGCGATCCGTACCATACGTACATCATCGACTGGCAGATGCCGGAGATGAGCGGAATCGAGACTGCAAGGAAGATCCGCAGCGCTGTGGGAGAAGAGGCGCCGATCATTATTCTGACTGCCTACGACTGGACGGATATTGAGGAGGAGGCAAAGAAGGCGGGCGTCACCGCGTTCTGCGCCAAGCCGCTGTTCATGTCCGATTTAAAGGCGGCTTTGCTGGCGGCGAACCAGATCGGCGATGCAAAGCAGACGGAGGCGGAGGCTGTCTGGGCGCAGATGGATTTTGAAGGCAAGCGGCTCCTTCTGGTGGAGGATAACGAGCTGAATCGGGAGATCGCGAGCGTCATTCTGGAGGAGGCCGGCTTCCAGATCGAATCTGCGCCGGACGGAACCGATGCGGTTGCGATGGTGGAACAGTCCGCGGAAGGCTATTACGACGCCATACTGATGGATGTGCAGATGCCGGTTATGAACGGATACGAAGCCACGAAAGCGATCCGGGCAATGCGGCGCAGGGATCTGAAGAACCTTCCCATCATCGCCATGACGGCGAATGCCATGGAGGAGGACAAGGAGGCGGCGCTAAAAAGCGGCATGAATGCCCATGTTGCCAAACCGCTCGATGTGGAGCTGCTCATGAACGTGCTGCGCCGGTTTCTGCATTAGATCATAAAATGCGGCAAAACCGCCCGGCAGCCCCTGTCTGTTTTTGGCAGGGGGCTGCCGGGCGGTTTTTGCGGATGCGCAAGAGCGGTTTAAGCGTCTCTTCCGGCCATATAGTTGATAAACTGCTGCGCGGTCCTTCCGGAGATGCCGCCGTGGCTTAATTCCCATTTGTTCGCTTCCGCGCACAGTTCCTCGTCGGAACAGGTGATGGCGGGATAGCGTTTTCTCAGTTCTTTCACAATCATGAAATATTCCTTCGGCGAAGGTTTCCCATAGTAGATTGTCACGCCGAACCGGGCCACCAGAGACAGTTTTTCCTGCATGGTGTCGGAACGGTGGATGCCGTTGTCCGTTTCCATATCGTCCCGGTCGTTCCAGGTTTCCTTGATCAGATGCCGCCGGTTGGAGGTGGCGTAGATCAGCACGTTGTCCGGCTTTGTCTCCATGCCTCCCTCGATGACGGCTTTCAGATATTTGTACTCGATCTCAAATTCTTCAAAGGACAGGTCGTCCATGTAGATGATAAACCGGTAATTGCGGTTTTTTACCTGTGCGATAATGCTGGACAGGTCTTGGAACTGGTGTTTGTAAATCTCGATCATCCGCAGGCCCTGGTCATAGTATTCGTTTAACAGCGCCTTGATGCTGGTGGATTTGCCGGTGCCGGCGTCTCCGCAGAGGAGGACGTTGTTGCAGGGCAGTCCTTTGATGAACGCTTCCGTGTTGTCGATGAGTTTTTTCTTCTGAATCTCATATCCGATCAGATCGCTCAGGAGCACTCGTTCCGTGTTGTTGATGGGCAGAAATTCCACGCCTTCGTCCTGATGGCGGATGCGGAACGCGCGGTTCAGTCCGAACATGCCCACGCCGTAGGCGGCATAAAAATCCGTCACGATGCGGAAAATCTCTTTTTCATCCGCCGCCTGCTCCAGCTGTTCGCTGACCATCTGTACTTTTTCGCTGACATTTTTATTGTACATCCGCTCTTTTTTCTGAATGGACCGGTAGTTGCAGACGGTGGAGAAGCAGTCGATTCCCAGCGCTTTCTCGATGACGGAAAAATCAAAGTCAAACAGTTTTTTGAAGACGGCGAAATCTCCTCTGGCAAAATGGTTGACGGTTCCGTCGTTGGCGCCTACCTTCTCGCTCGTCATGCTGAAAGAATTTTCGTTGGTCAGCAGGATAAAGGTCAGATAGTTGTGCCACAGATTCTTGTCGAAGCCGTACTGGGTCGCCAGATCGAGGAGGGCTTTCATCTGCTCGTAAATCCGGGTGGTCAGCTCCGCGGGCGTGCCGCATCCGCGGTCGAAATCTTCGAAAATACGGGAGAGTTTCAGAAGGATGCTGTCCTCCCCCAGATCCCGGTATAAGATCAGTCTTGCAATGTCTCTGTACATAATGTAAAAATCCTTTCTTTGGCGGGAACGCCTCCGCCTTTTGGGAGGTTCTTCGGTTTGTCTGCCGCTACTCATTTTTCACGCTGCGGCTGTTATTTCATAAAGATAAAATAGAGGAGCACTAAAACGCCCAGTACGATGCGGTAATAACCGAAAGGCTTGAAGTCGTTCTTTCGGATGTATCCCATCAGGAAGCGGATTGCCAGAATGGATACCAGAAAGGCGACTGCCATACCGACGATCAGGAGGGAAAGCTCCGCCGCGGTGAATGCGAAGCCGAATTTTATGATTTTCAGCAGGCTGGCTCCAAACATGACCGGGATCCCGAGGAAAAAACTGAACTCCGCCGCTACGCCTCTGGAAGCGCCGAGGAGGATTCCGCCAAGAATGGTGGCGCCGGAACGGGAGGTTCCCGGAATCAGGGAAAGGACCTGAAAGAGACCGATGCCGATGGCCAGCGGCCAGGTAATATCCTCCAGGGAATCGACCCGGGGCCGTCTGCCGCGGTTGTGATTTTCCACGACGATGAACAGCACTCCGTAGACGATGAGGGTGACTGCGACGGTCCAGGGATTGTAGAACATCTCATCCAGCACGTCGTCGAAGGGAATGCCGACGACGGCGGCGGGCAGAACGGCCGCGAGCACCCGGAACCAGAGCGCCCAGGTGTCTTTTTTGATCCATCCGTTTCCCGGGGAACAGAAGGGCCACAGTTTGGGAAAATACAGGACCACGACCGCGAGGATGGCGCCGAGCTGAATGACGACCAGAAACATCTCCATAAATTCCGCGGAGACGTTCAGCTTCATAAATTCGTCTACCAGAATCATGTGTCCGGTGCTGGAGATGGGGAGCCATTCGGTGATTCCTTCCACGATGCCGAGGATGATAACTTTCAAGACTTCCAACATGGTAAAATACTCCTTTAAAAATGATCATAATCCATTGTACTCATGCGGCAGGAAAAAGTCAATGAAGACATAATAATGTATTAACAAAAACGACAAAATATGCTATGATGAAAAAAAGCGAGGGAATGAATGATGAGACAGCAGCTGGTGGACAAATTTCTGGAAATTTATGGAGAGGGAGACGGGGTCAGCGTCTATTTCGCCCCGGGCAGAATCAATCTGATCGGAGAACATACCGATTATAACGGAGGACATGTGTTTCCATGCGCGCTGACCGTGGGGACGTATGCGGCGGCAAGACGGAGAGAGGACGACAGGCTTCATCTTTATTCGCTGAATTATTCGGAGAGCGGAATGATCAAAGCGTCCCTTCAGGATCTGTCTTACCGGCAGAAGGACGGCTGGGGGAATTATCCCAAAGGAGTGGTTCAGACGTTCATCAACAAGAACTGCCGGATTCCCTGCGGGCTGGATATCCTGTATTACGGCGATATCCCCAAAGGGCTGGGCATCGGTTCTTCCGCCTCGATTGAAGTGGTGACCGGGCTGATTCTGAAAGAACTGATGGGGCTTGGGGACATCAGCATGATTGATATCGCGCTTTTCAGTCAGCTCGCGGAGAATGAATATATGGGAATGAGCTGCGGGATTATGGATCCGTTTACGATTGCGATGGGGAAGAAAGACCATGCGATCTTTCTGGACACGAGCGATCTTTCCTATATTTACGCGCCTCTCGCGCTGCCCCATGAGAAGATTATCATCACCAACAGCAAAAAGGTACGTTCGGCGGTGGACGAACGCTATCACGAGCGGCGTGCGGAGTGTGAGCAGGCGCTGCGGGAGCTGCAGACCGTGATCGCCATCCGCGATCTGGGGGAATTGACGGCAGAGGTGTTTGAAAAGGTGCAGGAGATGATCGAAAGCCCGGTGCGGCTTCGCAGAGCGCGGCACGCGGTGACGGAGAACCAGAGGACGATTCAGGCGGTGGAAGCTCTGAAACGCGGAGACATCTTTGAGTTCGGCCAGTTGATGAACGCTTCTCACCTGTCTCTGAAAGAAGATTATGAGGTATCCTGCGAGGAGCTGGATATTCTGGTGGAAGAAGCGTGGGACATTGACGGCGTGCTCGGCTCCCGCATGATGGGGGCGGGCTTCGGAGGCTGTACGGTCAGCATTGTGGAAAACAGTGCGGTCAGCGAATTTATCAGCAGAGTCGGACAGAATTACGAGAAAAGGACGGGACTTCACGCCGAATTTTATGTGGTGGAGACAGGGAATGGGGCTTCGGTTTTGTAGGCCCCGTTTTTTATGCACACGGGCGTCCAGATGAAATATGTCAGCAAGCTGACGGACGCCCGGTGCGCGGGTAGGGGAAGATAAATCTTCCCTACTCGATTGCAGGGGAGCAGTCTTCCCTCGATTTTCTTAAAAAATCTTAATTATGAGCGGAGGTACTCGCAAGAAAGAGCAGAGCGTGATACACTTATCTACACGGCTGCGGACGAACGGCGCGGCCGCGGGCGGCAGACACGGGGATGTCTGCGGATTTGGACAGAGGATAAAGGACGGGTGACAGAATGCAGGAAAAACAGAAGATACTGGTGGCGGACGACGAGCCGGAGATCAGGGAAGTTCTCCGGATGATGCTGGGAAGCGAAGGGTATGAGATTCTGGAGGCGGTCAATGCGCAGGAGGCGGTGGAGCGGGCGGAAGGAATGGATCTGGTGATCCTGGATGTGATGATGCCCGGCGAATCGGGTATTCAGGCGTGCACAAAGATCCGCGAGAAGACGAATGTGCCGATTCTGTTTCTGACGGCCAAGTCGGGAGAGCACGATAAGGTGATCGGATTTTCGGCCGGCGGAGACGATTATCTGGTGAAACCCTTTTCTTATATGGAGCTTTTGTCCCGGGTGAAAGCGCTGATCCGGCGGTACCGGGTCTATCAGCGGACTGAGGAAGAGGAGAAGAAGCTTGTCTTCTACCGGGACATCACCGTCAATCAGGAACTTCAGACCGTGCAGGTGAACGGGCAGGAGATCGCGCTGACGGAGATGGAGTATCAGATTCTGCTGCTGCTGGTATCCAATCCGAGAAAAGTATTTTCGGTGAAAGAGATTTATGAGACGATCTGGAAAGAGGTCTTCTTTCCCAATTCCGGCAATACGGTGATGGTGCATATCCGCAATATCCGCCGGAAACTGGAGAAGAACGGGGAGTCTTATATACAGAATATCTGGGGAAGAGGTTATTGTGTTAATTAGCAGAAAAAGAAGACGCAGGCTCACGCTGGAGCTGGTCATGATGACGCTTGTCTCCTTGATCGCCGGCGTCCTGGCAGCGCAGGTGGTGGAGGATGTGGGGATTCGGTATATGTTCGGCAGACTGCAGAGCGGGGATTATTACACCCATCAGACCGAAGACTGTCTGGAGCGGCTGCAGACTTTTATCGCGGACAATCAGGTGACGGAGGACAATATCGAGCTGCTGGCTTCCTGGGCGCAGATGGAGAAAAATGTCTATGTAGTTTTTTATCAGGATGTGGACGCGCTGTTCAGTTCCAATACCATTCCCATCGAGGAGGACGCCGAGATCGCGCTGAATGGAAGCGGTCTTCCGTATTACGATGTGGTTCTGGCGGACGGGACTTTGATCAAGGCGGAACTGGAATGCTACATGGACAGCAGAATGTTCTATCTGGTGGACATTGCCGGTTATACGGTGGGCGGGATTGTATTCGTGCTCCTTTTATTTGCGCTCATTCACCGGAAAATCCGCTATATCAACCGGCTGAATCAGGAACTGAAGATTCTCGGCAGCGGTAATCTGGAATATCCCATGACCATCCGCGGGAATGACGAGATCACCGGGCTGGCGGAAGGAATCGAGAGCCTGAAAAACGGTATTCTGGAGCAGCAGTTGATGAAGGACGAGGCGGAGAAAGCCAATATGGAGCTGGTGACGGCCATGTCCCATGACCTGCGCACACCGCTCACTTCCCTGATCGGCTATCTGGAGCTTCTGACCATGCAGCGGTACACGGACGAAGCGCAGATGCAGAGTTATCTGAGCCACTGCCGGGAGAAGGCGTTCCAACTGAAACGGATGTCGGACCGGCTGTTTGAGTATTTTCTGGTGTACGGAAAACGGGAGCGGCAGTATCATTTTCAATTGCTGTCCTGTGAGAGCCTGCTGGAGGATCTGTGCAACAGCCAGTTTTTTGACTGGCAGGAGCAGGGCGGAAGCCTGACGTGCCGGATCGGGGCGCTTTGGGGCGCGGTCCTGGTGGACAGCGATTATCTGCAGCGGGTGATCGACAATCTGCTGTCCAATCTGAAAAAGTACGGGGATACGGAATATCCGCTGGAAATTGTGGCGGAGATCAGAGAAAAGACGCTCCATATTCAGATTCAGAATCATGTGAAGAGACAGGATAACCCGAAAGAGAGCACCCAGATCGGACTTCGGACCTGCAAAAAGATCATGGAAGAGCATCAGGGCGCTTTCGGGTGGTATCAGGAGGGCGACTGCTTTGCGGTGGAGCTGCGGCTGCCGGTTTCGGGACAGGAAGGATAAGTTTCCGGTTACCGGTATTCCTGGCAGCTCCCCCGGATAATCAGCGAGTGGGGAACGATGATCTTGGTGGCCAGAAGGTTCGGGTTCTCAATGTGGTTGATGAGCTGCGAAGCGGCCTCGATGCCAAGCTGGAAGGAATTGATATCCACCGAGGTAAGCTGCGGCGACGAGATGCGGGCAAAGAGGGAATTGTTAAACGAGACGATGGACAGGTCTTCGGGGACAGATAGTCCCTGCTGGCCGCAGGCTCTTTTCAGGGCCACCGCGAGGATATCGTCGCTGGCCACTGCCGCGGTAGGACGGTTGTCCAGACGGATCAGCGTATGAAAGGGTTCGCTCTCATCCAGAGAGATCTTCTCCACCTCGACACAGTAGTCGGCAATCAGAGGCAGGCCGTGCCTGGTCAGAGCCATCTGGTAGCCGGCTTTGCGTTCGGCGGAGAAAAGCATGGTGTATTCGCTGCCCACATAGGCGATCTTCCGGTGTCCGAGGCCGTACAGATATTCTGTGGCTTCCAGCCCTGCCAGCAGGTTGTCATTGTCGATGTAGATGGTCTGATTGGCGTACTGCTTTGCCTTGCCGATCAGCACATAGAGGAGCCCTTCACTGTACAGATAGTCGATGACGGGGTCATTTTCCCGGGAATAAAGGACGATAAAGCCGCCGGCATGGTCGTCCTTTGCCAGCGTGCGCACGGCGCGGAGCAGTTCCTCATCATCCTGTCCGGTGACGACGGTGCTGACATACTCCCGGCCGTTGCAGAACTGGCTGATTCCGCGGATGGCTTCCAGATAGAAAGCGTTCTCGTAGACGTCTCTGGAAGACGGCGGAAGGATGATTCCGATGAGCTGGGAAGCCTGTCCGCTGCCGGAGGACACACTGGGTTCGTAGCCGAGCTGCGACATGGCCCGGCGGACTTTTTCCTTGGTTTCCCGGCTGATGGACGGGTGGTTTTTACAGGTACGGGATACGGTGGACGGGGATACGCCGGCAAGGGCGGCGACGTCCCGGATGGTGACTGCCATAGAGGGATTCTCCTTTTCGTTAGTGGTTTGTTTTCTGTTTTAAAAGGTCTTTTCCGCTTCGGATATGGATCAGGCGGAGCACGTCTTTATAAAGAGAGTCCGGGTCTTCCAGATCGATCATCAGCCATCTTTGTCCGTTCCCTTCGCGTGTTTCATTGTAGATATCCTTGAGCCGGCTGCTGCAGTCTGAGAGAAGGGCGGTTGCGGCATCTTTTTCTTTCGGCCCGATGACGATCATGATTCTGAAGAAAGATTCTCTCGGATAGACGGTGCAGAGGGTTTTGCCTGATTTCCTGAATTTGACATTCCATCCCGGTTCCCAGCCGCAGGCGCTGAACTCGATCTTCTCCCGGCAACGGTAATCCTTCTGAAGCCTGCCGCAGAGATTCTGGAACAGGGGGTTTCTGATATAAGCGCCGATCTCATCCAGAGTGGGACAGATTTCCCGGTTTTGCGGATCAATCATAAATGTTTCCTCCATTTCTCCATGACATCGTATATTCGGTTTCTCCGGTGCTGTTCTCTCTGACCTGGGACTGGATCAGAAACCCTTCCCGCAGATAAAAATGAACCGCTCCTTCATTTTTCCGGTAGACGTGTAAAGTAAGACGCTGCCGGAGAGATTTTGCATGGTTCAGAAGCTGTTTTCCAATCCCCTTTGACCGGGCGGTTTCCTTTACAAAGATCCCGGCAATATAGTCCTCGGACATACCAATAAAACCGCAGGGCGATGCGGGAAATTCCTCATATACATACAGCTCCGCGTCGGGCAGCAGTTGTCTCACCTGTTCAAAATGGCTTTTCCAGTAGTCCGCCGGTATAAAACCATGGGCCTGGAGGTTGGCGTTAAGCCAGATGTGCATGAGTTCTGTTAAATCTTCGGGTTGAAAGGTTCGTATCATGGTTTTTCCTCTGCTGTTGTTGTGGGGGGCAGCCGGTATAAAACCGGTTTATTCCGAATCAAAGGCAATGCGGTATCTGCGCGATCTGCCGTTGCCTTCCGGCCGGATCCGTCCTTCAGCAGAAAGCTCTGCAAGGAGAACTCTTGTTCTGGCAGGACTGAGTCCGATCTGCGCCGCGATTTCAGATGCCTTCCGGCTTTCCTGATCAGAAAGGAAGGCCAGAATTGCCTTTTTAGTCTTTACAGTTTTCAGAGCCGGACGACAGGGCACGGCTTTTTCCGCTTGTTTTTTCTGCTTGTTTTTTTCGCTTGTTTTTTCCGCTTGTTTTTTCTGCTTGTTTTTTCTGTTTGCTTTTTCCGCTCGTTCTTCTGTGAAAGGGAGTATAAAAATGGTACGATCCGGATTGTACTGTTCTTCCACAATTGGTTTCGTCCAGCCCTGGGAATCCCAGACGGCGTAAATATCAGGGACGCCGCTTCCGGCACGTTCTCCGATGCCGATCAGGTTGAACATTTTCATCAGAGCTTTATTTCTCGGGTCGGAGATACCGCCTTTGAGCATTTGATCTTTGCCTGTGCGGATGTATCCGGGGTTTTCCAAAATGATCTTATCTGCATCTTTTTTGATTACAATCCCTCTTGGAACAAAAAAGTCCGTATTGACCAGACAGTTCGCAAGCGCTTCGCGGAGGGCTTTATGGACGGGAGTGTCATCAATGCGGGTAATTCCTTCCAGTTTAAAGGGGATTTTCAGGTCTTTTGTAATTCGGGGATATATGCGGAAAAAGAAATCGAACAAATTGCCGGTCCAGTCTCCGGAGCCTGACTGGAGCCGGTCCGTCCAACGGATTGCCGGGTCCAGCATTTCGCGGTAATCCAGAAAATATTCCGGATATTCATACAGGATTCGGTATTCTTCCCCGAACATCAGAAGCCCTGCCGCTGTAGGATGGAGCTTTTGATCAGCACGATTCTTTTTTGCGGCGCCGATTCGCTCCAGATATTCTTCGTCCGTCAGTTCCTGCCAGACATGTTCCGGCCGGTATACGGTATGGCGGTTACGGTAGGCGTGGACTGTTTCCATATTCAAATCGCAGATATCAAAACCTTCCATCATCTTCATATCGGAAGTTTCTTCGGTCTGATCACGGAGCATGGCTTTGATCTCGTTTTTTGTACAGCGATAATCACCTTCTCCGTTTCTGCGGAAGGTGCCTCCGAAGAGGTCCTGATTGATATAGACGGGTTTGTCTTCGCGTCGTGCCCGGGGGACACGGATGGCGAGAATTACGTCTTCCCCGATCTCATAAAACCGGATGTCGTTGTCTGAGAGAAGGTTTATACTGACTTTTTGGCGGTTGTTAATCGTGTTCCAGAAATCTTTCAGCAGCTTTTCGGCATTTTTCAGCCCGGTGGTTATAAAGCTTCCATCGTTTTTTTCTGCTACGCCCAAAAGGATCATGCCTCCGCTGCTGTTCGCCATGGAGGAATAAGTGGACCAGAGACTGTCCGGCAGTCCTGCGACTGCCTTTTTTACTTCCAGACGATTATTCTCCCGGTATTGATCAAATTTTCTGATATCAAAATCCATGGATCATCAGGCTTCCTTTCCGCTTACAGTTTGCGTAACATGCTATGCTGTCAACAGCATAACATTTCCGCACGGGCAAATCAACTGTTTTCTGGTTTTCGCAGATTTTCTCTCTGTCTGAAAATCGGACAGCGAATTACTTTATAAATTATTTAGGCATTTTTCATAAAAACCGGCGGTGCAAATTATGCAACACGCCAAAAAAATCAAAGTTTTGGAAAAAAGGTTGTATTTTTTGTGCAAAAGTATTATATTTATGTTGCATAGAAATTACGCAAATAAAGCACAAATACAATACGGATAATGTCTAATAATTGCATTTTGTTGCGTATGCGTAATGAGAGAAATCGGAAACAAAAAAGAGGAAATGGAGGATGACACCATGAGTAGTACGACAAAAAGCGGCTCCAGTATTTTGGTCAAGGCGCCGGTATCGGGGCAGATCGTTGCGCTGGACCAGGTTCCGGATCCGGTATTTTCGGGAAAAGCCCTGGGCGACGGGGTTGCGGTGGTCCCGGAGGACGGAAAAATAGTAAGTCCGGTGAACGGTGAGCTTGCAACTGTTGCCGCAACAAAGCATGCATTCGGCTTTGCTTCGGAAGACGGTCTGGACGTGCTGGTCCATGTAGGACTGGAGACCGTCGCCCTGGACGGAGAAGGGTTCACGGTTCATGCAAAAGAGGGAGACAAGGTAAAGGCAGGGGATCTGATCGCGGAGGTGGATCTGAAGTTTCTCGCGGGGAAGGAGATCAATCCGATCACCCCGATTCTCATCTGCGGAGGCTCGGAGGAGATGGAGATGCAGACCGCTTCCGGGCACGTATCCGCCGGGAGCGACGCGGTGCTGACGCTGACCGCGAAAGAGGCGGCGCCGGAGAAAAAGGCGGAGCCGGTACAGGAAGAACCCAGGAAAAAAGGCTTCAGCATCAATTTTGACCTGCTCCAGAAGCTGGGAAAAGTGCTGATGACGGTGATCGCGGTAATGCCTGCGGCCGGTCTTATGCTCAGCGTGGGCAAGCTGGTGCAGATGGCGGGTGCGGATATCCCGATGATTCTGACCGTCGGAAGCACGATGGAGAATATCGGCTGGGCGATCATCAACAACTTACATATCCTGTTCGCGGCGGCCATCGGCGGTTCCTGGGCAAAGGAACGGGCAGGCGGCGCGTTTGCGGCAATCATCTCGTTTATCCTGATCAACTGTATCACCGGCGCGGCTTTCGGCGTTACCAGCGCCATGCTGAACGAAGAGGGCGCGGTGGTCATGTCCCTGTTCGGACAGGAAATGCTGGTGGAAAATTATTTCACTTCTGTTCTCGGCGCCCCGGCCCTGAACATGGGCGTGTTTGTCGGAATTATCGCTGGATTTGTGGGCGGAGTGGTGTATAATAAATACTATAATTTCCGCAAGCTTCCGGATGCGCTGTCGTTCTTTAACGGCAAGCGGTTCGTGCCGATGGCGGTTATTGCCTATTCCGTGGTTATCTCTCTGGTGATGGCAGTGGTATGGCCGGTGGTTCAGACCGGAATCAATACGTTCGGCGTGTGGATTGCCAATTCTTCTTCCACTTCGCCGGTGCTGGCGCCGTTCATCTACGGGACGCTGGAGCGTCTGCTCCTGCCGTTCGGCCTGCATCATATGCTGACGATCCCGATGAATTACACATCGTTCGGCGGAACATATATGATCCAGACCGGTATCAATGCGGGTTCCGAGGTGTTCGGACAGGATCCTCTGTGGCTTGCATGGGTGACGGATCTGATCAACTTTAAGGATGCCGGCGATATGGCGTCCTATGAGAACCTGATGGCAACGGTAACGCCGGCGCGTTTCAAGGTCGGACAGATGATCGGGGCAACCGGCCTTCTGATGGGAATCGCCCTTGCCATGTACCGCCGTGTGGACGAGGACAAGAAGAAAAACTACCGTTCCATGTTCTTTTCCACCGTGCTGGCAGTGTTCCTGACCGGCGTTACGGAGCCTCTGGAGTTCATGTTCATGTTCTGCGCGCTGCCGCTGTATGTGGTTTATGCGATTCTTCAGGGCTGTGCGTTTGCCATGGCGGGCATTATTGACCTGAGGCTTCACTCCTTTGGAAACCTGGAATTTCTGACCCGTGTGCCCATGTCGCTGAAAGCGGGGCTGGGAGCGGATATCATCCATTTTGTCATCTGCTGCGTGGTGTTCCTGGCCATCGGCTACGGAGTGGCTTACTTTATGATCGGCAAATTCAAATTTGCCACACCGGGACGTCTCGGCAACTATACGGATGAGAACGAGGAAGAAGGCGGCGTCTCTTCCGGAGCTTCTTCCGGCGCGGGCGGAGGAAACAGCCAGCCGGAGCGGATCATCGCTCTTCTGGGCGGACGCGAGAACATTACCCTCGTAGACGCCTGTATGACCCGTCTGCGCGTGACGGTCAAAGATCCGGAGAAAGTGGCGGATCTGCCCGCATGGAAGGCGGAGGGCGCGCTGGGACTGGTGAGAAAAGACAACGGTATCCAGGCCATCTACGGACCCAAGGCAGATGTGCTGAAATCGGACATCAACGATATCCTGTAAATGGAAAGAGGTCACGGCACTCCAACCTGTGTCCGCGTACTGCGGACACAGGTTGGGCGGCTTTCCTCAGGCGGCGACAGAAAGGAAGCGGATATTACGAAACTTTTGACATTAAATACACACAGTCTGCAGGAAGCAGATTATGAACAGAAACTTTCCTGGTTTCTGGATGCGGTTCAAAAAGAGCAGCCGGATGTGCTGGCTCTTCAGGAAGTCAGCCAGTCCGTGGGCGCTCCGCCCGCGGATCGGGCGCTTCTGGAGGGGCTGTTCGTCTGTCCGGGGCAGGAACCGGTGATCCGTGCGGACAATCACGCCCTGCGGGTGGCCTGCGGCCTTCGGGAGGCCGGCATCCCCTGTTCCTGGTTCTGGCAGCCGATCAAGATCGGTTACGGGAAATACGACGAAGGAATGGCGCTGTTTGTCCTCCATCAGGAGATTACGGAGGCGGATTCGTTTTACATCAGCGGCTGCCGGGAATATGACAACTGGAAGACGAGGAAGGTATTCGGCATCCGTGGAAGCCGGTGCCGGGACTGGTTTTATACGGTTCATATGGGCTGGTGGCAGGATGAGGAAGAACCTTTTTCGGCTCAATGGCAGCGTCTGGAACAGCAGCTTCTGTTAAAGAAGAGGGAGTCGAGAATCTGGCTGATGGGAGATTTCAACAGCCCGGCCGGACTGAAAGGACAGGGATACGACTGCATCCGCTCCGGCGGCTGGCAGGATACCTACAAACTGGCCTGGGAGTGCGACTGCGGAGCCACGGTAGAAGGCGTGATCGACGGATGGGAAGGGTTAAAAGGCGGGCAGATCCCCGGCCTCGGCATGCGGATCGATTATATCTGGTGCAGCACGTCCGCGCCGGTGCGGTCGTCGAAGGTCATTTTCAACGGGAAAAACGAGCCAAAGATATCCGACCATTTCGGGATCCTTGTGGAAATTGAAGACCATGGATGAGAGGAGACATAAAATATGAACAGAGCAGCAGGCATCTTACTTTCGGTTTCCAGCCTGCCCGGGCGTTTCGGGATCGGATGCTTTTCCAAAAGCGCCTATGATTTTGTGGACTGGCTGAAGGAGGCAGGGCAGACCTACTGGCAGATCCTGCCGCTGGGGCCCACCAGTTACGGGGATTCGCCCTATCAGTCTTTTTCCACCTTTGCGGGAAATCCGTATTATATCAGTCTGGATGAGCTGATTGAGGAAGGCGTATTGACGGAAAAGGAGTGCAAAAGCGCGGATTTCGGCAAAAAGGCGGACGACATTGACTACGAGAAGGTCTATAAAAAGCGTTATCCCCTGCTGCGCAAAGCCTATGAGCGCAGCAACATCAGCGAGAATGCAGATTACGTGCGCTTCGTGGAGGAGAACCGCTGGTGGCTTGCGGATTACGCGCTGTTTATGGCGGTAAAGGACCGCTTCCAGGGGGCGCCCTGGACCGAGTGGGCCGAGGACATCCGTCTGCGGTGGGCCAACGCCATGGATTACTACCGCAGAGAGCTGTATTACGACATAGAGTTCCAGCAGTATCTTCAGTACAAGTTTTTCAGTCAGTGGAGACGGTTGAAGGCCTACGCCAATGAAAGAGGCATCCGCATCATCGGGGACATCCCGATCTATGTGGCGATGGACAGCGCCGACACCTGGGCGCATCCGGAATTGTTCCAACTGGATGAGAACAATGTGCCTACCGCCGTGGCCGGATGCCCGCCGGACGGATTTTCCGCGGACGGGCAGCTCTGGGGCAATCCTCTCTATCGGTGGGACTACCACAAAAATACCGGTTACGACTGGTGGATGTCCCGGCTGTGGTACTGTTTCCAGATGTATGACGTGGTGCGGATCGATCATTTCCGCGGGTTTGACGAATATTATTCGATTCCGTTCGGAGCGGAGAACGCGAAGGACGGGCACTGGGAGAAAGGTCCCGGCATTGGTCTGTTCCGCTGCATGGAACAACGGCTGGGCCGGCATCAGGTGATCGCGGAGGATCTGGGCTATGTGACGGATTCGGTGCGGGAGCTGGTGAGAGAGAGCGGTTTCCCGGGCATGAAAGTGCTGGAATTTGCCTTCGATTCCCGGGACTCCGGTTCGGCAAACGACTATCTTCCGCACAATTATATCGAGAACAGCGTCGCCTACACGGGGACGCATGACAACGAGACGATCACCGGCTGGTTCAAGAGCATCACAAAGGAAGAGCGGCAGATGGCCAGAGACTATCTGTGCGACCAGCACACGCCGGCGAAGGATCTGTACAAATCGTTCATCGCGCTGGTGATGCGCAGTTGTTCCGGAATGTGCATCATTCCCATGCAGGACTATATGGGCCTTCCGAACCGGTGTCGTATGAATCAGCCTTCCACCCTGGGCACCAACTGGAAGTGGCGGCTGGTCAAGGGAGAGCTGTCGGAAGAGCTGAAAGAAGAGATTCTGGCGGTGACGAAACGGTACGGACGGATGAACTGGCAGTAAAGAATATTTGTACACTGATTCTGCTCACGTCCGCCGCCAGAGCAGAAGGTTGTCTTCAAACAGGACGTTCAGCCGGCCGGTATCTTTCAGCCAGGCCAGATAGGAGCGGACCGTGCTGCCGACCAGGACGTACTGTTCAAAATTCATAGTCAGTCCATAGCCGGAAAACAGTTTCTGCAAGATTGTCTCAAAGCAGAGCGGTTCCCGGCAGAGGTCCGTGATCCGGTCCGCGATCTCGAGCACTTTGTCGATGTTGTACTGGGCGAGCGCGGAGATGTCTTCCGACGCCTGGGCGTGGGCCGGTACGAACATCCTGCCCGGCAGTGTCTTCACCATCTGCAGGGTATCCAGGTAAGCGGCGGCGTCGTAGAGAAAGCTGATCTGGTATTTGTCGAGCGTTTCCCTGCTGGAGAGGCAGTCCGCCAGATAGACGACGCCGTCTCCGGTCCGGTACCCCACCATATCGAAGAAATGTCCCGGCAGCGGGAGGATCTCAAAGCCTTCCGGCAGACAGTCCTCTGTGAGCTCCCGGGCGTCGCTTTCCTGGGCGAGGAGGAATTTGTGCCGCAGATCTTTGCAGGGAAAGCCGCCGTACAGAAAGGACGGTTCCAGGACGGGATGGCGGGTGAAGGCGCAGTCGATTCCCGGCGCGTAGATCCGGCACCCGGTCTGGCTCTGCAGATACCGGTTGCCGCCGATGTGATCGGCGTTGGAGTGCGTGTTGTAGATGGCGGTGAGACGCCAGCCGTTTTTGTCCAGAATCTGCCGGATTTTCCGGCCCGCGTCCTTATCGTTTCCGCTGTCGATCAGGCAGACTTCCTGATCGTTCAGCCGTACTAGCCCGATCTTCGCCGGACTCTGAATGTAATAGCTCTGTTCCGAGACTTGAATCAGTTCATACATGATGTTACCTCTTTGCATCTTTTTTGTTTCTAGCCTATCATAGCATAGATGTCCGCCGTTTGCAAATTGCCGGAGGCTTTGAGGAAGCGGTGGCGGAATCGGCGCTTCCTTATAAAAAAGAGAAAAACAAAGGTCTGTAAAGGTATAATTTTGCTGCGGCCTGCGCATCCTGTCACTGAGGTGATAAGATGTTGAAGAAAAGAGACCTGCCCATCGGCTTTACGATGGAGCTTGCGCAGCATGCGGATATCCTGATCCGTTTCAGCCATCTGTCGGAGGCGGAGCAGAACAAGATCATAGACGGAGCAAAAAACGTCACTTCCCGCGAAGGGATGCGGGAATATGTGGAGAATCTGTTTTCATGCAGGTGACATGAAAAATTTCAGTTGCAAAACGGAAAAATTCGCTTTATAATAAATCCGTAACAACATATTGGAGAGGGGAGCTGGCAGTAAGCCGGCTGAGAGGAAGCTGTTGCGCTTCGACCCGTAACCTGATTTGGATAATGCCAACGTAGGGATGAGGACTGTATGATCGGACTGTACGATCTGACGGAAGAGGCGCCTGCGGCGTCTCTTTTTTTTAGATACGGCGGGGGGTCGGCGGAACCGGATGAGAAAGATGCCTGCGTGCATCTTTTTTTGATGCGCAGGGGTGCGTAAGGAGATCTGCTGCTTTGCAGCACGCACCCTGCGCGGCGATCAGGGAAGAAATCTTCTCTGATCGATTGTACACGGGCGTCCAGAGGAAGGATGTCAGCACGCTGACGGATGCCCGATGATCCGTTTTTCTTCGGAGATACGGCGGCAGAAATCCGGGCAAGGAGGATTTACGATTATGAAACAGGAAACCGCGAAACCAAAAAACGCAAAACAAAAAGAGACGACGCGGAAGCTGGCGTTCGCCGGGCTTCTGACGGCGCTGGCGGCGGCGGGAAGTCTGCTGAGCATCCCGGTGGCGGGGAGCCGGTGCGCGCCGGTGCAGCACATGGTCAATGTTCTGGCAGCGGTCACGCTGGGGCCGTGGTGGGGCTTTGCCGTTGCCTTCTGCGCAAGTACGATCCGGAATCTGACAGGACTGGGAACGCTGATGGCGTATCCCGGGAGCATGGCGGGCGCGCTTCTATGCGGTTTGATATTCAGGAAGACAGGGAACCTGTCCTGGACCTGCATGGCGGAGACGGCGGGAACGAGTATTCTGGGAGGGCTGATGGCGTATCCGGTGGCAAAATATCTGATGGGGGCCGGCCCGGCGGGGTTTGCGGTCTATGTCGTTCCCTTTTTCATCTCCACGGCGGCCGGGAGCGTCCTGGCCTTCGGGATGATCACGGCGCTGGAGAAGGGAAAGATTCTGGAGCCGTTCCGGGGGATGAGGTAGAGCGATGACACGGGAAATATGGCTGCGGAAGCTGAGAGAGAACGCGCCCGGAGTGCATTGCCTGACCAATCCGGTCACGATGCAGGATGTGGCGAACGTGCTTCTGGCCGCGGGAGGCAGCGCCGTCATGGGGCGGGAACCGTCGGAAGTACGGACGCTTACCGCCCTCAGTCAGGCGACGCTTCTGAACACCGGGGTTCCGGATGAGGCGAAGCTGCGTGCCTGGGTGCTGGCCGGGAGGAAGGCGAATGAGCTCGGGCGTCCGGTGGTGCTCGACCCGGCGGGCGTGGGCGCCAGTCTCTTCCGGAGAAATGCCGTCGCGCATGTGCGCAGGGAAGTAAAGCTGTCTCTTATCCGCTGCAATCAGGAGGAAGCCTGCGCGCTTCTGGAAGAGAGAAGCGGTACGTCGGGAGGCGTGGAGAGCAGTGTGGAACTGGAACAGACGGCGCAGATGGAGCTGGCGGACCGTCTGGCGGGAGCCTGCGGCTGCGCGGTTTTGATCAGCGGAAAAACCGACGCGGTGTCGGACGGAGGACGTCGGATGTTTCTGACCGGCGGGGATGCGAGGATCCGGCGGATCTCCGGCGGCGGCTGCATGCTGTCCGCGCTCTGCGCGCTGTTTGCCGGAGCGGGGCTTGCGCCTTACGAGGCGGCGTGCGCGGCGGGAAGCATCTGGAAAGAGAGCGCCCGGCTTGCCGGAGCGCGGACGGACCGGGCGGGAGGCGGGATCGGCAGTTTTCACATCGCCCTGTTCGACGCGCTGGAGGAACTCTGCGGCAGCCGGGACGAAAGCTGTGCCGGAACAAAAGAGAAGGAACAGGAGTGAAAATGTGAAGTTTGACAGGAAAATGCTGACCTTGTACGCCGTGACCGACAGGCGCTGTCTGCGGCCGGGAGAGCGTCTGGAGGAAGCGGTGGAGGAAATTATAAAGGCAGGCGTAACCTGCGTCCAGCTTCGGGAGAAAAAGCTGGACGGGGAAGCGTTTTTGAAGGAGGCGGAAAGTCTGGCGGCGGTGTGCCGCAGATACCGGGTTCCGCTGATCATCAACGACCGGCCCGAGATTGCCCGGGCTGTGGGAGCGGACGGCGTGCATGTGGGGCAGTCGGATATGGAGATTGGAAAGGCGCGGGAGCTTCTGGGAGAAGACTGCATCATCGGCGGCAGCGTCCACAGCGTGGAGGAAGCCCTGGCTGCGCAGGCGGCGGGGGCGGATTATATCGGGTGCGGCGCCGTCTTCGGCAGCCGGACGAAGCCGGACGCGTCCGTCCTGCCGTACGATGAGCTGAGGGCGATCTGCCGGGCGGCGGAGGTTCCGGCGGTGGCTATCGGCGGAATCAACCGGGAAAATGTAAGGCGGCTGGTCGGTTCCGGCATCGCCGGTATTGCCGCGGTCGGCGCGCTCTTCGCCGGCGCGGACCGGGCGGCGGATGTGCGGGAGCTTCTGGCGGCGGTACGGGAACTGCAGCGGCATCCGCACGACACCGAACATCTGCCTGCCGGCGGCGGGCGGTCGTGAAACGGCGCTTTGACGGTACGGGAGGCAGAGATGAAAACAGTATTGACGATTGCGGGGAGCGATCCCTGCGGAGGAGCGGGGATTCAGGCGGACATCAAGACGATGACGGTCAACGGCGTATACGCCATGAGCGTGGTGACGGCTCTGACCGTACAGAATACGACCGGAGTGCACGGGATTCTGGAGGTTCCAGCGGAATTTGTGAAAGCGCAGATGGACGATGTCTTTACGGATATTCGTCCGGATGCGGTCAAGATCGGGATGCTTCCTTCCGAAGCGGTCATAAAAGCGGTGGCAGAAAAGCTGAGAGAATATCAGGCGGGGCCGGTCGTCCTCGACCCGGTACTGGCGTCCACCGGCGGCATCAGGCTGACGGAAGCGGCGGCGGTGCGGACGCTGCAGGAGGAGCTTTTTCCGCTGGCGGCGCTGATTACGCCGAATCTGCCGGAGACGGAAGCGCTGACCGGAAGGAAGATCGTCAGCCGAAGAGAGATGGAGCAGGCGGCCGGGCTTCTGTCCGAGCGCTGGCGCTGCGCCGTACTGTGCAAAGGCGGACACCGTGTTTCCGACGCGGACGACCTTCTGTACGCGGACGGGGAGGCCCGGTGGATTGCGGGAAAAAGGATCGACAATCCCAACACCCACGGGACCGGCTGTACCCTGTCCAGCGCCATTGCCGGCAATCTGGCCAAAGGGGACGGTCTTTATGAAGCGGTCGGAAAGGCGAAGGATTATCTGAACCGCGTGCTGTCCGCGCGGCTTGCTCTGGGAAAAGGGATCGGACCCATGGCCCACGCGTATCCGTTTGTCGGAGGGAGCGTACCGCCTGGAAGCAGGGAAACAGAAGCGGCGCTGCCGCCGATCCCATGCCACCGGGCTGACATTGGCTGTGTGAAAAGTAACGAAGCAGCGGACGAGAAAGGATAACGAGGAGGAACAGAGAATGGACGGAAACGGCAATTATACGACACAGATGGACGCGGCGCGAAAGGGCATCGTGACGCCGCAGATGAAAATTGTGGCGGAAAAGGAAAAGATGTCTGCGGAGCGGATTAGGAAGCTGGTGGCGGAGGGGAAGGCGGTCATATGCGCCAACCGGCGTCATACCTGTCTGGACCCGGAAGGAGTCGGCAGTATGCTGCGCACGAAGGTAAATGTCAATCTGGGCGTATCCAGAGACTGCAAAGATTACGAAATCGAGATGGAGAAGGTGATGAGCGCCGTGAAACTGGGCGCGGAGGCGATCATGGATCTGTCCAGCCACGGCAATACGCAGCCGTTCCGGCGGAAGCTGACGGCGCAGTGTCCGGTGATGATCGGTACGGTTCCGGTCTACGACAGCGTCATTTATTATCAGCGGGATCTGTCGACGCTGAGCGCGAAGGATTTCGTGGACGTGGTGCGGCTTCACGCAGAGGACGGCGTGGATTTTGTGACGCTGCACTGCGGAATTACGAGAAAGACGATGGAACAGATCCGCACGCATAAGCGGAAGATGAATATCGTCAGCCGGGGCGGAAGCCTTGTCTTTGCCTGGATGAGCATGACGGGGGCGGAAAATCCGTTCTATGAACATTTTGACGAGATACTCGATATCTGCGAGGAGTACGACGTGACGGTCTCTCTGGGCGACGCCTGCCGGCCGGGATGTCTGGCGGACGCCACAGACGTATGCCAGATCGAAGAACTGGTCCGCCTGGGGGAACTGACGAAACGCGCGTGGGCGCACAATGTGCAGGTGATGGTGGAAGGGCCGGGGCATGTGCCGCTTCATCAGGTGGCGGCCAATATGGAGATCCAGAAGAGCGTCTGCATGGGCGCGCCCTTCTATGTGCTGGGGCCGCTGGTGACGGACATTGCGCCGGGGTATGATCATATCACGGGCGCTATCGGGGGAGCTGTCGCCGCCATGCACGGAGCGGCGTTCCTCTGTTATGTAACGCCTGCGGAACATCTGGCGCTGCCCGGGGTGGAAGACGTAAAACAGGGGATCATCGCTTCAAAGATCGCGGCGCACGCGGCGGACATCGCCAAAGGAATACCGGGGGCGGAAGAGCGCGACGGACGGATGGCCGAAGCCCGCCGGGCGCTGGACTGGGAGGCGCAGTTTGCCTGCGCGCTGGACCCTGAAACTGCCAGGGCGATTCGGGACAGCCGGAAACCGGAAGACGATCACAGCGATACGTGCAGTATGTGCGGAAAATTCTGCGCGGTGCGCAGCATGAACAAAGCGCTGGCCGGGGAAGCGGTCGATATTCTGTAGAATACGGCTCCGGTTCAGGGAGCGCAGAGAGACCCGCCGGGGATGCAGATCCTCTCGGCGGGTCTGTCCGTAAACATGCGCGTTTTCCTAAATCCGGTATGCCACCAGCGCAACCCGTTCCTTTGTTTGTCTGGAAAGCTCTTCTTCCAGTTCGGTAAGTTTTTTCCGGCAGCTTTCGCTCAGATCGGCGTACCGATCCTCTTCTGCCAGCACCTGCGCCGCCCGGTCCGCCGCAGACTTGCAGCTTGCGGGCAGTCCGGTAACGGAAGACTGGATATGCTGCATCCGTCTCACCTCCTGTATCGGTTTTCCGGAACGGTCCGCGGCTTTCCGCGTCCCTCCCGGGAGCACGGATGTATACGGCCGTTCCTTTTGTTAGTATGTACCGGATCGCTGTTGTTCACACGTACCGCTTTTCAGCCCGGGCGATGTAAGCCTGAAAAGTCATACCGGATTAGGAAAATGTATTTCTCATGGGGACGGTGTTGTCGGGAGCAGATATCCGTGCTATACTGTTCTTACAGCAGTTACTGCGGCCAGACATGCTTCTGAGACGGGGCAGGGAGTTTTGTCCGCAGGAAAAGGAAGGAGGGGAGAAACATGCATCTTCGCAGACGGCTTACCGCGGTTATGGCTACGGTTCTGCTTGCAGGCCTTCTGGCGATGCCGGTTTTTGCTCACGGGCATCACGGACATCACAGACGGGCGGCGGTTAATACCGGCTGTCCGGTCTGTACGGTAGAAGGATGTACCGAGACAGGACGGCATATGCATGACGAGTGCGAGTATTGCGGTTATGACCACGAGGACGGCTACTGCGACGGCACCTGTGTGACCGTTTCCCGTCGGGGGCACGGCAGATATCACGGATGCTATCGGTAACAAAAAAATGTTCCCTGTCTGTTTTCCGGCAGGGAACATTTTTCTTTTTTCATGGCAGGAGGAACCGGATATGATCCGATATTGGAAATAAGGAATGTGCGGTATCACTTCTGAATATGCAAATTTTTGAAAGGATTCTGCTGTCTTCATGATTCTACGAAAGATTGAATTATGGCGCGGAAACTGTTATACTGCAAAAAGGACATAAGAGTGTGACGGAGCGTTTCTTTTCTGTTTCGGAGGAGGAGCGGCAGGAGCGTAATACCCTTATCAGAGACAGCGCGCGGGACAGGGAGGGGACATTCATGGCAACGGAAATCCAGATCCGTCAGGGCGATCAGATCGGCGGATGCGTGACCATTATTACGTATGCGGGGGACGGCGCAACCGTCAGGCTCATGATCGACTACGGCATGTCGCTGCCGGGAGCGGAGCAAAAAGAGGAGTATGAACATGACTGGGAGAAGGAGCCGGTGGACGCCGTCCTGTTCACCCATTATCACGGGGATCATGCCGGGAGATTCCGGGAGATCCCGGCGCGGACCAGACTGTATCTGGGCGCGGCGTCGAGGGCGGTCATGATCAACATCTATCAGGCGCTGGCCCAGGCGCGGGATCAAAGGACTGCGTCTTCGGCCCGGGAAGCGCTGGCGGTGCTGCAGGACGATATCCGGATCGCGGAAGTGAAGAGGGATACGCCCGTGGCCGTCGGGCCGGTCACCGTGACCGGGTACGAGGTGGACCATTCTGCCTATGACGCTTACATGTATCTGATCGAGACGCCGGATAAGACGATCCTGCACACCGGGGATTTCCGGGGACACGGCTACCGCGGGAAGGCGCTTCTTCCCATGACGAACTGGTATATCCGAAGGAACGGCAGGCGGGATGTGGACATCCTCATCACCGAGGGTACCATGATGAGCCGGCGTACGGAAATTGTAAAGACCGAAGCGGAGCTTCAGGCGGAGGCGCGGAAATATTTCCGGGAACACAGATACGCGTTTTTGATCTGTTCGTCTACCAATCTGGACTCGCTGGCATCCTTTTACCAGGCGGCCCGCGCGAACGGGATGTATCTGTACACCTACAGCAACTACGTCTGTCAGCAGCTTCGGACGTTCACCGAACTGGCGGGCGCGAGAACGCCTCTGTATCAATTTGAAAATGTATATGTCCTGCGCCCGGATCAGGAACTGCATCATAAGATGTGGGACAAACCCAGGAAGCAGAAGGACGTCATGCGGGAGCACGGGTTCCTGGCGCTGATCAAGCCGGAGGATTTTTGTGAAAAATATATCAATGAATTTCTCGATTTGAAGCTGGTCATCGTCTACTCCATGTGGGACGGCTATCTGAAGCCGGAAGAGGCCGCTTATATCCGGAAATGGGACGCGTTTCTCAAGCGGCAGCAGGCGAAGGGCGTGGAGGTGAAGCACCTGCACACGAGCGGACATGCCACGGCGGAACAGTTGACGCAGCTCATCAAAGAAGTGAATCCGAGGGAAGCCATCTGCCCGATTCACACGGAACACGCGGAAGGGTTTTATGAACTGGAGCTGCCGCAGGAGTTGAAGGAGAGGATAAGCTGGAAAGGAGATTGCGGTGTTTTATACAAAAGAGCAATGGATGAAAGACTTTCGTAATCGGGCCGAAACAATAGCAGGGCTTTTGTGGGTTTCACAGAAAAGTAAATATACTAAGGCGAGTGTGATCAACCGACAGATTAAGACATACCGTGATGAGAAGCTGGCTCTGCTCAAAAGACAGGCAAACTCGGAAAAATGGGGAAATGACCGTCTGCTTAATGAAATATTGAGTATGACTTATGCGTCTTATATTATTATGCTTGAATACAGAAATAAAGTATGGCCTTATGAATATATGGCTTTTGCCCGCCGAATTGGTGAACTGTGGGAGCCTTTTTGCCGACTTACATTTGAATATCCTGTAAAAAAGCTGCATATTATTAAACCGCCTGATTTTGAACAGGTGCATAGGAACATAAGGAAAAGTGCGGCCGGATATATAGATTCACTGAAAATTGCGGAAGATATTAAAATCGAACTCAAGCGGCGCTATGAAATTCCATGGACAATGGTTGACAGCGGGGGAATAAAGCTTGCTTTGGATTTGCATTTTGAGCAGGATGGAACGCATTACAATTGTGATTTCAAGAGTGGATTCAGTTCTAATGAGAAAGGAAATACGAACAGATTATTGCTTGTCGCAAGTATTTACCATTCGTTGGGAGAAAATGAGAAAACATTATTGTTTGTCCGTCAAAAAGAAAGCGAAAACAATCATTATCTGCAGACATTGAAAAATTCACCGTATTGGGATGTTTATTGCGCTGATGAATGTTATGCGGCGATGAAAGCCTTTACAGGGTTTGATATTCGCAAATGGCTGGATCATAACGTTGACTGGAAGCAGGATATCAGCGGCGAACTGAGGGAACATCTGCAGGAAAATGATCTGTTGAAATACTTGACGTGGTAATGGCCGGGATATATAATTTTGCTTAAGATGGATCTTAAGTTTTTTCTTTGAGAAAGGCGTGAAATGATGAAAGATATCCTGTGTGCATATTACACAAATTCCAGCGACATAACGTCGTATATGATAAGACGTCTTGGAGTTTCCCGTAATGATATCATATTAGAGCCGTCTGCAGGAGAGGGTATTCTCATTGATGAAATCTTAAAGACAGGGCTTTCCGTTCAAATTGACGCCCTTGACATTGATGGAAAAGCAGTCTCGATTCTCAGAAAAAAATACCAGGAAAACAGTGCTGTTACGGTCAGAGAAACCGATACGCTGCTGGATGAGCGCCTTGACGCATTTGGTGTCCCTGAAATCTGGCTCAAAAAGACAGACGCGTTAGTAGATGAACAACTGGATTATTTCGGAGCCACAGGCGGACACTATGACCGGGTAATTGGGAATCCGCCTTATGGCGCGTGGCAGGATTATAAAAAAAGAGCTTTGCTCAAAAGGAGATACCCCGGCCAGTATGTAAAAGAGACTTATTCGTTGTTTTTGCTGCGTTGTATTTCTGTTCTTAAAATGGGCGGCCGGCTTTCGTTTATTATTCCTGATACATATATGTTTCTGAATCTGCACGCTAAACTTCGGGAATTGCTATTAACTACAACGAAAATTGAAGAAATAATAACATTTTCTTCAAAATTTTTCCCGGGTGTAAGTTTTGGCTATTCAAACCTGTCTATTATTACGCTTGAAAGAACAGGAAAAGAAAGTGCGCTTAATCATACCGTCCGAATTGTACAGGGGTTTCAATCCACTTCTGAATTTGCACTCTTATTTGAGGATAGCGGGCTGCCTGCTCATCTTTCAACATTTTTACTCAGGCAGGCGGATATTTTCGACAGCGAACAACATAGATTTATTCTTGCGGACAATGATATGACGCACGTGTTAAAAAAAGCTTCTGTACGTCTTGGAGATGTCGCGGATGTGGTAACAGGTTTCTATACCGGTGATAACAGGCGTTTTATTCGTGTGCTGAATGACAGTGTGAAAGGAGGAAAAAATTATGAGAAAGTCGACAGCTCTTTGATTTTTTCCTGTACATCCCTCTGTGGAATTGACGATGCGCCCGAAGGATATGTCCCATATGTAAAAAGTGTGTCGAATACTCGTTATTATAGATTATATGATGAATGGTTTGTCCGATGGGATAAAGATACCGTTACTCATTATAGCAGCAACAAAAAATCCCGTTTTCAGAATTCTGCGTTTTATTTTCGGACCGGGGTAGCGATTCCCATGGTTAAATCGAGCAGGATGAAAGCATCGTTAATTGAGAATCGCGTTTTTGACCAGTCCGTAGTCGGGATATTTCCGAAAGATGATTCAAAACTGTATTATGTACTGGCGCTTATGAACTCTGATGTTGTAAATGATTTGATTCATGTGATCAATCCAACTGCAAATAATTCAGCGAATTATGTAAAACAGATACCCTATATCGAACCGGAACAAAAAGTGATGGATTTGATTAAAGATAAAGTAAGAAGAATCATTGAGTGTATCAGAGAGGGGATAACGGATAATTGTGAACCGTTGCATTGTGAAATTAATATGCTGATTAAACAGGCATATACCGCGCACATAAATTTGAACAAACACTCTGTACAGAATCCGATTTTGGTTGTATAATATAAACGATTCGGCTCGTTGGCAGACGAGCGCGGGAAAAGACACCGAAAGCCCGATCCTGTGTCCGAAAAGGCCGGCGCAAAAGGATAAAAAGCCGCCGGGAGATTCCGGTCGTCGAAAGGGCTGCGGGGGATGAAAAACAGGAGGTTATGAAAAATGAAACGAATGAAAAGCAGGCTTGTGGGACTCCTTCTCGCGGCGGCGACGGTACTGACGATGAGCGCGTGTTCCGGCGGCGGGACGGCGCCGGTGCTGACCGTGGCAGGCAAGGAAGTGACGCTGGGGGAGACGGGCGCAGGCGTGTTTCCGCTGACGGAATTTGAGATGGCAATCCCGGGACAGGGGACGCCGATGGACATGATGCCGGGCAAGAGCTGGCTGTCGACGTTCATGACGCTGAAAAAAGACGGCGATTCCTATGCGTATGTGTATGTGTACAATCCGGAGCGGAGCGAAGTGCTGGTCACTTCCGCAACGATTTACAAGCTCTCTTTTTCCATGCACGGCGAGGATACGGAAGCAAGCTACTGGGCGGAGGACAACGTGCTGGTCAACGGTACGAATTACTTCGGGATGGATGCCGACGGCGTGAAAGAGACGATGGCGGAGTTCAAGGCCCTCTCGGAAGAGGGCGATTACCTGTCCTACCGGGACGGAAAATATCTCTATCGTTTTGAACTTGACGAAAACGGAGTCGTGGATGAAGTCGAAGTAGAGATGGATATCGAAAAGAGCTACAGTTGATCGAAGACGAGCATGGAGACAAAGGCTTTCGGTGCGTGTGACGCGTCCGGGAGCCTTTTCTGTGCATACGGGCGTCCGGATGAAACAGGTCAGCAGGCTGACGGACGCCCGATGCGCGAGTAGGGGAAGATGAATTTTCCCTACTCGATCACTGCGGCTTCGCAGTGCGGCGAAAGAACAAAAGGAGCGACGGCATGGGTACAAAAGAAATTCCGGCGGAGGGCATGGTGTGTCTGCTGGCGGCGGCAGCCGTAATATGGATCTTCGGGCGGATCATCCGGAAGAGAAAGTTTGCGAGGGATTATCCCTATGAGAAGAAGATGCTTCTGACTGCTGCGGAATACCGTTTTTATAAAGTGCTGAAGGAACAGTGCGACCGGAACCGGCTGCTGATCTGCCCCAAGGTCCGCATGGAGGATTTTCTCAGTGTCACGGACCGGCGGAACCGGAACCGTTACAGAGGATTTATCAAGTCAAGGCATATTGACTTTATTCTGTGCGACCGGGATCTGCACATGCTGGCCGGGGTGGAGCTCGACGACGCTTCCCACAATACGCCTGCGGCGGAAAGGACAGACGCGTTCAAGGATCATGTATTTAAAAAGATCGGCCTGCCGCTGTACCGGGTTCCCGCGGCGCCGGGGCAGTATACGGCCAGAATCCGGAAAATTATAGACGAACTTATATAAAATTTCATTTCAATCGGTGTAAATATATGGTATAATGGCGGGAGATATGATGCCGCGCCGGAACGAAGCGGACGCGCATCGCGGAATGTTTGTCATGTGCGAGGAACATGGCAGCTGATTTCCCAAAAATAGACAGCATGTCTACGGACAGTTTTGCGCCCTGCAGGCCGGGGAGTGAATTGATGGTAGCAGAAGGAGGACTGGAGATGGAGAACCAACTGGAATGGAAGGAAGAATTTAACATTGGGGTGGAAGAGATTGACAAAGAGCATCAAAGGCTCTTTACGGTCATCAACAGGCTCTTCGCCCTGGGGGAAGAAGGGGAGAAAGGGAAGAAGGCGTGCGAAGAAGGGATCAAATATTTTTACGAGCATGCCGTGAAGCACTTTGCGGATGAAGAGAAATATATGGAGCTGATCCATTACGACAATCTGAAGATGCACAGACGGATACATAGAGGATTTCGGGATAATACGCTTCCGGCGCTGGAAGAAGAACTGAAAGCGGCGGATTATTCCCCGGAGGCGGTGGAACACTTTCTGGCGGTCTGCGCCGGATGGCTGCTCGGGCATACGCTGACGGAGGATCAGGCGATCACCGGGGAGAAGAACAGCAAGTGGGAGGATCTGCTCCCGGAAGCGGAGCTTGAGGCCATGAAAAACGTGATCCAGAAGCTTCTGCGCCAGATGTTCCAGTTGAAAGCGAAGGTGGTCAGCGATACTTACGGCGGAGAGCGTTTCGGGAACGGCATCTATTACCGGATGGTATACGGAAGGGAACGGGACGCGAAAAAGTGGGAGATTATTCTTGTCTTTGAAGAGAAGATTCTCATTAATACCGTCGGCAGGCTGATGGGGGTGAAATCGAAAAAGATCAATGTCATGCTGATCAATGCGGCCAGGTATACCGCGGGTCAGTTTGTCAATCATGTGATGGAGCATTTTCCTTCGATCGTGTCTTATGAGATGCAGGAAGAAAATCTTCTGACCTATGACGAATTCAGGGAGGTGTTTGAGCAGAAGAAACCTCAGATCAGTCTGCTTTTCAGTACGGACGAAGGATATTTTTCCTATTGCGTGATTGCGCCCCATTTGCTGGGGAAGGGAATCGGGACGCCTTTAGGGATCGGCAATGAAGTGAAGGAGATTGAAAAATATCTGAAGAGCAAAGACAGCGGAGCGCCGAAAGTGCTGGTGGTGGACGATTCCATGACCATCCGGGAGGGAATCAAGAGACTCCTGCAGGAGGACTACGATGTGACCGCGGTTCAGTCCGGCGTGGCCGCGATCCGGGCTATCAGTCTTGATAAACCGGATCTGGTGCTTCTGGATCATGATATGCCGGTCTGCGACGGAAGGCATGTGTTGGAGATGCTCCGGTCTGAGAAAGAATTTGCGGACATACCGGTGATTTTCCTCACAAGCCGCGACGACCCGGAGAGCGTGAAAAAGGTCCTGTCCCTGAAACCGGACGGGTATCTGCTGAAATATCTGAAACCGGCGCAGATCAGGGAGAGGATTGACGGGTTTTTTGAGGCGAGGAAGAAAAGATAACCGATACCATGGATCGCAGGCCGCTACGGCCTGCGATTTTTCCGGTGCGCGGGCAGATTACTGTTCAAACCCATGCTGTCCGGACGCCCGACGCGGGTGTGAAAAGTAACGTGGGCAGGGAAGAAATATCCCCTGCTCGATTATGGAAGTAGACAAAAGGCCAAAGGGAATTTATAATTAGAAGCAGGACAAATACATACATCGGGAGGCGGGGTTCGCTATGGAAAAGGTCGTGTGGGATGACAGATTTAAAATCGGCGTGGAGGTGGTGGACAGGGCGCATGCCAAGCTCTTTCGGATCGTAAACAAACTGTTCGATCTTTCTCAGGATGGGTCGACGAATCAGGCTGCGTACAAAGAGGGCATCAAATATTTGGAAGGTTATACGATGACGCATTTCTCGGAGGAGGAAGCGTACATGCGTTCGATTCGCTACGGCGGATATGCGGAACACAAGCGGATCCATGACAATTTCAGGAATAAGACGCTCGTTTCGCTGAAAAGGGATCTGGAACTGTCCGGCTACTCTCTGGCGGCTATTCAGCGGTTTGTGGGAATCGCGAACCGCTGGCTGTCGGAACATATTATGCTGGAAGATCAGGCGATCGTGGGGAGGGCGGTCCGCCAGAAGAAGAGGGACCGTTCCTCGCAGATCGAGATTATCTCCAGGACGGTCGGCCGGGCGGTGCACGACGTCCTTCAGGCGGATACGAAGCTGGTCAGCAGCGAATATAAAGGACAGAACATCGGAAACGGGTATTACTGCGGCCAGTGCTATGACATGGGAGGCGGAGTGGTCTTGCAGCTTCTTCTGGGCGTGGAGGATATTCTCTTCCTGCGGGGGATTGAACGGATTCCGGGGATTTGCAAACGAGAGATGACGGAGCATGATACGCTGAATGTCTTTGAGCAGTTGTTTCTGAAAATGGGCAGATTGTTCAAAGTGGAGACCGAGCCGGAATTTGGTCTGGAAAATCTGATGAGCCGGGATCAGTTCCGGCAGGAATTTATGAAGGGCTGCCCCTGCAGCCTGCTGTTCGGCACCCGCTCCGGGGCGCTGGTCTTCTGCTACCGGAGCTGGAGGGAGAAACGCTAGAACGGCGGCTTATCCGCAAGGTCTGATATTGACAGGGGTTCCCGTGCTTGTTAGAATGGTAATACAGACGGACCGGCGACGGTCTTTGGAGCGTGCGGAGGAAAAAAGGAATGTATCATTGCCATACTCGTTTTTATTTTACAGGTTACCATTGCAGTGCATTTGATATGATCAGGGAAATGTCCCCGTTGGAGCATTTCACACACGAGTTTATGGAGAGCGTGGAGCCAGAGAGAGAGCCGGCGGCCGGAGCGGATGTGATCATTGCGAATCTGCAGGATACGGATGCGAAGGAGAGGGTTCGCGTGCTGCTGGAGGAGAAAGGAAGCGGGACGGAACTGATTGTGCTTGCGGACCGGGAGCAGATTCTGGCTTTGCGGGAACAACTGGGAGCGTTCCATGATTTGTGGACCATGCCCATGTCGGACGAGGAGGTCCGTTTTCGCTTCCTGCGGTGGCAGCAGAACTGCAGGGTCGGCAAGGAGTACTGGGAGACCAGTCATTTTCTGGATGCGACGATCAACAATATCCCGAATCTGATCTGGTATAAGGACAAGAACGGCATTCACGAGAAGGTGAACGACAGCTTCTGCCAGACCGTTAATAAAACCAGAGAGCAGGTTCAGGGCAGGGGTCACGCATATATCTGGAATGTGGAGCAGGATGATCCGGCCTGTATCGAGTCGGAACGGATCGTGATGACGGAACAGAGGACCTGCGTGTCGGAGGAGACCGTACAGACCGGGGACGGCGTACGGCTTTTGACGACCTATAAAACGCCGTTGTATGATCTTGACGGGAGCGTTATGGGAACGGTGGGCATTGGGATCGACATCACGCAGGAACGCACCTATGAGCGGGAGCTGATGAAGAAGAACCGCTCGCTTGAGACGATTTTCACGTCCATGGACTGCGGAGTGATGACCCATTCCCTGGACGGCTCCGAGATTTTCAGTGTAAACCGGGCCGCTTTGAAAATCCTCGGTTACGATTCGCTGGAGGAGCTGGCTGCGGACGGGTTTGACATGGTGGCGGAGTCGGTTGTGGATGAGGATAAGGAGCGGTTGCGTGACTATATCCGCTCCCTGAAGAGAAAAGGCGACAGCGTCAGCATGGAGTACCGCGTACGCCACAGAAACGGAGAAGTCCTCCATGTGATGGGAAATGTCAAGCTGCTTGAGGAAAACGGAGAACTGTTCTATCAGCGCTTCCTTCTGGACTGCACGGCGCAGAAGCTGCAGGAAAAGAAGAACGCGCGGCGGCAGATGGAACTGATTCATGCGCTGAGCATTGAATACGATCTGGTCTGCTTCTTTGATCTGGATACCGGGCAGGGGTTGCCGCTTCGCCTGGATGACGGCGATCATATGTTCGGTAATATTTTTGTCGGCAGTATCACGCTGGAAGAGAGCATGGAGCGTTATATACAGACCTTTGTCTACGAGGAGGACAGAGAGATGCTGTACCGCGCCGCTTCCCCGGACACTCTGCGCCGGGAGTTGGCGGAGAAAAGGATGTATTCGGTGAATTACCGTATTCTGAAAGACGGTGAGATGGAATATTATCAGATGAAGGCGGTGCAGTCCGGCGAGTGGGAGGACAGCCGCGGCATCGTCCTCGGATTCTGCAGCGTGGATAAGGAGATCCGCAGGGAGATGGAACAGAAGAATCTTCTCGAGGACGCTCTGCTGCAGGCAAACAGAGCCAATAAGGCCAAAAGCACCTTCCTCTCCAATATGTCCCACGACATCCGTACGCCGATGAACGCGATTGTCGGGTTTACCGCTCTGGCCATCGCTCATATTGACCGGAAGGAGCAGGTGGAGGAATACCTGAAGAAGATCATGACTTCCGGCAACCATCTGTTGAGCCTGATCAACGACGTGCTGGATATGAGCCGCATCGAGAGCGGTAAGATGCATCTGGAAGAAAAGCCCTGCCGTCTGCCGGATATTCTTCATGGCCTGCGCAACATTGTGCAGGCGGATGTTCATGCGAAGCAGCTGGAGCTGTACATAGATACGGTGGATGTCATGGACGAAGACATCTACTGCGACAAGCTGCGTCTGAATCAGGTGCTTCTGAATCTGCTCAGTAACTGCGTCAAGTACACCGGCGCGGGCGGGATGATCAGTATGCGGATTACGGAGAAGGCCGGCGCGCCCGCCGGTTACGCCAACTATGAGTTTTCCATCAGGGATACGGGAATCGGCATGAGCGAAGAGTTTGTGGCGCATATTTTTGAGCCGTTTGAGCGCGAGAAGAGCACGACGGTCAGCGGTATCCAGGGAACCGGTCTGGGAATGGCGATCACCAAGAATATCGTGGATATGATGAACGGCTCCATCTCGGTGAAGAGCAGGGAGGGAGCGGGAACCGAGTTTACCGTTTGCTTTACGTTCCGGCTGAATCTGGATGTGGAAGAGCCGAGGGATGTTCCGCAGCTTCGGAATCTGAGGGCGCTGGTCGTGGACGACGATTTCAATACGTGCGACAGCGTGTCCTATATGCTGCAGCAGATCGGCATGCGCGCGGAGTGGACGCTGTCCGGCAAGGAAGCGGTGCTGCGGACCCGGCAGGCCGTCATGCGGGGGAATGCCTACAGCGTGTATATCATCGACTGGATGTTGCCCGACATGAACGGGATCGAGGTTACCCGGAGAATCCGTAAGGAGATGGGCGAAGACGTATCGATCATTGTACTGACGGCGTATGACTGGGCGGATATCGAGGAAGAGGCTAAGGAAGCCGGCGTCACTGCTTTCTGCAGCAAGCCGCTGTTCTTCTCGGAGCTGCGCAACTGTCTGTATTCCATCGTCCACGCGGACGGTGACGGGGAGAAGACGGACCGGGAGGAACAGAAGATCCATGCGGGGCGGATTCTGCTGGCGGAGGACAATGAGCTGAATCAGGAGATTGCCTCGGAGATCCTGGGCGACGCCGGATTTACGACGGAGATCGCGGACAACGGACAGATTGCCGTCGATATGCTCAAGGCATCGGCGCCGGGGTACTATCAGCTTGTGCTGATGGACGTGCAGATGCCGGTGATGAACGGTTACGATGCGGTCAGACAGATCCGCAGCCTGGAGGATCCTGTGCTCTCGTCCATTCCGGTTCTGGCCATGACGGCGAACGCCTTTGAGGAGGATAAGCAGGAGGCGCTGCGGTGCGGGATGAACGGCCATATCGCGAAACCCATAGATATCGACAACTTGTTTGAGATGCTCCGGCAGGTGCTGAACTGACCGGCCCGGTTTTTGCAGTTTCCCCTTTTTATTTTTCCTTTTCTCTGGTATACTGTTTCAGGTAAAAACGGCGGTTTTGCGGAACAGGCGGAGGAACCGGGGAAACTGCCATGGATATTTCTGGTAAAAGAAAGGACTTCTATCATGCTGAAAGAACAATGCCCGATCCTTCAATTTGCGGATCTGGGAGACGAGAGAGGAAAGCTGGTGGTCATTGAGGGCGGCAGTTCGATTCCTTTTGATATCCGGCGGGTTTTCTATATCTACGGTTCGGACGATACCGTGGTCCGCGGATGCCATGCCAACAGAGAGTCGGAATTTGTACTGATCAACGTTGCGGGGGAGAGCAAGGTCCGCATCAAGGACGGCGCAGAGGAAATCGTCGTCGAACTGAACAAGCCGATGATGGGGGTTTATCTGCCGAGGATGATCTGGAAAGAGATGTATGATTTCTCCCCGGATTCCGTATTGCTTGTGCTGGCAAGTACGCATTATGATTCTGAGGAATATATCAGGGATTTTGAAGTCTATCTGAGCGAAATAAACGCCGGCGGCAGCCGGAAGGAATGAAGATGGGCGCATGGTTTGAGAGGAAGAAAGGCTTCACCTGGAAGACGGCGTATCTGTTGCTGGCGCTTCTGGCCCTGTGTCTGGCGGCGCGGGCTTTCTGCGGGATCGACGCTACCGACGAATCGTTTTACTTCGCGTTGGCCAGACGGTTTGCGCAGGGCGATGCGATTCTGGCGGATGAATGGTTCCCGGCGCAGTTGATCGGGATCCTGCTGCTGCCGTTTTACCGGTTCTATGTCGGGCTTTTCGGGGGGCAGGAAGGGCTGATTCTGTGCACAAGACTGTGTTATGCGGCGTTCGCGGTTCTGACGGCGGCTTTTATGATGCACGTTTTTCGAAAAAGAGGAGAGCCGGCGTCCTTCGGCTGCCCGGCAGCCATGCTGTTCGCTGTCTATGCGCGGGCGGGAATCGCGAATTTTTCTTATTATAATCTCGGCCTGCTGTCGTTTCTTCTCGCTCTGCTGCTACTTCTGGACGGAAAGAGCGCACGGCGCCTCTGGACCCGGCAGATTCCGGCGGGGATCTGTTTGAGCGTTTCCGTTCTGTGTATGCCGTATATGGCGGTCGTCTTTGTGTGTATGGCCGCCGTTTATCTGTTCCGACGCAGAAGCCTGACGCCCGGAAAGGACGGCCTCTGTTTTCTGCTGGGGATTTTCTGTTCTGCCGGGGTCTTTCTGCTGTTTTACGGCAGGGAGATTGCGGACGGGATCGGGAATCTTCCGTATCTGTTTATGGATCCGCTGCATCAGGGCGGCGTGCTTGAGAAAACGGCGGGCACCGCCGCGTATGTGCTGTTTACCTATCTGAAATTCACCTGGCCGCTGTATCTTTTTACCTTTGCGGCAGCGGCGGCGATCCGGTTTCGGCGGATACAGAACCGGAAGGTGCTCAGAGCCGCCAGAAGCCTTTTTTATCTGGAATTTTTCCTGCAGGCCATATATTCGAGAACTTTTTTTGAAGGCGGGATCGTATGCGCCTTTCTTCTTCTCGCGCTGCAGATTCAGCTTGTCAACCGCGGTATCCGCGACCGGGAGCTGGAGTGGTATTTTTTGCTGCCGGGACTTCTGTTCGGTCTGGTCTGGAGCTACGGTTCGGATCTGGGAATGCGGGTGTTCAATATGGGGTTCTGTCTTGCGGACGTATGGGCGCTGAAGATTCTCGCGCTGGACGTACGGACGGAGGCGGAGCGTTTCCGGTATGCGATGAGACTGTCTGCAGCGGTGCTTTTTGCGGTTCTGCTGGCGAACCGTATGCTGGACGTCTACCGGGAGAGTCCTGTCTGGGAACTTGATACGAGAGTCGCCTGCGGTTCCATGAAAGGGCTTTTCACTTCCGCAGAAAGAGCGCGGGAATATGAGGCGGTCGTGCAGGACCTGCGCCGGTACACCGAAGAGACCGACCGGCTCGTCGTCGGCGGCCTGAACCCATGGGTTTATCTGGAAGCGCCTGCCAGATGCGGCGCGTTTACGGTGTGGACGGTGGACTTTGAGGATGAGAGAAACTGGAACTATTATGAACAGTATCCCGAAAACCGCCCCACCGTCATCTACCTGCTTGACACGCAGCGGACGGTGTACGAAGGCTGGTCGTGGGGCTCCCACGGCAGCTCCACGCAGGGCGAAGGGCGCAGTCAGGCGGAAGGCTATCTGAAAGAATACCTGGAGGAGCATCCGCATGAAATCGTCCGCACGGAGACAGGAATTTTTTATCTTTTTTAAACCGTTGCTGTGCACACATACCGGTTTTCAGCTCGGTGCAGGCAGATCATCCTGGAAACCCCATTGAGAGGCGCCGGTCCTTAGGCGCGGTTTTTTACGCGCCTTAGTACCGCTGCGTCCTCTCATTAAGCGCGAGCGGGGGTTGGAAGGATGATCTGCCTGCGCCGGGCGTCCGACAGCGTGAGTCTGAGCAGTAACTTTTAATCAATTCGACCGAAGGAGTTCGACATCCTTCGGTTGTTTTTTTAATCGGAAATCGGTATACTGGAGGCTGTGGATGAGAGAGGGAAAGGAATCGGAGTCTTATGCAAGAGCAAACGGATCGGAAGAGACATCGTTCGGCGCTGCCGGCGGCGCTGGGCGTCCTTCTGCTGGCCGCGGCTTCCGCTTACACGGGCGGACGGCTGTATTATCAGAATCATTTTCTGCCCGGGACGGAGATTGACCGGATTGATGTGTCCGGCCTGACCATAGAAGAGCTGAAAGGCAGGGCGGAGGAATATTTTCTGTGTGTTACGGAGCGCAGGACGGACGGCTCCTCTCTGGAGGAGGAGATCAAAGGGACGGAGATTTCTCTGACCTACGCTTCGGAGGAACCCCTGAAGAAACTGCTGAAAGCGCAGAAGAAATGGTTCTGGTTTCTGCCGCAGACGGAGACGCACCGGACAGAGGGGCTGATTTCGTGGGATGAAGGAAAGCTGCGGGAGCGGGTCGGCGCGCTGGCGGGATTTCAGGAAGGTTTTGCGGAGGCTCCGGCGGATGCGTACATAGCGGCGTACACACCGGAGACGGGTTTTACGATCGTGGAGGAAAGGCAGGGAAACGAGCTGGACCGGGAGAAGACGGAGGCGGCGGTGAGAAACGCGGTGGAAACGCTGGAAGAACGGCTGGATCTGGAAGCCGCCGGATGCTACAGAGTCCCTCAGGTGACATCGGAAGACGAGAATCTTCGCGCGCTGCTCGGACAGCTCCGGTCGTATGGGGATCTGAAAATCACCTATCATTTCGGGGACAATACGGAGATTCTGGACGGCGATGTCATCAGCAGCTGGCTGAGAGTGGAGGACGGCGCGGTTTCACTGGACGAGAGCCAGGTGGAAGCCTTTGTAGTGTTGCTCAGGAAGCGTTACGATACGATTTTCCGTCCGCGCACGTTCATGACCAGCTACGGCGAAGAAATCCGGATTGAAGGCGGGGATTACGGCTGGTGGATGAATTATCCCCAGGAGATCCGGGAACTGACAGAAATGATACAGAGGCGCGAGAGCGGGGAGCGCACGCCGGTTTACTATCAGACGGCGGACCGGTATGGCGGATCGGATTACGGCGATACTTATGTGGAGATCAATCTGACGGCGCAGCATCTCTTCCTCTATAAAGACGGGGTGCTGCTTCTGGAATCCGATCTGGTATCCGGAAGTCTGGCCCGGGGAGACGATACGCCGCCCGGCGTCTACGGGATTACCTACAAGCAGAGGAACGCCGTCCTGACCAACGAGGATTACCGGACGCCGGTCTCGTGGTGGATGCCCTTTAACCGGAATATCGGTCTGCACGACGCCGGCTGGAGGCGCTCGTTCGGCGGCAGTATTTACAGGACGAACGGGTCCCACGGCTGCATCAACCTGCCGCCGTCCGCCGCGGAGGAAATCTACCAAAACGTCGAGAAGGGAACGGCGGTCATCTGTTATGAACTGCCCGGTACGGAACCGGAGACAGAGGAAGACGGGACGCCGTTTTCCAAGTAGAGCGGGGTCTGGAAGGCATCAGGATTCCAGTTACTTTTTACCTTACGCCACCCGGACGCCTGATACGGGCAGATCATCCTTCCAGACCCCGCTCGCGTTTATGCCCTATGGGTACTTAATGAAGGGACGCAGCGGTATTTATGCCCTTTGGGTACTAAGGCGCGAAAAGACCGCGCCTAAGGACCGGCGCCCTTCAATGGGTCTTTCAGGAAGATCTGCCCGTATCAGGCGTCCGGGTGCGAAGGGGGATAAAATGTAACCGGGCAGATGCCGGGATTTATAAAAAAAATATAAAATGATGGAAATGAAATGAAAATTATGTTAACATAATGAATGTATGAAAAAAGGAAAGGGGGAAATGAATGGGATATAACGAGAAATGTAAGGAATATACGGAGAAATACCGGACTCTGTGTCTGGAAAACGATACCATCTCCGATGAACTGTTCCGTGAGTTCGGTGTCAACCGAGGATTGAGAGACATCAACGGCAACGGCGTACTGACCGGACTGACCAACATATCGAAGATCGAATCATTTCAGATGAAGGATGGGAAGAAGGTTCCCTGCGACGGAAAACTGTGGTACAGGGGCTATGATGTGATGGAACTGGTGCGCAGTATCCCGGAGGACGGGTTCGGCTTTGAGAAGATCGCCTATCTGCTTCTGTTCGGCGAGCTGCCTTCCGCGGAGGAGGAGGCGCGGTTTGCGGAATTGATTGCCTACGGGAGGGAGCTGCCGACGAATTTCACCAGAGATGTGATCATGAAGGCTTCCAGCAAGGATATTATGAATTCCATGACGAGGAGCATACTAACGCTTGCGTCCTACGACGAGCAGATGACTTCCAACGAGGTCGACAACGTCATCCGCCAGTGCCTGAATCTGATCAGCGTCTTTCCGATGCTGGCGGTCTACGGCTACCACGCGTACAACCACTATGAGCGGGATGAGAGCATGTACATACACAGGTCCAATCCGGAACTGTCTACGGCGGAAAATCTGCTGATGATGCTGCGGCCGGACAAAAATTATACATTTCTGGAGGCCAGAGTGCTGGACGTGGCGCTGATTCTGCATATGGAGCACGGCGGAGGCAACAATTCCACGTTTACGACCAGAGTCGTAACCTCTTCCGGCTCGGATACCTATTCGGCCATTGCGGCGGCCATGTCCTCGCTCAAGGGGCCAAAGCACGGCGGAGCGAACATCAAGGTGATGGAGATGATGAACGACATCCGCGCACATGTGCGGGATTATTCGGACCGGGAGGAAGTGAAAGCTTATCTGAGCAGAATCCTCGACGGAGAGGCGTTTGACGGCAAAGGGCTGATCTACGGCATGGGTCACGCGGTCTACTCTCTGTCCGATCCCCGCGAACGGGTGTTCAAAGGCTTTGTGGAGCGTCTGTCGGTGGAAAAACACCGGGAGAAGGATATGGAACTGTACAACAATATCGAGATGCTCGCGCCGGAGCTGATCGCCGGAAAGCGCAAGATCTATAAAGGCGTCAGTCCCAATGTGGACTTTTACAGCGGATTTGTGTACGAGATGCTGGGGATACCGGTGGAACTGTATACGCCGATCTTCGCGATCGCCAGAATTGTGGGCTGGAGCGCGCACCGGATTGAAGAAATTATCGGCATGAACAAGATCATCCGTCCCTCCTATAAGAGTGTGATGAAGGAGAGAGAACTGGTATTACCTGAAAAATAAAAATCGGGCAGGGAAGATACTTTTTCCCTGCCCGCGCATCGGACGCCCGTCGGCTCTGCTGACAGTCTTCCTTTGGGCGTCCGTATGCATAAAAAATCGGGGGCTGTCCGCAACGGGCAGCCCCCGGCTTGTCCGGAAAGCGGGTGAAAGACCGCTTTCCGGAGGGAATGATTCAGAACTTATTTCAGCACCAGTTCCTTCCAGCGGGAATCGGATACCATGGCAATGTAGGTCTTGCCGGTGTTCAGCGTGATCAGATTGCCGTCGGCGTCGTAGAAACGCATGGGATCCATGTCGTGTCCCTTGGACCAGGTGACCGGAATCGCCTTGCCGCCGGTGATGTAATAACCGCTGCGGTTGTTCTGTTCCAGAATGTTGAACTGCATGTAACCGTTGCTGTCATACTGCTTATGCGTTGCGTTGGCGATCAGAATATTGGTAAACGCGAGCTGCTTGCTGCCATTGGCCGGATCGGTATGCTTCATGCCGTACTCGGAATACAGGTATGTATTGCTTGCGGCATCATAATCCAGCTGGGAGCCGTTGTGCCCGAAGGGAAGATCGACCAGCGTACAGTCCATGGAATCGGAAGCCTCCGCGAGGTCGACCGGTTTGGACTCGCTGGCAAACTGCCAGTGGGGACCGGGATAGTACTCGTTGTATTCCGGAGAGATGTTGGCCGCCTTCAGCCGTTTCTCAATCTCTCCGGTGGTGACGTATTCGGTAAATTCTCTGGATTTTCCGTTGTTGATACGGGCAAATCCGCCGCTTAAATGATCCACCCAGGGGTTCTTCAGGTAAGGCTCAATATAGAAGGGACCTCCGTCATGGATGACAACCGCGTTATACTCGGGTGCGATCATGAAATTGGTAGGACGCACACTGCGGATGCTTCCGAACTGTTTGATCTGCCCCCAGTCTTTGACAAGGGCCATGAAACGGGTAATCTCTCCGTTGGCGGTGCTGTTCATCATCTCATAGACGATGTCTGCCTGGGTCAGTCCATAGTGGAGCAGAGCGGTTTTTTCGTTGTCCACCATGATGGCGACCGGGCGCTGATTTTGAAGTGATTCGTCGATCCACTCGTTGGTCAGTTCGCTGCGGTACATACCGTCTCTCGTTTCTTCCACCTCGGGTTCCTCTTCCGGTTCCTGTTCCTCCGGTTCGGGTTCCTCTTCCGGTTCGTCCTGCGTATCTGAGATGTCCGTGACCACGGGCGCGACCTCATCATCTTTGCCGCCGCATCCAGTCAATGCCGTGCACGCCAGCACAGCCGATAAAAAGAGCAGTAAAGTTTTTTTCTTCATGTAGAATGTATCCTTTCTTGAGTTTTCTTGAAGCTCTAAACAGTATACACCATATTCAAGGATTTTTAAAGATTTAATCACAATTCTATCACAATTCCCTGTTATAGTAGTTTTATCCAGAGAGGACATATCCAGAAAGGAGTCACAGAATGATGTATGATGAGTTGAATAACAATACAGGATCCGGAAGTTACTATGATACAAACGGCGGTTATATCCATTACGATTCCTCCGGGAGTCTCAAACAGCCGGAGAAAAAGAAGAAGGGCGGCTTCGGGAAGACGGTCGCGAAATGCCTGGTGCTTGCGCTTGTCTTCGGCAGCGTATCCAGCGCGGCCTTTATGGGCACCAATTATATCGGAAAGCAGCTGCTTGGAGACGCGGTTGTTCCGCTGGAGACCGGAGAGGACGGATCCGTCAGCGGAGCGAAAACGCCTGCGACCACCGTGGCGGGCAGTCCCTCCGACGTCTATGACGTGTCGGACATCGTAAAGAACTGCATGCCTTCGGTCGTATCCATCACCAACGTGGGGACCACGGAATTTCGGACGTTCTTCGGCATCTACGAGCAGGAGAGCCAGTCCAGCGGTTCCGGTATTATTATAGGAAGAAACGACGACGAGATCGTGATTGTGACGAACAATCATGTGATCGCCAAAGCGCAGGAGATCAGCGTCTATTTTAATTCCGACGGCCAGGCCGCGGACGAGGACAACGTCATTTCCGCGAAAGTGAAAGGTACGGATCCGGCCAAAGATCTGGCGGTGATCGCCGTCCGGGTGGAGGATATTCCGAAAGAGACGCTGGACATGATCCGCATCGCTTCCATCGGGGATTCCAGCGCGATGGAAGTGGGAGAACCGGTAGTTGCCATCGGCAATGCCTACGGGTACGGCCTCTCGGTGACGTCGGGGATTGTCAGCGCGCTGAACCGGGAGGTCAGCGTGGAGTCGAACGGACAGACGATCACCAACCGTCTGATCCAGACAGATGCGGCTATTAATCCCGGCAACAGCGGCGGAGCGCTTCTGAACAGCAAAGGAGAGCTGATCGGCATCAATTCCGTAAAATTCATCTCGGAAGAGGTGGAGGGCATGGGCTACGCGATCCCTATCAGCGATGTGGAGTCCATCATCGGCGATCTGATGAACAAGATGACGAGAGATCAGGTAAAAGAAGCGGATAAAGGCTATCTCGGAATCAACGGCGTGGACGTAACGGAGGACGCCTCCCAGAACTACGGTATGCCGCAGGGTGTCTATATCAATGTGATCACGGAAGGCGGCGCAGCTGAGCGTGCCGGACTCCAGAAAGGCGATATCATTACCAAGCTGGACGGAACCCGCATCACCGGTTATGCGCAGCTTAGGGATACGCTGGGGTATTACGAGGCGGGTGAGACCATCGCTATCACGATTCAAAGGCTGGAAAACTCGGAATATGTGGAAAAAGTGCTGGACATCACGCTGAGCTCCGGCGCTCAGGTAGGAGTTGAAAGCGAAGAATAACAAGACAGGGGGCTTTTCTGCGAACAATAACCAGAAAAGCCCTCTGTTTCCTGGTTATTGCTTGCACCTATGCCGGTTTTCAGCCTGATGCGGGCAGATCATCCTGAAAGACCCATTGAAGGGCGCCGGTCCTTAGGCGCGGTCTTTTCGCGCCTTAGTACCCAAAGGGCATAAATACCGCTGCGTCCCTTCATTAAGTACCCATAGGGCATAAACGCGAGCGGGGTCTGGAAGGATGATCTGCCCGCATCGGGCGTCCGGGTGGCATAGTGTGAAAAGTAACTGTTTCCTGCAATCCCCAGCCGGGGATATTTATAAAAACTTTACTTGCAGGGCATATAGGGGTATTATATAATGGACGGGAGCAGTTCAGGTACAGAGAAGGGGATTCATAAGTATGGATATGGAGAATAAAGAACAGGAACAGGAAACGGAAAAACCCGAAGAGAACGAATATGAAGACGTCTGTTTTGTGTGTCACCGGCCGGAGAGCAGCGCCGGGAAGATGATTCACCTGACGAAGGATATCAGCATCTGTCCGGAATGCATGCAGCGGACGATGGACATGATGAGCAGCGGCAATGTGGATTACAAAAAGCTGGATTTTTCCAGAATGCCGAATATCAGCATGATCAATCTGGCTGATCTTCAGAATCTGATACCGAGGCGGCAGAAAGTGAAGAAGAAGGCGCCGCAGAAGCAGGAAGGACCGGAGAAAGCGCTGGATATCCGCTCCATTCCGGCGCCTCATAAGATTAAGGAGCGTCTCGACGAGTATGTGATCGGCCAGGAGCAGGCGAAGAAAGTCATCTCCGTGGCGGTGTATAACCATTATAAGCGCGTGGCGGCCGGTTCCGAAGCGGACGGAATCGAGATCGAGAAATCCAACATGCTGATGATCGGGCCCACCGGGAGCGGAAAAACGTATCTGGTGAAGACGCTGGCAAGGCTTCTCGACGTGCCCCTTGCCATCGCGGACGCTACCTCCCTGACCGAAGCAGGTTATATCGGGGACGATATCGAAAGCGTGCTGTCAAAGCTTCTGGCGGCGGCGGACAACGACGTGGAAAAGGCGGAGCGGGGAATTGTGTTTATTGATGAGATCGACAAGATTGCCAAGAAGAAGAACACCAACCAGAGAGACGTCAGCGGAGAGTCGGTGCAGCAGGGGATGCTCAAGCTTCTGGAGGGGGCGCAGATCGAAGTGCCGGTCGGCGCCAACAGCAAGAACGCCATGGTGCCGCTGGAGACGATCAATACCCGCAACATCCTCTTTATCTGCGGCGGGGCATTTCCGGATCTGGAGAACATCATCAAAGAGCGGCTCAACAAGCGCTCGTCCATCGGTTTCCGCGCGGATCTGAAGGATAAATATGATGAGGAAAAGAATCTGCTCCGGCAGGTGACGGTGGAGGATATCCGCAAGTTCGGCATGATTCCGGAATTTATCGGCCGGCTTCCGGTGATCTTTACCCTGGACGCGCTGACGGAGGACATGATGGTGTCCGTCCTCAAGGAGCCGAAGAACGCCATTTTGAAGCAGTACCAGAAGCTGTTGATGCTGGATGAGGTGCGGCTTGATTTTACGGAGGAGGCGCTGCACGCCATTGCCCGCAGGGCGATGGAAAAGGATACGGGGGCGAGAGCCCTGCGCGCCATCATCGAAGAATTTATGCTGGATATCATGTACGAAGTACCCAAGGACGACAACATCGGCCAGGTACTGATCACGGAAGACTATATCGAGCACCGGGGAGGCCCTCTGATTACGATGCGCGGGGTTCCGGCGCTGGAAATGCAGGGATGAGAAGATGAAACTGATATGGATACAACTGGCGCTGGGTCTGTTCCAGGCGGATCTGGCAGTAAAACACGAAATGGATAAAGAAGACGGAGAGGATGCGGCCTCCGGCAGGGAACGCGAGCTGTGCGGCGGTGCGGTCCGGATCCGCAGGCTGCGCAATTACGGCATGGCCGGCGGGAGATTTGCCGGGCATATGCCGGCGATCATTAAGGTCAGTACGATGACGACGCTGGGATGCGCGGGCGCGTTTCTCTGCACGCTTCTGCGAAAGGGACATGAGTTGCAGAAGGCCGGGTTTGCTCTTCTGACCGGAGGGGCGCTCTCCAATCTGTACGATCGGTGCCGGAAAGGTTATGTGGTGGATTATGTGAGCTTTCGCACTCCTTTTCCGCGGCTGAACCGGCTGGTGTTCAATCTGTCGGATTTCTTTATCCTGGCAGGAGCGCTGCTCGTATGTCTGGGACAGACGGCAGAAAAAACGCGCGGGCGGCAGGAATAGCCGCTGCGGGCTGGGGAGCGCTGCTTGCCGCGGCCCTGGCGCTGCAGTTTCTGTCGAGACGCATGCCTGGTTTTGCGGAATGGTACGCGGGTGTGATCTATCCTGGAATCCTGCGCCTCCTCGGCGGCATCAGCAGTCTGTTCCCTTATGCGCTGGATGAGTGCCTGATTTATCTTCTGATCGCGGGCGTGGTTTTCGGCGCCGTACGGGGAATCCGGCGGATCCGCCGCAAAGAGACCGGCGCGGCGGTGTGGTGCGCAGGCGTATTGCGGTTGCTTTTAAAGGCCGGGATTCTCTGGCTGTTTCTCTTCACTGTTACCTGCGGGATTAATTATCACAGAACGCCGTTCTCGAAGCTGGCGGGACTTCCGGCGGAGCCTTCCACGGTGGAAGAACTGGAAGAGCTTTGTCTGTGGCTGACCGGGCAGATCGAAGAGGTCAGCCGGAACACGCTCGTGCAGGAGGACGGGCTTACGGCGCTTCCGGAAGCGCTGGCGGAGAAGACCCGGGATGCGATGGCGGAACTGGGGAACGTTTACCCGGAGCTGGGCGGATGGTATCCCAAGGCAAAGCCTGTCCTCTCCTGGAAAGTGCTGTCGCTGGAGTTTTTGGAGGGCGTCTTCGGGCCCTACACGATGGAGGCTCATTACAACCCGGATATTCCGGCCTATAATCAGCCCGCGGTGCTCTGCCATGAGCTGTCGCACCTGAAGGGTTTTATGAGAGAAGATGAAGCCAATTACATAGCGTATCTGGCCTGTATGGGGTCGGAGGATCCGAATCTGAAATACAGCGCTCTGCTTCTCGCCTATACCCACAGCATCAATGCGCTCTTCAAGGCCGACCGGGAGCGGTTCGCCGCAGTCAGAGGGCAGCTCTGCGAACAGGCCGAACGGGATTATGCGTATCATCGGGCGTACTGGGCGCAGTATGAGGGACCGGTATCCGGCCTGTCGGATAAGGTGAACGATACCTATCTGAAAGCCAACGCCCAACAGGAGGGAAGCAGAAGCTACGGGAGGATGGTCGATCTTCTGCTGGGAGAACACCGCTGCCGAAAGGAAACGGCGATGGAGAACAGCGGACAGAAAAACGGCGGCTGAAGGCAGGGGCAGCCCTGCCTCTCGTCCAGGGAAACGCTGATTCTGCCAGCGTTTCCCTAGTTCTCCGCTTTTTCAAGGGCGGTGCGGATGGCGCTCAGCAGCATCAGCGAAGTATACTGGCTCTCCTCGGAGTAAGTGAGGTTCTCCAGGGACTGGCTCTCGCAGATCTGTTCGGAAAGCGCTTCCAGGGCAGGCTCCATGAGAGGATACATGGCGGAGACGGTCTCGTCCAACTGCCGGAAATGGATGGAAGAGATACGGTCTTCATCCACGGCGACGGCGATCTCCACCGGATTTCCGCCCAGCGTCATGGAAGCGGTGTAGATGCCCGCCGTATAGCGGGAAGGGATCGTCTCGGCGGTCTCCTCTTTGCGGCCGGAGGCGAACATGAAGATCATCAGCATCAGGAAGAGGATGCCCAGACCTGCGAAGACTCCGGTATAGATCAATTCTTTCATATGGAATACCCATATTCTGGTTTTAGCGCTCATGGTAAAGCTCCTGTCTTGTGATATTGGAAGGTTCTTGCTTATAATCTATGAGAAAGCCCGTTGGTTTATGAACGGCATGTGCATTATTTTTTTGCGGCGGGAGCACGAAGCCCGTTGTGGAAAAGGCAAGAAAAAAGAGGATATTCATAAAAACCTCTTTCTTTTTTTGCCGTTTTGCATTACTATATAAAATAGGAATTTAGGATCTACATAGAAAATGTGTGGTTTCTGGTGATGCTTTTAGGGGAGTTTGCACAAATGCTAGTTTATGTAAAGGAGAGGGCTTATGATTTCAAACCAGATACTTCAAAACACGATCGATGGACTGAGAGAAATTACCAGGGTTGATCTATGTGTCCTGGACATGGAAGGGCAGGTGCTGGCTTCTACCGAAAATCAGCCGGAGGATAACAGCAGCGAAGCCGCGGCGTTTATTTCGTCGCCGGCCGACAGCCAGGTGGTGCGCGGCTACCAGTTTTTTAAAGTTTTTGACGAAAATCAGCCGGAGTATATCCTGCTGGCAAAGGGGGCCAGCGACGATGTCTACATGGTGGGGAAAATGGCTGCTTTTCAGCTTTCCAGTCTGTTGACCGCTTACAAGGAACGCTTTGACAAGGACAATTTCATCAAGAATCTTCTGCTGGATAATCTGCTTCTGGTGGATATCTACAACCGTGCGAAAAAGCTGCACATACCGACGGAAGTGAGGCGCGTCGTCTTCATCATAGAGAGCAACCGGGACCGGGTGAACGCGGCGCTGGACAGCGTGCGTATCCACTGCGCCGGCAGGGCCAAGGATTTTGTGACGGCTGTGGACGAGAAGAATGTCATCGTGGTCCGGGAGCTGGCTCCCCATGAGAGCTATGAGGAGATGATCAAGGCAGCGCAGGGAATGAAGGATGCGGTGGCGGCGGTGGAGGAGAACGAGGAGATCCATGTGGCGCTTGGGACAATCGTCGGCGAGATCAAGGAGGTGTCCCGCTCCTACAAGGAGGCGCGGATGGCGCTTGACGTAGGCAAGATCTTCTTCGATGACAGGGATATTATTGCCTACAGCTCGCTCGGAATCGGCCGTCTGATCTATCAGCTCCCGATCCCGCTCTGCAAGATGTTTATCCGGGAGATCTTCGACGGCAGATCGCCGGATGATTTTGACGAGGAGACGCTGACGACCATCAACAAGTTTTTTGAGAACAGCCTGAATGTGTCGGAGACGTCGAGACAGTTGTATATTCACAGAAATACGCTGGTCTATCGTCTGGATAAGCTCCAGAAGTCTACCGGTCTGGATCTTCGTGTGTTTGAGGACGCCATTACGTTCAAGATTGCCCTGATGGTGGTGAAATACATGAAGTATATGGAGACTCTGGATTATTAAGAGAACTACAACAGGAGGATTTCCATGATCGCATTGGAAAACGTTGTGAAGTCTTATCCCAACGGCGTGGGCGCCATCAACGGGATAAGCCTTCATATTAAAAGAGGAGAATTTGTATTTATTGTAGGAGACAGCGGATCGGGCAAGTCCACGCTGATCAAGCTTCTGCTCAAGGAGCTGGAGCCGACGGAGGGCAGGATCCGTGTGAACGGAGTGAATCTGGCCCGTATGCGCAAGAGAATGATTCCCAAGTACCGCAGAAAGATCGGTTGCGTGTTTCAGGATTTCCGTCTATTAAAAGACCGGAACGTCTATGAGAACGTGGCCTTTGCCCAGAGAGTGATCGTCACTCCCACAAAGGAGATCAAGAAGAACGTTCCCGCCATGCTGTCGCTGGTGGGGCTTGCGGAGAAATACAAGTCCTATCCCCGGCAGCTCTCGGGAGGCGAGCAGCAGCGGGTGGCTCTGGCGCGCGCGCTGGTGAACAGCCCGGATATTCTGCTGGCGGACGAGCCGACCGGGAATCTGGATCCCAAGACGTCCAGAGAGATCATGAAGCTTCTGGAGGAGATCAACGCGAGAGGGACGACGGTGCTGGTCGTCACCCATGATCAGGATATTGTGAATACGATGAAGAAACGGGTGGTCCGTATGCAGAAGGGAATTATCGTCGGAGACGAAAGAGAAAGCGGGTATATCGGATGAGACTTGGTACAATAGGATACTGCCTGCAGCAGGGCTTTAAGAATATCTGGAGAAATAAAATGTTTTCCCTTGCGTCCACAGCGACGATGGCCGCATGTATTTTCATGTTCGGAATTTTTTTCTGCATCGTTCAGAATTTCCAGCATTTTGTAAAGGAAGTGGAAGAGGGCGTTGCGGTCACGGTGCTCTTTGAGCCGGGGACTTCGGAGGAGGAGATCCAGGAGATCGGAGACCGTATCGGCCAGAGAGACGAGGTCAGACAGGTGGTCTTTGTCTCCGCGGACGTGGCGTGGGAGAGCTATAAGGACATCTATTTTAAGGAAGCGCCGGAACTGGCGGACGGCTTCGTGGAGGACAATCCGCTGGCTAACAGCGCCAATCTGGAAATCTATATGAACGATGTGGCCACACAGCAGGATCTGGTGGATTATATCTCGTCCATGGAACAGGTGAGAAAGATTAACCGTTCGGACGTGGTGGCGGATATGCTGGCCGGCTTTAACCGCCTGGTCAGTTACGTGTCCGTGGCGGTTATCGGCCTTCTGCTGGCGGTGTCCGTATTTCTGATCAGCAACACCATCGCCATCGGTATCTCTGTCCGGAAGGAGGAGATTGCCATCATGAGGCTGATCGGAGCGAAAAATTCATTTATCAAGGCGCCGTTTTTGATCGAGGGCGCGGTGATCGGCGTCGTCGGAGCGGCGATTCCGCTGGCGATCCTCTATTATCTGTACAACCGGATGATCGTGTATGTGGCGGTGAAATTCGGCGTTCTGACCAATGTGCTGAATTTCATTCAGGTGAACGAACTGTTCCGCACGCTGGTGCCCGTGGCGCTGGTGCTGGGCATGGGAATCGGTTTTTTCGGCAGCATCTTCACGACGCAGAGACATTTAAAGGTTTGATTGAAGGATAGAACTTATGAAAGTGTGCGCGGTTCGGATTTTTATGTTTTTTTTTCTGCTCGGCGTTCTGCTTGCAGGCAGTGCGGCGGGCGGCTTTTCTGCGGCGGCGAAGCCGTCGGATTCCGCGTCCGGCGAGTCGGACAAGGCGGAAAAGAAGAAAAGGGAAGACGAGTATGACAAGGCGGCCAGAGAACTGGAGCAGAGACGGAAGGACACGCTGGATGAGATCGGTGCCCTGAAGTCGGACATTCGTTCTGTGGAGGAGAAAATCAAAGAACTGAAGAATGAGAGAAGCGATTTACAGACGTATATCAGCCAGCTCGACCGTCAGGTGAACGCCATCGCCGTTCAGATGTCGAAGCTGGAAGAAGAGATCGAAGCCAAAAAGGAGGAGATCGCACAGAAGGAGCTGGAGCTGGAGGCCGCGGAGGCGGAAGCGCAGAAACAGCGGGAAATGATGAAGAAAAGAATCTGCTATATGTACGAGAAGGGAGAAGACTCCTTTCTTGTGCTGCTTCTGGAGTCGGGCAGCGTAGCGGAAATGCTGAACCGGGCGGACTACGCTGTGCAGATGTCCGCTTATGACCGGCGGATGATGGAGAATCTGAAGGAGATCCGGGATACGATCGCGGAGTACAAAGAAGTTCTGGAGGAGGAGCGGGAGGAGCAGGAGGCCCTGCTTACCGAACTCGGCGGCCAGAAGGAGGCGGTCAACCGGGCGATCAGCGCCAAGACGCAGGAGATCGCAGCCTATCAGAGCCAGATTGATACGGCGTCCGGCGAGCAGGGAGAGTATGAGAAGCAGCTTGCCGAACAGGAGAAGCTGCTTCAGCAGGTAGAGAACCAGATTGCCGTGGTGGCGGCCGCGAAAGCGGCCGAGACAGACGGAGACGGAGGCGCTTCCGGTTTTCTCTGGCCCTGTCCGGCCAGCCACCGGATTACGAGCGGATTCGGTATCCGGGACGTGCCGATGGCGGGGGCTTCCGCTGATCACAGGGGAATCGACATCGGAGCGCCCACCGGCTCCGCCATACTGGCTTCCGCTACAGGGAGAGTGACGACATCGACCTATCATTATTCTGCGGGCAATTATGTGGTGATTTCTCATGGAAACGGCGTGTCCACTGTCTATATGCATGCCTCCGCACTGTATGTATCCGAGGGGGATATGGTTGCTCAGGGACAGAAGATCGCCGCAGTGGGATCGACCGGCTATTCGACAGGTCCTCATCTCCACTTCGGTGTGATCGTGAACGGAAGCTATGTAAATCCTTTGAATTATGTGAAGTGATATGTACATAGAATGGTAAGGAAGAGAAAAGGAGTGACAGCGGATGGAAGACAGCGGTAAGAAGCGTTCGTTCAGAAAAGGACTCGTACTGGGAATGGTGCTGGCCGCCGCGGCGTTCTGCCTGAGCGGGTGCGCCACGGCGTTCCTTCTGCCCCGTTTTGCGGGAGGGGGGAGTTCTGGCGGGAAACAGATTGACGCAAAGATCCAGGAACTGAATCAGTACATTGAGGAATACTACCTGTTTGACTATGAAGAGGAGGATGTGGAAAACGGTATCTACAAAGGTCTGATGGCAGGGCTTGGAGACGTCTATACCGGTTACTATACGCCGGAGGAATATGCCAGCTTTATGGAATCTTCCAACGGAAGCTACAGCGGAATCGGAGCCATGATGCAGCAGGACTATACGACCGGGATCATCACCGTGGTGAGGGTCTTCGACGATTCGCCGTCCGCGGAGGCGGGGATGCAGCCGGGGGATGTGCTCTACGAGGTGGAAGGCGAGGAAGTGACCGGGCAGGATCTGTCGCTGGTCGTATCGGATCTGAAAGGAGAAGAAGGAACGCAGGTCCGTATCAGCATCGTCAGGGGGGCGGAGGTCCTGGAGATGACGCTGACCAGAAAGAGCATCCAGGTTCCCACGGTGGAGAGCAGGATGATCAAGGATGAGATCGGATATATTGCCATTACGGAGTTCGACGACGTGACTGAGGAGCAGTTCATGGTTGCGCTCAGCAGTCTGGAGATGCAGGGGATGAAGAAGCTGATCGTCGACCTGAGAGACAACGGCGGCGGGCTTGTGGACGTTACCTGCGCGATTCTGGACCGTCTGCTCCCGGAAGGGCTGATCGTCTACACGGAAGACAAGTACGGGAACCGGCAGGAGGAACGGTCGGACGCGGAGAATTATTTTGACGGCGGTCTGGCGGTCCTTGTCAACGGAAACAGCGCCAGCGCGTCGGAGATTTTCGCGGGGGCCGTCAAAGATTACGGCGTGGGGACGCTCATAGGAACGAAAACCTTCGGGAAAGGAATCGTACAGAGCCTGTTCCCGCTGCCGGACGGGTCGGCGGTGAAGATCACGGTCTCGCGCTATTATACCCCTGCCGGAAATAACATTCATGAGGTGGGAATCACGCCGGATATCGTGGTGGAAGCCGGAGAGGATCCCGAGGAAGACCGTCAGCTTCAGAAAGCCATTGAAGTGTTAAGCAGATAAAAACAGCAGTTAAGAACTTTTTCCTTTATTTGCAGCGGCAATTTTGCTATAATAGACAGGATAAAGGAGGCTGACAGATGAATTACAGTAAAAAAAGCACCTCCAGAAAGCAGAAGGCGCTGAAATCCAATAAAGTCCGTCTGGGCAGGAAAGCCGGCGTCGTCTTTCTGAAGACACTGCTGGTGCTGATGGTCGCGGTGGGCGTTGCAGGCCTGTGCGGCGGGATCGGCATTGTAAAAGGTGTGATTGAGAACGCTCCGGATATCACCAGCGCAAGCGTGCTGCCAAGAGGTTACAAGTCCACCGTGTACGACGCGGAGGGCAACAAGACGGCGGAGCTGATCGCGGAAGGTACCAACCGAACGTACGTGAAGATCGAGAATATTCCCAAACATGTGAGGGAGGCGTTCATCGCCATCGAGGACGCACGTTTCTACGAGCACAACGGCATTGATATCAAGGGAATCATCCGTGCCGGCGTGAAGGGCGTGGCCAGCGGTTTTAAGACGACCGAAGGCGCGAGCACGATCACGCAGCAGCTTTTGAAAAACAACGTGTTCGATTTCATGTCGGAAAGTACGATGATAGAGAAAATCGAGAGGAAACTGCAGGAACAGTATCTGGCGGTCAAGCTGGAGGAAGTGATGACAAAGGATGAGATTCTGGAAAGCTACCTGAATACCATCAATCTGGGACAGAACTCCCTGGGCGTGCAGGCGGCCGCCAACCGTTACTTCGGCAAGAACGTCAGCGAGCTGACGCTGTCCGAGGCGGCGGTGCTGGCGGCGATTACCAAGAGCCCCAGCGCGTACAATCCCATCAGTCACCCTAAGGACAACGCCACCAGGCGCGGCTATGTGCTTCAGTATATGCAGGAGCAGGGGTATATCTCCCAGAAGAAGTACGAGGAGGCGATGGCGGACGACGTGTATTCCAGAATCCGGGAATACAATGAAGAGAGCGAGTCTTCCAGTACGATTTATTCGTATTTCGTGGATCAGGTGACCGAACAGGTCAGGAACGATCTGGTGGAGAAGGCGGGCTATTCGGAGACGCAGGCTTTCAATGCGCTGTACAGCAGCGGCCTGAAGATCTATACGACGCAGGATCCGCGCATCCAGGGCATTCTGGACGAAGAGTTTGCCAATGCGGAAAATTTTCCGGAGAAGAGCAGAGTGGGCATCGACTGGGCGTTGAGCGTCGTGCGTAAAGACGGGGAGACCAAGAATTACAGTCAGGAGATGCTGGCCGCCCATTTCCGGCAGTCGGACAAAAGTTACGAGATCCTGTACGACACACAGGAGGAGGCGCAGGCGGCCATTGACGAGTATGTGTCCACGCTCGGAATCACGGATGAGGACACGGTCTATGAACGATGTGAATTTGTCATTCAGCCCCAGGCGTCCATGGTCGTCATGGAGCAGAGTACGGGAGAAGTGAAGGCCATGATCGGCGGCCGGGGCGAAAAGACGGCGAACCGGACGCTGAACCGTGCGTCGGGCGCCTATCGGAACCCTGGCTCCACCTTTAAGATTGTAGCGGCTTATGCGCCGGCTTTCGAGGCTCTCGGCTACGGCCCGGGAACCGTACAGTACGACGGACCGTTCGCCTACACGGAGAACGGACGGCAGGGGCGCCTGGTGAAGAACTGGGACGGCACGAACAGCTACCGCGGATGGACGACGTCCAGAGAAGGTATCGTCCGTTCGATGAACGTGATGGCGGTCAAGACGATTACCGACGTCACTCCGACGACGGCAGTGGAATATCTGCTGAAATTCGGTTTCAGCTCGCTGGTGCTGGAGGGACCCCATGCAGATTACAATCAGTCCGCCGCTCTGGGAGGACTGACGAACGGCGTATCGAATCTGGAGCTGACGGCCGCGTATGCAGCCATCGCCAATCAGGGCAGCTATATCAAACCGCGCCTGTACACGAAGGTCGTGGACAATGACGGCAACGTGATTCTGGACAACCAGCCGGAGGCCAGCCAGGCGATCTCCGAACAGAACGCGTGGCTTCTGGTGGACTGTATGAAAGACGTGATCACCGGGGCCGGCGGCACCGGCACGGCGGCGAGGATTGAGGGGATGACGGTTGCCGGCAAGACCGGTACCACGTCCGATAATCTGGATATCTGGTTTGAAGGGATGACCCCTTATTATACGGCGGGAATCTGGGCCGGTTACGATAACAGCGGTTATAAACACAGTCTGGGAAATTCGGAGACGCAGTTCCATAAGAAACTGTGGGCGAAGATCATGGGCCGGGTCCATGAAGGAATGGAGAATAAGGATTTTGAAAAACCGTCGGGAATCGTACAGTGCGTAATCTGTACGAAATCCGGGAAGCTGGCGGTCGGCGGTCTGTGCGACAACGACGGCCGGGCGGGAATCGTCCGCAACGAATATTTTGCGGAAGGAAAACAGCCTACGGAAGTGTGCGACCATCATGTGGCCGTGAGCATCTGTGCGGATACCGGGCTTCTTGCCACCAGCATGTGCCCGAACCGGGTGCCGCAGGCCAAGGTGCTGCTTCCTGCGATGCAGGAGGGAGTGGCGGAGGCGGGGACGCTGGATACGGCCTACGGGATCAGTTCCAATCTGCCGGGCGCGACCTGTACGGTTCATACGGACGGCGTCTATGTTCCCAGCGAGTATGAGCTGTCGGGGACGAGTCCGGGGACCGTACCTCCTCCGCCGGATCCGGCGCCTGCCGATCCGGCCGCCGGCGATCCGAATCCGGTGGATCCCGGCATTATGGCGGATCCCAATGTAGTGCCTCCGGGGGAGCCGGCTCCTCCGGGCTGAATCAGTTCTGATCGTTCAGCGGCAGAACGGGAAGTCCTTCGTGCAGTTCGGTCATAAAGTTTTTCCAGATGTCCACCGGAGCGGAGGAACCGGAAAGAGAGCCGTTCTTTCTCGGCGTGTCAAAGCCGATCCAGATACCGGAAGTATAGTGGGCGGTGTAGCCTGCGAACCAGCCGTCGATATAGTCGTTGGTCGTTCCGGTTTTGCCGGCGCAGGGAACGTCGGGGATCCCCTTTCCGCGCGCGGTGCCCCGGGTGAGGACGCCTTCCAGGATGTCGGTCATCTCGCGGGCGGCGGCGGTTTCATAGACCGGATGCTCCTGACGGTCGGGCATGATGATGATGTTGCCGTCCATGTCGGTGATCATGGTAATGCAGTCGGGCAGCCGGTAGACGCCGTCGTTGGCCAGAGCCGCATATCCTGCCGTCAGTTCCAGGGCGCTGACGCCGGTTGCCAGGCCGCCCAGAGCGGCGGCGGGAGTGTAGTCGGTCTCCTTAATGGAGGAGAAGTTCATATCCAGAAGGTAGGAGAGCCCCACTTCCGGAGTCAGCTCCCGGAACAGACGGTCGGCGGTCGTGTTCAGCGACTGCTCGACGGCAGTCCGCAGGGAGACTGTCTGCGAATATCGGTTGGTGGCGTTGGCGGGTCCGTCCTCCTCCTTGACGTCTTTGAGCGTGGAGGAAGCGGTATAGCCGCGTTCCAGCGCCGGCGTGTAGACGATCAGGGGCTTGATGGCGCTGCCGGGCTGCCGGAAGCTCATGAAGGCGCGGTTATAATCCGGCAGGATGTCCTGCTGGCTGCGCCCGCCGACGATGGCGGTCACGAGACCGGTCTGGTTGTCGATACAGACCGCGGACGCCTGCAGTGCGTAGGTGCCGTTGCTGTTCAGCGTATTGTAGCCGGAGAGCTGCCGGTCCACGCTGTCCTGCAGAAGCTTCTGAGTGTCCATGTCGATCGAAGTGTAGACCCGGTATCCCCCGGTGTACAGCTTCCGGCGGCAGGCGTCGTAATCCTCTCCGGTGGCTTCCATCAGGGCGCGGGCGGCGCGTTCGTAGATATAGATGTGCGCCCAGGTGCGGGTGAACGAAGTCCGGGAGGAATGCAGCGTAATGGTCTGCGCCAGGGCTTCTTTGTACGCCGTTTCCGTGATCCGTTCGTCCTCATACATGTTTTCAAGAATCAGGTCGCGGCGTTCCAGCGTATGTTCCATATGTATCAGCGGATCGTAGAGCTCCGGGCCGTTGGGAATGGCGCAGAGAAACGCGGTTTCCGACAGCGTCAGTTCTGAGACGTCTCTGCCGAAATATCCCCGGCTGGCCGCCTGGATTCCGTAATATCCGTTGGAAAAGTAAATATTGTTGATATAAAATTCCAGGATCTCATCTTTGGAATATTTTTTTTCCAGAGCCATGGCGATGAAAATCTCTTCCACTTTCCGCTCCCAGTTGACGGTGTGGGTCAGGTAGATGTTGCGCGCAAGCTGCTGGGTGATCGTGCTGCCGCCCTGGGTGATGCTTTTTCTGGTGACCAGAGAGCGGGCCGCCCTGAGGATGGCAAAGGGATCGAAACCGTGATGCCGGTAGAAGCGCTTGTCCTCAATGCTGACGAAGGCGTCCTTCGCGGCGTCCGGGATTTCTTCACAGGTGAGGTAAACAAGATTGCGCTCGTTGCGCAGAAGGGCGATCAGATTTCCGTCCGCGTCATAGACCTCTCCAGACTGATCTTCCATAAAATCCTCCGCAGAGGAGCGTTCCATGACGGCCTCCGCCTCCCGGTAGAGGGAGACGACGGTCTGGATATAGCCGGTCTGGTAGAAGAGGACGCATGCTCCTGCCAGAATGCATGCCATGGAGAGCTGGGTCAGCCGGAAATAAAAGCTGCCCATATCTTTCTTTTTGCGTTTTTTGAGTTTCTTTTTGCCGTTTTCTGAACGTCCGGACGATCTGCTCATTGTATTCCCTTCCTTCTGCTGTCTTCCGAATGTAGCTCTGGCGTCACTCTCGGCTGCGGGAGAGCTTACAGAACTTCCTTTAAGTAGCGGTTCAGAGCATCCTGCCAGGTGGGAAGGGGCGTGAAGCCGTTTTTGACAAGCTTCGTTTTGTCGAGCCGCGAATTGAAAGGACGTCTGGCCTTGGAGACGCCGTATTCCGCGGTTGAGACAGGAACGACCGTCACATGTTCGCTGTCGTACTCCGGATGGCCCAGTTCGGCCGCCTGACGGAAGATTTCGACGGTGAAGTCATACCAACTGATATAGCCGCCCTCGTTGGTGGCGTGATAGTAGCCGTACCGGTCCGTCTCCAGCATGTCCACAAGAAGGCGGGCCAGATCGAAGGTGTAGGTGGGCGTGCCGATCTGGTCGTTTACGACCGTGATGCGGTCATGGGTTTTTCCCAGATTGAGCATGGTTTTGATAAAGTTTTTTCCGTTGACGCCGAAGACCCAGGCGATGCGCACGATAAAATATTTCTCAAGGTTTTCGGACACGGCCAGCTCGCCTTCAAGTTTGGTTCGGCCGTACACGTTCAGCGGCCGGTAGTCTTTGCAGTCCGGCTCCCAGGGCTGTTCTCCGAGGCCGTCGAAGACGTAATCGGTGGACAGATAGATCATCTTGCAGTCCAGCTTTTTGCAGGCAAGCGCGATGTTTTTCGTTCCGGCGGCGTTGACCAGACGGACCTTCTCCACCTTGTCGTCGTCTTCCGCCATATCCACCGCCGTCCATGCCGCGCAGTGGACGACCACGTCCGGCTCGGCTTCCGCGAGCGCTTTCTCCACCGAGCTTTGGTCCGTGATATCCATGGAGACATAGGGCATTGCTGTTACGGCGCTGCCGTCCTGGATGCCGCTGTAGGCGGGAGCCAGATCGGAGCCGACGCCCTCATATCCTCTTTTGTTCAGTTCATTCATGACATCGTGTCCCAACTGTCCGCCGACGCCTGTCACAAAAATTTTCATTCTCATATTCCTCCTGTCTTAAAATGAAATTGCGGTCTTCCTGCAACCGTTCCGGTAACCCCGAAACGGTTCCGTCCTCTTAGCGGTTTCCGTACATCTGCTCATAATAATTCTGGTATTCGCCGGAGATAATAGTTTCCCACCATTCGCGGTTGTCCAGATACCAGCGGATGGTCTTCTGGATGCCGTCCTCGAACCGGGTCTCGGGCAGCCAGCCCAGCTCGCTGTGGATCTTGGTGGGATCGATGGCGTAGCGCATGTCGTGTCCCTTACGGTCGGTGACGTAGGTGATCAGGCTTTCCGGTTTGCCGAGCGCCCGGCAGATGATCTTCACGATATCAATGTTCTTCATCTCGTTATGGCCTCCGATGTTGTACACCTCGCCCACGCGTCCTTTGTGGATCACCAGATCAATGGCCTTGCAGTGATCCTCCACGTACAGCCAGTCGCGGACGTTCTCTCCGGCTCCGTAGACGGGCAGCGGCCGGTCGTTCAGCGCATTGGCGATCATCAGCGGAATCAGCTTCTCCGGAAAATGATAGGGTCCGTAATTGTTGGAGCAGCGGCTGATGGATACGGGCAGGCCGTAGGTGCGGTGATACGCCAGCACGAGCAGGTCGGCGGCGGCTTTGCTGGAAGAATAGGGGCTGGAAGTATGGATCGGCGTCTCTTCCGTGAAGAACAGATCCGGCCGGTCCAGAGGCAGGTCGCCGTATACCTCGTCCGTGGACACCTGATGATAGCGTTTGATGCCGTATTTGCGGCAGGCATCCATGAGGACGGAAGTGCCGATGATATTGGTGTCGAGAAATACCTGGGGATTCTCGATGGAACGGTCCACATGGCTCTCCGCCGCGAAATTCACGACCATGTCGGGATGCTCTTCTTCAAACAGGCGGTAGACAGCTTCGCGGTCGGTGATGCTTTCCTTCACAAAACGGAAATTCGGGTTGTCCATCACCGGCTGCAGGGTGGACAGGTTGCCCGCGTAGGTCAGGCAGTCCAGGCAGACGATCCGGTAATCCGGATAGGTCTTCAGCATGTGGAAGATGAAATTGCTGCCGATAAATCCGGCTCCGCCGGTTACAATAACAGTGTTTGCATTCATATTACATTACCTCTCAGTCTCAATGCCGCATCCGAAAGCGTCCCTTTCCGTCCGGACGCAGGCTCCTTTCGGAGCGCCGGATGCCCTGTATCTGGTTTCTGCGACTATTATATAAGATGACGTTACGTCACCTTCAAGCACTTTTTCTTTTGTTTCACAACTCATCCTTCCGGGCCGCGCCTGATGTCAGGTTGCGCGTTTTTTCGGCGGATGATACATGACAGACGAAAAGTCCGGCATTTTTGGTGATATGAAACCCGCAGGCGGTTTTTTTCTCGGTAAATGAGCGAAATTCCTTGTAGCGGTCCAGGAGGATCCGGTTCTGGTTGCCGTGACAGGAGAGGATGTATTCCATCAGCGGTTCCGCCCGGTCCAGCGTGATGGAGTCTTCGTAGAGGAGACAGTCCACGGCCGGAAAACAGGCTCCGAGGATTTCCCGCCCGTTTTCCAGCCCGAACTGTTCGTACAGTTTCCGCGCGGACAGGACGATACGGCTGTCGAACCGGCGCACGAGGTCGCTGATTTCCTTCATGTGATCCTTTCCGTAGGCGCTGCACAGGAACCGGCCGCCGGGCCGCAGGACCCGCCGGACTTCTTCACAGACCGCGGGGAGATCTTCGCAGTAGAACAGCACATGATTGGCGATCACCAGATCGAAGCTCTGTGCGTCGAAGGGGATCCGCGCGCAGTCGAAAACCCGGAAGGAAAAGCGGGAATCCGCAGAGCCGATGTTCCTTCTGGCATCCCGCAGCATTCCCTCCGAGATATCGGAGAGAACAATCTTCGCATCTTCCGGGATACGGGCAAGATTCTCGGTCCAGAGCGCCCCGTTGCCGCAGCCGAGTTCCAGAACCTCCATCTCTCCGGTAATCCGGCACTGCTCATAGATCCACGGAAACCATCCCTGCCGGTTGGCGGAATAGTCCCGGTGCAGCCGGATCCGCGCGGAGATATTGGTGGCGTTCTGGTACTGCAGCTTGAGGCTTTTCTCCATTCCGGTCAGATGAATCAGTTCCAGCATATGACTCCAGTCGATCTGCCGTTCTTTCTCAAGGGCGCGGACCGTGTTGTCGATGGCGTTTTCCACGAGCTGCATCTGTTCGATACGGTCCTGGACCAGCTTTTTCTGCAGCATCAGAGAATTTTTCAGAAAATGACCGTCGGTGTCCCCGATGGTGATCTCCCGGATATCGTCCAGGGAGAAGCCCAGATACTTCAGGAGCAGGATCTGCTGAAGCCTCGCCAGATCCGAGTCGGTGTAGAAACGGGCGCCGGAAGGGTTGACATAAGACGGTTTGAGGATGTTCTGCCGGTCATAATAACGGATGGTCCGAACCGAGACGCCCGCCAGGCGGGCGAACTGGCCGGAGGAGTGGTAGCCTGGAAGATTCATGGGGAGAAGATCCTTTCTATACAATGCTTTTCTATTACAATGTCATTTTAGGCCTGCCACATCCTGCGGAATTCTCCGGGAGAGATTCCTTCGATCTTCCGGAACATCCGGGAGAAATAGCTGGCGTCCTCAATCCCGCATTCGCTGCCGACGGATTCAATGGTTTTCTCCGTGAAGCGCAGAAGCTGCTTGGCATGGGTGATCCGGGTCTGCAGCAGGTAATTGTTGATCGAGATACCGAACTGTTCCCGAAAAATGCGGGTTAAATAGAATTTATTGATGTAGAACCGTTCCGCGAGCTGATCGAGGGATAGCTTCTCCCTGTAATGCCGGTCCAGATATTCTTTTACCTCCTGCAGATTCTGTTTTCTGGAGGAAGCGCGCCGGCTGTTTTCCGGATTCCAGCTCTCTTCCATGAGCAGTGTCAGAAGCGAGGCGAGTTTTTCAAAAATGCGCATGTCCCGCACATGATCTTCGCCGGCAGCGACGGCGTACAGCTCCTGTAGAAGCCGGTCGTAGGGGGCGGGATCCGCGGGATGAAAGCATGGACTGCCTCCCCGTGCGGTGTATTTATCATAGATGCTGCCCATATTGGGGCCGTAGAAATGAACCCACCGAAGCTGCCACAGATCGTCGGATGTCCGATGAGAGTAGGATTTTTTGCAGTCCAGGAACACGCAGTCTCCGGTTTTCAAGGAACGGGTTTCGCCGTTGTACCAGAGCGTACCGCCGCCGGAGCATACGAGAAAGAACAGATAGGAAGCGAGATGTTCTCTTCTGCTCGTGTGCGGCTTCTGCGCCTGCAGGGAACCGGCTTCCTGCAGATGGAGCAGGCTGGTTCTGGCAAAGGTGGACGGGGTGTACAGGATCCGGCTGGTGGCGACCAGATTTCCGTGGAACAGGGAAGCGTCCATAGAGGTATCCTCCTGACGGAATTATTTCACATATTCTAATTATAGCAAAACCTGATTTTAAAGGGAAGAGAGCGGTTTGTATCTTTGCGAAAAAAGTGTTATACTGTGATTGTACACTCCCGGTGACCGTATGCCGGCGCGCGGAGGATGCGGCCGGGTTCGCGGCATTGAGAGGAACGGATGCAAAACGGCGACAGGAGGAAATGGATATGATGTTGGAAGAATCGATCAGGATACTGGCCATGCAGGAAGAGATCCTTCAGTTTTCTCATTTTACGAATGAAGACGCATGGGAGCTGGGCAGCTTTATGGTGGCGGAGGCGGCGAGAAATCATCTCCCGGTGATCATCAGTATCAGGCTGAACAACGGCTGCACGGTATTCCAGTACGGTTTTCCGGGGACGAACTGCAACAACGAGCGGTGGCTGGTCCGGAAGCAGAATACGGTGCGCATGATGGAGATGAGCAGCCTGCGCTTTTTTATGATTCTGAAGAAGAACGGGGAGACGCTCGAGGAGCGGAGACTGGATCCGCAGGATTATGCGGCCTGCGGCGGCGGGTTTCCGATTCGGGTCGCGGGGGCCGGGGTGATCGGCAGCGTGACCGTATCCGGTCTGGATCATATGGCCGACCACGAGTTTGTCTCGGCCTGCATGAGCAAATATCTGCGCATTGACGGGATTCCCAGACTGCCGGTCAGCTTCTGAAAAACAGGCCGGTTCCGGAAAATCAAAAATCAAAAGGCCGCGCAGGATGTGCCGGGGGCGTATCCTGTGCGGCCTTTTGCCTGCGCGGTTATCTGCGGAACCATGCCTTCATGGTTTCGAGCACTGTCACAAGCTCTTCTTCGGTGATGATATAGGGAACCATGGCGTACAGACAGTTTAAAAACGGACGGCTGAACACTCCCCGCCGATAAGCGAACGACTGGTATCCCTCCAGGACCGACGGGTCGCGCACCTCGATGCAGGCACAGCCGCCCATGATGCGGATTTCCCTGATCCGCGGGTCCGAGAAACCTTCCATTTCCCTTCTCGTAACCGCCTCAATCCGGCGGATTTTTTCCATATAATGGTTCTGCTCAAACAGCTCGATGGATTTCAGGGCGACGCTGCAGGCGAGGGCGTTGCCCATGAAGGTCGGGCCGTGCATCAGCGCTTTCCGCGGGTCGTCGTCGTAGAAGCCGTCGTACACCTTCCGGTTGGCCACGGTGACCGCGTGGCCGATATAACCGCCGGTCAGCGCTTTGCCGAGTACGAGGATGTCCGGGAGGACCAGATCCGCCACAAACCGGTTCCCGGTTCTGCCGAAGCCGGTGGCCACTTCGTCGAAGATCAGCAGGACGCCGTACTTGTCGCAAAGCTTTCGCGCCCGCTGCAGGAAAGAAAGATCGTACATGCGCATGCCTCCGGCTCCCTGCAGAAGCGGTTCCACGATCAGGCAGTTCAATTGTTCGTGCCAGAGCCGGAACGCTTCCTCGAGGGCAGGGATTCTGGTGGGAATGTGAATCACATGCGGATTCTCTCCGTAAGCTTCCAGGATAAAATGATAATCTTCGTCGTCGCCCGCTTCCATGGTTTTAAACGTATCGCCGTGGTAGGCGTGGGTCAGCGAGAGGATCTTCGTCCGCCGCATCTCTCCACGATTGACATAATACTGAAGCGCCATTTTCAGGGCGACCTCCACTGCCACGCTCCCGGAGTCGGAAAAGAAGCAGTAGTCAAGATCGCCCGGAAGCCAGCTCTCCAGCCGTGCGGAAAGCTTCTGCACCGGTTCGTGAGTCAGGCCGCCCAGCATTACATGGGAGAAACGGTCCGCCTGTTCTCTGATAGCCGCGGTCAGCACGGGATGTCGGTAGCCGTGGATGACGCTCCACCAGGAAGAGACGGAGTCGATCATCCGATGATCCTGCGTATAGAGCCAGACGCCCCGCGCGTCCGTGATGTGATAAGGTTCGTTCATGGTTTTCATCTGCTGATAAGGATACCAGATCATGCGCTGCCTCCTGTTCGGGAAACGGCAGAGTCTCCGGGGAGCCTCTGCGTGTATGGGTAAAAAGACGGGATCTCAGACAGGCTCATAAAGGGAGGCCAGCGCGCCGGCGTCCATGGCAAGCTCTGTGTCCCCTTCCTGAACGCAGGCCAGCGCCTGCAGTCCGGTCCGGTGTACGCACATACGCAGGTTGTCTTCTTCCATCACGTCGCCGGGGTGAAAACGGTTGAAGATGATTCCTTTCAGGGGGAGGTTCCTGCTGCGCATGTATTCCGCCGTCAGCACGACGCTGTTGATCGTACCGAGTCCGGCGTCCGCCACGAGCAGGCAGGACAGGTCCAGCGCCCGGACGACATCCTCCAGCCAGAGCTCTTCCCTGCCGAAAGAGAGCGGACAGAGGATGCCGCCGCTTCCCTCCATTGTGACATAGTCGTATTCGGCGGTCAGTTTCTGAAAGCCCTGCCGTACGGCGTCCATCCGTACCGGGTCTCCTTCCAGACGGGAGGCGAGGTGCGGAGAGACAGCCGCCTCATAGACAAAGGGGCACATGGAAGAGAGCGGCTGGCGGATGCCGGAGATCTGCCTGACATACAGCGCGTCTCCGGGAATCAGGCTTCCGTCCTCCTTCCGTTCATTCCCGCTCACGGCGGCTTTATAGTAGGCGGCGTTTCTGCCGCTTTCTCTCAGTTTCTTCACAATCAGCCCGGTGACAAAGGTCTTGCCGACATCGGTGCCGGTTCCCGTAATAAATAATCCTTCAGCCATTGCACAGCCTCGCTTCAAAGCCCAGTCTCCGGATCAGGGCCAGATCGGTCTGCGCCGTGACGCCGGCGGTCGTCAGCAGATTGCCTGAGATGGCGGCGTTGGCGCCGCTTCGGAAACAGGCCTCCCCTTTGTCTTCCAGCAGACCTCTGCCTCCGGCCAGCCGTATGGAAGCGTCCGGGATCAGAAAACGGAAGAGGGCGGCGCACCGGCGCGCTTCGGCGTCGGTCAGCGGACGATTGTGTTCGTAAGGGGTTCCGGGAATGGGGTTTAAGAGGTTCATGGGCACCGATTTCACCCCCAGCTCCCTCGCGGCGAGTACCATGTCGATGCGGTCCGCCATCGTTTCGCCCAGCCCGAGGATTCCTCCGGAGCAGACGGACAGACCGGCTCTGACCGCCGCTTTGAGCGTCTCGATTTTCTCGTCGTAGGTGTGCGTGGTGCAGACCTTTGGAAAATAATTTCTTGAAGACTCCAGATTGCAGTGCACTCTGGAGACGCCGGCTTCCGCGAGTTTCCGAAACTGCCTCTCATTGAGAAGCCCGAAAGACACGCAGATCCCGATGGAAGTCTCCCGGCGGATGGCGCGGATGCTCTCGCACACCTGATCAATTTCGCGTTCGGAGAGCCGTTTCCCGGACGTGACGATGGAATAGCGCAGGACGCCGTCCGTCTCGCTGCGTTTTGCGCCCTCGAGCAGTTTTTCCGTGGAAAGGAGCGGGTAGCTCTCGGGACAGGCGGTGCGGTAGCGGGCGCTCTGGGCGCAGTATTTGCAGTCCTCGGAGCACCGTCCGCATTTGCCGTTGATGATCGTGCAGATGTCAAATCCGTTCCCGCACCGCTGTCTGCGGATGCGGTCCGCCGCCGCGCACAGTTCCTCCAGGGGCGCGTCCGAGAGCCGAAGCGCTTCTTCGCGGGTGATCTGAGCGCCGTCCAGTATTTGTTTCTCCAGTGTTTCTACGATGTTCATAAGCTTCCTCCTCAATGGGCCTTGCCGTTCTCCGGACAGAATCGCGGCAGGCAAAGGCGCCGCCGGCTCCGTCACGCACGGACGGTGAGCAGCATGATTATATGGCCGCAATCGCCGGTTTCAGTCTCAGCGCCAGAACGGCCGCCACAACGCACAGGCAGAGATCTCCCGGTACAGCCAATAAAAAGCAGTAGAGAAATAACGGCCACAGGCCGATGGGAGTGCCGATCACAAAGTTGCTGATCAGGTAATAATAGGCCATCCCCACGCCGTACACAACCGCCAGTCCGGCAAAATTGGCGGCCAGTATTCCCGGAAACGTCGTCTGCTTCCCTCGTTCCGTCATCCGTCCGGTTATGTAACTTGCGACCGCAAAGCCGAGGATGTATCCGAAGGAAGGATTCAGAAGATACCAGAAACCGCCGCCCTCCGCGAAGACCGGAAGGCCGGCCAGTCCGAGCAGGGCGTAGAGTCCGACGCTGAGTGCGCCGAGCCTTCCTCCCAGCAGAAGCCCCGCCAGCATGGTAAACAGAAACTGCAGGGTGAAGGGCACGACCGGAATCGGGATTTTGATGAACGCGCCGACCGCGGTCAGTACGGTGAACAGGGCGCAGAGGGTCATTTCTTTGACGGTGATCGTTTGTTTCATAACAGCGGAATCCTCCATTCGGACTTCTTTTTTCGCAGTTATCTTACCAGAAAAGGAATTGATTGTCAACCTAATAATATAAAAGGTTGACAATAAAAAATAATGGAGAATCTGCATAAAAAGTTTGCTAAATTTGTCTGGATTATGTATAATATCTATAAAGAAAGCGGGAAGGGAGATCTGCAGGAACCGGAGATCTCCGAATAACCAGAAAAGGAGGATTCCTATATGGAAAAACGAATATTCAAGATTTATTCACAGGCGGACAACAAAGTCGCTCTGAAGGTTATGCCGGGGCATTTTGTGACCTCGCATTCGCACGTCAATTATTACGTGGACCTGACGACGCTTCAGGCTCGTCAGAATGAGGCGGAGGCCGCGGCGAAGCTTCTGGCAAGAAAGTACGAGAACAATACGGTGGTGGATACCATTATCTGTCTGAACAGTTGTCAGGTGATCGGCGCTTATCTGGCGCAGGAGCTGACAAAGGGCGGCATCATGTGCCTGAACGCTCATAATACGATCTATATCACGGCTCCGGAACAGGACATCAACGGACAGATGATCTTCCGCGACAATTCCAAGATCATGGTGCAGAATAAGAACATTCTGATTCTCTCCACCTCCATTACCACCGGCGTGACGCTGGAGAAGGCTATCCGCAGTGTGGAATATTACGGCGGCAAGGTGCAGGGCATCGCTTCTATCTTCAGTTTCGTCAGAGAGGCGCACGGGGTGGAGGTGAACAGCATTTTCAATGCGAACGATCTGTCAGGGTACGCTTCCTTCGACGAGAGAGAGTGCCCCATGTGCCGGACCGGACAGCGGATCGACGCGATTGTCAACGGTTTTGGGTACAGTAAACTTTAGGTTTCTTTTCACATATCTGCCGGTCCTCAGTCCACGCCGGGCTGAGGACCGGCATAAAGCGTGAAAAGTAAAACTATTATTTAAATTTTACGGAATCTAAAGGCAGGGGTTGTCAAGCCCCTGCTTTTTGTGTATAATATCTGCAATTTGGGCAAAAATGTGCGCAGATGAACAGGCAAGACCGCGTGTGCGCAGCACAGAAGAGGTTCTGTCTGTTTATCTGCACAGGGCGAAGCCCGCGTCTGCGCGGGCAGGACTGCGCGCGCATGCCCGGAACATGACAGGAAAGGAAAAGGTGAGAAGATGAAAGCATTTCTGATTCTGGAAGACGGACATGTCTTTTCGGGAACGAGCATCGGTTCCGCCAGGGAAACGGTCAGCGAGATCGTATTCAACACCTCCATGACCGGTTATCCGGAAGTCCTGACGGATCCCTCCTATGCGGGACAGGCAGTGGCGATGACCTATCCGCTGATCGGCAATTACGGGATCTGCTGTGAAGATATGGAGTCGGAAAGGCCCTGGGTGGACGGTTTTATCGTTCGGGAACTGTCGAGGATGCCGAGTAACTTCCGTTCGGAAGATACGATCCAGAATTTCCTTTTAAAATATGAGATTCCCGGTATCTGTGGGATCGATACCCGCGCGCTGACCAGGCTTTTGCGGGAATCCGGCACGATGAACGGTATGATTACGACGGATGAAAACTACCGGATGGAAGACGTGCGGCGGAAGCTGAAAGCGTACGCCACGGGCGACGAAGTGTCCAAAGTGACCTGCCGTGAGAAATACGTCCTTGCGGGCGGCGGACCGAGAGTTGCGCTTCTGGATCTGGGGGCAAAACGAAACATTGCACGTTCTTTACATAATCGTGGCTGCGAAGTCACCGTCTATCCTTCCTTTACCCCGGCGGAGGAGATCATCGCTTCTCATCCGGACGGGATCATGCTTTCCAACGGCCCCGGAGACCCCAAGGCGTGCGGAAAAGTCATTGAAGAAATCCGCAGACTTTATGAAACAGATATTCCGATTTTTGCCATCTGTCTCGGGCACCAGCTCATGGCGCTTGCGACGGGGGCGGATACGTACCGCTTAAAATACGGTCACAGGGGAGGCAATCATCCGGTAAAGGATCTGGAGACCGGACGGGTGTATATCACGTCCCAGAATCATGGGTACGCGGTGGATACAGAGAGCCTCAACCCGCAGATGGCGGCGCCGGCGTTTCAGAACGTCAACGACGGCACCAACGAGGGACTTTCTTATACGGGGAAACGTATTTTTACGGTGCAGTTTCATCCGGAGGCGTGTCCGGGTCCGCAGGATTCCGGGTACCTGTTCGACCGGTTTATGAAAATGATGGAGGTGAGCGCAGATGCCTAGAAATCCGCAGATCAGAAAAGTGCTGGTGATCGGTTCCGGTCCGATCGTCATCGGGCAGGCGGCGGAATTTGATTATGCCGGGACTCAGGCGTGCCGTTCCCTGAAAGAAGAAGGAATCGAGGTCGTGCTTTTAAATTCCAATCCGGCCACCATCATGACGGACCGGGACATCGCGGACCGGGTGTATATAGAGCCGCTGACCGTGGAAGTGGTCGAGCAGCTCATCCTCAAGGAGCGGCCCGACAGCGTCCTTCCGACGCTGGGTGGACAGGCGGGGCTGAACCTCGCCATGGAGCTGGACGAGAGAGGATTTTTCGAGAAGACCGGTGTCCGGCTGATCGGAACCACGTCGGAGACGATCCGGAAGGCGGAGGACCGTCTGGAATTTAAAGCTACGATGGAGAAGATCGGGGAGCCGGTGGCGCCTTCGCTGGTGGTGGAGAGTCTGGAAGAAGGCATCGCGTTCGCCGGCCGGATCGGTTATCCGGTGGTGCTGCGCCCCGCCTACACGCTGGGCGGAAGCGGCGGCGGCATCGCCCGCGATCAGACGGAACTGGAAGAGATTCTCGCGAACGGACTCCGCCTCTCCCGCGTGGGCCAGGTGCTGGTGGAGCGCTGCATCGCCGGCTGGAAAGAGATCGAATATGAAGTGATGCGGGACGGCGCGGGCAATGTGATCACTGTCTGCAATATGGAAAATATCGACCCGGTGGGCGTGCACACAGGGGACAGCATTGTGGTGGCGCCGTCGCAGACGCTGGGCGACAAGGAGTACCAGATGCTGCGGACTTCGGCGCTGAATATCATCAGCGAACTTGAGATCACCGGAGGCTGCAACGTACAGTTTGCGCTGCATCCGCAGAGCTTTGAATACTGTGTGATCGAGGTGAATCCCCGTGTGAGCCGTTCCTCCGCGCTGGCCAGCAAAGCGACGGGCTATCCGATTGCCCGTGTGGCGGCGAAGATTGCCGTCGGCTACACGCTGGACGAGATCAGAAACGCCATCACCGGACAGACGATGGCCAGCTTTGAACCGATGCTGGACTACTGTGTGGTAAAGATGCCGCGCCTGCCCTTTGACAAATTCATCGGCGCCGGAAGGACGCTGACGACGCAGATGAAGGCGACCGGCGAGGTCATGAGCATCAGCGACAGCTTCGAGGGCGGTTTGATGAAGGCCATCCGCTCGCTGGAGCAGCATGTGGACAGCCTGATGTCCTATGATTTCAGCCGCCTGACAAAGGAAGAGCTGTATCGGCAGTTGAAGACGGTGGACGACCGCCGGATCTGGGTGATCGCGGAAGCGCTCCGGCGGGGGATTCCTTATGAAGAGATTTATCAAATTACAAAGATTGATCCGTGGTTTATTGACAAGCTGTCGGTTCTGGTGGAGATGGAGCAGGCGCTGGCGGGCGGGGAACTGACTGTGGAACTTCTGAAGGAAGCGAAACGGATTGAGTTTCCGGATCATGTGATCGCCCGGCTGACCGGCAGGACGGAGGACGAGATCAAAAAGCTTCGCTATGAGAACGGCATCGTGGCGGCCTATAAGATGGTCGATACGTGCGCGGCGGAATTTGCGGCGGAGACGCCTTATTATTATTCGGTGTTCGGAGGCGGGAATGAAGCGGCGGTGACCGGGGACCGAAGAAAGGTGCTGGTGCTGGGGTCCGGGCCGATTCGGATCGGGCAGGGCATCGAGTTCGATTTCTGTTCCGTACACTGTACGTGGGCGTTTGCCAGAGAAGGATATGAGACGATCATTGTCAACAACAATCCGGAGACCGTAAGCACGGATTTTGACATTGCGGATAAGCTGTACTTTGAACCGCTGACGCCGGAGGACGTGGAGAGCATCGTCAATCTGGAGCATCCGGACGGTGCTGTGGTCCAGTTCGGCGGACAGACGGCCATCAAACTGACTGAAGCGCTGATGAAGATGGGCGTGCCGATTCTTGGCACTTCCGCGGAAAACGTCGATGCGGCGGAAGACAGGGAGCTTTTCGACGGCATTCTGGAGAGCTGCGGCATTCCGCGGCCCAAAGGCGATACCGTCTACACGGCGGAGGAAGCGAAAGCGGTGGCGCGGCGCCTCGGTTACCCGGTGCTGGTCCGTCCTTCCTACGTGCTGGGCGGACAGGGGATGCAGATCGCCATCAATGACAGAGATGTGGAAGAATTTATCGGCATCATCAACCGGATTGCCCAGGACCACCCGATCCTCGTGGATAAATACCTGCAGGGGAAGGAGATCGAGGTGGACGCGGTGTGCGACGGGGAAGAGATTCTGATTCCGGGCATCATGGAGCACATTGAGCGGGCGGGTATCCACTCCGGAGACAGCATCTCCGTCTATCCGGCCCGGAGTATCAGCGCGGGCGTCAAGGCGACGATTGAAGAATACACCCGCAGGCTGGCCCGGGCGCTTCATGTGATCGGGCTGATCAATATCCAGTTTATCGCGGTGGGAGAGGAAGTCTATGTGATCGAGGTCAATCCCCGTTCCAGCCGGACGGTTCCCTATATCAGCAAGGTGACCGGGATTCCGATCGTGCCTCTGGCGACGAAGGTGATTCTCGGACAGAAGATCCGCGATCTGGGCTATACGCCGGGGCTTCAGCCGGAAGCGGATTATTTTGCGGTCAAGATGCCGGTGTTCTCCTTTGAGAAAATCCGGGGCGCGGACATCGGTCTGGGGCCGGAGATGAAATCGACCGGGGAGTGTCTGGGCATCGCGAAGACGTTCAACGAGGCGCTCTATAAAGCGTTCCTTGGCGCGGGCATCCGCCTGCCCGTATACCGGAACATGATTATCACCGTCCGGGACGAGGACAAGGAAGAAGCGGTGGAGATCGCCAGACGGTTTGAAGCGCTTGGTTATAACATCTTCGCCACCAAGGGGACGGCCCGCGCTCTGATGGAGGCGGATATTCAGGTGCGGATGACCCGCAAGATCGAGCAGGAGTCCCCCAATATCCTGGACCTGATTCTCGGCCATCAGATTGATCTGGTCATTGATACGCCCTCCCAGGGCGTGGAGCACAGCCGCGACGGGTTTGTCATCCGCAGAAACGCGATCGAGACCGGAGTTAATGTGCTGACGGCCATAGATACGGCGAAAGCGCTGGTGTCGTCCCTGGAGGATACGGATCACACGCGGCTTACGCTGGTGGATATCGCGAAAATCTAAGGAAAATAGGAAAATGCGGTTGAAACCTTCTATATTATATGCTAAAATACAAATGTTTGGCGTGAAGCTCAGCGGAATATAGTTGGAAAAAACAATGCGGCATCTTCGGACGGGAAAACGGCGGGAAGATGCGCAGTTCAGATCAGGAGGTGTAGATGTGGAGATTTTGAGAACGGTTCTTACCGTGCTTTTTGTGCTTGTCTGTGTGGTATCTGTGATTCTCGTACTGCTTCAGGAAGGCAGATCCGCGGGACTCGGAGCAATTGCGGGCGGTGCGGAGACCTACTGGGGCAAGAATAAAGGGCGTTCCATGGAAGGCAACCTTGTGAAAGGAACTATCGGCCTTGCGGTTGCATTTTTTGTACTCGCGGTTATTTTGAATCTCAATTTTTAATCGGAGGATCTTCCGGGCACTCTTTTGGCAAAGGGTGCCTTTTTATGCGCAGGGGTGCGTAAGGAAATTTCGGGGGCAGAAAGAGGGGCATATGGCGAAGGAAACGATCAAACTGATTGCAAACAATAAGAAGGCATACCACGATTATTTTATCGAGGAAACTTACGAGGCGGGAATCTCCCTTCATGGGACAGAGGTAAAATCTCTGCGCATGGGAAAATGCAGCGTAAAGGAGGCCTTTATCCGCATTGAGAAAGGCGAAGTCTTCGTATACGGCATGCATATCAGTCCTTACGAAAAGGGCAATATTTTCAACAGGGATCCGCTGCGGGTGAAAAAGCTTCTGCTGCACCGGGCTCAGATCAGTAAACTCGGCGGAAAGATCGCGGAGAAAGGGTATACGCTCGTTCCGCTGAAAGTCTATCTGAAAGGGAGCCTTGTGAAAGTGGAGATCGGTCTGGCCAGGGGCAAAAAGCTTTATGACAAGCGGGCCGACATCGCGAAAAAGGACATGCGCAGAGAAGCGGAAAAGGATTTCAAAGTAAAAAATCTGTATTAGGTGAAAGCGGAAAATCTCTGCTTGACAATTGCAGCCGCTCCGTATTAAGATAGAATTGCAGAGAGGCCGTTTCGGCGTATCTGTTCGATCTGTTTTCGGGCCTGTAAAGGTTTCGACGGGGGTTTTGAAGTTGGGGCAGCCATCCGAAGGTACCGCGCAAGGTACAACCATAAATATAAACGCTGAAGATAATTTAGCACTCGCTGCCTAAAGGCAGCTGTCTGACACAGGGCACCTGCACTCTGTGACCCAGGCATCATTCATGCAGGAAACGACGCATGTCAAGCTTTGCGCATGCGGGCGTATGATGAAGCTACTGAAGCCGTAAGCCTGCCGTCTGGCGTGCGGCGGAGGGAATGTCAGAGAAACGGCTGTGATGGGAGATACCGCAATGGAAGGGCTTTCGGACAGGGGTTCGATTCCCCTCAGGTCCACTGTTGATGCCATGTACCTGCCGAGAAGGCATATGGCATCTTTTTGTTATCATGATTTTTAATTTATTACAATTGGGAAGGGTGTGCGGATCCGGCGTCCGGCGGAGCGCGCATAAAAAGGAGAACAGGATTATGGATTTAAAAGAATGTTACGCGGCTTTTAACGGTGATTATGAAGGCGTGCTTTCCCGTCTGCGAAGCGAGAAGATGGTGCAGAAGTTCGCGCTTAAATTTTTAAAGGATTCCAGTTACGAGCTGCTTGTGCGCTCTCTGGAGGAGAAGAATTACGAGGAGGCTTTCCGGGCCGCGCATACGATCAAGGGTGTATGTCAGAATCTTGGCTTCTCCGTACTCGGGGATTCCAGCTCCCGGTTGACCGAGGCGCTCAGAAACGGCTGGAGCGACGATGCGGGAACGCTGGTTCAGCAGGTGAAGGAAGACTACGCGAAGACTACAGAGGCACTTCGGAGCCTGGAGGCAGAGACAGGGACTGCCTGAAGAGATTCCGGGAACCTATGGAGGTGATACGCGGTGAATAAAGGACCCATACGGTTTTTGAAGATCAGCCTGGCTTTTGTATCGGTATTGTGCGTAGTGATCTTCAGTTTTCTGGCTGTCTATATGAGCCGGGCAAGCTCTTCCACGATCAGTGAGATCGGAAGGATCTACATGTCCGGTATGAACGAACGGATTTCCATGCACTTTGCGACGACGATTGATCTGCGGCTGTCGCAGGTGCGGGCGATGATCGAGGATAACCCGCCGGGGAAGACGGACAGCCGGATTCTGCGGGAGACGCTGGCATATAACGCGAAGGTCAGGGGATTTGATTACCTGGCCTATTATTCCCGGGACGGGGAGTTCGACATGCTCTGCGGAGAGCAGGTGGATGTGCTCGATCCGGCGCCGTTTCTCGCGTCTTTGAACAACGGCGAACAGAAGATTGCGGTGGGGAGCGATCAGAGCGGCAACAAGCTTGTGCTGATGGGAGTATCAGCGGAGTATCCGATGGAAGACGGAGAGTGTACGGCGCTCGTGGTGGGGCTTCCGGTCGACTATATCCAGGAGGTATTGTTTCTCGACGAGGAAGATGCGATCGTCTACTCTCATATCATACGCAGGGACGGCAGTTTCGTGATCCGCAGCGGCGATGCTTTCCGGGATAATTATTTCGAACGGATCCGTTCGATCTTCGACGAAGTGGGCGGCGAAAATGCGGAGGAGTATGTAGCGGAACTAAGCGACGCGATGAATGAAGGGAAGGATTATTCCAATGTGCTGGATATGGGCAGCGAGAGACGCCACCTGTATTGTACGCTGCTGCCTTATTCGGAGTGGTATCTGGTAACGGTGATGCCTTACGGGACGCTGGACGAATCCATCCGGAACCTGAGTCTTCACTGGATTACTCTTACCGTAATCGGCTGCGCTACTGTGCTTCTGGCGCTGACCTTTGTCTTCATGAAATACTTCGGACTTACAAGAAAACAGCTCAGGGAAGTGGAAGAGGCGCGCCGGGATGCGGTCTATGCCAATAAGGCAAAGAGCGAGTTCCTTTCCAATATGAGCCATGACATCCGTACGCCGATGAACGCGATTGTGGGCATGACGGCGATTGCTACCGCCAATATCGAGGACCGCACGCAGGTGCAGAACTGTCTGAAGAAGATCACTTTGTCCAGCAGGCATCTGCTGGGGTTGATCAACGATGTGCTGGATATGTCCAAGATCGAAAGCGGCAAGATGACGCTGAACATTGATCAGGTATCGCTGCGGGAGGTTATGGAAAGTATTGTCAGCATCGTCCAGCCGCAGATCAGAGCCAAAAATCAGAAGTTTGATGTATTCATTCATGATATTTTTGCGGAGAACGTATACTGCGACAGTGTCCGGCTGAATCAGGTGCTTCTGAATTTCCTGTCCAATGCCATCAAGTTCACTCCGGAAAAAGGGGAGATCCAGGTAGCCGTATGGGAGGAGCAGTCTCTGAGAGGAAGCGCTTATGTCCGCATTCATCTGCAGGTGAAGGACAACGGAATCGGTATGTCGCCGGAGTTTAAAGAGCGTATTTTTGAATCATTCACGCGCGAGGACAGCACCCGGGTGCGCAAGACGCAGGGAACCGGCCTCGGCATGGCGATTACCAAATATATTGTGGACGCCATGGGCGGCACGATTGAGGTGGAGAGTGAGCAGGGGAAGGGTACGCAGTTCCATGTGGTGCTGGATCTTGAGCAGGCGGAGGTCACGGAAGTGGACATGGTGCTTCCGGACTGGAATATGCTGGTAGTGGATGACGACGAACAGCTCTGCGTCAGCACGGTAGACGCGCTGGAATCCATCGGAGTGCGGGCGGAATGGACGCTGGACGGCGAGAGCGCCGTGGAGATGGTGAAGAAGCGCCATCAGGAGCACCGGGATTATCAGGTGATTCTGCTGGACTGGAAGCTTCCGGGGATGGACGGCATCCGCACGGCCGCGGAAATCCGCGGTTGTCTCGGAGACGAGATCCCAATCCTTCTGATCTCTGCCTACGACTGGAGCGAGATCGAGGCGGAGGCGCGGGAAGCGGGAGTGAACGGCTTTATCTGCAAGCCGTTGTTCCGTTCCACGCTGTTCTACGGGCTTCGGCATTATGCCGGCGTGAAGGAAGAGCAGCAGGAGGAGGAAGAGAACCGGAGCCTTACGGGCAAGAGAATCCTGCTTGCCGAAGACAACGATCTCAACTGGGAGATCGCGGAGGAATTGTTCAGCGAAGAGGGACTTACACTGGAGCGCGCGGAAAACGGTCAGCTCTGCGTGGAGATGTTCCAGAAATCGGCGGAGGGATATTACGACGCGATTCTGATGGATATCCGTATGCCGGTGATGACCGGTTACGAGGCGGCCTGGGCAATCCGCAGGCTCAGCCGGCCGGATGCGAAAATTCCGATCATCGCCATGACGGCGGACGCATTTTCGGAGGATGTGAAGCGGTGTCTGGACTGCGGCATGAACGCCCATGTGGCGAAGCCCATTGATGTGGGGGAAGTGATGCATCTGCTGGAGAAGTTTATCGGACAGGAGGAGCATTCGGAAAACTGACGCGGAAAGCGCGGGACACAGCATCGAAAAAGCATTGAAAAACCATCAAAAAGCGGCTGCCGGGAGGCACGGTGAAAACCGTAACCCCGGCAGCCGCTTTTCGGTGCATACAGGCGCCCGATGCGCGGGCATGGAAGAAATCTCTCCTGCCCGATCCTGGGCAGAAGAGGTTATACGCTGACGGAGAGACCGGAGGACGAGGAGTCGCTGCCCGTATATGCCATGGAACTGCCCGCGTAAGCGGCCTGCGCTTTGGCGCGCCGGACCTTCCGCGCTTCGGGAGTGACTTCCGCTTCCAGGCGGGTCATCTCTCTGCCGCCTGCGATCTCCCGCGCCTTCCTCTGTTCCGCCTCGGTGGGTTCCCGTTTTCCTTTTCGGGACAGCGCTTTTTCTTCCGCGGAATGTTCCGCCGCTTCCTTTTGGCAGGAATCGACCGTCTCTTCCGGAGTGTCGTCAGTTTTGTCGTCAATGCCTTTCTCGGCTTCTTCGGCTTCTTTCAGATCTTTCTCCGCTTTCAGCCGTTCATTCTCACTGGGCAGGGCCTGATAACCGCCGCTTTTGATAAAGGTGCGCTCGACTTCCCCCAGAGCGTTGCTTTTCGCCAGTTCCTGCATCACGAGCGCCAGCTTCTGGCCTTCGGGGATATTGGGATTGGTGTCGGCTTCTTTGACGGCGGCCATGGAAGCCGCGGCATGGCTTAATTTGACCCGCTGCACCTCTTCCTTTGTCCGGCACCGTTTCAGCTCGCGTTCATAGGCTTCCCGCTCCATCTCGATTTCCCGCGCTTTCTGATACGTCTGCGGGTCATGTTCTTTCAGATATTCCATCTCCGCGGCGGACAGCCGTTTGCCGGAACGCATCTTCGCGTCGATCTGCTCGCGGGAGACGGAGGACGTGTTCTGCTTAAAAAGGTCGGCTGCTTTCTCCTGCCGTTCTCTTAACAGCTTCTCGGCGTCGGAAACGGTTTCCCGGCCGCTTTTCGAGACGTAATTGCCGGAGGACTGCCTCTCCTTCCACTTCATCTGCATTTTCATGTTCTGTGTATAAGTGTTCATGGAACACATCATGGCGATATTCATCTGTCCACCTCCCTGCTCTGTGTGGGCAAAACTGCCCGATTTTGTCCGATAAATGAATATATATTTCATATATCGTCGGAGACGCTGCAGAAATAATGCCGAAAGTGGGAATCTGTTAAAACCCGTTCACAAAACGAACATAATTTGCTGATACAATGAAGACAATATACGAGGAAGGAAGGGGTTCGGGATGGAAAAGCTGAAGATACTGGTGGTGGACGATGAGAGCCGTATGCGCAAGCTGGTACGGGATTTTCTTGTGAAGGAGAATTATGAGGTGTTGGAGGCCGGAGACGGAGAGGAGGCGCTGGACGTCTTTTATGATCAGAAGGAGATCGCGCTGGTCATTCTGGACGTGATGATGCCGAAGATGGACGGGTGGCAGGTGTGCCGTGAGATCCGCCGCTATTCCAGAGTGCCGATTATCATGCTGACGGCAAAAGGGGACGAGCAGGATGAGCTGCAGGGATTTGAGCTGGGCGTGGATGAGTACATCGCAAAACCTTTCAGTCCGAAGATTCTCGTGGCGAGGGTGGGAGCGATTCTGCGCAGAGCCAATCTGCTCACCGGCGAGGATGTGATCACGGTGGGCGGAATCGAACTGAACAAGGCGGCGCATCAGGTGAAGATCGACGGACGCAGCATCGAGCTGAGTTATAAGGAATTTGAACTGCTGGCGTATTTTATGGAAAATCAGGGGCTGGCGCTGTCCCGGGAAAAGATTTTGAATAATGTGTGGAATTATGATTATTTCGGAGATGCCAGGACCATCGACACGCATGTGAAAAAATTGAGGAATAAGCTCGGAGAAAAGGGCGAGATGATCCGCACCGTCTGGGGACTTGGTTATAAGATGGAGGAATAGGCGGCGGGACGGTCACAAGACGGCAGGCCAGTGCAGTCGTTTGTGACCGCCCTTTTTCTGCCGCCCAGTCTCCTCTATTACGCTTTTATGATTTCAGGCGGCGTTTTGCCGTCTTCGGATTTGTCGGGAATCAGTTCGGGAGCCGGTTTGCCTGCGGCCTCCGTCATGGTGCACTTGCCGTCAAAACAGCCTCCGTCGTCGACGATCAGCGATCTGGTGGTCACATTTCCGACTACCTTGCCGGTGGCAAGCACCTCCAGTTTCTCGCGGACGACGAGATCCCCGTCTACCTTTCCGGAAATCATCACATTGCAGGCGGTGATATTTCCTTTGACCCGCCCCTCCTGTCCGAGAATCAGGTTCTGCCCGCAGATACAGTTGCCGTTGATCGTTCCGTCGATCCGTATAGTTTCCGGGGCATTCAGATTACCGTTGAAAATGGCGCCGGGACCGATGATGGTGCCGATCTTTCCGGATGTCTCCGACATGGCAGGGGTATCTTTTCTTGCTTTTCCTAACATAAACATATCCTCCTCATGAAAATTCTGTAAATATCTTTGCCTTTATCCTCTTGCGTCGATCACAGAGAGCGGGTCGACCGGTGCCCCGTCGAACAGAATCTGATAATCCAACTGTGTTTCATCGGCGGTTATGGTGAGCAGAACCTCCCCGGCGGCGACGGACGCGCCTTCCTCCGCAGACACCTCCGCGCTCTGGTGGCAGAGATAGCGGGTTGTATAGCCGCTTTCGTGTGTCACTTCGATGATATGCTGATAAATGTCATCCGAAGCCACGGAAGTGACCGTGCCGTCGCCGGCCGCGGTGACCGTGCCGCCGGTATAGGCGCTGATCGCGAGGTACGGCTGCTCCTCCGTGTAGGAAGAGAGGAGAACGCTGGCGCCGGAATAGGGGTATCGGGCGGGATAGGTCGGATCGCCCGAGTGATCTTCCGGATCCTCCTCCGCGGATTCTTCCGTCTCTTCTGCCGCAGCCTGTTCAAGTTCCTCAAGCTGCTGCTTCAGCGATGTATTTTCTTCGGACAGGGCAAGCTTGTCGCCGCTCAACTGTTCTTTTTCTTCGGTAAGCTGTTCCGCCAGCTTCTGCTGTTCGGCAAGCTGTGTGCGCAGATCCGTCTGCTTTTTCCAATTGACGGAAAATTCATACGCAAGCCATCCTGTAAGGAGCAGAAGAAGCAGAAGCAGCACAGGCAGGATGCGAAGGACAGACAGAGGAATACGGAACTGCCGGTTGCTTCGGTCCGTATTGGAGATCAGCAGTACGGACAGAGATTCTCTGCGCTTATGCCTTTGATGGTTCATAATGACACCTCCTCACCGAGATTATAGCATACATTGCAGAAAAGAGAAAGCCAATAAAAACAGGGATGTGTGAAAACATCCCTGTATCGTGCTTTTCCGGCGGTTACAGTTTCAGATTGGCAAGGAGGGAACCAAGGTTCGTGGAGATGTTTTCGCTTCTGGGCAGTTTGTAGTCGCGGTTGCCGTCGCTTTCCTCGGCAGGCTTCTCCAGAAGTGCTTTCATGCTCAGCGAGAGTTTGCCGTCTTTGATGGCGATGACCTTCACCTTGACGGTATCTCCTTCCTTTAATACTTTATCCGGAGAGGTAATGCGCTTGTCGGAAATCTGAGAGACATGCACCAGACCGGACAGTCCGTTCTCCAGACGGACGAACGCGCCGTATTCCTTCAGCGTCTCTACGGTTCCTTCCATAACGTCGCCGATCTGGGTTTGTTCCATGGCAGCCTTGCGCTCCTCAGCGGCTTTGGCACGCGCTTCATCCCTTAAAATCTCCCGTGCGGAGAGAACAAGGCGTTTTTTCTTCGGATCCGCAGTGATGACGCGCACACGGATCTTCTTGTGCAGCCATTCGTTCAGGTCCTCCACATGCTCCAGTGACAGACGGGATGCGGGGATAAAACCGCGGACATTTTCTACATACGCGATCACACCGGCGTTGACGATGCCGCCGATCTTGACATTGAGGACGGTCTTGTCTTTCAGATATCCGATCAGGGTTGCCCATACCGGATCCATCTCTTCTTCCGCCACGGCGCCTTCTTCCTCGGCAGCCTTATAGGATGCTTCCAGTTCCTCGGACAGATCGTCCATGGTGGTGATATCCTCCGCTGTCTCTGCCGGCGCTTCCTCCGGTGCGCTTACCGGTGTGTCTTCCGTTTTTTCTTCCATTTTCTCTTCCATCATTTCTTCCATATCGTAAATCTCCTCATACTATAAAATTTGTCACTGCCTCTATTATAGGGGGAAATCGCAATAAAAGCAAATGGATATTCCTGTTTTTTCGGGGTTTTTGCAAGTTTTTTGCAAAGTTGCGGCAAAATCAGCCGTAATTGAGGACCAAATCCCGGAATACATCCCCCCGCTCCTCGAAATTTCGGAAGATGCCGTAGCTTGCGGCGGCGGGAGAGAGGATACAGGCGGAACCGGACGGTGTGAGCCTGCGCGCGGCGGCGACCGCCTCCTGCAGAGTGTCCACCAGCAGAAGACGTTCCGGGGCGTGAAAATCCGGGTATTTTTCCTGAATTTCCTGATAAATCCGTTTCCCGGTGGCGGACATCAGGATGATGTGGGGTACCGGGTCCCGGGACAGCCAGGAGATCAGGTCGTCGTATTCGATACCTCGGTCCATGCCGCCGATGAGGACGGAGCCCACATCGGGGACGCTTTTCAGCGCCTGAATGGTGGTGTCGCCGATGGTGGAGATGGAGTCGTCGTAGTAGCGGATCCGATCCCGTTCGCCGATAAAGGAAAGGCGGTGGGGAAGCGGTTTGTAGGTTTTCAGCGCTGCTTCAAAGCCTTCGTCGGTAAGGCCGAGCATATGACAGATGGCGTAATCAAAAGCGATGTCGATGTGGTTGTGGTGGCCGAGCAGGCGGATCTCTCTGGCCGGTATCTGAAATTCTCCGGATTCAAAGCGGATCCGTGTGCCGCTGAGCAGAACGTCCGCGGTCGAAAAACGGTCGGAGACTGTGTAGATCCTCGAGCGGCAGTAATTTGCGGAAGGAAGTGAGGACAGTTCACAGAGCAGCAGATCGTGCGGTTCCTGATGCAGATAGATCTGTTGCTTGGCGTGAATGTAATTTTTCATGCTTCCGTAATGGTCCAGATGCTCCTCATGAATGTTCAGCAGGACCGCCACATGAGGAGAGACATGAATGTACTCCAGTTGATGGCAGGACAATTCGCAGATGATAAGGGTTTTGTCATGGATCTCCTCGAGTATGTCGAAGACAGGGATGCCGATATTGCCCGCAAGGACGGCGTCCCTGCCGTTTTCCTTCAGAATATGGCAGAGCAGAGTGGTGACGGTACTCTTTCCCTTGGTTCCGGTGATGCCGATGATCTGTTCCCGGTAGGCGGCAAAAAAGACCTCGGTCTGGGACGTGATGCGGCAGCGGTATTCGGAAGGGTCCTTCGGAAGGACGATGCCGGGACTCTTAAAGACGAGATCGTAGTCGTCCAGGGTATCCATATAGGAAGGGCCGGACAAAATCGATACGGAAGGCTCGTCAGGGGAAAGTTCCGCCTGGTCCGCGATGGTGATGGACGCGCAGGTTCCGGCCTGCACAAGCCGCCGGAGGGTCGAGCGTCCTTCCCGGCCGAAGCCGAGAATCAGAACCTTCCTGCCGGCGGCCATAGTTCTCAAACTTTCTAACAAGGCAGATTTCCTCCGTAACATTCATTGATTAAAATCCGCAGGAATTCCTGCGGAAGAAGATGCGAGGCGTCGTAATAACGGTCGTAGGCATGCCTTTTCGGAAAAGAGAGGGCGTAGAGCGGCTGCTGTCTGTACCAGGAGAACAGCGCGGGGAGAGACCCGCCTTCCTTTTCCATCTGTTCGACGGCAAGACAGACGGCGGCATTGACCTCGCTGCGGCTTCCCACGCATTCAAAGGGTTTTTCCTCCCGGACGCCGACGAGCTTTTCAAAATCCTCCTGCATATCCGGGTCGTCGGCCATGTCGGTTCCAAAGATCTCCACAAGCCTTTGGCGGCTCAGGAAAGGCGAGAGAATCAGATAGACAAACAGGCACTTGGGGCAGTGTCCGCACCACAGATCCTGTTTGCTGCCCGCGTTGCAGCTTCGGAAGACGTCGTGGTAGGCAGGTTTGCCCGCGAAATAGCCGGCGATCTGAAACTCCGAGAGCGGCCGGAGCATGCTGAAGTAATGGATGCCGCTGCCGATGAACTCTTTTTCGTAATTGTGGAAATCCTGTTCAAACTTAAAGCTCTTGGAATACTGGTGATTGATCGTGCTTCCCGCCACCGTACTCTCGTTGGCGCTGGATTCGTTGGACAGCGCAATGTAGCGGAGTCCGTGCAGATATGCGCCGATCAGCGAAGCGAAAGCGACCAGGGCGGAGAAGGGGGTGTGTCCGTTGAGGTATCCTTCCCGGTTGAGGGCGAGCATGCGCTCATCCAGCGTCCTCCGGACGTGGATGCTGTCCGCGGCGGACAGCCCGGCGGCTTCCACGGTCTTCAGCGTGGCGCCCCGCGGATTGATGATGAAGGTTTTCAGCGGATATCCGCTCTTTTTCAGCAGTTCGATCGTGCAGGCGGAATCCTTTCCTCCGCCCACGGGTATCAGACAGCCGTTCAGAGCGGCCGGGGGCGGCGCCTGCGTGTCCGCTTCCGGCGCTCGGCCGGTCAGTTCCATAAAGCTTTCCGGATCGGTTTCAATCCGGTTCGTGTAGAAAAACTCTCCCAGACCCAGATAGTAGAGGTCTTTCCACCAGCGGATCTGGGCCTCGGTCAGCGCTCCGGCCGTCACCCGGACCTGGGGCGGGCAGGCGATTTTCCAGTAGCTGATCAGCTCCACCATGCCGAGACCGAAGATCATGTTCCGCAGACAGGGGTCTTCCTGGACGCGGACCGGCGCGGCGTCCTTTTTGGGAAAATGCCATACCGGGTCGAAGGAAGACAGTCCGGGAATCTCAAAATGAAACGTGATCCTAAGTTCGCTCCCGGTATCGAAAACGGTGTAATTCCTGTAGAGGAAGACCGGAAAAGCCCTCCGGCAGGATTCAAAAGTTTTCATATAAAAAACTCCTTTGGCAGAATATTCATCAAATCTATTCTACCACAGGAGTTTTCAAATGGAAAGGGCGCAGCCGGCGAAAGAGCGGTAGTTTTTACTCTCACGCCGCCCGGGACGCCCGATGCGGGCAGAAAATCAGTAGATTTTCTTTGCGTGCACGACGATCCGCTTCTTTCCGTCGTTCGTGCAGGTGGAAAGGGTAACAACCGCATCCTCTGTGCCGACCGATATGCCGGTGTCATACAGAGAGGAAGAAGAAAGCTGCGAGAGGAAATCCGCGTAGACGTCGTCGGTGCGGTAACCGATCGTATAGCTGATATCGGACACGTCTGCTTCGTGGAAGGAGAAGATCTCATAGCAGTGCGCACCGTCTGCCAGATCGATGTATACATAAGGATGTTCCTTCCAGTAATCCTTCTTCAGATAATTTTTCAGATCGGCGAACATGGAGCCGCTCTTCATATTATGTCCATAAATAATCGTATGCAGATCGCTCAGATCGTCCTTGTTGCTGCTTTCGATAAAGATGCTTCCGTTCCGGTTCTTCTCTTTCTCGAACGTATGCGACAGATAATAGGAATTGTCGCCGGTGTGGAGCAGAGGATAGCTGATGACCGTATCCGGGATCTCGATCCAGCCGACTGCTTCGGAATTGATCTTCCGCAGAGCGTCAAGGTCGATCCTTGTCATGGGAACCAGCGGCTGCGCGGGAGCTTCTTCCCCTTCTTCCGCGGTGTCCGGGTCGAAATCGCCGGCGGGAAGCTGGTCCGGCGTAATCGGTTCCTCCAGCACATACTGCTTCAGATTGTCATATTCTCTGTCCGCGGAGTTGTAGACGAGGAATATGGAGACAAGCTTGTAGAGACTGAACGCCAACAGACAGATCAGAAGTCCGACGGCCAGCCCCGCAATCAGAAAGCGAATCTGCCGTTTCTTCTGAGCTTCTCTGGAACGCCTCCGGCTGCGCGAGGAGATCCGATCCCCCTGTCTGGAACTGCCGGCGGACCGCCCGTTCCCTTTTCTGGTTGTCTGACCGGCAGAACGTTTTTTGCCGGTTCTTCTTTGATCTTGTGTACTCATAACATCACCGTTTTTTATTCTAACAGATTCTTCCGGGAAATTCCAGTAGAAATTTGAAGGATGCGGCTCTTTATCCGCAAAACTTTAAGTCCTTCCCGGCTGCTCTCTGTTGCTCTCTGTATTTGATAAACAGGAACATCGCGCACAGCTCCGGCGGAAATTCTCTGAGACGTCGGTCCGGCATCCGCCATTATTCATCATTCTTCTGAAACAGGGCGATGCGCCGGATATGCGTCAGGCATATGAATTTCAGAAACTTCTTGAGATATATTGATTATAGCATACAGCCAATGAAAATACAACTATTATTTTATCTGATAAAGTGCGGAGCATTTGGGCGGAACAGGGATCAAAAATGATGTCGGTTTCGTGACCGTACCGGAACCGGGGAAGGCTCTGCGGTATAACGTTACTGTTCACATCCACGCCACCCGGACGCCCGACGCGGGCAGCTCATCCTTCCAGACCCCGCTCGCGCTTAATGAAGGGACGCAGCGGTACTAAGGCGCGAAAAAACCGCGCCTAAGGACCGGCGCCCTTCAATGGGTCTTTCAGGATGAGCTGCCCGCATCAGGCTGAAACCGGTGTAGATGTGAACAGTAACGGTATAACAAAAAAATATAACGAATCCGAAAATGTTCTCTGTACAGTACAGGCAGTGCTGTGCTATACTGGTGAGAAAATGAAATGGAAGGGGACGGACAGAGTATGGATGAGCAGAATCAGAAAACTGCCATGCGCGTATCGACGGTCAGTATTGCAGTCAATCTGCTGCTGTCGGTGGGGAAGCTGCTGGCGGGAATATTCGGCAGATCCGGAGCCATGATATCGGATGCGGTTCACTCGGCGTCCGACGTATTCAGTACGTTTATCGTGATTGTCGGCGTGCGCGTATCGGCCAAAAAATCCGACACCCATCATCCCTACGGGCACGAACGGCTGGAGTGTGTTGCTTCTATTATACTGGCAACGGTGCTTCTGGTCACGGGCTTCGGAATCGGGCTGGGAGGCCTGCGGACGGTTCTCTCCGCGGATTATGAGCATCTGGCCATACCCGGACGGATGGCGCTGGCGGCTGCGGTAATCTCCATAGCCGTAAAAGAATGGATGTACTGGTATACGAGAGCGGCCGCGAAAAAGATCAATTCCGGCGCCCTGATGGCGGACGCCTGGCACCACCGGTCAGATTCACTGTCTTCGGTCGGCGCGCTGATCGGCATTGCCGGCGCCAGGATGGGATACCCGCTTCTGGATCCGGCGGCGAGCATTGTCATCAGCATTTTTATCGCCAGGGCGGCCTATGAGATTTTCATGGACGCGGTCAACAAGATGGTGGACAGAGCCTGCGACGCGGAGACGGAAGAGACGATCCGCGGACTTGTGCTTGGGCAGGAAGGCGTGCTGGGGATCGACCGTCTGATGACAAGGCTGTTCGGGGCGAAGATCTATGTGGATATGGAGATTGCCGCCGACGGCAGCCGGACGCTGTATGAGACCCATGCGATCGCGGAGCGGGTCCACGACGCCATTGAGGAACATTTTCCCGAGGTCAAACACTGTATGGTGCATGTGAACCCCGCGTCCTGCGGGCCGGATAAAGACATGGAACGTTGACCCGGCGTCTGCACTGTGAGAGCCGGGAGGGAGAGGAGCGAACGGAACAGAGATGAAAGAAAAGACGCACAGAGGAAGAACCGCGGGCGTTCTGGCGTTGCTTCTGGCGCTGGCCGTATTGTGGGCCGGCGCCGGCTGGCGGCGGGTATCCGAAACGGCCGATGCGGACGCCCTTACGATCACGGCGCTCTCTGTCGGCAAGGCGGATGCGCTGATCGTACAGGAAGGCGGACATGTGCTTCTGATTGATACGGGAGAGGAGGACGACGGAGACGAGATCGTACAGGAACTGAAGGAAAAGGGGATCCGCCGTCTCGATCTGCTGATTGTGACGCATTTTGACAAAGATCATGTGGGCGGGGCGGCGTATGTGATGGAGCAGATGGAGGTGTCTGCGGTGCTGATGCCGGATTATGAAGGAGACCGGCCGGAATACCGGGAGTTCCTGGAGCGCCTTGAGGGACATACGAATGCGCAGAGGGTGACGGGAACGCTGGAACTGTCGAAAGGCGCGATGGAGATCGCGGTATACGCCGCCGAAGATCCGCAGGGACTTCAGGCCGGGAAAGAAGAGTATGACAACGATATGTCGCTGGTCACGAGTATCCGTTATGGGGACAGACGCTTTCTTCTGACCGGCGACATTGAGGGAGACCGCATCCGGCAGATGCTTGACGGGGATACGGACTGGAAGCATGACTGGATCAAGATGCCGCATCACGGCAGATACGACGAAGCGCTTGCCGCGCTGCTGGAAGCCGTTTCCCCGCAGGCGGCGGTGATCTGCTGTTCCGACAAGCATCCGGCGGACGAGAAGACGCGGATGCTGCTGGAAGAGATCGGAATTTCCGTGTGGGATACGGCGGAGCAGGCTGTAGTGACGGTATGCGACGGGGAAAATATGACGCTGTTGAGCGGCTCAGGAGGAAACGATGAGAGAGATTAAAGCGGAACAGATCACGGAAGTGATCGAGAGACTCTGTATTGAGGCAAATGAACATCTGCCGGAGGATGTAAAAAGCGCCATCCGGACGTGCCGCGCCTGCGAGGACGGGGAGATTGCCGGAGGAGTGCTGGACGACATTATCGAAAATTACGAGATTGCCGACCGGGAATGCGTGCCGGTCTGTCAGGATACCGGGATGGCCTGCGTCTTTCTGGAAATCGGGCAGGATGTGCACATCGCGGGAGGGGACCTGACGGAAGCGGTGAACGAGGGCGTCCGCCGGGGATATGACAGAGGGTATCTGCGGAAGTCGGTCGTAAAGGATCCGGTCCGCCGGGGAAACACCGGCGACAACACGCCGGCGATGCTCTACACGGAGATTGTGCCGGGAGAACAGATTCGGATTACGGTGGGCCCCAAAGGTTTCGGAAGCGAGAATATGAGCGCTATCCGGATGTTCAAGCCGTCGGCCGGTCTGCAGGGCATTAAGGATTTTATTCTGGAGACGGTGGAGACGGCGGGGCCGAACCCCTGTCCGCCCATGGTCGTGGGAGTGGGAATCGGCGGTACCTTTGACAAGGCGGCGCTGCTGGCAAAAAAAGCGCTGATGCGTCCGCTTGATTCCGCCAATGAGGATCCCTTCTATGCGGATCTGGAGCATGAGATGCTGGAGAGAATCAATGAGCTCGGCATCGGGCCTCAGGGCTTCGGCGGACGGACGACGGCGATCGGCCTGAATATCGAGACGCTGCCGACTCACATTGCGGGGATGCCCTGCGCCGTCAATATCAGTTGTCATGTGACCAGGCATCAGACGGAGGTGATCTAGGATGGAGAGACATATTACGCTGCCGCTTACGGAAGAACTGGCGCGCAGTCTGCGCGTGGGAGACAGAGTGTATTTAACCGGTACGCTTTACACGTCCAGAGACGCGGGACATAAGCGCATGTGCGAGACGCTGGCGAAGGGGGAGCCGCTCCCGTTCGACCCGCGGGACGCGACAATCTATTATGTGGGACCGACGCCGGCCAAACCCGGGCAGGTCATCGGCTCCGCAGGGCCGACCACGAGCGGCCGTATGGACGCCTACGCGCCGACGCTGATGTCCGTGGGCGCCAGAGGGATGATCGGCAAGGGAGCGCGTCTTCCGGAGGTCATTGAGGCCATGAAACAATACGGCGGCGTCTATTTCGGAGCCATCGGCGGAGCCGGCGCTCTGCTGGCAAAGTGCATCAAAAAATGCGAACTGATTGCGTATGAGGATCTGGGCGCGGAAGCGCTGCGAAAACTGTATGTAGAAGAGATGCCGCTCTTCGTCGTCATCGACAGCGAGGGCGGGAACCTGTATGAAGAAGGCCGGGCGGCGTATCGGAAGCGCTGATTCGCTGCGGACCGCCGTTTGATTTGGTATGTCTGATTCCTGTGGACGGTGCAGCAGAGACTACGCTGTTTGCAGGAATTTTTTTGCTGCCGCAGAACCGCGGCGCAATATCGTGGAGTATTCTACTCTACGAATCGTCAGTCTTTTAACAATCATAAATATTTT
>CAJUNR010000004.1 GCA_910587765.1 uncultured Lachnospiraceae bacterium
GGCGATTTGGAATGGGCAGATCCCGTAACAGGGAAGCCGAAGGCTGAACTGTTACAATCAGACAGACGAAATTTGATGTCAGGTTGAAATACGTTTCGCGCGATGATAAAATAGAGACAATACAGGCACAGGCAGGAGGAAAGTATATAGGATTATCCGGCAAAAAAAGAAACGGTCAGCCAGAGAAAAAGCAGCAGGAAATGAAGGTATACATTCAGGGAGCCGGTGAAGCATCCGGCCCAGATTGCCTTTGAGAAAAATCTGAAATTTTTAAACAAGGACATCTATCCGGCTGATTTTTTCCGGATGCTTTTTACAGAAAGTCCGAAGATCAGGGTGGCCCGGGCGGGAGAGGCGGATTTTCCAACCGGGGAAGTGGTGCTGGCAGATCCGATCGCCTATCTGGGGACCCGGTATGAGACGGTGCTTCAGAAGAAGATTCCGGCCGGAAGCTATCCGGTGGAGCTGTCGGTCTGTCTTTCGCGGATTGTCGGTCTTCGAGTCGCCGCCGCAAGGCTCTTGATCAGGGAAAATCCGGCAGTCTCTTATGAGATTGCCATGCCCAAAGGTAAAGAACGAGAGGATCTTGGAATGCCGGGCGTCTTTACCTTCTTCGGGGTGGATGCGGGACTGGCCTGCTTTGCGGACAGCAGGCTTTCGGAGGAAAACCGGACATTTTTTGAACAGTGGGAGAAGGAAAATCCGGGAAAGAACAAATACCTGGATTATTTCGCCGCTCTTTTTCAGGAGAGCAGAGAAGCGCATCCGGAGTTTCAGAACCAGGGCACAGGCTTTCTGGAGTGGAAGCTGCCAAAAAGCGGCAAAAGGGCAGTCCTGTTTACCAGCGGTATGGGAGACGGTATCTACAGCGGTTACTGGGGAATGGATGCAGAAGGGGAGATCGTCAGCCTGACGGTGATCTTTCTGAATCCGGAGTATTTTTGATGAGAAAGAATGGTTATTATGACAACAGCCAGGAAGTATCTGCAAAGATTTTAACGATTTCCTCCGGTTTGTGTGCACCGGCGATTATCTCGATGAAGATGAAGCAAAATTCCCCACACAGGAAGAACTGGAACGGGATTATTGTTATCATACAAGGATTATAACGGTACAGTGGAGTATTCGAAAGAAGACAACTGCCTTTTTGGAAAAGTATGCGATATTGGAATGTCGATCCGCTGGAGGGAGGAATGAGCATGACGGATATCCCGGTTCGGTGGAAGCTCATCGTCTGTATGGGGCTTCTTCTGTCAGGAATTTTATACGCATTTGGAGGCCGTGTCTTTGCCGCGGGCAGCAGGGAGGAAGGAGAACGTTCCGAGGGGCAGCTTCATGAGATCTATGAAGAGGACGACCGGTTTCGCCTGGTCAGCCAGGAGACTTTCGCGTATGATAAGGAGCAGCCCATCCGCCCGGACAGCCTTGGCAGTCAGTATCTCTGGGTCAACCAGAGTTATGAGGCGGAAGAGATCGCAAAGTCCTGCCATGCAACGTTTGACGGCCAGAACCGCCTGCTCTATGCTCTGGGATATACGGCAAATATTCTGGGGGACAGCAGCAGCTACTGCGAAGAGCGTATCTATGAACGGGACGATGCCGGGCATGCACGCCGGTACCTGTATTATAAATCCAACAGCATCCCATATGAGGACGGGTATTATATCGGTTTCCGGTATTTGTTCGAGGACAGTGAGTTTCAATATGATGAGGAGGGCAGACTTCTCCGGTGCCTGACCTACCGGAGAAATGTGGGGTCGGATCCCAATGGCTACAGCGAGGAACTTTTCTTTGACCGCGGTTATCAGGCGGAGTATGAGGACGGCCGGCTGACGGGACCGTGGAGAGAGCGCTTTTCTATGGAAAGGGAATGGAACTGCTTATGCCGGGCATGCGGCTGTATCTGCCGGAGGCGGGGAATGCACAGGATACAAGAGTGGGAGATTAAAGAAGACGCGGGGATCGCCTTACCCGCCCAGGGTGACGTCCTGCTTCTGATACCACTTAAGGGCCTCTGCAAACTGTGATTCCTGAAAATCCGGCCACAATTCTTTGACGATATAGAAATCAGAATAGACGGTCTGGAGGGGCAGAAAGCCGGACAGCCGGCACATTCCGCCCCAGCGGATCACCAGATCGATGCGGGGGATCTCTCTGGAGGCCCAGCCGTTTTTCATATCCCATTCCCAACCATAGTTTACAAGAAAATTGACTCTCAGGGCGTCTTTCCGGCGGCTTTGCTCCGGACGTCCTTTGGTATAGGGAAGGAGTCCGGCAGGAAAGCAGGGGGAGCCGGTATTGCCGATCACATGCAGTTCTGCCGCCTCCTGTTTCAGCAGTTTGACCGCTGAAACGCAGGCGTCGGAAAAGGCAGCGACCTGTTCCTTCGGACGCTTGCAGTTGTCTACGGTAAATCCATAATAGGTCAGCTCCTGAATCCCGTAAGCCCGCGCCGCCTGAAGCAGTTTCAGCCCGGGCTCCAGTCCATATGCGTAGCCTTCTTCTTTTTTCAGTCCGTTCTGCCTGGCCCAGCGCCGGTTGCCGTCCGGGATGATGCCGATGTGTCTGGGAATGCGTTTCATAATAAGCCTCCTCCTGCCTGTGCAACATCTGCTTATGAACAATATGGACAGGTTCTGAAGATTTATACCTGCTGAACTTATTTTTCTGTTTTACTTATAAAACAGGCTGGACATGCCGATATATTTTCTAAATGCTGCACAGAAAACAGGCAGTATAAAAAATAATGATTAGTTTCTGTGTGGGCGGCTGTGGATAATGGGATATTCAAAGGAGACCGGAGATATGATTGACTACATACGAAATTTAAAAATCAGATTAAAACTTTATATTCTCATAGGAGTTGCGCTGACCGGCATGCTTATTATCGGCGGTATGTCATTCTATCTTATGGGTCAGATGAACGACATAACAAGTGACATTTCAACAAGCTGGCTTCCCAGTATTGACAAGGCAAGAGACCTGACAGCTACTCTTTCCAATATCCGGCTGAATGAGTTGGGATATCTTACTGCAATTTCTGATGACGTAGAGGAATCCAGTCTTCAGTACCTCCGGAAGGAAAAAGAAGAGATGACTGCTCTTTTAGCTGCATATGGGGAATTAATTGATGAAGAAGAAAGAGATTTCTATGACAATGCAATGAATCTCTGGACCCGGTATGATGAAGCGGATGAAGAGATGATGGCATTAGTCAAACAGGGGCGCACGGATGATGCCCGCGCGATTCTGGAAGGCGAATGCGTGGAACTGTATAATTCTTTAAACAGTGCTTTTAATGATATTGTCGTATATAATACAGAGGGCAGCGACTCTGCAACCGAGGAAAGCTTTTTCCTTTACAGAACTGCAGTCTGTCTTATGGCAGCAGTGATCATCGCCATAATCCTTGTGGGAGTTTTCTTCTCATTTGTGATTGTACGCCTGATTAAAACCCCTGTTTCCGAAATTGAGAATGCCGCTGTCAAAATGGCGGAGGGCGATCTGGATGTAGAGATTTCCTATACTTCCAGGGATGAACTGGGGGTTCTCGCTGAGCAGGTAGGCAGATTAATCCATAAACTTCGGGTTATTATTGATGATGAGAATAAATTCCTTGCGAAAATGGCTGCCGGAGATTTTACGGTGGATTCTGTCTGCGAGGAAGAATATACGGGAAATTTCTATCCGCTGCTCGTCTCTTTCCGGGGGATCGCAGGAAAACTCAACGAGACGATACTGCAGATCAGTCAGAGCGCTTCTCAGGTTGCGAGCGGCTCCGATCAGGTGTCGAACGGAGCGCAGGCTCTTTCGCAGGGAGCAACCGAGCAGGCCAGTTCCGTGCAGGAACTCGCCGCCACGATCAGCGAAATTTCCGACAGGGTGAATCAGAATGCGGACAGTGCGCAGCAGGCCAATGAGAAGGCCGGCAGCGTCAGCAGAGAGATGGACGCATGCAACGAAAAAATGCAGCAGATGATGCAGGCGATGGACGAGATCAGCAGTTGTTCCGGCGAAATCGGCAAAATCATTAAGACAATTGAAGATATTGCTTTCCAGACCAATATTCTTGCCCTTAACGCTGCCGTAGAAGCCGCCCGGGCGGGCGCCGCCGGAAAAGGGTTTGCCGTAGTGGCCGATGAAGTCCGCAATCTGGCAGGTAAAAGTGCGGAAGCATCTAAAAACACTTCTGCTTTGATTGAAAATTCATTGAAGGCAGTGGAAAACGGAACCCGGATTGCCGATGAGACCGCTCAGTCTCTGCGTCAGGCAGTCAATGATGTCAGTGAAATGACGGATATTATCGGACAGATTTCGGAAGCAAGTAGCAATCAGGCGGATTCCATCACTCAGGTCACGGTGGGAATTGACCAGATTTCCAGCGTCGTGCAGACCAACTCGGCGACTGCGGAAGAAAGCGCGGCGGCGAGCGAGGAATTGTCCAGCCAGTCACAGCTTATGAAGAGCCTTGTGGAAAGATTTAAACTGAAGAACGGTTTCTCCTGAGTTTTTTCATAAACAGGAAAAAACTGCTGGACGAACTGCCAAAATTGTGAGAAAATAACTATATATGAGGCCTTACCCCTACGGGCCTAATATGATAACTTGAAAGGAGTTTCAAACAAATGATTTATTCACGTGAAGTAGAAGAAATGTGTCCGGTAACCCAGGGCGCTCGTCACGGCGCGGCTCCGATTCCGGAGGAAGCAAAATGGGTGCAGGCAAAAGAAGTCAAAGACATCTCCGGCTTTACTCATGGAATCGGCTGGTGTGCTCCCCAGCAGGGCGCCTGCAAGCTGTCCCTGAATGTGAAGGAAGGTATCATTCAGGAGGCGCTCATCGAGACTCTTGGATGTTCCGGCATGACCCATTCCGCAGCAATGGCTTCTGAGATACTTCCCGGCTTAACGGTTCTGGAAGCTCTGAACACAGACCTGGTATGCGATGCCATCAACACCGCCATGAGAGAACTGTTCCTGCAGATCGTATACGGACGTTCTCAGTCCGCGTTCTCTGAGGACGGGCTTGCGGTAGGAGCCGGTCTGGAGGACCTTGGAAAGGGCCTTCGCTCCCAGATCGGTACCATGTACGGTACGCTGGCGAAGGGACCCCGCTATCTGGAGATGGCAGAAGGCTATGTCACCGGTATTGCTCTGGATGAGGACAATCAGATTATCGGATATCAGTATGTGTCCCTTGGAAAGATGACTGACTTTATCAAAAAGGGTGATGACCCCAACACTGCATGGGAAAAAGCAAAAGGCCAGTACGGCCGTGTGGCAGATGCGGTTAAGATCATTGACCCGCGTAAAGAGTAATTCCGAGGAGGTAGACGAAAATGGCATTATTTGAATCATATGAGAGACGTATTGATAAAATCAACGCTGTACTGAACAGCTATGGAATTGCTTCTCTTGAGGAAGCAGAGAAGATTACAAAAGACGCAGGCCTGGACGTATACGCTCAGGTAAAGGCGATCCAGCCGATCTGTTTTGAGAATGCCTGCTGGGCTTACATTGTAGGCGCAGCCATCGCCATCAAGAAGAACTGCAGAAAAGCGGCGGACGCGGCGGCAGCCATCGGCGAGGGACTGCAGGCGTTCTGTATCCCGGGTTCGGTTGCGGATACCCGTAAAGTAGGACTGGGACACGGCAACCTTGGCAAGATGCTTCTGGAAGAGGAGACCGACTGCTTCGCATTCCTTGCGGGCCATGAGTCCTTCGCAGCGGCAGAGGGCGCAATCGGCATCGCGGAGAAGGCGAACAAGGTCCGCAAGAAACCGCTGCGTGTCATCCTCAACGGTCTTGGCAAAGACGCGGCGCAGATCATCTCCCGCATCAACGGCTTCACTCATGTGGAGACGGAGTATGATCCGTACACCAACGAGGTGAAGGAAGTATTCCGCAAGTCCTATTCCGAGGGACTTCGCGCGAAAGTCAACTGCTACGGCGCGAACAGCGTTCCGGAAGGCGTGGCGATCATGTGGAAAGAGAACGTGGACGTATCCATCACCGGCAACTCCACCAACCCGACCCGCTTCCAGCATCCGGTGGCAGGTACCTACAAGAAGGAAAGAAACGAAGCCGGCAAGAAGTACTTCTCCGTGGCATCCGGCGGCGGTACCGGCCGTACCCTGCATCCGGACAACATGGCGGCAGGACCGGCTTCTTACGGTATGACCGATACGCTTGGACGTATGCACTCTGACGCACAGTTCGCGGGCTCCTCCTCCGTTCCGGCTCACGTGGAGATGATGGGTCTGATCGGCGCGGGAAATAACCCGATGGTCGGTATGACGGTTGCGGTAGCAGTTTCCATTCAGGAAGCGGCGGACGCCGGAAAATTCTAAGAAAATCGAATAAAATAGCGTAAAATCAAGGGTTTTCCATGATACAAGAAGTCGTGGAAAGCCCTTAATTTTGCCGGGTATTACACAGATAGCACACAAGTAGCACACATGAGGTAGCACACAAAATTAAAAAGAACAAGTATTCAGTAAGGAGAATAGTTGTTGATTTTTGACCTATAATCAGATAGAATATTTATTGGTGCTACTGTCTTTGGGAGGACGGTGGCGGTTAGCCCTCTCCGGAGGAACTGTGACCCTCCGATTACATAGATACCAGCTTGTGGTGTTTTTTGAAAAGGAGGGCTAAGCCATGGATATTTTGGGACATATAGCAGTATTAAACTTCGGCTTAACCTGTTTTGGAATCGGATATACTTTTGGTAAAGATAGTAATAAGACGCAGAAATAGCCGCCCCAACCTGGCAAGTTAAGCGGCTATCATCTGTTTAACAACGCCGGGCTAACCGTCATCGTAGGCGGTAGCACCCTTTTCTATAGTATAGACGGTTTTCTGGAAAATATCAATATGAATTTTATGGATTTTCCTCTGGCGCTTGCGGTTGCAGGCGCTTTTTTTCTATTGCCGGAAAATCTTTAAAAAGACTTTATCTCGTTTCGTCCCATTCTCTTAGTTTGTTTTTATTCTTGCAGTGTGCCCGATAAAAAGGTATGATGATAAAAATGGAAGGAGGTGAAAGAGCGTTGATTGTCATAGTATGTGTTGACGATAAAAACGGAGTGGCGTTTAACCGCCGCAGACAGAGCAAAGACCGCATCCTGCAGGAGTATATTTTGAATATGGTCGGTTCCTCGAAGCTGTGGATGAGTCCATACAGCAGAAAGCAGTTCGCGGATACCGGGGAAGTCCATGTGATAGTGGACGAAGAATGTCTTGAGAAAGCCGGGGACAGTGACTACTGTTTTGCAGAGGACAAAGACAGTTCTCAGTATGTAGAGAAAATAGATACCCTCATACTGTTTAAGTGGAACCGCGTTTATCCGGCGGATACGTACTTTACGCTGGATACCGGCAATTATACATTGGAGCAGTCGGAGGATTTCGCGGGATATTCTCATGAAAGGATAACGAAGGAAATTTACAAAATGAAGAAAGCCGGTCGTTAGCGCCGGATCCCGGGATGAAAGGATTACAAGTTACTGTTCACCCTCACGCTACCCGGACGCCCGACGCGGGCAGATCATCCTTCCAGACCCCGCTCGCGCTTAATGAAGGGACGCAGCGGTACTAAGGCGCGAAAAAACCGCGCCTAAGGACCGGCGCCCTTCAATGGGTCTTTCAGGATGAGCTGCCCGCATCAGGCTGAAACCGGCGTAGGTGTGAACAGTAACGATTACAAAGGAGACTTACAAAAGATGAAAAAGAGAAACATATGGTTATTGACAGCCCTTTTGAGCATTGCGCTGGCATTGTCGGCGTGCGGAGGATCCGGGAGTGAGAAACCGGCGGATACGGTAGTGACGGAGGCGGCGGAGGCGCCGGCCATAAAAGGGCTTAATGAGCCGCGGTCGGAAACTCCGGAGGAAGATGCGGCGCAGACGCGTGCGCAACTGCCGGGCACCGCTTTTTCCGTATCGGATGTTGAGGCGTATACGGGCCAGGCTTATGTTGTGGTCAACGACAATAAACCGTATTTTTCAGAGGAAGATTTAACAACCGATTCGTTTGAATCGTACAGCGATCTGGACCATCTGGGCAGATGCGGAGTTGCCTGGGCGTGCATCGGCACGGATTTGATGCCGACAGAAGCCCGTGAGAGCATCCGCCAGATCAGGCCTTCCGGCTGGATTAACGTGGAGTACGATCATGTTGACGGGGGATATTTATATAACCGATGCCACCTGATCGGCTTTCAGTTGGCCGGCGAGAATGCAAACGAGAAGAATCTGATCACCGGAACCCGATACATGAACGTAGACGGCATGCTGCCTTTTGAAAATATGGTCGCAGACTATGTAAAAGAGACAGACCATCACGTAATGTATCGGGTAACGCCGGTATTCGAGGGCGATAATCTGGTGGCTTCCGGGGTGCTGATGGAAGCGCAGTCCGTGGAGGATCAGGGGGAGGAAATTGAGTTCTGCGTCTATGCCTATAATGTTCAGCCCGGAGTCACCATTGATTATGCGACCGGCGAGAGCAGACTGGCAGAAAAGGATCCGCAGCCGCAGGGCGCCGATTATATACTGAATACAAATACGAAGAAATTCCATCGTCCGGACTGCGGCGGTGTAGAACAAATGGACGAATCCAACAGACTGCCGTATACAGGCAGCAGGGACGAACTGCTTGCGCAGGGGTACGCTCCGTGCGGAAGATGCAATCCGTGACTGTCCGGGAACGTTTCCGGATGTATCAGCAGTCGTTCCCGGAAGGGACAGAGTCACAGATGTGCAGATAGACCGAGGAGGAAAAAACGTGATCGTTCAGTTCAAACCGGGCGTCCCCGCCGTAGCGTTTGGCCACGGAACGGATGGAGACAAGCCCGGTTCCTCCGCCGGGTTTCTGCGACTGAAACAGTCCGTCGGCCGTCGGCCTGGCAAATCGGCAGCGATTGTCCATGGTGATGGTCAGGATTCCATACTGCAGCCGGCTCTGCATACGGATAAAGGGCGGTTCCCCGGAAGATTCCTGACAGGCGGCGACGGCATTTTCCAGAAGATTGCCGATGAGCACGCACAGGTCGCTTTCCGGTACCTGCCCGGTATCGGAAGGGATGTCCAGCCGGATGGACAGGGAAGAGATTCCTGATGTTTGCGCTACCGCCAGATAGTGTGCGGCGACGGCATTTACGGCTTCATTCTCGCACAGACGGACCGTACGGTTTACCGGAATGTCCGCGATCAGCAGATTCAGATATTCGGACAGCTTTTCCCGCTGTCCGTTTTCGTGATAGCTTCGGATGACGGTGAGCTGATGCTTGAGATCGTGCCTCTGCGCACGGATGGAAGCGTCGGTCCTGGAGAGGACGTCATAGCGTTCTTTTTGGGCCTGAATCAGCTTTTCCATGAGGGACAGCTCATAAGAGAGCTGACGGTTTCTGGCCTGTGTCTGTAAAGAATGAAGCGTAAATTTGCCGCACAGGACACACAGGGAACAGATGAAAAGAAGCATGCCTGTCTGAAAGAAAAAGGAAATCTGTGCCGGACGCCCGGGCAGATAATAATTTGCCAGTTCCAGGATGGAAAATACCGCCAGTAGCGTGATGGGAAAGAGGAGCTGCCGGGCGAAGCGTTCTTTGCGCCGAAAAGCTTCACGGAAAATACATCCGGCAAAGGCGCACAGAGCGGACGGGATCAGCAGGTGGAACAGATACATACTCCGCGACAGCGCCGTCGTTCCCGTAAGCTGGAGCAGGACGGCCGCGCAGACAGAAAGCTCCAGAACGGCACTCAGGCATTTCAGTATTCTTTGACAGCCGGGGGACGGTAAGATGACGCAGCCGAAGCGCAGCAGGGGGACGGCGAGCGTAAACAGCCCGAGGAAGGCCATCAGGTACAGCAGGGCCGGATTGTCAATAAAAAGTCCGGTCAGATTGCACTCTCCGAAAATCCATATGCCGACCAGAAAGGAAAAAAATCCAAGCCGGAACAGAGCGATGCCTGCCTGGTCAAAGCGTGTGAGGATGACCGACGTCAGGAATAAAAGGATGCCGAGGGCGATCAGCACGATCGAAAAGAGCAGAGTGAAGCCCATGCTGTGAAAAAGTTTTTCCAGAATCGCGTCGGAGGTTCCAAGCAGAACCGGATAGACTGTCAGCGAGCTTCGCTGGGAGGGCGAGAGAAATTCCAGCCGCAGTGTGACGGATCGGGTATTCTGTTCAAGGGGCAGAAGTTCAACCCTGGTAGGGGGATCCTGCAGAAAAGCAGGCAGGGTCCCGTCCTGTCCGTAGGAAAAGATCAGTTTTCCGTCCGCATAGACGCGGACGGGAGAGTATACGGTTTTCAGATAGATATGGCTGCCCGCTTTCGGATACACGGATGCGGTAAACGACACAGGGGTGCGGGGGGCAAGTCCCTTTAAAGTAAGAGGCAGCGTTACACAGGAGGCATTTCCTGTACCGTCGTCAAGCGTCCACTCTGTAAGTTCACGGACGGAAGAATCCGTTCCCTGTGCGGAAGAATTAAACAGTGTATATCCAAGGAGCAGGAGACTGAGAAACACAATTCCCGCAGGCAGAAGTTTATTCCTCATAATTTCCCGCCTTTCGTGCCATAAGAAAAAGCCAGTTCTCCCATGCGTCTTTCGCTTTTTTCAGATTTTCGCGGCGGATATGGACGTTGCTTCCGTCCTGCATATGAAAAACGATCAGTTCTTTATCCAGACCGGTCACAAAAGCAAGATTTACAAGATAGCTTTTGTGGCAGCGAAGGTAAGAAGATGTGGGGAAGGAAGCTTCGATCTCATCCAGGCGTCCGCGGGCTTTCAGGATGCGTCCTCCGGTCAGATGAAAATAAAGATCATGCGCTTTCTGTTCCACATACAGAATCTGGGCAAACGGAACAGATAACTCTCTGCGGTTGTCAAAGAGCAGCAGTCCGGGAAGTTCTCTGCGCCTGAGCCGGGCCAGGTTCAGCGCGTCCAGAACCTCGTCCGCGGTGACAGGCTTCTCCAGATATTTCATAACGTCCAGACGATAGCCGTCCAGAGCATGGTCGGTGCTTGTGGTGGTAAAGACAATGGGGACGCGGCTGTCAATTTCACGGATGGCCCGCACCGTGTCCACACCGGATAAACCGGACAGGTAGATGTCCATGAAAATGAGGTCGCAGATGTCGGGACGGTACGCGTTCAGAAGCGCTTCCCCGCTTTCGTAGATTTCTGTGCGGACATTGATTCCGCTGTCCGCAATCAGTTTCCGCAGTTCCCGGGATTCTTCCGGTTCGTCTTCACAGACGATAATTCTTAGTTCGTTCATAGAGTTTCCTCTCAGTTTTTCCATTGTGATTCTCCGGAGTGTACGATTCCGGAAATTCTTAAAAACAGTATATAAGAAATACGAAAAAATGGCAATATGCATAAAATATGTATTTTGTCAACTACGAATTTTGCAGTCTTTTTTACAAAATCGGCACTGGCAGGAGAACGGGGCGGAGCATAAAATCAGGATGAGATATGGATTCCCGCGGGCAGTGATTCAGCCGGCTGCGGGTCTTGACGTTCCCCAGCTGATGGGGAAAGAAAGTGTGAGACAGGAGGAATATCAATGATGCCAGGACAAATGAAACAGGTGGGGAAGCGATTCTCTGCATGGATGCTTGCGGCGGCGCTTGCCGTCTCGGCTCCCGGTCCGGCGCTGTATGCGGCGGGGGCAGAGGGAGCTCCGGCGGCAGCGGGTGAGGCGGTTGTCGGAGAAGGATCTGCGCAGGAAGGCAGCGGGGAGAGGACAGAAATTGCTGTGTCCGGACAGACAGAGGGAGCTCCGGCAGCAACGGGTGAGGCAGTTGTCGGAGAAGAGCCTGTGTCGGAAGGGGAGTCGGACCCTCACGCTGTTCGGGCAGCGAAGAGCAATGCCGAGGCCCGAAACGGGAGTCCGATTGATATGCAGTATGATGGTTTTGTCTTTGCCAACGGTACGTCCATTGTAATCAAAGAGGTGGAAGGCGTTACCGGGATCTATGATACGGATGGCAATCTGCTGTCCGAAGGAGTTGCTGTCAGCGAGTGCGCGATTTACGGCGGGTGGTACGATGGGGACAACACGCACACCGGGAATACCTCCATCGTGATGGAAAGCGGAACGATTAACTGTATTTTTGGGGGAAGTTTTTCTGGTACATTGAACGGTGATACCTGTGTTACGTTAAACGGCGGTACGGTGGGATGGGTATACGGCGGCGGAAATCAGTCCAATGTCACCGGAAGCGCGCAGGTTACAGTCAACAAGGGTGCGGAAATATGGGGTCCGAAGCTTTCTGACGGCGAAGCGGAAGATAAGGGAACGGTATTCGGCGGCGGTTATATGGGTTCTGTAGAAAGCACAGAGGTTGTTATAAACGGCGGAGATGCGGGCTGGGTCTATGGAGGAGGAGAGAAGGATACGGTAAACAGTACGCATGTTTCGCTCTTGGAAATGACAGATGACTTTACAAACGTCTATGGAGGCGGAAAAGAAGGGACCGTACAGAAAGCGGTTCTGAAACTGTGTGCAGAGCCGAGCGGTTGGTGCTACGGTGGCGGCTATAATGGCAGTGTCGGTGAGGCAGAGATCATCATCAGCGGAAGCTGGGAGCGTTCCGGGGGCACCTCGATTTATGGCGGAGGCGCGGGTGAAAGCGGCAGCGTGGGTTCCGCTGTTTTCCGGGTCTCCCTGACTCAGTCTGTTCAGGGCGGAAGCGTGAAGGTTTTGCCGGGTCTTGGAGACGGGCTCAAAGGTGCAGGCGTTACCGGCAGCGTTTCCGCCGATTTTAGCGGCATCGGGGAGATCAGCTACGATTACAGTGCATACCTGAGTGATGTAGACCAGGTCCGTATTGAGAATTGCAGGGTTTCTTTTCAAGGAGAGCAAGATCAGGGTGTCTTTGTTTCAGAAGTGAAACTGGGCCGGCTGGATACGGGTACTGCGGGAGTCGCGCTCTTCCCGGTCCGTTTGACATCTATTTCTATTGGGGAACTGGCAGGAAGCGGGAGCATTGTGTATCAGTTTGGTGAGAAGAGTGACGGAAAGGTTCCGGCAGCAGAAGTGGGGAAGGTTTCGGCGAGTGCGTCCGCTCCCATTAAGATCGGCCGTACAGGGTCGGGCATCACAGATGAGCAATGGGAAAACGCAGTCCTGCTGCAGGGCAACGGCATCAAAGAACTGGAATCTGCCGCCTGCTTTGTTTCCGATCTGGATCGTTTTGTGCTTGTAAAAGACGGTGATACGGTTAAGGTGAAAAAGGGTGACGGAAGAATACAGGCATATCTGGACGCTCCTCATTTCGATCAGCCCTCCTATCGATACGGCGATCAGATGACCATTCATCTGGGACTGCATGCGCAGAATCAGGCGCCTGTTTCCGGGGCGACGGTGGAGATACGTGCCGGGAAAATATCGCCTTACAAGACCGTTGCTTCCGCGGTCACAGATGAAGAAGGCAGGGCAACGCTTTTCCTGCCGATGAACGATCTTCTCTGGGAGAGCTGTCAGCATGGGCTGCAGGCCGCTTTTCTGGGGAATGAATCCTACAAGCCGAACTATTACGGTGTTTCTCTGGGGGGCGGAGGAGATATGTCGTTCGAGGTTGAGAAGGCCTCTGTTACCCTTGATCAGGCAATTGCCGCTCCGGTGCTCGGAGGGGCTCCTGTGCGGATGCTGGATACGAAAGACAGTGACTTCTATACGGCTCAGGTGATCTGGTCTCCGCCCAGCATTGTTTTTCAGCCTGATACAGCATATACCGCTTCCGTAAAGCTGATACCTGAAACAGGATACAGTTTCACAAAGGAAAAGATCGAAAGCATCACTTATCAGGGAAGAGAACTGGCAGTTCCGGAACAGAGCGGGTCGGACGGAAGTCTGCTTCTGCAGGATGTGGAGCGTTTCGCCGCGATTCCCACGTATGAGGTGAGGTTTGCCGCTTCCTCGCTGGAAGGAGTCGAAGGAGCGTCGGGAGCGGGAAGGTACGCGCCGGGAAGCGAGGTAAAAATCAATGCGGGAAGCCGGCCGGGCTATACGTTTGCGGGCTGGAGCGCTCCGGAGGGCGTGACGTTTGCGGACAGCAGCCAGGCACAGACGACGTTCGTGATGCCGGGATACGATGTGGAGCTGACGGCAAACTGGAAAGAGATAACATATAAAGTGACCTTTGCCGAGGCCTCACTGGAAGGAGTCGAAGGAGCGTCGGGAGCGGGAAGGTATGCGCCGGGAAGCGAGGTAAAAATCAACGCGGGAAGCCGGCCGGGCTACACGTTTGCGGGCTGGAGCGCTCCGGAAGGAGTAACGTTTGCGGACAGCAGCCAGGCGCAGACGACGTTCGTGATGCCGGGATACGATGTGACGCTGACGGCAAGCTGGAAGAAGAGTGTGTACGGGGATGTACTGCCGGAGGACGTTCCTTCCGACGGAAAGATTCCGGACGGTCTCTGGATTGCCGGGGTGGAAGAAAGTTATCTGTACACAGGCGCAGCCATAAAACCTGCTGTGCGCGTCTATGATCATGACAAAAGACTGACCGAGAAGCAGGATTACACCGTCAGTTATAAAAATAATAAGAAGGCAAACGATGCATCCGATCTGAAAACGGCTCCTTTGGTGACCGTAAAAGGAAAAGGAAATTATAAAGATGTGGATACTGCGGTGTTCGCGATCAGGGCCGTTGATCTGAACAGTGCCGACGTTACGGCTGAAAACATGACCGCGGCGTATAACCGGAAAGTGCAGAGAAAGGTTCCGATTCTCCTGTTCAAAGGAAAGAAACTGTCCGCAAACAGAGATTTTACGGTTTCTTATCCGGATATTGAGACCGGAAAGCCGGATGCTTTCAAAGCGCCGGGAGAATATGAGATCGTTCTCAAGGGGAAAGGAAATTTTACCGGGAACCGCACGGTAACTTTTACAGTGACCGACAAGAACCTCATGGGAAAAGTATCCGTGAAGCGGATTCCGAACGAGTCTTACGACGGAAACGAGAAGAAGCCGGCGCTGACCGTCTCTGCCGGGAAGAAAAAACTGACGGCGGGTGTCGACTATGAGGCGGAATACACGGACAATGTGGAAGTGGGCACCGCGACGGTGATTCTGACCGGCATCGGGGATTATGCAGGGACGAAGAAGGCGACCTTCAAAATTACCGGAACGTCCATCAAATCGGCCAGGGTGGATCCGATTACGGGAGTGATCTACGACGGCACGCCGCGGGAACCGGAGATTACCGTAAGAATGGGCGATCAGGTTCTGACAGAGGGAGTGGATTATAGAGCAGAATATACGGGCAATGTGAACGCGGGCACCGCGGCCGTGACGGTGACGGGCCTTCGCGCTTACACAGGAACGGTAAGAAAAACCTTTCGCATCGAACCCTGTGATCTGACGGAAAGTCTCAAAGAGCAGTTGAAAGGAGAGATTCAGTCCAAATACATGAAAGGCGGCTGCAGGCCGTCGCCCGCGCTTTTCTGTGAGGGTGCGGAACTGACGGAAGGAAAGGATTATACCGTTTCCTACCGCGGCAATCGGGCGGTTACCACGTCCGGTACGCGCAATATGCCTTCCTTTACCGTCAAAGGAAAAGGAAATTATAAAGGGACGTTTACAAAAGAATTTACTATCCTGCCAAAAGCTCTGGATGACGGGGAAAGTCCGGTGAAACTGATCGTCTCGGACAAAGCGTATGCAAACCGGGCCGGAGGGTATGTCAGCAAACCTGTTTTGACCGATGCAGACGGCAGGAAATTGACGGCAGGTAAAGATTATGTCGGTCCTGTCTATACGCGCCCGGACGGTACGCTTTTGACGAAACAGGATAAAGTGCAGGCCGGAGAGACGGTGAAAGTGAAGGTGACAGGGATCGGAGCCTATACCGGGGAGCTCGAAGCAGAGTACCGGATTACGGAACTGAATTTCGCCAGGGCAAAGATTACGATTCCTGCGCAGACTTATACAGGGCGGGAGATCACTCTCAGGGAAGAGGCTCTTGTCGTAAAAGTCGGGCGTGAGACGCTGAATCCGGGTACGGATTATGAGATTGTCCAGGATAGTTATGTCAACCATATAAAGAAAGGAACCGCTTCCGTGACGGTAAGAGGAAAAGGAAGTTACGGCGGGAGGAAAACGGTGAAATTCCGGATTGTTCAGAGGAAGATGGAGTGGTTCAGAACACCGGAAGATAAAACACCGGATCAGACAGGAGAATACAGAAAGTAAGATTCAGAAATAAGCAGGCCCCGCCCGGGGCTTGCTTTATTTCCGGGCAGGTGTTAAATTAGACAACAGATACCGGAAATTTCCGGAAGGAGCGAAAGGGGATCACATGAACAATCTGTTTATCCAAAGCATTTCCATCGACTGGGACCGCATCGGGCGCAGCAGTTATCTGAGAGAAATCGTAGCCATACAGGGGCTGCGGCAGATGGTTTTTACCAGTCCCGTCACCTTTTTCGTGGGGGAGAACGGGAGCGGGAAATCGACCATACTGGAGGCCATTGCCGTCGCTTACGGTTTCAATCCGGAGGGCGGAACGAAAAATTACAGCTTCTCCACCCGTGATTCCCACTCGGAGCTGTGCGATGTCATACGGATCTCAAGAGGATACCGCAAAGCCGGATGGGGATATTTCCTGCGGGCGGAGAGCTTTTACAACGTGGCGACCAAAGAAGAGGAGTATGCGGATCTTCTGCATCCGTCGCAGCGCTATCACGAGCGGTCGCACGGGGAGAGTTTTCTCGCCGTCGCCCAGAGGAATCTGAAACCAAACGGCCTCTATCTGCTGGACGAGCCGGAGGCGGCGCTCTCTCCGCAAAGACAGTTGACGCTTCTGATGGAGATTTACGAATGCGTAAGGCAGGAGTCGCAGTTTATCATCGTCACCCATTCCCCGATCCTGCTCGGACTTCCGGGAGCCGACATCCGGACCTTCGACGACGGCCCGGTACATTCGTGCGAATACGAGGATACGGACAGTTATCAGGTGACGGAGATGTTCATCAACAACAGAAAACAACTGCTGAAACGGCTGCTGGAGTAACGGGCGGTCTGGAAGGAGGATCCGCCCGCGTCGGGCGTCCGGGCAGCGTGGGCTTGAACAGTAACCGCTTCCGGTCCGGTTTAGATATTTTTTCCATAACCCAGCCTTGTCAACATCTGAAAAAGGTGATAGACTATAGCTAGTCTAAAGGACACACCAATCGACAGGAGGAATTGCAGTGATAGAAGCAACGAGCTGCGGCGGTGTGGTAATATTTCGTGGTAAGATACTGCTCCTGTACAAGAATTACAAGAACAAGTACGAAGGTTGGGTACTGCCCAAAGGAACGGTGGAACCTGGCGAGGAGCACCGGGAGACGGCGGCCAGAGAGGTCAGGGAAGAAACGGGAGTTGATGCCAGAATTGTGAAATATGTCGGCAGGAGTCAGTATACCTTTACGGTCCCGGATGATGTGGTCGAGAAGGATGTGTACTGGTATCTGATGATGTCGGACAGTTATTACAGCAAACCACAGCGTGAAGAGTATTTTATGGACTCCGGATACTACAAATTTCATGAAGCCTATCATTTGTTGAAGTTCCCGAATGAAAAACAGATTCTGGAGAAGGCGTATAACGAGTACATCGAGATGAAGAGAAATAATCTCTGGGGGAACCGTAAAGGGGTTTAACACAGCATCTGTCCGGGCGGATACAAAACTGCAGTTAAGAGGTTGTTGGCGACGACAGCCTCTTTTTACAAAGCAGATGCTCGGCGCGGCAGGGCAGCATGCGGCCGCAGGGGCGGGAAGAAAGGATGACAAGATAAAATGAGATGGTATCGGAACCTGTATCTGGGACCGGGCGCAGCTCCTCATATTGAGAAGATTCGTGAAAAAGCGGCTCTGAAAAAGGTGATGGCAGGTGTATATTACATCACGCCGGCGTCCGTGCAGGGGAATCTTCTGGATATCTTTCATAACGGAATGCTAAGACAAACGCTGTTCTCCGACGGACAGTGCACCGATGTCATTGGCGTGGCGGAGGGCAGAATGGAAGCTTTTCGGCTGGCCGGACGGATTATAGGGGACGTATACGAAGAGACCGGAGGCTTTGATATTCGCTCTTATTTTCAGTCAGAGGATTTTATGGAGGATTAAAGGAATCCGTATGCTGCATATCGTATTATTAATTTTAAAAATATTGGGAATCATTCTTCTTATAGTGTGCGGACTTCTGCTGGCGCTTTTGTATGCGGTCCTGTTCGTGGCGGTATCGTGGCGGATTCAGGCGGAGAGAGAAGAGCAGCTCTGCGTATCCGCCTTCGCATCATGGCTTTTTCGGACATTTACGGTCCGGTTCCGTCTGGATGAGGAGACCGGTTACGAGCCGGTCCTTAAGGTGCGGCTGTTCGGCCGTCTGCTGTGGGGGATTCCGGAGGAAAAGGAGGGCTCAAAAGATTCCCGCGGGCGCAGAAAAAGGTGGTTTCGGGGGAGAAAAAAGAGGCGCAGAGAGCGGCGCCGGGAAGGACGTGTTCCGGAAAAACCCGTTTTAAAAGAAACATGTCCGGGCGAACCGGATGCGGGCGAAAGCGTTTTGCAGGATAGCTATCCGGATGGACGGGATGCAAAGGAGAGCGTTCCGCAGGAAAGGTATCCGGATGAACAGGATGCAGAGGAAAATGTTCTGCGGGAACGATGTCCGGGCGGAAGCGTTCCGGGAGAAGATCCGGAGGAACCTGTTTTAAAAGAAGGGAGTTCCGATCGCAGGACGGGGCATGAAGAGCGGAAGCGCGCGTCCGGGAAGAGTGGGAAACAATCGAAGATCGGCGCCGTATTCACAGCGGTCGGGGGCCGGTTCAGTAAGCTCCGGGAGCGCATCGCCGGAATCGGCGGCCGTTTGAAAAAGCTCCGGGACAGAAAGAACATTCTTCTGGAATTTTGGAGACTGGAGGACCACAGGCGCGCGCGGGGAGCTCTTCTTCGGGAGGCGCGGTATCTGTGGAAGAAATCCAGACCGAAGAAAATCAGGGGACAGATCACGTTCGGTTTTTCCGACCCTGCTCATACCGGACTTTGTATGGGAGCGGCCGGCATGTTGTGCGCCTGGTATCCGGGGCAGCTTGAGCTGCGGCCGGATTTCGAGCGGGAGATTTTAAAAGGTGATCTGCGGATCAGAGGAAAGATACGGTGTTATGTATTTGTGCGGATTTTCCTGCGCGTCTTTTTCAACAGGGATATTCGCCGTATGTATCGGCACTGGCAGGAATTATAGATGTAAAATGGTTGACAGGAGGTTTTTATGAGCGAAAAGAACAACAACAGTTTTGAGACGACGGTGTCTTCCCTTTTCAAGGGGATGGATCAGTTTATTTCCAGCAAGACCGTAGTAGGCGAAGCGATTACAGTGGGGGATACGATTCTTCTTCCCCTGGTTGACGTGTCCTTCGGCGTGGGCGCGGGAGCCAGTTCCGGCGAGAACAGGAACAACGGCGCCGGAGGCCTGGGCGGCAAAATTTCCCCCAGTGCGGTGCTGGTCATTCAGGGCGGAACGATCCGTCTGGTCAATGTGAAAAATCAGGATGCGGTGACAAAGATTCTGGATATGGTGCCGGATCTGGTCAATCGGTTTACATCCGGGAAATCCGGGAAAAGTTCGGATCCGGAGGTGGAGAAGGAAGTGGACCGGATTTTGAATCCCTGAAAAACGCACTGTTTCCCCCGCAGAAAAAAAGGTTGAAATCTGCCCCGTTCTATTATAGAATAGTAGAAAGTGTGGGGAGTGTGCAGTCCCTTCATAACAGTAAGGAGGAAAACAGAATGATTTCAGCAGGTGATTTCAGAAATGGCGTTACATTGGAGATAGAAGGTAACGTATATCAGATCCTGGAGTTTCAGCATGTGAAACCGGGCAAGGGCGCGGCTTTTGTAAGAACAAAGCTTAAAAACATTATCAACGGCGGCGTGGTGGAGAAGACATTCCGGCCGACGGAGAAGTTTCCGGCAGCGCGTATTGACCGTGTGGACATGCAGTATCTGTACAGCGATGGAGATCTGTTCCACTTTATGAATACCGAGACCTATGACCAGATCGCGCTGAACAGCGATGATGTGGGCGATGCGCTCAAGTTCGTGAAAGAGAATGAGATGGTGAAGATCTGTTCTCATAACGGCAACGTGTTCGCGGTGGAGGCGCCGCTGTTTGTGGAACTGGAGATCACGGATACGGAGCCGGGCTTCAAGGGAGACACGGCGACCGGCGCGACGAAACCGGCAACGGTGGAGACCGGCGCGGTGGTCTACGTACCGCTGTTTGTAGAGACCGGAAACAAGATCAAGATCGATACCAGGACGGGAGAATATCTGTCCAGAGTATAACGGAAACCGCAAGGGGTCCGGTGCTTAAAGGCGTTGCCATAAGAAAACATGGAAAACCCTGGTAAAACCGGGAGCACTGAAAAAGCCTGATTCTTTCTTATAAAAGAATTGGGCTTTTTCTGTTGGTTTACTTTTTCTTCTCCATCCGTTTATTATGAATCCACCCATACAGGGCAAACAGCCCCATTGCCCCAAATACACACAGGGTGTTTTTAAGTCCTGCCACAACGACAAATCCAGCAAATATAAAGAGAACAATCCCTCCGATAATGATTCCCGCCCGAATGATTTCCTTTCTCTCTTTGTCGATTTTGTTTTTGTGCAATATCAGAACGGTTATAGTAACCGTCAAAATTATCACGCCGATACCGAGAAACAGTATTCCCAGCCGGGTCCTGATGTTCAGATCATAACCTTTAATATAGAATTCCTCCGGATTGGCCGGATTATATCCAATCGCCACATATTCGCCTGTTTCAAAGGTTCTGGAACTGGACCAGGCATTTGTTTCTCCAGTAAAAATCTCATTCCCCACCTGATATTCCACAACCGGGGTGAATAGGTGATGCCGGCCGATATGGGAACTTTTCCTGCATTCGATTACTCTCCCCTCTGCCGTCGCACTATAGGCTTTCGCCTGCCTGTGTGCAGAATGGCAAAGTCCCGCGCCAATGCCGCCGAACCCAAGAGTGAACAATAAAAGAAACAGAATCAGTGAGATTCTCCCAGCAGACATTTTACCGGATTGTCCGGAAACGGATGATGTTTTATCCATTCGGCTTCTTTTCCCCTTCCTTTTCTTTTCCAGAAGCTTCTGATCTTTCATTGGTTCTATGTAAGCGCCAAATATTCCTGCAGTTTTTCTGCCCTGTTTTCAGAATCCTTTGTTTTTCAGTTCCGAGACGATCTGCACGTAAGTTTCCACGACGTCAAAGCCGGCGTAATCCTCCCGCTTGAGGTCGATCATGTCCCCGTGGGAGATTCCTCTTGTACGGGTATTGGAGAAAACGCCCCGGAAGTCTCCCCATCTGGCGGAGTCTACGCTCACGAGGCCGTCGTTTTCGCCCTCCAGCGGCAGGATCATGCAGTAGGGGACGGCAAGCAGAAGATGGCTCCAGGGATGTTTCATTTTGGATGTATAGCTTTGATAGTACACCTGGGAGACGTCCGGTATCTGTTCGTTGAAACGTCTGCTTTCCGCAGTGGAGAACTGGCGGGTCGCCGTATAGAAGTCCGGGTGCCGGTCTCCCAGCTTTGAAAAGGCGCGGTCAAAGCAGGAGGCGGTCAGGCGGTACAGTCCGTCCGGAAGCCGGCAGGCGTAATCGACAAAACGGCATCCGCGGTGCGGGGTGTTCATGGTGGTCAGGGACGCAACATAAGGCCCCATGCGAAGCGCGGAAATTGTGTATCTGGCGTCCAGACCGCCCTTGGAATGGGCGATGATATTGACCTTTTCACAGCCGGTTTCCTTCAGAATCTGGAAAATCCGCCCGCGGATATCCTCCGCATTGTCCGAGATTGTGCCGAGAGCCTCCTGATTTCCGTAATAGACCGTTGCTCCGTTTCGCTTCAGCTCCCGCGGGATTCGTCCCCAGTAATTAAAATAGCGCAGATCCCGAAAACCGATTCCGTGAACCAGGAGCAGCGGATACTTCGTCCTGCACAGGTCGGAATCTACACGCAGCGTCCGAAGGAGTGTCTTTTCCCGTTCATGGTCGTATTCCTCATACACCAGCCGGCAGACATAGAGCAGCACGGGTAGGTTCAGCAGAGGGATCCACATGGTCAGCGCCATGACCAGCCGGCGCACGATTCCCAGCCGTTTGGAGGTACAGATGATCCGCAGAACTCCGGCCGCCAGAAGGAGAAAACATCCCGCGCAGGCGAGAACCGAGTTGACGGCAAGGACTGCTGCCTTGGGAGGCTGTGCCCATCCGCGGACGAGGTAGAACCGGAAGAACAGAACCGCCTGCACCGCCATGGCGTACAGGCCGCAGTAGATCAGCCTTCCGCCGCCAATCATGATCCGGGCGCGAAGACTGGTTTTGACCCGGTCGGCGGCGGGCAGCAGAAGCAGTCTCAGATAATTTCCCAGCAGTATCACGGTGATGAGAAAACCGGAGAGGGGATGCAGAATCCCGCGGACGTTCATGCGTTCCAGCAGCAGCACAAGATTCAGAACGCAGGGCAGACTGATCATAAGCCAGCACCTGGAAAGTGTTTTTTTCATATGTATAACCTCTTTTTCTGAAATTATAAAGGCTTTTCGGGCGCAAGTCAATGTCGCTTCGATTTTCATCTTGCAAAACCCGGAGGAATCGGGTACAATAAATATAGATATAAAACATTCCCATGCGGTTCGCGCATTTGTTCCCATTTCAAAAACATACAGAGACAGAAAGGAATCAGATGACATATGAATATTTTCTGACGCGTCTGGAACAGATGGTCATGGAGAGGCTCAGGGAGGGAGAGACGGTCAAGAAAGTCCGGGTACTGAAAAACAACGACGTATGGCTGGACGGTTTTTCCTACTGTGTAGAAGGACATAGAGAACATCCTACCGTCTATGTAAACGGATATTACCGTGAGGAGATGATGGAGACAGAGCTTGAGGCGGCCGCCGATCTGGTGCTGAAGACGCTGAGAGAGTGCCGGCTGTTTTCCGGGCAGAGTATCGAGCAGATCATGGATTTTGAACAGATGAAGGAACGTATTTTCTGCCGGCTGATCTCCCGCGAGAAGAATGCGCAGTTGCTGGAGAAGGTTCCCTGGCTTCCGTGGCTGGACCTGGCGATTGTGTTTCATTTTCAGATACCGGAGGATGTGGTGGAACGAGCCACGGCGCTGATCTATACGGCTCATATGGAGTACTGGGGAGTCACCTGCGAAGAGCTGTGCCGGGCGGCGGCGAAAAATATGGCGGGGCTTTCGGTATTTCTGGAGCCGATGGAGACGTTTCTGGGAGAGGCGGGCTTTGATCCTTTAAGCAGCGGAATGTATATTCTCAGCAACCCCGGCAGGGAGTACGGGGCCGCGGTGATCGTCGATCCCAAAGTGCAGAGGATGTGCTTTCAGGAGCTGGGGGAGAATTATTATGTGATTCCGAGCAGCGTCCATGAACTTCTTCTGCTCCCGGAAAGCCTGTCGACGGGCCGGGACGATCTGGACCGGCTCATCGGGGAAGTGAACGAGAGCTGTGTAAGCCCGGAGGAATATTTGAGCGGACACGCCTATTATTATTCCGCGGAGACGGGAGAGATTAAAGAACGTTAAGGGAACCGGGGCCGGGCGCGGGAGAGACCGCGCCCGGTTTGTTACAATTTTATTACAAAAAAAGGTTGCGTTATTTGGGAAATTGGTGTATGATAGTCATCGTAGTCATCCAAGCACCTGTAGCTCAGCTGGATAGAGCACGGGCCTCCGACGCCCGGTGTCGCAAGTTCGAATCTTGTCAGGTGCATTTTTTATTCCCGCGAGTAACGGGCGAGGCGGCTGCCTGCCTTGTATATTTGATGCCCTTTCAGCCTGCTGCGGGGGCATTTGATTTTTCGGAAGAATAGAGGAGGATATATGAAGAAAGACAATTCACCTGCATGGAAAAACATATTAACGGATTACAGAATATATATTGCCATTATTATTGTGCTTCTGATCATTATCGCGATGCTTTTGAAGGACCGCAACGGCGGGGAGCAGAAACCGGCGCCGGAGCCGCCGAAGGAAGACGCGGTTCAGGCCGGTGAGGAAGAACCGGAGGAAGGAGAGCCGCAGCCGGCGGAAGAAGAGGAAGCGGACAGCAGACTGGAGGAGAACACCCACGCTTCCATCGAACGGCTGGTTGAAAAGTACTGCGCAAGTATTGTCAACGGCGATGTGGAGACGATGGAGTCCATCGTGGACGAGCTGACGGAAGAAGAGAAGGAGAGCATCCGCAACCGCTCAAGACTGATTGAGTCTTTTGACAACGTTACCTGCTACACGAAGGAAGGTCCGGAAGAGGATTCCTACATTGTCTTTATCTGCTATGATATGAAGCTGATCAATGTGAAGACGAGCGCGCCGGACATTCAGTGCCTGTATATGCCGATGGGACCCGACGGACGTTACATCCATTACGGGGATGTGGATGAGAGCATGCAGGAATATATCGCGAAGCTCGAACAGGATCCGGAAGTGAAAGCCTTGTTTGACGATGTGAAGACCCGTTATCAGGAAGCGCAGGAGAGCGACGAGATGCTGGCGGAATTTCTGCAGAAGATCAGCGGACAGGTAGCGGAGGAAGAGCCGGAACCGGAAGAGGAGCCTGCAGAGCCGGAAGCGCCTGAGGAGGAGCCGGCGGAAGAGCCGCAGGAGCCGTCCGCGGGCGGGGCGACCGCGCAGAACCGGCAGACCCGCGTGAACAGCACAGTGAACGTGCGGTCGGAGGCAAGCACCGAATCCGCGAGGGTTGCGGTAGCCTATCAGGGAGAGTCGATCACGCAGATCGAATCCTATGAGAACGGCTGGAGTAAGGTGGATTTCAACGGCCAGACCGGTTATGTCATGACCGAATATCTGGAATAATCGCAACAATTCAGATAACTTTTGGACTGTTACAAATCATTATTTTAGAGTATAATTATAAAAAAGCTCCATACCCTATCAGCAACGATAAGGGAAAGGAGCTTTTTTTATGATGACAGAAGCAGACAGAGCCGTGCTGGACGAAAGCTACCGGAATGCCCGGATGGGACGGGAAACGATCAATATGATCATCGGCAAGGTGGAGGACGACGATCTGGCGCTGGATTTGAACCGGCAGGCATGCAGATTTGTACAACTGGAGGAAAAGATCCAGAAAGAGTATTACAAAGAGAAAGAGAAGCCCCCGGAGGACAGCTTGATGAACCGTACCATGCTCTGGGGCGGGATTCAGATGAATACCCTCCTGAACGCCAGCACCGGGCATCTGGCGGATATGATGATTCAGGGAAATACCAGAGGGATTACCGATCTCATGAAAGTGGTCAGCAAAAACAAGCCGGTACAGAAGGAATATTATGAGATGGCGCAGGAACTGATGGATTTTGAAGAAAAAAATATAGAAAAGCTGAAGGCATATCTGAAATAGACTGGTCTTTTGCGCCGGAATTTGGTAAGATAGTGATTGCGGGGGAAGGCTTCCCCGCAGTCACGGAAGATCAGGAAGCGGCCGGCGTGTTCGGAGGCAGAAAGGGTACATGGTACATAAGGATGCGTTTGAATAAGTATATGAGCGAAGCGGGCGTCTGTTCCCGAAGAGAGGCGGACCGCCTCGCGGAAGCGGGGAGAGTACAGGTGGACGGCAGAACGGCCGGACCGGGGACTCAGGTCGGGGAAGGCCAGATCGTGACGCTGGACGGAAAGCCTGTACAGAGAGCGGAGAAAGATCATACGGTTCTGCTGGCGGTCAACAAGCCGCGGGGGATTGTCTGTTCCGAGGTAAGCCAGGGGGGAGATACGAACATCATTGAATATCTGAACTATCCGGAGCGGATTACTTATGCGGGAAGGCTGGACAGAGATTCGGAAGGCCTGCTGCTGATGACCAACCGGGGGGAGCTGATCAACCGGATGATGCGCGCTTCGCATTTCCATGAAAAGGAATATGAGGTGGTGACGGACCGGCCGTTTAACGATCGTTTTCTGAGGGACATGGCGGCGGGCGTCTATTTGAAAGAGCTGGATGTGACGACCAGGCCCTGCCGGACGGAGCGTCTGGGCAGGAGAAAATTCCGGATCGTTCTCACACAGGGGCTGAACCGTCAGATCCGCAGGATGTGCCGGGAGCTGGGGTTTCATGTACAGGAACTGAAGCGGGTGAGAATCATGAATATCCGCCTGAATCACCTGAAGACAGGCGCATGGCGGCACGTAACGGAGGAGGAACTGGCAGAGCTTCTTTGGAGGCTTGACCGGGAAGAGCAGGAAATTTTGCAGGAGCCGGAAAAGGAGGACGCGTAATTTGGAACAACTGGAGCGCATGAAAGAGCTGGCGGAGCAGCTTAAAGAGGCGTCAAAAGCCTACTATCAGGAAGACCGGGAGATCATGAGCAATCTGATGTACGACCGGCTTTACGAGGAACTGGAGGGGCTGGAGAAGGAGACGGGAATTGTGCTGGCGGGAAGCCCTACCGTGTCTGTCGGTTATGAAGCGGTGGACGAGCTGCCCAAGGAGCGGCATGAGACGCCCATGCTCTCTCTGGATAAGACGAAAGAGACGGAGGCGCTGGCGGAATTTGCCGGTGAGCATGAGGTGCTGCTCTCATGGAAGCTGGACGGCCTGACGGTAGTGCTGACCTACGAAAACGGAGTGCTGGCGAAGGCGGTTACTCGCGGAAACGGGGAGATCGGAGAGGTCATTACCAATAATGCGCGGGTATTCCGGAACGTACCGCTGTCCATTCCTCACAGGGGAGAAGTGATTCTGCGGGGGGAAGCGGTGATCCGTTATTCGGACTTTGAGAAGATCAACGCGGAGATTGCGGACGAGGCGGCGAAATACAAGAATCCGAGAAATCTGTGCAGCGGCTCGGTCCGCCAGCTCAACAATGAGATTACGGCAAAGCGGAATGTGTATTTCTACGCCTTTGCGCTGGTGCGGGCAGAGGGGGCGGACTTTGATAATTCCCGGGAAAAGCAGTTCCTCTGGCTGAAGAGCCAGGGATTTGACGTGGTGGAATACCGGAAAGTGACCGGCGCGCAGATTGGGGAGGCCGTACAGCAGTTCTCCCAGGCGGTGACGGCCAACGATTTTCCTTCCGACGGACTGGTCTGCGTCTACGACGACATCGCCTACGGGCAGTCTCTGGGCCGCACGGCCAAATTTCCGCGGGACTCCGTTGCCTTCAAATGGCAGGACGAGCTGCGGGAGACCCGTCTGCGGGAGATCGAGTGGAGTCCTTCGAGGACCGGCCTGATCAATCCGGTGGCGGTTTTCGAACCGGTGGAACTGGAGGGGACGACGGTCAGCCGGGCCTCCGTCCACAATGTAAGTATCCTGAAAAGCCTGAAGCTGGGGATCGGAGATACTATCACCGTCTACAAAGCCAACATGATCATCCCGCAGATCGCGGAGAATCTGACCGGGAGCGGCAATGTGGAGATTCCGGACACCTGTCCCGTCTGCGGCGGGTCCACCCGGATTCAGAAGGTGAACGATGTGGAATCGCTTTACTGTACCAATCCGGATTGCCAGGCCAAGAAGCTCAAGGCGTTTACCCTCTTTGTGAGTAGGGATGCCATGAACATTGACGGCCTGTCCGAGATGACGCTGGAGAAATTCATCGCCTCGGGTTTTGTGCGGGAATATGCGGATCTGTTTCATCTGGACCGTTATCGGGAAGAGATCGTTCAGATGGAAGGCTTCGGAGAACGTTCTTATCAGAAACTGGCGGACAGTCTGGAGCGGGCGCGTCACACGACGCTTCCGAGAGTGGTGTACAGCCTGGGGATTCCCAATATCGGACTTGCCAATGCCAGAGCGCTCTGCAGGGAATACGATTATGATCTGTCCCGTCTGCGCGCCGCCGGCGCGGAGGAGCTGAGCGCGGTTCCGGGGGTGGGCAGCGTGATTGGCGCCGGCGTGGAGGAATATTTCGCCGACCAGGAGCACAACCGCTGGCTGGACGATCTGCTGAAGGAACTGGATCTTCAGGTGGAAGAAGTGGACGAGTCTGTGCGGAAACTGGACGGGAAGACCTTCGTCATCACCGGAAGCCTTCAGAACTTTGCCAACCGCAGCGAACTGAAAAACCTGATTGAGTCCAGAGGGGGAAAGGTAACCGGAAGCGTTACGTCGAAGACCAGCTTCCTGATCAATAATGATACCATGTCCGCCTCCTCCAAAAATAAGAAAGCGAAAGAGCTTGGAGTGGAGATTCTGTCCGAACAGGATTTTCTGGACCGGTTCATCTGATGCTGAAAGGAGCATAAAATGGAATATGATATTTTAGTAGAATTTTTACCGAAACTTCTGTCAAGCGGCATGTCGCTTTTGTGGTCGCTTGCGTTTCTGTTCATCGGCCTGAAGCTGATTGGTTTTCTGAGAAAGCTCCTCAGAGGCGCGCTGGAACGTTCCAGCGTGGATACGGGAGTGGTGCAGTTTCTGGACGCGCTTGTCAAGATCGCCGCGTATGCGGTGCTGGCGCTGGCGCTTATGGCCCGGTTCGGCATCCAGACGACATCCTTTATCACGCTGCTCGGTTCGGCGGGGGTGGCGATCGGACTGTCCCTGCAGGGAAGCCTTGCGAATTTCGCGGGCGGAATCCTGATTCTGATGCTGAAGCCTTTCGTGGTGGGGGACTACATCAACGCCTGCGGCTGTGAAGGGACCGTGGCGGAGATCTCGATCTTTGCGACTACGCTGCATTCTGCGGATAACAGGAACATCGTGCTTCCCAACGGCACGCTCTCCAACAGCAACGTGACCAATTTCTCTGCCAACGAGACCCGCAGAGTGGATATGAGCGTGGATGTGGCCTACAATACCGACTTAAAGCAGGCGCGCCGGATCATCGAGACGATTCTTGCGCAGGATGATAAGGTGCTGGCCGAGCCCGCCCCTGTAGTTGCGGTAAATGACCTCGGGGACAGCGGGATTACCATATTGATTCGTCCGTGGGTGAAGAGCGAGGACTACTGGACCGTAAAGTGGAGAGTTCTGGAACAGGTGCATGACCGTCTGAACGAGGAGGGGATTGAGATTCCGTTCCCGCAGATGACGATACATATGGAAGAGAATTAGGGAAACCGGTCCGTGCGCATCCGCCGGAAGTTCTGAGAAAGCGACAATGGAATCGCCGCTTCCTCAGAACGGAGGCCGAAACTTTATTTTACTTCAATCAGCTCGTACTCGTCGGTTCCGATGCCGATCTTCTTCGCGTGCTCGATGCAGCACTTCCAGTTGGTGTCCGGGAAGACGGAGGTGAAATGGTCGTCGATGTAAGGACGTCCGGAATCCTCGAGGGCGCTTCCCTTTACCGGTTCCTGCGCGTTGACCGCGTCGATGCACGCCATATCAAGGGCGACCGGATCGAAGGAGGCGAACATGCCGACATCGGGTACGATGGGCAGATCGTTCTCCGCGTGGCAGTCGCAGTAGGGTGAGACGTCCATCACAAGGCTGATGTGGAAGTGGGGTCTGCCCTGGAGGACCGCCTTGCTGTATTCGGCGATCTTGTAATTCAGGATCTCGTTCGCTTCGTCCTGCGCGGGTTTCACGGCGTCTTTGGGACAGGCTCCGATACAGCGTCCGCAGCCGACACATTTGTTCAGGTCGATGGAGGCTTTCTTGTCGATGACGGAGGGCGCGTCATGCGCACAGATTTTGATACACTGTCCGCAGCCGACGCACAGTTCCTGATCCACATAAGGCTTCCCGGCGGAATGCATCTCCATCTTGCCCGCGCGGGAACCGCATCCCATACCGATGTTCTTGAGCGCGCCGCCGTAGCCGGCCGCCTCGTGCCCCTTGAAATGGCTCAGGGAGATGAAGACGTCCGCGTCCATCACTGCCTGGCCGATCTTCGCTTCCCGGACGTATTCGCCGCCCTCAACGGGAACGTATACGTCGTCGGTTCCTTTCAGGCCGTCGGCGATCAGGATGTGGCAGCCGGTATTGTAGGGATTGAACCCATTCTGATAAGCGCTTTCCAGATGGTCGAGGGCGTTTTTGCGGCCGCCCACATACAGCGTGTTGCAGTCAGTCAGGAACGGTTTGCCGCCCATATATTTGATCATGTCGACGACGGTGCGGGCATAGTTGGGACGAAGGTACGCCAGGTTGCCCGGTTCTCCGAAGTGGATCTTGACGGCGACGAATTTGCCGTCCAGTTCCATGGTTGGAAGACCTGCTTTGCGCAGAAGCCGTTCCAGTTTCGTCTGCAGTGTGTCTCCCATCTTCACCCGCAGGTTTGTGTAGTATACTTTTGATGCACTCATAAATCCTCTCCTCCTGTGATTGCTTTTTCATTTAGTATAAATTCATACGGCAGAACTGTCAAACGGAGAATAAAATTTAGTTGCGCCGCTTTCCCGCCCGGCGCGGGCGGACAAGGGGGAAAATGACAAAGAATGTCAAAAAGTTCACAAAAATTTTATGGAAAATCGAGGGAGAAGGGGGTATACTGATGGAGGAACAGGCAGGAGGCGTCCGGCCGGGGACGTCGGTTCTCCGGGGAAAAGGACAGCGGGGGCGGGTACAATGGATGTTAAAGCGATTTTAAGCGGCGTAAAAGCCGGAAACATGGAGATAGAGGAGGCGGAGGAGCTTTTGAAAAAGCTGCCTTATGAGGATCTGGGTTATGCCAAGATCGATCATCACAGGAACGTCCGCCAGGGATTCGAGGAGGTGATTTACTGCCAGGGGAAGGAGACGGAGCATCTGGTCGGGATCTGCAGGCGCATGGCGCAGGAGCGGATCAACGTGCTTGGCACAAGGGCGTCCAAAGAACAGGCGGACGCGGTCGTCGGAGCGGTTCCGGATTTCGTCTACGAACCGGTGTCGAGGCTTCTGAAGGCGGAGTTCAGAAAACAGGAGCCGACGGGCAAAATTGTCGTCTGTACGGGCGGGACGGCGGACATTCCCGTGGCGGATGAAGCCGCGGGAGCGGCGGAGTTCTTCGGGACGAACGTGACCAGGCTGTATGACGTCGGCGTGGCGGGTATTCACAGGTTGCTCGGCAATCTGGAAGTGTTCCGCGGCGCAAACTGCGTGATCGCGGTGGCCGGCATGGAAGGCGCCCTTCCGGGCGTGGTGGCCGGTCTGGTGGACGTACCGGTGATCGCGGTGCCCACCAGCGTGGGGTACGGGGCCAGCTTCGGCGGCCTTTCGGCGCTTCTGACCATGATCAATTCCTGTGCCAACGGGATTACGGTAGTTAATATTGACAACGGCTATGGGGCGGGCTATGTGGCGACGCAGATCAATCGACTGGCGGTGCGTGGATATGAAAAGGATATTTAATATTTTTAAGAGCCGGCTGGTGCTCGTAGGCCTTGCCATACTGCTGCAGGGCTTCTGGTGGGTTCTTTTCATGGGTCGGCTGACGAGCTATTCCGTATTTTTCAACGTACTGTTCCGTCTGATCAGTATCGTCATCCTGCTGTATCTGATACGGAAGGATGAGAACTCGGCATACAAGATTGCGTGGATCATTCTGGTGATGGGCGTTCCCCTGTTCGGGGGGATTCTCTATCTGCTGATCGGCAACAAAAAGCCGGGCAAGAATCTGGCGGTGAAGATGGCCGCGGTCAAAAGAGAGATGGGCGGCGCCATGTCTCAGAATCAGTGGATTTTGAAGGAGATACAGGATCAGGATCCGGGAGCGGCCGGAAACGTCCGCTATATCGGGGAGTTCGGACCCTATCCGGTCTGGAAGAACACGGAGGTGACCTATTATCCTCTGGGGGAAGAGATGTTCGCCGCCATGCTCGAGGATCTGAAGAAGGCGGAGCATTACATCTTTCTGGAATATTTTATCATCCAGGAAGGGCTGATGTGGGACTGGATTCTGGAGATTCTGGAGCAGAAGGTGAAGGAGGGAGTTGACGTACGTCTGATCTATGACGACGTGGGATGCGTGTCGCTTCTGCCTTTCCACTATGCGGACATGATGGAGGAAAAGGGAATCAAATGCCTTGCCTTCAACCGTTTTGTGCCGTTTCTCTCCCTGGTCATGAACAACCGGGACCACCGGAAGATCATGGTCATCGACGGGCATACGGCGTACAACGGGGGAATCAATCTGGCGGATGAATACATCAATAAAAAGATGCGCTTCGGACACTGGAAGGACACGGGGGTCCGCCTGCACGGAGATGCGGTTTTTAATTTCGCGCTGATGTTTCTGGAAGTCTGGAATGCGTTCCGGACGCCGGATCTGGACTATGAGATTTTCCGTCCCCACAGATGGCATGAAGAGCCGTTCGAGGGGGACGGCTATGCGGCGCCCTATGCGGACACGCCTCTTGACAACGAGTCGCTGGGAGAGAACGTTTATATCAACATTCTGAACCAGGCGAAAGAATATGTCTATATCGCGACGCCGTATCTCCTGATCAGCGACGAGATGGAGAACGCGCTCTGCCTGGCGGCGAAGCGGGGAGTGGATGTGCGGATTCTGATGCCGGGGATTCCGGATAAGCCGACGGTATTTTTCATGGCCAAATCCTATTATCCGCCGCTGCTGAAAGCGGGCGTGCAGATCTACGAATATACGCCGGGGTTTGTTCATGCCAAATCCTATGTATGCGACGACCGGATCGCTACGGTGGGAACGATTAATATGGATTTCCGCAGTCTGTATCTGCATTTTGAATGCGGTACGTTTCTGTACGGGTGCAGAGCGGTTCTCGATGTGAAGAAAGATATGGAAGAATGCTTCCCCCAATGCCATCAGGTGAGCGTGGGAGACTGCAGGCAGGGGATGGTCGGCAATCTGATCACCTCGGTTCTGAGAGTGCTCGCGCCTTTGATGTAGGCAGGACAGACCATGGAGGATAAGGATGAACGTATTATTTTTTTTGACACCTAAGAGTGAGGTCGCTCATCTGCATGACGACTGGACGCTTCGCCAGGGGATTGAGAAGCTGGAGCGGAGCGGTTATACGGCGCTCCCGCTGATCGACCGGCAGGGGCGTTATATCGGGACCATATCGGAGGGGGATATTCTGCGGATTCTGAAAAAGCGGTACGATATGAATCTGCGTTCGGCGGAAAATATATCGATTCTGTCCGTGGAGCGGAAAGTGGATATTCATCCCGTGTCCATAGACGCGACGATGGAGGACCTGGTCCGTATGGCCATGAATCAGAATTTTGTCCCGGTGATTGACGACAACCGGATTTTCATCGGGATTGTAACCAGAAAAGACATTATCCGATTCTGCTATGAGCGGTATGTAGAAGGGGAACATCATCCGGCAGAATCGGAACATTCACAGGGAGAAGGCTGAAAGAGAAGCCTTCCGTCTTAAAGGGGGACAAAGGGAGGTAAACATGAGAAAAAAAGAGCCAGTTTACATAACGGGACACCGTCATCCGGATACCGATTCCATCGCGTCGTCGATCGCCTATGCGTTTTTCAAACGTTCCATGGGCGTCTACGCCGTTCCGTGCCGTCTCGGCGCGCTCAATGACGAGACGCGGTATCTTCTTTCCCGTTTTGGGTTTCAGGAGCCGGTTCTGCTGCAGGACGCCAGAATGAAGCTTTCGGAGATTACGCTCGATTCACCGGTCTGCATCACTCCGGATACGACGATTTATGATACGCTGCGGATCATGCAGAAGGACAATCACGCCTACTGCGGCGTTGTGGATGAACGGCGACATCTTCTGGGGATGGTGACCAAGTCCGATCTTGCGGTGGTCGGCCTTGCGGACACCGCCATGTCGATCGACATCCTGGCGCACACTCCGGCGGAGAATATCCGCAAAACGATCAACGGTACGGTCGTCTATGACGATGACGAGGCGTATATCAACGGAAAAGTCAGCATCATTGCCATGACGGAGCTGGAACGTCTAGAGAATTTTGACGTGAAAGACCGGATTGTCATCGTGGGGGCGAATACAGAGGCGCAGGTGAAGCTGATCCGTCAGGGTGCGGGCATGATGATTGTCGTATGGAGCGATCAGATTGATGAGAAAGTGCTCAGTGCGGCCAGAGAATACCACTGTCCGATCATCCGTTCCGGATACGGCAGTATGAATACGTCCCGTTATCTGTATTTTGCGCCGTCCGTGGAGCGGATCATGAAGACAAAGCTGATCTCCTTCCATTCCAACGAACTGGCGGAGGATGTGGGCAACAAGATGCTGAAAAGCCGTTACCGGGTCTATCCGGTGGTGGATCAGGAGGACCGGCTTGTAGGTTATATTTCCAGATACCACATTATGGATGCCAGAAAGCGCAAGCTGATTCTGGTCGATCACAACGAATTTTCCCAGTCGGTCAATGCGGTGGACAGGGGCAAAGTGCTGGAGGTGATCGATCATCACCGGATCAATGATTTCACGACTTCTCAGCCGGTGTCGTTCCGCAACGAGATCGTGGGTTCCACGGCGACCATTATCGCCACGATCTTCCGGGAGAATCAGATGCTGCTTCCGGCCAATCTGGCCGGCCTGCTTCTGGGCGCGGTTCTGTCGGATACCATGAATTTCCATTCGCCGACGACTACCGAGCGGGACGTGTCCACCGCCAATATTCTGGCTGCAATCGCGGATCTGGATATCGAGGAATTTGCGGAAGAACTGTTTACGATTACTTCCAATCAGAAGAACGTCAGCTATTCCGACATGATCAATCAGGACCGGAAGATCTACGAGATTCATTCCTGCCGGCTGTCGATCTCACAGGTGATCGTCCCGTCCGCAAAGGAGATGCGGGCGGACGCGCGGGAGATCACGGGGGCGCTGGATCATTTTGCCCGCAAGAAACAGATTGATCTGGCTGTACTGGTGTTGACCAGCATACTGGAAAACGGTTCCGTCGTCTATGCGGGAGGAAACCGGGCTTCCTGGGCGTTGGAGGCGTTTCCGAACCGCGAGGAGGAGGAGTATACGTTCCAGGACAATCTGCTTTCCCGGAAACAGCAGATCCTCCCGGCGCTTTCGTCCGTGATCGGCGAGTATATGGGCGGCTGATGCGGTCTGATCGTTCGCTGCTGTTCCCACTGTTCCGGCCTGCCGGGGCGGGAGTGTGAACGGCAGCGATTTTCCGGAAATTGTCTGGCCGAAGACGGTAATGGAGGGACTGTGCGGGGCATAAATGAGTCCCTTTTCTATTCCCGGCGTTGGTACGGCGGATTTTCCGTCCTGCATTGTATCAAACAGAACCTGACATCTAAAAAATTTTTGTAAAAAATAAAAAATTTTGGTCTAAAAAAGGGGTTGACATTTGCGTGCAATTCGCATAGAATACATTACAGAAATAAGAGAAACCGATGAGAAAGAGGAGTAGGCTTTCGCAGGAAATCACAGAGAGCTGCAGGCGGTGGGATTGCAGTATGGACTGGATGGCTGAATGGACTTTCGAGGGCAGCCCGAAATGAGAGATCAGAGTAGGAACTGTCGGGAACCAAACCCGTTATCAATGAGGGATGTATGTTAGTACATTGAGAGTGGACATTGTGTCAATTTGAGTGGTACCGCGATCATAAATGGATTATGACCGTCTCAGGTGAAAACCTGGGGCGGTTTTTCTTATGCATACGGGCGCCTAAGGAAAATTGTCAGCGGAAAGGTTTCTTCATTTCTGAAATATAATATTAAGATATCGGAGGAAGAGAAAATGAAAAAAAGAGCAGTGAGCGTGTTACTGGCAGCGGCAATGGCGGCGGCGATGACGGCAGGATGCGGCAATGGGGGGAAAGAAACGCCCGCGGAGAAGGCGAACGGCGCGGATGCCGGGGAGGAAGAAAGTGCAGGAGGCGCGGCGGCGGACGGCGCGTCCTATAAGATAGCGGTAGTCAAGCAGATGGATCACGCGTCTCTCGACGAGATCGCCGACGCGGTCTGCAAAGAGCTGGAGCAGATCGCTGTCGATAACGGGATCACCATCGCCAGTGTAGTCCATTCCGGACAGGGGGATCAGTCGGTGCTGACGCAGATCGGGACGCAGGTGCTCTCCGGGGAAGTGGACGCGGTCATTCCGATCGCCACGCTGGCGGCTCAGGTGATGGCAAGCTGTGCGGAAGAGACGAAGACGCCGGTGATTTTCGCGGCGATCTCGGATCCGGAAAGTGCGGATATGACCGGCATCGACTATGTGACCGGCACTTCGGACGCGCTGAATACGGCGTTTATTATGGATATGATGCTGGCGCAGAATCCGGATGTGCAGAAGGTGGGGCTGCTGTATTCTCTGTCCGAGGACAATTCCGCAAAACCGATTGCGGAGGCAAAGGCCTATCTGGATGAAAAAGGAATTTCTTATGTGGAAAAGACCGCGAATACGAACGACGAGGTGATCACGGCGGCGAGCGCGCTGATCGGAGAGCAGGTGGACGCGGTCTTTACGCCCACGGACAATGTGATCATGTCGGCGGAGCTTGCGATCTACGAAGCTCTGGCGTCGGCGGGCATCCCGCACTATACGGGGGCGGATTCCTTCGTCCGCAACGGCGCGTTTGCGACCTGCGGGGTAAATTATACGGAGCTTGGCCGCGAGACGGCGGATCTGGCGTACCGGGCGCTGACCGAAGGCATGGACGGTCTGGAAGATTATTATCTGATGGACGGCGGGATCATTACCGTCAACACGGAGACCGCGGAGGCACTTGGAGCCGATTACTCCGTATTTGCGGATATGGGAGAAGTGGTGGAAGTGACGACGACCGAGGAATGATCGGGGAAGCTTCTCTGCGGATGCATGAATCAGCGGCCGCCGTTTTCGGCGGCGGCCCTTGGGAAAGGAAGAGACAGTTATGCTATATGTGATTCAGACTGCACTGGAACTTGGCTTTATGTATGCACTGGTTGCGATGGCGCTTTTTTTAAGCTATCGGGTGCTGGATATCGCGGACCTGACCACGGACAGCGGTTTTGTGCTGGGAGCGGCGGTGTCAGTCACGGTAGCGGCGGCCGGTCATCCGTTTCTGGCCGTTCTGGCGGCGGTGGCGGCGGGGGCATGCGCCGGATACGTCACGGCGTTTTTGCAGACCCGGCTGGGGGTTCCGTCCATTCTGGCGGGAATCGTCACCAACACGGGGCTTTATACGGTGAATCTGATGGTGATGGGCTGGAGCTCCAACGTAAGTCTTTTAAAACAGGAGACGCTGTTTACGATGATGCGGGACACGGGCATCGGCGGAAGCTGGTATAAGCTGATTCTGGCGGCGGGCATTACGGTGCTGGCGGCGCTTCTTCTGGTGTGGTTTCTGGGCACCCGGCTCGGCCTGAGCATCCGCGCCACCGGAGACAACAGAGACATGGTGCGCGCCTCCTCGATCAATCCGGTGTTCACGATTTCCGTCGGCCTGTGCGTTTCCAACGCGCTGACGGCGCTGTCCGGCGCCGTCGTGGGCCAGTATCAGAAGTCGGCGGATATCAACAGCGGCACGGGAATCGTCGTGATCGGTCTGGCCTGCCTGATTATCGGCGAGACGATATTCGGCAGAAGTTCGGTCGGGCGCAACGTGGCGGCGGCGGTGGCGGGAAGCATTGCATACCGTTTCCTGTATGCCGTGATTCTGAAAACCGCGGTGGTGCCGATTGAATGCCTGAAGCTGGTGACGGCCGTGGTGGTGGCGCTGGCCATTGCCTCTCCGGCGCTGAAGGAATGGGGGCTTTTGGAGAAACGCAGGCTTGGTTCCATGCAGAAAGGGGGGCGTTAGCATGCTGCGTCTGGAGCATATCGGAAAAACGTTTCGTCCGGGTACGGTCAATGAGAAGCGTGCGGTTCAAGATCTGTCCCTGCATCTGAAGCCGGGAGATTTTGCCACGATCATCGGCTCAAACGGAGCCGGAAAATCCACTCTGCTGAACGCGGTTGCCGGGAATTTCTACGTGGATGAAGGCGTCGTCTATCTGGACGGCAGGGATATCACATTTACGCAGGAATACCGGAGAAGCCGGGTCATCGGCCGGCTGTTTCAGGATCCTTTGAAAGGAACCGCGCCGCATATGACGATTGAGGAGAATCTGGCGCTGTCGTTTCTACGCGCGTCCAAGGGCAGCATTCCGTTCAGCCGGATTTCGCGGAAAGACAAAGTGTTTTTCCGGGAGCAGCTTTCCCTGCTGGATATGGGGCTGGAGGACCGGATGAAACAGCCGGTGGGACTTCTCTCCGGTGGTCAGAGGCAGGCGCTGACGCTTCTGATGGCGACGATGGTGCCGCCTAAACTGCTGCTTCTGGATGAGCATACGGCGGCGCTGGATCCGGGAACGGCGGATAAGGTGCTGAAGCTGACCCGGCAGATCATCGAGAAAAACCATACGACCTGTCTGATGGTCACTCATAATATGCAGCAGGCTCTGGAGCTCGGAAACCGGACGCTGATGATGGATAACGGCAGGATCGTCCTGGACATTGAGGGTGAGGAGCGGAAGCAGATGACGGTTTCCGGCCTGCTCGACCGGTTCCGCTCCGGCGCCGGAAAGGACCTCGATAACGACCGGATTCTGCTGTCCATGGAGTAGAAGGTTTAAAGAATCCTGCGCGTCAGGATTCTTTTTTCTTGCATTTTTATTAAACACATAGTATAATCATATCATACAGAAGAAACTCAGGGCGTTCGCCCGAATGATTCCCATTAAATAAACAAGGCGGGTACTGGAATGACTGGAGAATTATGCAGTCTGTGCCGCCGGATTCTCCTGTTGACAGGCCTGTTTTTCGCTGCGTGGACGGATCTGAAAGAAGGGAGAATACCAAACCGGATTCTGGCTTTGCTGTTGCTGGCCGGCATTGTTCTCTGTACGGCGCAGAGCGGCCTGGACGGAGAATACGAAGCGGTACAAAGCGCGGCGGCAGGCTTTTTCACAGGCGGAGGGATCGCCCTGCTGTGCGCCGTGCTGTCCGGCGGCGGTCTGGGCGCAGGAGATGTGAAACTGCTGGCGGTGACCGGCCTCTATCTCGGAGCCGGAGCGGTTGCGGACGTGTTTGTTTTCGCCATGCTGTCGGCAGGTGCGGTCTGTCTGGCGCTTCTGGCAGCGGGGCGGGGCGGCCGGAAGCGGGGGATTCCGCTGGCGCCTTTTATACTGCTGGCGGTCGTTCTGACGTACGGGAAACAGGGGCTGTTCTGAGAGACGAGAGGAGGAAGCGGATGCACTATCTGTTTGCATGCTGTACGGATGCGGGGAAGAGGAAGGGGCCGAACCAGGACTCCCTGCTGTTCAAAGAAGCGTCCTGCAAAGGGGAGCGGGTGGCGCTGGCGGCGGTCTGCGACGGTATGGGCGGACTGTGGAAAGGGGAGCTGGCGAGCGCGTCGATGGTCCGGGCTTTTTCCGGGTGGTTTGAACGGAGTCTTCCCGGCATTCTGTCCCTGCCGTCGATGGAGAACGCGCTTCTGCGCTCTTGGGACAGGCTGCTGGCGGATATGAATGAGCGGCTGGAAGCCTGTGGAAGCAGAAAGCGTTCTCCGATGGGAACGACGGCGACGGCCATGCTCTTTGCGAGGGGCGGGTACTATATCGCACATGTGGGAGACTGCAGGGCGTATGAGATCGGCGGACAAATCCGGCAGCTTACGAAAGACCAGACGCTGGTTCAGAGGGAAGTGGAGAACGGCAGGCTGACCAGAGAAGAGGCGGAGCGGGATGCTAGGCGGAATGTGCTGCTGCAGTGCGTCGGCGCTTCGGGAGAGCTTTGTCCGGCGTATGAGCGGGGGACGGTCCGCGAGGATGCGGTGTATGTGCTCTGCTGCGACGGATTTCGCCACCATGTCCGCGAGCCGGAGATGCTGGAAACGCTCGCTCCGCGGGTTATGAACGGGGAAAAGGCCATGAAGCGGCAGTTGGCCGCGCTGGTCGCACTGAATCAGAAAAGGGGGGAGCAGGACAATATTTCCGTACTGGCAGTGCGTCCTGCGGTGAGAAAAGGATATGCTGGAAACAGGGACGGTGATTGACGGAAAATACAAGATCCTGAATGTAATCGGCCGGGGAGGCATGAGCCGGGTCTATCTCGCCATGAACGAACGGGTGAACCGGCAGTGGGCGGTCAAAGAGATCCGCAAGCAGGACGCCTGTCATCTGCATGCCAACAAAAAGGAGATCGAGATGCTGAAAAGGCTCAGCCATCCCCATCTTCCGGGTATTGTGGATGTGATCGAGAACCGGGATACGCTGCTGATTGTAATGGACTATATCGAGGGGCGTTCGCTGCAGGATCTGCTGAATGAATACGGGGCGCAGCCGCAGGAACAGGTTCTGCGCTGGGCTGGTCAGCTCTGCGATACGCTCTCCTATCTGCATTCCAGAAAACCGGCGATCATTTACCGGGATATGAAGCCGTCCAATGTAATGCTCAAGCCGGACGGCAACGTCATGCTGATTGATTTCGGCGCGGCCCGGGAGTACAAGCCGACGAATACAAACGATACGGTTTCTCTCGGCACCAGAGGCTACGCGGCGCCGGAACAGTATGAAAAGGAAGGGCAGAGCGACGCCCGGACGGATATTTACTGTCTTGGCGTGATGCTGTTCCAGCTTCTGACGGGGGAGAGTCCTCATTCCCTCCGGCCGCTGTGCAGCGTCAACCCTTCCTTTTCCTCCGGTTTGGAAACCATTCTTCTAAAATGCACCCGTATCAGAAAGGAGGACCGCTATCAGTCCTGCGGGGAGCTTCTGTACGCGCTGGAACATTACTGGGAATGGGACGCTTCCTACCGCAGCCGGCAGAAGAGGAAGCTGGGCGTTTTCCTGACGGCGGCGGCCGTGACGCTCGTTCTCGGCGCGGCTTCCTGCGTGTTCGGATGGAAGGAAGCCGATATCCGGAATCATGACTACGACGCGTATCTGCTGGCGGCCGGCAATTCTGTCACCAGGGAGGACGAGCTTCTGAATTACCGGAGCGCGGTGAATCTGTCGCCCTGGAGGGAGGAGGCCTACCTGCTGCTTCTCGAGAATACGTTTCTGGACGATCATGTGCTGACGGCGGAGGAGAGCGGAGAGCTTCGCTCCATACTGATTGCCTACGGAGACGGAAAGCAGACGAACGAACAGGCGCTCCGCCAAAACAGGGAAGGATACGGCGAGTTCGCCTATGCGGCCGGAATCGCTTATTATTACAAATACGAAGAGAAGAGCGATAAGCGAAACGCCAGAAATTATCTGGAGATTGCCGCGGCCTGCGACAGTCTGGAAGAAAAGAAAAAAGAAAGAGCCGAAAGGCTTGCGGCGATCGCGGGTTACTATTCGCGCGTTGGCATGATGGACGAGGCGGGGGACGCCTCCGTCAGCTTTCGGGATTACTGGGACGATCTGACCGCGCTGACGGCAGGCAATCTGGTGGAAGCGGATAATGAACGGACCGCCGTCGTCATGTACGAGGAGCTGGTCAATCAGATCATTTCCAGAGCGGAGGTATTCAGGGAAGACGGAGTCGGGGAGGAGGAGATGTCGGCGCGGCTGAAGGAGATTCGGGAGCATCTGGACAGGGATTTCCCGTCATCCGCCGGGGGCGGACAGAGGCAGATGGAGGAAGAAATCGAAAATCTCCGTCTGTATGTGGAAAAAGCGGAAAGGATGCTCCGTTCCGGCGGCAGGACGGAGCGGGAGGGGACTGAGAATGGAGTTGTTTCACAGATTGTACCTTGTCTGTCTGGCCGGGATGGGCGCATCGCTTCTGCTGACCGTTTTTCTATATGTCAAACTGGACGTCGGCACGGCCTGGAGGGTGCTGTGCGGAAGAAAGGACGGGCGGAGGGAGCTGCGGAAACGCCCTCATCCGCCGTCCGGTCGCAGGGAGCCGCGGAAACACCTTCGTCTCTCGTCCGGACGCAGATTTGGCAAAGATACGGAAGAAGCGCGGCGGACCGTCCTTCTGCCCCGGAAGGAGACCGGGTTTCATGTGGAGCGGGAAGTGATGCTGATCCATACCGATGAACGAATCGAAGAGGAAGAGAAAACATCTGTCATAAAAGGGAGGAAAAGATGATAAAAGGAAGAAACGGACGTAAGTATCTGGCAGCAGGGATGATTATATTGCTTCTGGCGGGTCAGGGAACGGCGCAATGCGGGCCGGTGTATGCCGGCGCCGGGACCGGGGAGGAGACGCAGATAAAGACGCCGGAGGAAAGTCGGCAGGCGGCGGAGGAGATGTCCGCCGAAGCGGAAGCGGGACAGCCGGAAGCGACCGTTCCGAAACCGCAGGAAGGCGAAGAAGAGAAGAAAGAGCCCGGTCCGGAGGAGGAGCTGGAGGAAGAGCCGGAACCGGAAGCGGTCTTTCCGGAATGGACGCTGGAATCGGCAGTCAGCGACGCGGGAACTACGGTGATTGATGAGGAACAGAATTACTGTTTCCGGGAATCTCTGACAGTCTGTTTCCGGGTACAGGAGGAAGGTCCGGGCGGTGAAACAGGACCGGAAGCGCCGGACCTTTCGGGTGGTGAAACAGACCCGGAAGCGCCGGACTTTTCGGAAGACGGAACAGAACCGGAGCTCTCCGGGCAGCCGGTGCTGAAAAGAGACGGAGCCGTACTTTTCTGCGAGGACGGATATTATAAAGATATCCTGTATGAGAGCGGAAGCTACGTCTATACGATGGAAGCGCCGGACGGAAGCGTGGACGGGGAAACGGTGACGATTGCCGCAAAGAAGGTGTGCGCGCCTCCGCGGCTGGCCGTCCGTTATCTTTCCGAGCCTGCGGCTCTCGGGGGAACCCTGTATTTCAGAGAAGATCCGCAGGCGGTGCTCTGCGCGGACGCACCTGCGGGAATCAGGAAGATGGAATATGAAGGGGAGGAAGGGATTTTCCGGACGCTGGAGGATTTTGAAACAGAGTCTTTCTGTGTCTACGGGGAAAATGCTTCCGCCGAGGCTGTGCTGGGGGAAACCGAGGCGTTTCGGGAGCTTCTGACCGATATGAGGGACGGCAGCTACAGATGGAATTTCCGGGTGACGGACGTGCTTGGAGGGACTGCGGAGGAAGAACTGGAGTTCGCGGTCGACAGGACCGCTCCGGACACGGAAGTGTTCGTCTCGTACCATTCGGACGGGAGCGGTGCGGACGGCCTGACGGATACCAGAATTGTGGAGTTGGCGGGGAGATTTCTGGACCGTCTGTTTGGAAAGAGCCGGATCGATTTTGAACTGTATGTGCGGGACCAGGCGGGCGCTTCCGGGGAAGGGTACGAACCTTCCGGGATCGATCAGGAAGATTTGTTGAAACAGATAAAAACGGCGGACGGACAGGCGACGATCCGCAATCTCCGGGTGGTTTCGCAGAAACTGGCGTCCTTTTCCCATGAAGGGGTCTGGAGAGAAGGGTATGTGCAGATAGCGGGAAGCATGGTTCTGCCCGCGGACGAAAGTCCGGATTCCAGGGAGCGTCTGTGCATCGGAAGACTGAAGGACCTGGCCGGCAATACGACAGAGGAGACAGCGGCGGAGGATTTCACCGGAACGACGATTCTGTATTTTGACCGGACGTGTCCGAAGCTTTGCGCGGATTACGGGAGCGCAGCGGTGGATGAGGAACGGCGGAGCGTGTTTTACCGGGAGGCGCGGACTGTCCGTCTGATACTAACGGAAGAAAATTACGATGCGTATGTGGACGAGAACGGGGAGCCGGTGTCGCCGGTGCTCCGTGTGGAGGGAACGGCGGATACGGAGGTCGTTCCGGGAGAATGGCAGGCGGACGGTCCGGTCAGATGCACGGAATTTTCTCTGCCCGCCGGGGAGGAAGCAGAGACGGAGTACCGGTTTACGGTGGAGTACCGGGACGGTTCCGGGAATCCGCTGACCGGGGACGATTCCTGCGGACTGGAAGCGGCGGATGGCCGCTGTACGGGATACGTTCTCGTGGTGGATACCAGAGCCCCGAGGCTGACGGCATTTTCCGTCGACGGAACGCCGGCGGGGGAACTCGAGGGCGCGCCGCTGTTTCGGAACAGGGAGGGCGCGGATGTGACCGTCTCTTTCTCCATCGACGACCATGCGGAATACTGGGATCCGGCCAGGGTACAGTTGGCGTTTTTTGACCGGAAGACCGGAAAAGAGACGGAGCGGGTAAGCGGAAGCGAGATGCACTGGGAGAACAGCGGGCGCAGCCACCGCGCGTCCTGTGCCTTCGACGGAGAAGCGGGCGGGGGAACGCACTGCTACGAGGCGAGACTTTCCTATGAGGACTGCGCGGGCAACCGTCTGGCGGGCGGGGGTTCTTTGGAGGAAGAACTGCCCCAGGGAGTCTACCAGAGCAGAGAGTTCTGGCTGGATCACGAAGCGCCTGAAGTAACGGTTTCCTACGGGGAAGCCGCCCGGCTGGTCCGGGACGGGCAGCCGCTTCCTTCCCTGGATCGGACAGCGCAGGCTCCGGCGACCGGTTACACGGCGTATTACCGGGAGGAGATCAAGGTGCGCCTGTCGGTGAGGGATACCGGCACGGAGCCGGTGCACGGGGGCGCAGAGCCGAAAGGATTTTATGTGGAAGCGGTTGAGGAGGACCGGGGAAGGTTCCGGCCGGCGGTGGAGTGGAGCAGGAAAGGAACGCTCTATGAAGGAAGCTTTACGCTTTCCGAGGAGGGGCGGTACCGTATCTGCGTGTCCTGTGAAGACCCGGCGGGAAATGTCATGAAGGCGGAGCAGGCGGAAGGAAGCAGGTGGGAGACCGCGGTCAACGAAGAGGGAAAGTATGAAAGCGTACTGCTCGTCCTGGACCGGACGGCGCCGCAGATCCGCATATCGTATACCGATACGCGGAAACAGGAAAAAACAGACGGCTCTGTATACGGGGAGGACGGCAGCCGGTATGAATGCGGACCGGTTTATCTGAAACTGGAGGTGGAGGAGCAGAATTTCCGTCTTCACGAGCTGAAACGGGCGCTGACGGAAACCAGGATCACCGATCTGACAGGGAAGCCGGCGGCGGACGGCGGCTGGCAGCGGTATCTTGAGCAGATGGATGACGCGAAGACCGGGAGCGGTACCTTTGTCTTTTACCTGCCTTTGCTGGAGGAGGCCGTCTATGAGATTGCGGTCGGATGCGGGGATCTGGCGGGAAACCGGACGTCTGCGGGGACGGAACGGATCGCGGTGGACGGGACGGCGCCGGAGCTGAAGCTGTCCTGCACGGTAGAAAAATCCGGCTTTATGGATGCGGTTCGTTATCGTGATCTCAAATACCTGTTCGCGGACAGCCGGGTGACCGTGACGGCGGAAGCGTCGGATACCGTATCCGGTATCCGCACGGTCCGGTGGATGCTGAGGGAAGCAGACGGCTCGACTGCGGAAAAAACGGAATCTTATGAGCCGGCCGCAGGCAGGAGCTGTACGTTTTCGGTTCCGTCCGACGGAGCGGACTATAAAGGCACTGTGTCGGTGGAGGTCTGCGACTGGTCCGGCAATCATACCGTCCGCGAATGGGAACAGATTACGGAGAGCGCCGGGAAGCATGCGGAGGTATGCCGGGCGCTGATCGAGACGGATACCGAACCGGGGAGAACGGTCGGGGATGTGGACTATTATAATACGGATGTGAGATTCCGGCTGCTGATAGAGGAACCTTACTGCGGCCTTCGCCGGGTGTCGTGCCGGGGCGGTTCTACGATCGACTTTGTCAAAGATTACGCGGAGCATGCGGGAGGAAGAGAAGGCCCTCAGTATGAATTTGCGGAGGAACTGGTATTGGAAGCTGCCGGCAACAATGTGAATGAGGTGCCGGTAACGGTGGAATATCTGGATAACGCCGGGCATTCGGGGCGGCTGGAACGGTTCTATCACATTGATGCGACGCCTCCGGTCGTGGAGGTTGCGTATGATGAGAACCGTCCGTCCGCGGGCGGTCTGTACAACCAGAGCCGTACGGCCGCCGTTACGATACGGGAGCGCAATCTCAATCCGGGGGATGTGGAGTTTCGGATCACCAGCACGGAAGGATGCATGCCTTTGATCGGGGAATGGGAGACTTCCGGTACGGGAGACGATACGATTCATACGTGCCACGTTCTTTTTGAGGAGGACAGCGATTATACGTTTGCGGTGTCCTGCATGGATCTGGCGGGCAACCGGGCAGAATACGGGCGGGAGGATGCCTTTACGATCGACCGGACCGCGCCTGTACTGACCGTGAACTACGATCATCGGCAAAGCGGCCTTCAGGATTACTACGCACAAAGCCGCAGGGCGGTCATTGACATTCTCGAACATCACTTTGACGCCTCCTTGGTCAATGTGGCGGTGGGGACGGAGAGCGGTATGCAGGATGCGCTTCTGTCAGGCTGGAGCCGAAACGGCGATCATCATACGGCCGAGGTGTTCTTCGCGTCGGACGGGGCGTACACGCTTGAGATTACAGGCACGGACCTGGCCGAAAACGAGATGGAAGCATACGGCACGGAGCGCTTTGTCATTGATCAGACCGCGCCGGAACTTGTAATATCCGGAGTCGGCCACCGGTCCGCGAACAGCGGAGCGCTCACGCCGGAGATTCGCTGCAGCGACGCGAACTATCAGTCGGATTCCCTGACGGTGTTTTTGGAAGGACACCATCACGGAGTCATAGCTCCGGCAGGAACCAGGATCCGGACAGAGGACGGCGAAATTTTCCGGATGGAGGATTTTGCGTATGAGCCGGAGGAGGACGACCTGTACCGGCTGACGGTTCTTGCGCGCGACCTGGCGGGTAATGAAAGCCGGGAGGAAGTGATGTTCTCCGTCAACCGTTTCGGGTCCGTCTACACGCTGGAAGACAGGATCGAACTTCTGGCCGGCAGGAGAGGAAGCTATTACACCAGAACCGGGCCGGATATGGTCGTGACGGAAACCAATGTGGACACTCTGGAGTTTCGGGAGGTCACCTGCAGTCTGAACGGAAAACTGAAAGTGCTGAAAGAAGGGACGGATTATACGGTTGAGACAAGCGGAACGGAAGAAAGCTGGAAGCAGTACGTGTACCGGATTCCCGGGCGAAATTTTGAAAGAGAGGGCGCCTATGCTCTGACGATCTATTCGGAAGACCGGGCGGAGAATGCTTCCGACAACCATACGAAGGGAAAGCGGCTTGAATTTGTGGTGGACCGGACCGGCCCCAGCATTCTGCTCTCCGGACTGGAGGACGGAGGAAGGTACAGAGAACGCAGCAGGGAGGTGACGCTGGACGTTCAGGACAATGTGAAGACCGCGGAGGTGAAGGTGTCCGTCAACGGCGTGGTCTCCACCTATTCTGCCTCGGAGCTCGAAAAACAGGAGGGGAGAATCACGCTGATGGTCGGAGGCGGCAACCAGTGGCAGAGCATCGGCGTGACGGCCCGCGACGCGGCGGGCAACCGTCAGGAACTGAAGAAGCGGAGTTTTCTGATCACGCCCAATGTGCTGATACAGTTTTTTATGAATAAAAAGCTGTTTTACGGTTCTATGGGAGGACTGGCGCTTGCCTGGGCGGGCGTCTGGCGGCTTGTCTTCCGAAGAAGGCGGCCGCGCGTGAAATAGCCATTGCTTTTTCGTCCCTGTCAGTATTATAATATCTAAAGGCGCAGACTTTCTGCGCCGGAAAAGGAGACTGCATCATCTATGATGAAAATACTGTTTGTATCCCTTGGCTGTGATAAGAATCTGGTGGATTCGGAGGTCATGCTTGGCATTCTGGCAGAGAAGGGCTACGCTTTTACGGACGACGAGGCGGAGGCGGACATTATCATTGTGAATACGTGCTGCTTTATCGGCGACGCCAAGGAGGAGAGCGTCAACACGCTTCTTCAGATGGCGGAGTACAAAAAAGAGGGCAGATTAAAGGCGCTGATCGCGGCCGGATGTCTGGCGCAGAGGTACCGCCGGGAGATTATGGAGGAGATTCCGGAGGTCGACGCGGTTGTGGGAACGACGGGTTACGACCAGATTGCGGAGCTTCTGGAGCAGGCTCTGGCAGGGGAGCATAAGCTGCTGTGCGAAGAGACCGACCGGCTGGTTCTGACGGATGCGAAGCGGATTCTCACGACCGGAGGGCATTACGCCCATCTGAAGATTGCGGAAGGGTGTGACCGGCACTGCACGTACTGCATCATTCCCAGACTGCGGGGCGCGTATCGGAGCGTGCCGATGGAACGCCTTCTGAGAGAGGCGGAGGAGCTTGCCGGACAGGGAGTGAAGGAACTGATCCTGGTGGCTCAGGAGACGACTCTGTACGGTACCGATCTCTACGGAGAGAAATCGCTTCATGTACTGCTGAAAAAGCTGTGCCGGATTCGCGGGCTGCGCTGGATTCGGATACAGTACTGCTATCCGGAGGAGATTTATGAGGAGCTGGTGCAGACGATTCGGGAGGAGCCGAAGATCTGCCATTATCTGGATCTGCCCATCCAGCACGCCTCGGACCGCGTTTTGAAGCGGATGGGGAGAAGGACGAATCAGGCGGATCTGCGCCGGATTGTCGAAGGGCTTCGCCGGGAGATACCGGACATCTGTCTGCGCACGACGCTGATCAGCGGTTTTCCGGGAGAGACAGAGGAGGATCACGAGGAGCTGCTGCGGTTTGTGGACGAGATGGAATTTGACCGTCTGGGCGTGTTTGCCTACTCGCCGGAGGAGGACACGCCGGCGGCGTCCATGGCGGATCAGATTCCGGATGAAGTCAAAGAGGCGCGCAGAAATGAACTTATGGAGCTTCAGCAGGAGATCTCATTTGAGAAGGCGGAGGCGATGGTCGGCCGGGAACTCTGGTGCATGGTGGAAGGCAGGGTCGTGGACGAGCAGGCGTATGTAGCCAGGACCTACATGGACGCGCCGGGGGTGGACGGTTATCTTTTCATCCAGACGGCGGCGGAACTGATGTCCGGAGACTTCGTGAACGTACATGTGACCGGAGCCGATGAATATGATCTGATAGGAGAAATTGCCGATGAATTTACCGAATAAACTGACCGTACTGCGCGTATTCATGATTCCCTTTTTTGTCTGGTTCACGCTGGTGGATCTGGTTCCCGGGTACAGCCGGTACCTTGCGGTCCTGATTTTCATCGCGGCGAGCCTGACGGATTTTCTGGACGGGAAGATTGCGAGAAAATATAACCTGGTGACCAATTTCGGAAAGTTTATGGATCCGCTGGCAGACAAGCTGCTCGTCTGCGCGGCGCTGATCTGTCTGGTGGCGGAGAGGCTTCTTCCCGCATGGATGGCGATTGTCATCATCAGCAGAGAATTTATCATCAGCGGCTTTCGCCTGGTAGCTTCGGACAACGGCGTTGTGATCGCGGCCAGCTACTGGGGGAAGTTTAAGACCACGTTCCAGATGCTGATGATTATTGTACTGCTTCTGGAGCCGGAAGGAACACTCGGCCTGATCGGTCAGATTCTGACCTGGGCTGCCCTGATTCTGACGGTTGTGTCGCTGGTTGATTATCTGATAAAAAACAAGCATGTGATTCTGGAGGGAAACATTTAGAGATGGAAAAGGAAGTACAGAGCTGTTCTTATTCAAAGACTGTGAAAATATGCGGGATGCAGGAGGAGGAAGTGAGGGAGAAGATTCATGATCTTCTGACGGCGGAAGAGAAGCTGGTCTTCATGTTCACTTCCACCCCCGGAGAGGTGGACATCTGTGTACGGGCCCAGGCGGAGCAGGAAGATGAGGCGAAGGGCCGGGTGAAGAGAATGGTCCGGGAGCTGAAAATCCGGCTGGGAAGCTGTATCTTTACGACAAATTCCAAAGTCACCCTGGCGGAGACGATTGTTCAGCTTCTGAAAGAGCAGGGGATGACGATCACAACGGTGGAATCCTGCACGGGAGGTATGGTCAGCGCGAGGCTGACGGATGTGGCGGGCGTCTCCGAGGTGTTTAAGCAGGGCTTTGTCACCTATTCCAACAAGGCCAAGAGAAAGCTCATCGGCGTGAAGAAGATGACTCTGAAAAAATATACGGCGGTCAGCGCCCAGACCGCGTGGGAGATGGCCCGGGGCGGAGCGGTTCTGACCGACGCGGACGTCTGTATCAGCGTCACCGGCTATGCGGGGCCGGAGAGCGGAGAGGACGGGCAGCCGGCCGGACTGGTCTACATCGGCTGCAATGTGAAGGGCAGAATCGAAGTGCAGGAGTTTCATTTCAGCGGCGACCGGAGAACGATCCGGGAGCTGGCGACGGTTCATGCGCTGACTCTGCTCAGAAAATGTATCCTTGAGAATTATCAGCTCTGACAGCCGGCAGAGCAATGGGAGGCGTACGCAAAATGAGATATCACAATATTACCAAGGCGGATATGCTCAACGGGGACGGGCTTCGCGTGGTGCTCTGGCTGGCCGGATGCGCTCATCACTGCAGAAACTGTCAGAATCCCATCACCTGGGATCCGCAGGGCGGCCTTCCCTTTGACGAGGCGGCCCGGGAGGAGCTTTTTGAAGAGCTGGAGAAAGACTATATCAGCGGAGTGACGTTCAGCGGAGGCGATCCGCTGTATATGGATACGAGGGAGGAGCTTCTGGGGCTGATTCGGGAGATCAAGGAACGGTATCCCGGGAAAACGATCTGGCTGTACACCGGATATCTGTGGGAAGAAATCCGCCGGCTGGATCTGATTCCGTATCTCGACGTGCTCGTGGACGGGCGGTTTGTGGAGGAACTCAAAGATAATAATCTTCCCTGGAGAGGCAGTTCCAATCAGAGGGTGATCGATGTGCAGACAACGCTGTCTCTGGGAAAGACCGTGTTGTACATATGAAGCCGGCGGCCGGCCGCGGCCGGTCTTTTTGCCGCCGCAGGGCGGCGCCTCCGGAAAACAGTGAAGATGGGAGACATGGAATGAAGACAATCAGGATAAAATATTTCTCGGAAGAGATCGAACGGCTGACCTATATTGAGGGGAAATCAGACTGGATCGATCTGCGGGCAGCCAAAGAGGTCAGGATGAAGAAGGGGGAATACGCGCTGATCCCTCTGGGGGTTGCGATGGAGCTTCCCGAAGGATATGAGGCGCATGTGATACCGAGAAGCAGTACTTATAAAAATTTCGGAATCCTTCAGACGAACAGTTGCGGGCTGATCGACGAGAGCTACTGTGGGGATCATGACCAGTGGTTTTTTCCGGCGCTGGCCATGAGAGATACGGTTATCCATGTGAATGACCGCATCTGCCAGTTCCGGATCATGGAACATCAGCCGAAGATCTGCTTTGAGGAGACCGGGACACTGACCGGAGAAGACAGAGGCGGTTTCGGAAGCACCGGAAGGCAATAGAAGAGGGCCGGACAGAGTCCGGGAGGATGTAAAACTGCAGTGGAGGAGAAGAAATTATGGCTTGCACGATGTTTGCTGCAATTGATGTCGGAAGTTATGAGGTAAATCTCAAGATCTACGAGCTTTCCGCCAGAAAAGGAATCCGTGTGGTGAATCATGTCAGACACCGGATGGAGTTGGGGAAAGATACGTATGCGACCGGGAGAATCGGGACCGAACTGACGGATGAGCTGTGCGAGGTCTTTCTGGACTTCCGAAGAATAATGAAAGAGTTCGGGGTGGAGGATTACCGCGCCTGTGCGACCAGCGCGGTGCGCGAGTCGCGCAATCATATTGTACTGCTGGATCGGATCCGCCTGAAAACCGGTATCCGGCTGGAAGTGCTGAGCAATTCCGAGCAGCGTTTTCTGGGGTATAAAGCGATCGCTTTTAATTCGGACCGGTTTCAGGAAATCATTGAAAAAGGGACCGCGATTGTGGACGTGGGCGGAGGAAGCATTCAGCTCTCTCTGTTTGACAAGGACAATCTGGTGACGACGCAGAATATCCGTCTCGGCACTCTGCGCCTGAGAGAGCGTCTGTCGGACGTGGCGGAGCGGACGGTCCGCTACGCGTCCGTCATTGAAGAACTGCTGAACAATGAGATGCGGACTTACCGGAAGCTGTATCTGAAAGACCGGAATATACGGAGTCTTCTGTTGGTGGGAAATTATATTCAGTACATTAACCGCTATATTCATGAAGACCGGGAGACGAATCAGATCACACGGGAAGAATTTATCACCTTCTACGATGAATTTATTCAGAAGGGGCAGCAGGCGATGGCGTCAAAGCTTGGTATTTCCAATGAGAACGGTACGCTTCTTCTGCCCACGCTGGTTATCTACAAACGGCTTCTGGAAGAAACCGGAGCGGAAAACGTGGTTATTCTCGGTATGGACCTGGGAGACGGGCTTGCCTTTGACTATGCGGAGCGCAGGAAGATCTTAAAGCCCCGCCATAATTTCGAGAACGATATTATCGAGGCGGCCAGGAACATTGCCAAGCGCTATCATACCAACCGGAACCATACGCAGGTTATGGAACGCCTTGCTTTGTGCATGTTCGACAAGCTGAAATCCTTTCACGGGCTTGACAGGCGGGAGCGGCTGCTGCTGCAGATCTGCGTGCTTCTGCATGATTGCGGAAAATATATCAATATGGCCCAGTCGTCCCAGTGTTCCTATGATATCATCATGGCCACGGAAGTGATCGGGCTGTCGCATATGGAACGGGAAATCGTGGCGAATATCGTCCGCTTCAACAGCGGGAACGTACTGCCCTTTGAGGAACTGGCGGCCAGTTCGCTTCTGGAGCGGAGCGAATATATCACGATCATGAAGCTGACGGCGATCCTTCGTCTGGCCAATGCGCTGGACCGCAGCCATAAGCAGAAGATCAAGGACATTAAAGTGAACGTAAAAGACAATCACATCATGCAGATTCTGGTGGACACATCGGAGGATCTGACTCTGGAGCAGGCGATGTTTCCGGAGAAGGCCGAACTGTTTGAAGAGGTGTACAGCCTGAAGCCGGTGCTGAAGGCAAAGAGAAGCGGCTGAGGCCGGAAATAGAAAGGCATCTCTGCGGTTGCGCAGATGAGACAGGAGAGAGCATCGTGAAGAAAGAGTATATGAAATCGGAATATTTTGAAAACCGGGAGCTTAGCTGGATGGGCTTTAACGAGCGGATTCTGGGAGAGGCGAGAGACAAGAAAAATCCGCTGTTTGAACGTCTGAAATTTCTGAGCATTACGGCTTCCAATCTGGACGAATTTTTCATGGTCCGGGTTGCTTCTTTAAAAGATATGGTGAATGCGGAGTATTCGAAAAAAGATTTTTCCGGTATGACGCCGCAGCAGCAGTTGAACGCGATTCATGACCGGGTGCACCGTTTTACCGGCACACAGTATTCCACCTGGCAGCGTTCCCTGCTGCCGGGACTCCGGCAGTGCGGACTTCAGGTCATTGAAAGCCATGAGGAACTGAATCCGGAACAGGCAAAATACGTCGACCAGTATTTTGTGGAAAACGTCTATCCGGTTCTGACGCCCATGGCCGTGGATTCCTCCCGGCCGTTTCCGTTGATTGTGAACAAAACGCTGAATCTGGGGGCGCTTCTGAAGAAAAAAAACGAGGAGGACGCGGAGCTGGAGTTTGCCACCGTGCAGGTGCCGGCGGTTCTTCCGAGAATCATCGTGATTCCTTCGGTGGAGGAGGATGTGAAGTCGGTGATTCTCCTGGAAGATATGATTGCCCGCAATATGTCTCAGCTTTTCCTGAGCTACGATGTACTCTGCGTCCATCCGTACAGAATTATGAGGAATGCGGATTTGTCCATTGACGAGGATGACGCCTCCGATTTACTGAAGGAGATTCAGAAACAGTTGAAAAAGCGTCAGTGGGGAGAGGTGATCCGTCTGGAAGTGGATGAAAAGACGGATAAGCGTCTGCTGAAAATCCTGAAAAGGGAATTTGAGATCAAGGAGGACGCGGTCTATCGGATTGCCGGGCCTCTGGATCTGACGTTTTTAATGAAAATGTACGGACTGGAAGGGTTTGAAGCGTATAAGGAACCGCGTTATGTCCCGCAGCCGGTGCCGGAGCTGACAGGGAAAAGCGATCTTTTCGAGGAGATCCGCAGCAGGGACATCCTGCTTCATCATCCTTATCAAACGTTCGATCCGGTCGTGGATTTTGTGAGAAAGGCGGCGAGAGATCCGCAGGTACTGGCCATCAAACAGACGCTGTACCGGGTCAGCGGCAATTCGCCGATCATTGCCGCGCTTGCGCAGGCGGCGGAGAACGGCAAACAGGTGTCTGTTCTGGTGGAATTGAAGGCAAGATTCGACGAAGAGCATAATATCGTATGGGCGAAGATGCTGGAGCGCGCGGGCTGCCATGTGATCTACGGTCTGGTAGGCCTTAAAACTCACAGCAAGATTACACTGGTCGTGCGCCGGGAGGAAGACGGCATCCGCCGTTATGTGCATCTGGGCACAGGAAACTACAACGATTCGACGGCAAAACTGTATACGGATATGGGGCTTCTGACCTGTTCGGAGCCGATCGGCGAGGATGCGACCGCCGTGTTCAACATGCTTTCCGGTTATTCGGAGCCGGCAAGCTGGAACAAACTGTCTCTGGCGCCGCTGTGGCTGCGGGAGCGCTTCCTTTCAATGATCCGCAGAGAGACGCAGTATGCGAAGAACGGGGAGCCGGCGCATATTGTGGCGAAGATGAATTCTCTCTGCGATCCGGAGATGATCGCGGCGCTCTATGAAGCCAGTGCGGCGGGGGTGAAGATCGAGCTGATCATCCGGGGAATCTGTTCGCTGAAAGTGGGGATCCCGGGTATCAGTGAGAATATCAGCGTCCGTTCGATCGTGGGAACGTTTCTGGAACACAGCCGGATCTATTATTTCCTGAACGGCGGTCAGGAGGAGGTTTATCTGGCCAGTGCGGACTGGATGCCGAGAAACCTCGACCGCCGGGTCGAGATCCTGTTTCCCATCGAGAACGAACATTTGAAAAAAGAAGTGCTTCATGTACTGGAGATTCAGCTTCAGGACACGCTCAAGGCCCAGATCAAGCAGCCGGACGGCTCCTATGAGAAGGTGGACAGAAGAGGGAAGGCGGCGCTCGGCGCGCAGGAGTATTTTATGAAATACGCGAAGAGCCTGAACAGACCGACGGAGGATATGATGCATGACCGGGTGTTTGTCCCGGCGGAGCCGATGGAGGACCCGGAAGATGGAGAATAAAAAAGCGATTTTCCTGGATATGGACGGGACGACGCTGGACGACAACAAGCAGATGTCAGAAGAGAATCTGGAGGCTCTGAGGCTTGCGGCCGAGGCGGGGCACGAGGTAGTCATTACTACGGGCAGAACGGATTCCAGCGCCGGCTATCTTAGAAAGCGCTACGGGCTGGACCGGATCGGCTGTCGTTATATGATCGTCTACAACGGTGCGGCGATCCTGGACTGCGAGACGGGAAAACGTCTGTATTCGAGGACGATTCCCATGGAGTATACAAAGGCGGTGATCGAGGCAGCCAGACGGGAGCATTTGTATCTTCACACGTATGCAGGGGATCTGGTTCTCACGGAACGCGAGGACGAGAATCTGGCGGTCTATCTGAAAAGGACCAGCATGAAAGCCAGGATTGTGCCCGATCTCATGGAGGCGATCGAACAGCCGGTGCATAAGCTGCTGGCGGTGGCCGTGCGCGAACCGGATCGGCTGCTGGCGTTTCAGGATTCGCAGGCCGCCTGGGCACGGGGGAAGGTGGATATGTATTTTAGCTGCCGCGAGTATCTGGAGGTGGTTGCAGAGGGAGTCAGCAAAGGGGACGCGCTTCTGAGATTCTGCAGGATGATGGGGATTCCGGCAAAACAGACGATCGCGGCGGGAGACGAGGGCAACGACCTGTCCATGATCCGGGCGGCCGGCACGGGCTGTGCGGTCGCCAACGCGCAGGAGGAAGTAAAACAGGTCGCGGACTATGTGACGGCGCATGACAATAATCACTCGGCGGTTGCGGAGATTGTGAAACGGTTCCTGCTTTGAATTTTGTGAAAACAGGAGTTTTTGACACCACAGGCTGTAAAACTGTCCCATAGGGAAACAGTTTTGCAGCCTGCAGTGATTTTCTCAGAGTTTCATCCGGAAAAGCTGCCGTCTGAGTGTTTTCCAGTGGAAAGGAATCAGCGGATAGAGATAGCCTTTTCCGGAAAAGGTCCGGCATCCAAGAAGACTGACAAAAGTGATCGCCAGTCCGGCAATGAATCCGGTGGATCCGAACCAGCAGGTCAGAAGGAGGAGCAGGATCCTCATGAATTTGACAGCGTAATTCAGTTCTGCGTTGGACTGCGAATAGTTGGCGATGGTTACGAAGGCCATGTAGAGCATGACTTCGGAGTTGAACCAGCCGGAATTGACTGCAAATTCTCCAATGACCAGACCTGCAATGACAGAAAGGGGAGTACTCAGCATATCCGGCGTATGGATGGCGGCAAGCCGGAGTCCGTCGACGGCCAGTTCCAGCAGAAGAAACTGCCAGATCAGAGGAATATTGACGGTATCCTGGATGCGGATAAACTGAAAGCTTTCCGGGATCCATCCTGGGTTCTGCATCAGAAGAAGAAAGAAAGGAGTCAGTACCAGCGAGATTACCATGATCAAAAATCGGGACAGCCGCAGATAAGTTCCGGTAATGGGCGGGAAATAATAGTCATTGGCCTCCTCTGTAATAGCAAAGAGGGTGGTGGGAAGGAGAATGGCGGACGGTGAATTGTCCACCAGAATGACAATATTTCCCTCCAGGACAGAAGCGGCGGCTGTATCCGGACGTTCGGTCAGATGAAACCTGGGAAACGGATTGAACCAGCGTCCCGGCAGCAGCAGTTCCGCCAGACTTTCCTGATTCATGGTCAGTGAATCCACAGAGATCTCGTCAATCCGTTTTTTCAGACGTTTCAGGCAGATCTGATCGACCCGGTCTTCCATATAACAAAGGACGATGTCAGTGAGGGTGCTTTGTCCTGCGGTCAGCATTTCCATACAGAGTTTCGGTGAACGGATCCGACGTCGAATGAGTGCGGTGTTGAAGACGACTGTTTCCACAAAGCCGTCCCGCGAGCCTCTGAGCGTCCGGTCCTTAAAGGGCTCTTCCACGCTTCTTGCCGGATAGGTACGGCAGTCAATGGCAAGACAGTCCGGCATTCCCTTAATAAAAAGGCAGGGTACGCCGGAGAGAAGATTTTTCAGTATGTCTTCCATCTGCGTCAAAGTTTCCGCTTCTATATAAGGAAGATTCTGCATCTGGAACTGTTCCGGGGAATCCGGCAGATCCTCCGGTTTGAGACTGTAAAAATATTCCAGAAGTTTTTCCAGAATATCATCCTTGACCAGCCCGTCGATAAAGAACAGGCTGGCGGAATGTTCTGCGATCAGCAGATGTTTTTCCAGAATGTCAAAATTCCGCCCTGAGTCAAGAAGCTGACGCAGGACGGAAATGTTTTCTTCGTAATTATTTGATAATCCTTTCAAATCAGTCACCTCGGGAAATAATATGCCCAGGAAAGACACGGATTATCAGCAGCCGGCTGTTTGAATTTATAAAAAACTGTTTGACAAAAAGCTACTCCGAAAGCACCTGTTTCCACAGTTCGTTATATTTTTCCTCCGCCTCTTCGCCGAGGTAATGAAAGGTTTCGCAGCGCGACAGCACGTCGTTTCCCGGGAACAGCGCCTCGTTGTTCAGCGTATCTTCGTCTTCGATCAGTTCGATGGCGGCGGTGTTGGGAATGGAGTAGTAGATGTATTCAAAGTTTTTCAGCGCGATTTCCGGCCGGCACAGGAAATCGATCCATTTCTCCGCGTTCTCCTTGTTCTTGCAGGTGGTGGGGATGACCCAGCAGTCCAGCCAGACGTTGGAGCCTTCCTCGGGCACCACATACTGCAGGTTCTCGTTTTCCTGTTTGCAGATGGTGGCTTCTCCGGAATAGATGACTCCGATGGCGGCTTTCTCGCCGATCATCATATCCCGTACCTCATCCGTCGTATATTTGAGCACCAGCGGTTTCTGTCTGGTCAGAAGAGCGGCCGCTTCCTGAAGCTGCGCATCGTCGGTGGAATTCAGCGAATAGCCGCAGGAGATCAGCGCCGGAGCAAAGACGTCGCGGGGATTGTTCATCATGACGATGTTGTCCGCGTATTTCTCATCCCACAGACAGTCCCAGCCGGTAATCGGCTCGTCGACCATGGTCGTATTGTAGAGAATACCTACCGTGCCCCACAGATAGGGGACGGCATGGGAAGCGTCCGGGTCGAACTCCTTCACGGTTTCCATGTAGGCGGGATCAATGTTGGAAATATTCGGAAGGTTATCGTAATTGATTTCCATCAGAAGATCATTGTCCAGCATTTTCTGAATCATGTATTCGGAAGGGCAGACGACATCCCAGTCCGCCGCACCGTTGGCGATAATAGGGTACATGTCTTCGTTGGTGTCGTAGGTTTTGTAGTTGACCTTGATACCGGTCTCCTCTTCGAACAGGCCGATGACTTCTTCATCAATGTATTCGCCCCAGTTATAGACGTTCACTACTCCGTTTTCTCCTGCGGAAGAACCTCCGCAGCCGGTACATACGGCAGCGGCCAGCAGACAGCCGCATGCGGTCAGAATTTTATTTTTCATAATGTGATCCTCCTGATTGCTTATTTTTTATTCTTTCATCGTCTCTCCGCCGCCGGCAGTTCCCGCGGCTTCAGGTTCACGAAGACCAGTACAAGGAAGACGGCCAGGAACATGATCGTGGAGAGCGCATACATTTCCGGCTTGATTCCTTTGCGAAGTTCCGAGTATATGAGAGTGGAAAGGGTGTCCGCTCCCAGGCCCTTGACGAAATGAGTGATTACAAAATCATCCAGAGACATGGTAAAGGACAGCAGGAATCCGGACAGGACCCCGGGCATGATATCCGGCAGTACAATGCGGAAAAATGCCTGCCGCTCCCCCGCTCCGAGGTCGAGAGCGGCTTCATACATGGACAGATTGAGCTGCTTCAACCTTGGCATGACGCTCAGGACTACATAGGGCAGATTAAACGTGATATGCCCGATCAGTACGGTCCCGAACCCCATCTCAAAATGGATGCCGACTGCGGAGAGCACATTTCCAAGCGTGATGAACAGAAGCATAAAGGCGATGCCCGTCACAATCTCGGCATTCAGCATGGGGATGTTGATGATGCTCATCAGCAGATTCTGCCGGCGCTTCTTCATATGATGAAAGGCGATGGCGGCGGACGTCCCCAGAAGCGTTGCGATCAGCGCGGACAGCACTGCCAGTAGCAGCGTATTGCCGAGCGCGGCCAGGATCGTTCGGTTTTCAAAAAGCTGCAGGTACCATTTGAGGGAGAAGCCTCCCCATTTTACAGATGTCCTGGACTGATTAAAGGACAGTACGATCAGGGTTGCGATCGGCGCATAGAGGAAAAGCACGATCAAAAACAGATACGTACGGCCAAACCATTTCCTGATCATAACACATTGCCCTCCCCGTTGTCATATTTGGACGACAGGACCATGCTGAAAATGATGAAAAGCATCAGTACCAGGGAAAGTCCGCTGCCCACATGCCAGCTCGTCCCTTTCATGAACTCCTGTTCGATCACATTGCCGATGAGCAGGATCTTGCCTCCACCCAGCAGCGTGGAGATCACAAAGGTGGTCAGAGAAGGGATAAAGACCATCGTGATTCCGCTGATGACGCCGGGAAGGCTCAGCGGAAAGATGATCTTGTAAAGCGTCTGGAAGCTGCTGGCTCCCAGATCTCTGGCCGCATGGATGACATTCACGTCAATTTTCGAGATGACGTTGTAAATCGGAAGGATCATAAACGGCAGGAAATCGTAGACCATGCCGAATACGATGGCGGCCGGGGTATTTATGATCTTAAACCGGGGCAGCCCCAACAGTTTCAACAGCGTGTCGAGGACTCCGTTGGTGTCCAGAAGAACGACCCATGCCAGTGTCCGCAGCAGGAAATTCATCCACATGGGGAGGACAAAGAGGAAGATGATAAAACCGGATCTTCCCAGTCTGCTCCCGGAGAGGATCAGCGCCAGCGGATAAGCCAGTAGAAGACAGACGGCGGTGCTCAGAAGGGACAGTCCCAGAGAGAGGAACAGCGCTTTGGAATGTTCCGCCGTAGCGATGGCGGTCAGATTTGCCATGGTAAACGCGCCGCTTCGGTCCGTCAGTCCATAGTATACGATGAACAGCAGCGGGATGATGATAAAAGCGGCGGACCAGATCAGGCAGGGGTAAGAGAGGGATTTTCTATACATCCAGTATCACAGCCTCCTCATCTTCGGATTCCGGTTTGTTCATAATCTGTATATTGAAAGGATCCACGCGGATGCTGACCTGCTGCCCGACCGGGTACATTTTCGTACTCTGCACCAGCCATTCACGGCCGCAGGCGGTGACCTCCATCTCATAGTGAACGCCTTTGAAAATCAGATGCGATACGACTCCGTCGAGGATGCCCTTTCCGGGTTCCCCGAGTTCCACGTCCTCCGGACGGATGACCACGTCCACCGGCCGGTTGCGCCCGAAGCCCGTGTCCACGCAGGGGAAGATGATGTCAAAAATCTTCACTACCTTATCCTCCACCATGACGGCGGGGAAAATATTGCTGTCGCCGATAAAATCGGCCACGAAAGCGTTGACGGGCTCGTTGTAAATGTCCTCCGGCGTTCCGATCTGCTGGATATAGCCCTGGTTCATGACCACGATGGTATCGGACATGGTCAGCGCTTCTTCCTGATCATGGGTTACGTAGATAAAGGTAATGCCGAGTTCATTCTTCATGCGAATCAGCTCGTACTGCATCTCCTGACGGAGCTTTAGATCCAGCGCTCCGAGCGGTTCGTCAAGGAGCAGGATTTTCGGCTCGTTGACAATGGCGCGGGCGATGGCGATCCGCTGCTGCTGTCCGCCGCTCAGGGAATCCGGCATCCGCTTCTCATAGCCCTCCAGATTCACCAGTTTCAGCGCGTATTTGATCTTGTCGTCAATGTAGGATTTGCTCTTGCCGCTGATCTTCAGGCCGAAAGCGATATTTTCGGCAATGTTCATGTGGGTGAACAGCGCATATTTCTGAAAGACCGTATTCAGCTGCCGCTTGTTTGGGGGCAGGGCGGTGATATCCTTTCCGCCGAAGATGACGCGTCCCTCGTCCGGGGTCTCAAAGCCGCCCAGAATCCGCAGAGTGGTCGTCTTTCCGCAGCCGCTGGGTCCGAGGAGCGTCAGAAATTTATTTTCATTAAAATACAGGTTCAGATCGTCCAGCACTTTGTGTCCGTCATAGATCTTGGAAATGTTCTGCAGTTCGATCAGTCTTTTACCCATCGTATCCGACTCCTTTGTATGCTAAAAATTAGGCGGGGTGCTGATCCAAAGGAAGACAGCGCCGCTTTTTTCTCCGGCGGTAATGTAGTGGCTGGCAGAGGGAGTGAAGTAAAAGGATTCTCCTTTTTTCGCCTTGATCAGTTTTCCGCCCAGATGGATGGTAATCGTGCCCTGGAGCACATAACCGAATTCCTCGCCTTCATGGGGAGTATCCGGGTAAGTGGAGCCGCCCGGTTCCAGGGTTACCCGGATCGGCTCCATGGCGTTTTTCTGTGCGTTGGGGATGATCCATTCGATCCTGTTTTTGAGCTCCGCATCGTATTTCTCACAATAATCGGCATCATGAAAGACGATCTGTTCGTCGCTGTCGTCGCTGAAAAATTCCTTCAGGTTTGTCCCGAGGCTGTTGAGAATGTCCACCAGCGTGGCGATGGACGGGGAAGTGAGATCCCGTTCCAACTGGGAGATGAAGCCTTTTGACAGCTCGCTGCGGTCTGCCAGCTCTTCCTGGGTCAGCCCTTTCATGACACGGAGTTCTTTGATCTTTGGTCCGATCTTCATAGTAGAAAAGTCCTCCGTTTGATAAACAAAAAGTTTAATAACACTAAACGAATTAACTATATACATAAAACGGGATTCTGTCAATCATTTTTTGAAGGAAATTTGATTTATTTTATTTGGATTTATAATGTAGCATTAAATTCAACATTTTAAAAGAGAAAAGTAACATTTGGAGACTTTTGGAGTCTCTTCTGGTATAATGGAAGCAGCAAAAAAGGCGGGATACTGCTACTATGCAGTACAGGCCGCCTGTGATGTATATGACAGTGCTGCTTTTGACGCGCTTTATGGGAAAGTGAGCGGACGGCGGTTAGTCACCGCCCCCTGTTCGATTGGACTCTGGTGCACATGCACCAGAGTTGCTTTGTCTACAGTCTGAATGTGAGCGACATTTTGTCGTTTGCGTTGAAAAAATGGCAGTCCATATTTTTGATCTGATAATCCCTGTAATGTGGTGGCGGACATTTTGTCCGCCACCACTCTGTTACCAGTGAGCCGGTGTTATATGCTGCCGCAAAATGATGTTGAATATCGGGTGGCCTGTGTCCAAAATATCGGGTGCAGAGCCGCTGTTTTAGCTGTTTGATATGACAGAGATATAAAGTATCATGAAACGATGAAAAGAAATATTGCCGGAGCCTGGAGCCGTTCTTCCGGTACGGCAGGAAGGAGGAAACTATGGCGAACATATATGGATATATCCGGGTCAGCAGCCGCGACCAGAATGAGGACAGGCAGAAGCTGGCATTCCAGGAACTGGCTATCCCGGCAAAGAATATTTTTATGGATAAGCAGTCCGGCAAGAATTTTGAACGTCCGGCTTATAAGAAGATGGTGCGGCGGATGAAAAAGGATGACCTGCTCTACATCAAGAGCATAGACCGGCTGGGGCGCAATTATGCGGAGATACTGGAGCAGTGGCGGATTCTTACTAAGGAGAATGGGATTGACATTGTGGTGCTGGATATGCCGCTTCTGGACACCCGGAGAGGCAAAGACCTGATGGGGACATTTTTAAGCGACATTGTACTACAGGTGCTGTCTTTTGTGGCGGAGAATGAACGGACGAACATCCGGCAGCGGCAGGCAGAAGGAATTGCGGCTGCAAAAGCCAGAGGGGTGCGTTTCGGAAGGCCTCCAAGTCCCCTGCCGGAGAACTTCCATGAAGCCTGCCAGCTATGGAAATCCGGGAAAGTGACTGGAACGGCAGCGGCGGAGCTATGCGGTATGCCACTGTCCACGTTCCGCTACCGGGCGGAAGTCTACCAAAAAGCCGGATTATCGTAAGTGGACATTTTTACAGAAATGTGTACTTTTTGGTTATAGTAATATATCGGCTTTATAGGGAAAAACATTAGCACATATTTGTTAAAAAATCAAGAGTGAGTTTTTGCTTTTTCGGGAATTTCTACCAAATTATAGAATTTTATTCAGTTTAGAAATCCCCTTCGGAATTGTTCCAAAAAGTACACTTTGTTGGAACACACAACAGGATTTCTGCCTGTCTGCAGTTTTGAACGATTTTGGAGGAATAGATGGAGCTGGCGTCTGACTTTGAGAAAGCAAAAAAGACAGAGATACCGCAGCGCACTTTGTGCAGGACGGTACGCCAGTACAGCAGCAGGCCGATTCCGGAAGAAGATATGAAAAAGCTTCTGGAAATCGCGGAGGATTGCCGCCGGGTTAAAAATTATGTATATGCCCGCTACGGCGGCCTGTCCGGTCTGCCGAAACTCTATCCAGGCTATACCGTCCAGAACGAGATGACAAAAAGCGGACTCAGGGATTCTATGAAGATGCCGTCCGTGTATTTTTATCTGGCGGTGTTTGATGCGCTTGGGGATATCAAATGCCAATGGACCAGAACCCGGACAAAGCTTCTGGAGCTGGTGGAGAAAAACGAAAATTTCTCCGCAGAAGAGAAACATTATCTCTGTTTCCTGCTGAAAGTCAACAATGCTTTTGAAGGGGTGCTGAACCGGCGTGAAGCAGTACTGCCGGGAGAGATTCAGAAAAGGTACGAGGAAATTGCTGCGGCAGTGGACACAGAGCGATTGAAGCGGTATCTGTGCAGGCAGGTGAGAAAGTATCATGTGAAACTGCATACGGACTTTGCATCGGGATTCTCCGTGTCAGAAAGGGCATACCGCTATGCGGATCACGGCATTTACATCTCCGTCAAGGAGAAGAGAAAACGTATATTCGTGCCCCTGACGGACAATAACCGTTATAGCCGCCAGATCAGAGTCTGCCTGTTTTCGCAGGAACACCGCCTGGAGATTCATGTGCCGGTGGATGTATCAGTAAAAGAACACGAAGAATATGTAAATCTGGTAGGCGTATCCATGGGATATCATGTCATGCTGACGACGGACAGAGGAGAGCAGTACGGGGCGGAACTGGGGAAATATCAGACAGAGTATGCGGAATGGATGCGTATACAGACTGGGATTTATAACCGAAACCGAAGCAGCAATCCGGGAAGAAAAAAATACGGAGATAAGAAACGGCGGTTTACAGAACGGATACACAGTTACATTAATCATGAGCTGAATCGTTTTTTTGAGACAGAAAAACCGCGGACGGTTTATATTGCAAGACTTCCGGGATTTCTGAAAGGCGGTGTCAACCGCAGGATCAATCATTCCGTCAGCATGTGGCAGAGAGGGTATATTCGCAGTCGGCTGGAGCAAAAATGCAGAGAACAGTCGGTGGAGCTGGTGGAAGTATACGCTAAGGATATCAGCAGGGAGTGCAGCGTATGCGGTACGTCCGGCAGAAAAAAAGATGGGATTTTCATTTGCGAAGCCTGCGGACGGACAGAAGAGGAAAAGACCAATACGGCGCAGAATGCGAAAAAGCGGGGGCTGGAAGACGGGCGGCGGGCGGCGGGTGATTAAAAATACGATCATAAGAACGGCGTTCCGGATAAACAACTGTCCGGTTGGAGACAGAGGTTTTACCGTGAGGACCGGAGGGCAGGTTCCTGATATAAAAAACAATACGGCATTAGAAGGCGGAACAGTCCGCGCATTGGGTATGCCAGGACCCTGGGAACATGGATCCGTATCCGTGATGTACCGGGGAGCGAAGCGGGAACAGGTTCCCGCATCGTTCGGAAGAACCGGCGGTTCGGTCGAACGACCAATATGTCTTATTTAATAAAGAAGAAATGCTCAGAGGAGAGACAGGCGGAATGAGAAAAGCACAAAAAGAGCAGGCAGAGAGCTTTATAAAAGTTTTGGGCAGGACGCATGAAGAGATCCGGAAACGGATCGGTGCCCGGGACTATGTGTCGGCAAGAGAACTGCTCGGTCAGTGCCAGGAAGGCGCCATAAAGCTTGGAGAACTGATTGAAGAGGCAGAGGGAGAGAACTTTAAGACAATCCCGATTCTGGAAAATTACTGCGAACTGGTCTATCAGATTTATATGGAACTGTCTGAAGATCAGGCGGCGGCTTCGGGCCGGATTTACAGGCGTCTGTGCAAAATGCAGAGACAGGTGGAGAACAGTATCCGAAACGACATCAAGGTTCGGTATGAGATTGTGTTTATGCCGTATAAAGCGTCGATGTGGGATTCTATGGAGAGCGTCTGGCAGGCGGCCGACGCGGATCCGGACTGTGACGCGTACGTGGTGCCGATTCCGTACTACGACAGAGGAACGACCGGCTGTCCGGAGGCATTCCATTATGAAGGGAAGGAGTTTCCGCCGTATGTGCCGGTAACCGGTTATGATTCCTATCGCCTGGAAAAACGGATGCCTGATGTCATCTATATCCACAATCCATATGATCATGCGAATTATGTGACAAGTGTGGATCCACGGTTTTATTCAGATCGATTAAAAACATGCACCAGATGTTTGGTATATATACCTTATTATTCAACCGCCGGAGGAATGAGCGAGGGACAGTCCTCCTGTCCGGCTTATTATCATGCAGATTACATCGTTGTACAGGCGGAAAAGTATCGGCGTTTTTTCGATCCGGCGATTCAGCAGGAGAAACTGCTTCCGCTCGGCTCACCAAAATTTGACAGAGTCCTGCGGATGTGTGCCAATCCGCCGGAGCCGCCGGAGAAATGGAAGGAAAAGACGGAAGGCCGGAGGGTCTTTTTCTACAACACGAGTATCGGCGGGATGCTTGCGGATACGGACGCGTTTCTGAAGAAGATGGAATATGTGTTCGGACTGTTTAAGGGGAGAGAGGATGTCTGTCTTCTGTGGCGTCCCCATCCGCTTATGGAATCTACGTTTGCGTCTATGCGGGCGTCTCTGAAGCCCCGGTATGATACACTGAAAGCCGCGTTTATGGATGCGGACCTGGGAATCTATGACGATACTCCGGACATTACGCAGTCGATTGCGTTTTCCGACGCCTATATCGGAGACGCGGGAACGAGTGTCACCTCTCTGTTCGGGATTGCCGGGAAACCGCTGTTTCTTCTTGATAACCGTATTCACTCACTTCCGGAAGACGACGACTGGAGAGGGGAGTATATAAAACCGGTATTTGATCTGCAGGGTGACGACCGCTATCAGGTCACGAAGAACAACCAGCTCTGGTATTCCGAGAGGAATGATTATCAGTATCGGTTTTGTATGGATCTGGGAACGGGATACTCCGGTGGACAGTACTATCAGAGAGCAGTCGGTATCGGAGACAGGATCTATGTGATTCCGGCAAATGCCCGGAATCTGCTGATCATTCATGACGGAAAGATTCGGAAAATTCCGTTTAAAATACAGACGGAGCAGCCGGGAGCGTTTCGCGGAAGCTGGTATAATGAGCGGTATCTTTTTCTGTTTCCGAACAGATATCCGCTGCTTGTACGCTTTGATCTGGCGACGGAAGAACTTCATTATGTGGAGGGGTTGAGTTCTTTCTGCGTGAAAATGATCAATGGGGAGCGCGCGATGGGCGGCATCGGACTGTACGGAAACGAACTGGTTTTTGCTTCCCCGGAAAATAACGATTTTCTGTTTCTGGATATAGATACATTGGAAGCAAGGGGGCTGAACAGTCATTCCCGGTGCGCGCAGGGGACGCAGGCGATTCTGGAAGTTGGGGATGAACTGTGGCTCCTGCCTCTGAACGGCATGACGGTCACTCGCTGGAATCCGGAGACCGGAGCAGTCAGAGAATATGCGGATCTGCCGGAAGGATTCCGGTCTGTGCGGTGGCCTTCCGGAGAGAAATGTTCTGAGAGGCCGTTTGGCGGCATGGCTGCTTTTGAAAAGGACGGCAGGGACTGTATCGTATTCTCCCCATGCTGGGGGAACATGTATGTGGAGCTGGATCCGGAGACGGGAGCGATGACGGAATGGAAGCCGCCGGTTGTGTTTTCAAACTGCGGAAAGAACGGATATTTCACGGCGGCCGGTATGGGCGGATTTGTCATGAAACTGCCGTACACGAAGCAGGAAGAGCAGAGGATCTGGTATGCTCCGGAGAGAAAACTTTACCGTGTCAACATGAGGACCGGAGCGTATGAAGAAATTAACATACAATTTGATGAGAATGAGTTAAGAGCACGGGAGCCGGGGTTTATGGAAGTGTCAGAATGGATGCAGTATGCGCTGACGGAGAGTGCCTTTAATTCGCTGAAGGATTTTCTGGATCAGCGTATCACCGGTCATGCATTTGACAGAGAGAGGCAGATACAGGCTTTCGCCAGAATCAATGTGAATACCGGAGGGACGTGCGGGGAAGAGATTCATCGCTTTGTGCTCGGGAAACTGCAGGGGTGAGAGAGGAATCAGGAAGAAAGCATGAAGAAAGTAATTACATACGGTACGTTCGATCTCTTTCACGAAGGCCATTACCGGCTGCTTCAAAGGGCAAAGGCGCTGGGCGATTATCTGATCGTGGGCGTGACAACGGAAGCGTATGACCGGACGAGAGGAAAGCTGAATGTTGTCGATTCGCTGGTGACCCGCATTGAGAATGTCAAAAAGACCGGATTTGCGGATGAAATCATCATTGAGGAGTCGTCAGGACAGAAGTTCAGCGACATCAAGAAGTATGAGGTTGATATCTTTACGGTCGGTTCGGACTGGGTCGGATATTTTGACTATTTGAAAGATTACTGTGAAGTGATCTATCTGGAACGGACCAAAAACATATCCAGTACCATGCTGCGGGAGAAAAACAGCCGGATCCAGAGGATCGGGATCATCGGTACCGGACGGATCGCCGACCGGTTTGTTCCGGAGGCGAGACAGGTCAGCGGCGTCAATACTCAGGGGGTCTATAATCCGCACATCGAAAGTGCCAGGCGCTTTGCCGAACGGTGGGAAATCAACGCGTATGAGGATATGGAAACCTTTTACCAGGCGGTAGACATCGTCTATATCGCGTCTCCGCACGAAACGCATTACGAATATATCCGCTCCGCGCTGGAACATGGAAAGCATGTTCTGTGCGAGAAACCGATGGTGCTTCAAAAGGAGCAGGCGGAGAAACTGTTTGCCTGTGCGCAGGAAAAGGGTCTGGTGCTGTGCGAAGGAATCAAGACGGCGTACTGTCCCGGCTTTCATAAGCTGCTTGGGATTGCCTGCAGCGGGACGATCGGCAGCATCCGCAATGTCGAAGCCTGCTTTACAAAGCTGGAAGCTTCGGAAAGCAGGGAGCTGACCGACCGTGTATACGGCGGCAGTTTCACGGAATTGGGAAGCTACGTGATGCTGCCGGTTCTGAAACTTTTCGGAAAAGATTACAAGTCGGTGCGCTTTGACAGTATCCGTGACGGGAGCGGGCTGGATCTTTTTACAAAGGTTTCGCTGTGTTATCCGACCGGGATTGCGACGGCAACCTGCGGGCTGGGAGTGAAGTCGGAAGGCCGCCTGCTGATCGCCGGCACCAGAGGTTATCTCGTCGCAGAAGCTCCCTGGTGGAAGACTTCTTATTTCGAGGTGCATTATGAGGATGCGGGTGCGGTAGAGAAATATTCGGAACGCTTCCTGGGGGACGGGCTGAGGTATGAGATCAGTGATTTCCTCTCTATGATCAACGGGAACAAAAACGGCGGTTTCAAACTGAGTCGCGGAGAATCGGTCGAGCTGGCCGGCCTGATGGAGCGGTTTATGCGGGAAAACGGCCGTGAAAGGAGTTTTTGAGATGAGATTTATATCACGGAGGAAAAGCCGCGGAAATAGAAAAGGGGCGGACAGAATGCTCGTTCTGGCGCTGCTGGCCGTTCTGACAGCGCAACTGATGCCGGTGTACATGCCGACAGAGGTTCTGGCAGCGGAAACAGGTACGGTATCCGGCAATACGATCGGGAAGGAACCATCCGTATCGGGGAATGCAAGCGTGAAAGAAGAGGAACCGGAAGGAGAGAAAAAAACAGATACTCCCGGGGAGAAGGAATTACCGGAAGAGGAGGAACGGGAAACGGTATCCTCCGCTGTGGAAGCAGTGGTTCCGCTTTACAACTACGATGTGACAAACGTAGTGGTGCCTGCCAGATTCGCCGTGGCGCTGAATCCTTATCAGATGCCGATTCGGATCGACGATACGAAGGTGTCTGCGGAACAGGTCGTATCGAGAAATTACGGAATCATTAATAAAAGCTCAACGGATAAACTTGTTACGGTGACGCTCACCGTGGAAGATCTGAATGAAGGCAGGATTCTGTTTGTCGATTCCGCAGAGGAAGCGCAGAATGCCGGAGAGGATATTTATGCGCTTTATCTGGCGGCGGTGCCTGCGGACGACAGCGGGATTCGGGTCGGCGGCGAGAGCGCGGATCAGAACACTTCTGCCGCGGAACTGTCGGACGTGGATATGACGGCGGCGGAAGACCGGCCGCTGGTTCTGAGAGAAGGGGAGAATCAATTCACATTCAAACTGTCCAGAGCGGTTTACTGTTTTGAAGACGGCAGCGGACTGGAACTGGATGAGGACGGCAGCGGGCACAGGAAGAGTCTGAAGCTCTCCGGCCTGGCGTCCGGCGAAGGCGGAGCGACCGCCTTTACATTTAAAGGTGTGATGAATCCGAAAGCGGACTGGGGAAAGCTGTTGAACGGTCTGCGGATCTGTGCGGTCTATACATACAGGACGGCGTCCGGTGATGAAAAGATTGCCGAAGGAACGGGGGCAGTGGTGGAGACAGAATAGTGTCCCGGGGGCTGGAAGTCAAAAAGGTAACACAACCATATGCCTGTAAAATATGTTGTGGGGAACAGGCGGCATGAACGAGATATGAATGAAAATTCATATAGAGAGGAGTTGTAATATGTCTAACCAGAACGAAGAACCTGCAGAAAAGAAACGCAGGCTGATCACCATCCTTCTCTTCCTTCTTCTGCTGGCGGCGCTGGCGGTATGTATCGTACTGCTGCTGACCAGAAAGGAAGAGGCGCCTGCGGAAGAGGTGGCGAGTGCTTTGGACAGAGGATTTGTCGATGAAGACAATGCGGACCGTATTATGGATGATTTGGCGGACAGAGTCGCGGAAGGAATGTTTGAATGTGAGATGACGATGTCATGGACCTTCGAAAACGGAGAGGCTGAGTCGCCGAACGCGTATGTTGCCAATTCCGAGAATAACCGGAATACGCTGTACTTTGATGTCTATGACAATTCGACAAACGAGATGCTCTATTCATCGGCGATGCTTCCGGTCGGATCGGCGCTTCAGAATATCAAACTGGAGAAGAATCTGCCGGCGGGCGAGTACGACGCAGTGGTGATGTATACGTTGGTGGACGAAGACTACAAGGAGGTGAACAAAGTAGGCTTCAATATTACAATTTCTGTTCTTCATTAATTATTAATCTTTCAGGAGGTAAAGAAAATGAGAAACTTGAAAAAAAGTGCTTGCAGCTGCATTGAGTGCATCGATGGTTATGGCAATGTCCGTACCGGTCATGGCTGCGGATTCGGATTCGGTAAGCGGCAACAAAGTCGGAGGCATTACCGCACCGGTTATTTCTCTTAATGTGGAAAAAGTTGTCGTGCCGGCAGATTATAAGATAGTATTTAATCCGGACCAATTGGTCGTGAAGACAGGGGAGTCTACTACTTCTACAGATCAGATTCTGTCCAGAAATTTCGGTATTGTCAATCAGAGCAGCCAGGATAAGATTGTGTCCGTAAATCTTGCGGTTGAGGATCTGAATAAAGGCGAGGAGAATGAAATTACTTTTTCTGTCAGTGCGAATGCCGCATCGAATGCGGAAGAAGGTGAATTTGCGCTTTATCTGGCGGCAGTTCCCGCAGACACCACTCCGATTTCGTTAAGTGCGAATTCTGTCAGCGCAAACGCAACGCCGTCAGATTTGGCAGATGTTAACATGACAAAAGCTGCTGGAAAAGAAATGCCTCTGAACGCCGGAGATAATACAATGCAGTTTTATCTTAAAAAGGCAGTATACGGTTCAGTGTCCGGTAACGAGATTGATCTTGACACAGTCAGCGGAAATGACGTGAAGGATAATCTTGAACTGAAAAGTCTGGAGACAAATGGCAAAAGTGTTACTGCATTTACGCTGACAGGCTCGATGAATAAGAATGCAGAGTGGGGTAAAATAAAGGAGGGCATTAAGATTACGCCTACTTATACGGTAAAAACCGCGCTTACGTCACCGACTGTGGAGTCTGGTACTGGTGCGCTGTATGTGGATCCGATTCCGAAGTTCACGACAGGAATTGCAGTTGGAACGATTCAGTATACTGCAGGTGCAGGTGACGACGCAGTGAAGTCAATTAATGATATCACAATGGTTTCAGCTGGCGGTAAAGAAATGAGTATCTACAAAGCTTTAGCCGGAAGCTGGGCGGCGGCAACAGAGTCCAATGGCATTATCACAATCGATCCGAAGTGTATTAGCGCATTTGCAAAGGCACTTCCGAATGATACGGAAAGGGATGTGACAATAACCTTTACGAATCAGAACGATGAAACGCAGACCGTAACCATTAAAATTAAACTTAGATAACTGAATTAATTAAGAATAGGGAAAGGAAATGTTCTGCTTGATTTTAAGAGAGGTTTTCTTTCCCCCTCTTAATAAAAATGGATATGAAGATATGGGCGCACCGGGGCTGCAGTCAACAGTATCCGGAGAACACGCTTCTGGCATTTGAAAAAGCGGCAAAGATTCAAGGGCTGACCGGAATTGAACTGGATATTCAGCTTACGAAGGACGGAGAGATCGTGGTTTTTCACGATGAGCGAATAGACCGTACGACGGACGGAAGCGGATATATCAGGGATTATACATCGGCGGAATTGCGGAGACTGAAGATCGACGCGGGCGCAGAGCCGTACCAAAGGATTCCGATGATGGAGGAAGTACTTAATCTGCTGGCGGACAGGCTTTCCTCCGGGTTAAAACTGAATATTGAATTGAAGAACAGCGTCTGTGCATACGAAGGGATGGAGGAAAAGATTCTTAATCTGGTACACAGAAGAAATCTGCAGGACTGCGTGATATATTCCTCCTTTTACGCGGGTTCGCTGGAGAAGCTGGGGATTCTGGACTCGGACGCAGAGCTGGGGATTCTGGATACCAGAGTGTCGGACTGTCTCTATAAGCTGAAAGGCGGCTGCAAAGCAACCGCTCTTCATCCGTTTTGGAGAGGGATGGACCTGTCGGCAGAGCGCTTATCGGACTATACCGTGCGGGCATGGTTCTCCGGTCACCTCTATCCGGAAAAACCGACCGGGACGAGGCTGGATTTTGCCGGACTGGAACAGCAGGGTATCACGGACGTTTTTTTGAACGAACCGGAGCGGTATATATCTTGATCAGATCAGAGAGGAGCAGGGACGATTGAACGAAGAGCTGGAAAAGATGCTGCTCTTTTGCATAGAAAAGGGATATCCGGCTGAAGGGAAAATGATAGATGCAACACGGCTGATTTTTGAAGAACGGGTGAAGATGAACTGTTTCTACTGTGGGAAATATAATCTGTGCTGGAAGTGTCCGCCGAAAATTCCCGCGGTTGACTATCAAAAGATGCTGAGTGAGTTTGATCATGCGGCGTTTCTCTATATAAAAAGAGGTCTGGCGGGGAATGATTATGAGACGGTGCGGAATGATTCTTCCGTGCAGCTTCATCGGACGTTGCTGGAATGTGAGAAATGGTTATGGGAGCATGGGTATGCGACGGCACTGTCCTTTATCGGCGGTTCCTGCAAGCTATGTAAAAACGGATGCACTCCGGACCGGTGTGCGAATCCTTACATGGCGCGAAGTTCGGTGGAAGCGCTGGGAATCAATGTATTGAAAAGCGCGGAGCAGTTTGGACTCCGGATTCATTTTCCGCCGAAGGATTATATGATGCGCATCGGATTATTGTTATGGTGAAAGGAGACAGTCATATGACGTATATCTTTTTGATGGCAGGAAAGGGTTCAAGGCTTTATCCTTTGACTTTAAATTATCCAAAATCTTTATATAAACTGGATAAGGATACCAGTATCCTGAAGCGGATGGTTTCACTGATCCGGAAATATGATGCCGATGCAGAGATCGTGGTAGTGGTCGGTTTTATGAGTGAGAAGATCCGGGAAGAGATTTCGGAGGCAGTATTTTATGAGAATCCGTTTTATGTAGTGACTAATTCCATCGCTTCCCTGTGGTTTTCCAGGGCGTGTCTTGAGAGGGAGAATGTTACAATTATCAATGGTGATATTGTAGTGGAAGAACGTTTGGTGAAAGATTATATCTGCCGTCGGGTAAAGAGGCCGGAAGTTTTGATTGACAGCAGTATCAAGAACTCCGGAGATTATAATGTGCAGGTCAATGACGGAAGAATCCTTGTGATGAGCAAGGAACTGGAGGATTATTACGGGGAATATGCAGGCATTACCAAGCTGGATCAGGAGTCCTCTCTAAAACTGAAGCGCTGTGTGGAACAGATGGTGCAGGGAGGCATGTACGATCAGTGGTATGAAAATGCTCTTGTGCAGATGATATTTAACGAGGACTTTCAGTTATATTACAAAGACATACGAGAATACCGGTGGACCGAAGTGGACTGTGTCAGCGACATGCTGCTGGCAAAACAGATTCATATGCAGAGATAGGAGACTATGCGTGTACCTTGACAATTTCATACTTTACATCAGAATTTGATGTGTATTGATGCCCTTTACAGATCCGGGGTGCGATGATAAAATAAATAGAAAGCGGATTGCCGACTGGTTTTTGGGAAGGGAGAGAAGATGCAGCGGTACTTTAATACAGAGGGACGATGCAGACCGGAGATCCATTATATGGTCAGACTGGATGAGAGACTGAGTCAAATCCGAAACCGGTTTGTGGACCGCAGAAAATATTTTATCATCAACCGGGGGCGGCAGTATGGAAAGACGACGACCCTGATGGCGCTGGCCGAATATCTGAAAGAGGATTATATAGTTCTGTTTATGGATTTTCAGGGAATCAGTTCCGCCAGTTTTGAGAATGAAAATAAATTTGTAGAAGCTTTTGTCAGAGATTTTTTGAAAGCACTGAAAAGCGAAAAGGCTGGGATAAGAGAGAAATTTCAAAGGATGTTCACAATGTCGGCAGAAAAAGAACTCAGCCTGAATGAATTATTTTCCTATCTAAGTCAAATGTGTGAAGAATCAGATCAGCCTGTAGTTCTGCTCATTGACGAAGTAGACAGCGCATCCAATAATCAGGTATTCCTTGATTTTCTTGCGATGCTCCGCCGATACTATCTGGACCGGGAAAACAGTCCGACCTTTCACTCTGTGATTTTGGCGGGGGTATATGATATAAAAAATCTCAAACTGAAATTACGGCCGGATGACGAACACCATTATAACAGTCCCTGGAATATTGCCGCCAGATTTGAACTGGATATGAATTTTTCGGCCAGACAGATTGCGGCCATGCTGGAGGAATATGAGTCTGACCGGCATGTGGGGATGGATGTGGAAGCTGTTTCGTCATATATTTACGAATATACTTCGGGATATCCATATCTGGTATCAGCGGTCTGCAAGTTTCTGGATGAAGAACTGCCGGACAGTGAAAAGTTTGAGGATATTCATGATATATGGACGAGAGAAGGTATTTGTGAGGCTGTCAGCATGCTCCTGGATGAAAATATTCCTCTCTTTGACAGTATGATCAGGCAGATTTACGAATATCCGGAAATGAAACAGATGCTGCAGGCAATCCTGTTTGAGGGAAAACGGCTGACGTATAACCCGGATCACCCGGCCATCAATCTGGCGTCGATGTTTGGATATATCGTCAGTAAAGAAAAGGCGGTGCAGGTGGCCAACCGGATCTTTGAGATGCGGCTGTATAACTTTTTCCTGTCGGAGGAAGAATTGACAGCTGCTATTTATCATGAGGCGCAGGCGAACCGGAATCAGTTTGTAGACGGCTGCCGTCTCAACATGGATCTGGTACTGGAAAAGTTTGTAGAATATTTTACGGATATTTACAGTGAAAATGATGAACAGTTCCTCGAGAGCCAGGGAAGAAAATTGTTTTTGCTTTACTTGAAGCCAATCATCAACGGTACGGGAAATTATTACATTGAAGCGCAGACCAGAGACGCCAGGCGGACCGATGTGATTGTGGACTATCGCGGCGAACAATTCATTGTCGAGATGAAAATATGGCGGGGCAGCGAATATCGGGAGCGGGGAGAACAGCAGCTGGCGGATTATCTGGACGCTTATCATCAGGAGAAAGGATATCTTCTGAGTTTTAATTTTAACAAGAAGAAAGAGCAGGGAATCCGGAAGATTCGGATTGGTAAAAAGACGATTATAGAAGTGGTTGTCTAGAATAGCAGTATACGGAAAAGGTTACTGGAAAAATCTGATGCAAAGTATGAGATGGTCATAGATTGCATCAGATTTTTGTTGTTTGGAAGAAAATGCTGGAAAAGAAAACAGTGGTTTTGATATGAATGTACAAAAGTGAACAGAAGGTCAGGTTTTTACAGTCATGAATGAGAAGAATTATATCCGCTATCGGAAACTGAAAGCATTGGGAAACAGACTCTGTTTCCGGTTTTGCAGAATCTTTCCGGTCAAAAAAAAACGAATCAGTGTCTGTACATTTGAGGGACGGGGCGGTTTTGGCTGTAATCCGAAGTATATTGTGGAAGAACTGCACAGGCGCAGTTCCGGATATGAATTTGTCTGGTTTGTCAATGATATGGAGAAGAAATTTCCGGACTATATCAAAAAAGTTCCCAATACGCTGTGGAGCAGGGCTTACTGGCTGTCCACCTCTGCGATATGGATTGACAATTACCGTAAGCCTTATGGGACCTGTAAACGAAAAGGACAGTATTATCTGAACACCAATCATTATACCGTTGCTATGAAAAGTACCGGCCTGTGGAGAGGAAAAGGGTTTTCGGAAATGGCATATCTGGTTAGCAAGAACGACTCGGATATGATTGATGATCTTGTGATCGATTCGAAATGGTGCGAGGATGCTTTTGGAAAAGGAATGGTATACAGCGGAAATTATCTCAAGACTGGAGCGCCTCGGTGTGATGTCCTCTTCGGGGACAGAAGCATCTGGCACCGGGCTTTCTGCAGGCGACACGGACTTCCAGAGGATGCGAAGGTGCTGATGTATGCGCCGACGTTCCGGGAGGGAGCAAAAGACGGGAAAAGAAGTGTATTTTCCGGGGACTGGAGTATTGATTTCAGGCGTCTGATTCAAAATCTGGAGAGAAAATTTGGCGGTCAATGGTATCTCTGCATCCGGGTACATCCGCAGCTTGCAGAAGCCTTTCAGGAGTATCGGGATGAGGAGATACAGGATCGTCTGATTGACGAAAGCCGGGCAGATGACATGTATGAAATTCTGGCGGGAATGGATGCGTATATGACGGATTATTCCAGCGCGATGTTTGATGCCGGTTTTGCAGGGATTCCGGTGTTTCTCTACGCGGATGATATTGAGAAATACGCGCATGACAGGGGAAGCCTGATGTGGAATCTGGCTACGGACCCGCCGGGGCATGTGACAAATAATAAAGCGATGACACCGGAGATTGATGCGGTGCTGCCTTTTTCGGTTGCGAGGGATAATGGGGAGCTGGAAAAGTATCTCATGGAATTTGATGAAAAACGATACCGAACAAAGATTGATTGTTTAATGAATGAGCTTAAATTGGTGTTTGATGGGAATGCAGGCAGAAAAGTAGCGGATAAAATAGAAGATATGTGTATTGTGATTCAAACGGCACATGATGAAGGAGAACGGCGATGAAATATATTGTCCTAGGGGCAGGGCCGGCAGGATTGGTTGTGGCAAACAGATTAAAACAACTTGGAAAAGATTCTGTAATTGTTTTGGAATGTGGTAGAGAGGCTGGTGGACTTTGTCGTTCAAGTGTCGTAGATAATGCTCCATTTGACATTGGAGGCGGGCATTTTCTGGATGCAGATAATATAAAAGCAGTAAATTTCCTTTTTAAATATATGCCGGCAGAGGAATGGGATTTATATGAAAGAGACAGCAGAATCCTGATTAATGGATATTTTATCAATAGCCCTGTTGAAGCTAATATCTGGCAGATGGGATTGGATGAACAGATTGAATATTTAAAATCGATAGCAATTGCGGGGTGTAATCTTGGCCATAAAATGCCAAATAGATTTATTGACTGGATTGACTGGAAATTGGGTAAAAAGATCGCATCAGAATATATGCTTCCATATAACAAAAAGATGTTTGCGGATGAATTAAATGAATTGGGAACATATTGGCTGGATAAACTTCCAAATGTAAGCTTTGAGGAAACTTTGAGGAGTTGTCTGACACATAGAGCTTGTGGAAAACAGCCAGGACATGCCCGATTTTATTATCCAAAGAAATATGGATTCGGTGAAGTTTGGATAAGAATGGCGGATAGTATCAGAAGCTGTATTTATTATGGGACCAGGGCACAATCCATAGATTTTATTGAAAAAAAAGTAAAGACAACGGATGGAGAAATCTATTCGGCGGATATCATTATAAGCACAATTCCATGGAGAGAGTTTAAAGAATTGAAAGGAATGCCGAACAATCTGATTACAAGTATTTTAAAATTAAAACACAGTTCAATAGAAACACGTTATTTTGCTGAGAATATGGATACGCAAGCTCAATGGATCTATTATCCGGATCAACGCTTACCATATCATCGTATCCTTGTCAGACATAATTTTTGTCCTCACAGTAAGGGTTATTGGACTGAGACCAGAAAAGAGAGAACGCCCATGTTCTCATCAAATAGCGGTGAAACATTCACTTATGTCAACGAATATGCATATCCGTTAAATACGATAGAAAAACCTGCAGTTATGAAAAATCTTTTGGGATGGTGCGAGAAGCACCAGGTGTATGGACTGGGAAGATGGGGAGAACATCAACACTATAATTCAGATGTTGTAGTCAATCTTGCTTCCAGTCTGGCAGAAAGACTGTAGATATTGTACGGAGGATATTAATGAATATATTGTCTAAACGAGACATTATGAAAAATCAAAATAATGATAAAAAATATTGTTTTGATATTATTTTTGAATGGGAGAATATATTGGCACAGCAGTTAAATGTTCCGATATTGATTCGCTCGCCATTGGAATTTAAATTTGATGAAATATGCCGAAAAATATACAAAAAAGTAAAAATTCCATTTTACAGATGGTTTTCTTTGGTGGATAAAAGAGATAAATATGTGATTATGTTTGATGCAAGCACAAAAAGACAGGATGGGATTTACAATAACAGAAATTACATTCCGTGTTTGATTGATTACTTCCTTGCAGATGATGAGTACCAGATGTTTATAAAAGCATATCGAAGAAACCCATTGGTACTTGTTTCCAGTAGAGAAGTGTACGAATACTTGGTGAAAAAAGGATGTCCTGTAAATATTGAGCATTTTCCTCTGTCATTACCGGATGGCCTTTGGCAGGATGAGGCATTTGAGAAAATGTATGATTTAGTAATGTTTGCCAGACAGAACCCGTTATTGGTGAAATATATTGATATTTATGAAAAAAGACATCCTGATTTTAAACTGGTAAGACGGAAATATGAAAATGGACATTATATATATTATTTGTCGGTTACAGGAGAATTTGTAAGTTATGGAGATTCCCGGGAAGACTACTGGAAAATGGTAAGTCAGTCAAAAATTGCAGTATATACAACGCCGGGAATGGATGGAACAAGGTCTGATGCGAATGGATGGAATCAGGTTACACCTCACTTTCTGGAAGAGATAGCTGGACAATGTCATATAATAGCTCGATATCCGAATAATACTGATACAAGATGGTATGAGATGGAACAAATATGCACCAGCGTTAATAATTATGAGGAGTTTGAGAATTTAATGGATGAATACAGAAATACAGAAGTAGATCTGAAAAAATATAAATCATATTTAAACAGACATTTCACAAGTAAAAGAGCTGAGTTATTAAAAGAAATTATGGAGGGAAACGGAATGCTGTAAAAGTTTGTGATAAATGGAACAAAGATTTAAAGGAGAACTTTTATGTATTATTTTTTTGGTGCAGGTGTGAATTGTAACGCTGCAATAGAATTTTTTAGGCAGGAAAACATAAAAGCGATAATTGACAACAGTGTTGTTAGAATAGGGAGTAAATTTGAAGGTATACCAGTCATATCGTTTAATGATTTCCAAAAAGTATGGAATGGTGAAACAATTGTTATAACAGCATACGTGGGAAGCTATGAGATAGTAAAACAGTTAAGAAAAGCCAAAATTCAGAATTACTATGTTTGTCCGTATATGCAGACTGGATTGTTTTCTTACGATCTGATCTTTGAGATATGTGATCTCGACAATTATTCGTCGATAGCCATATATGATAAAAATCCGGTAGGCGAGATGATTGCTTACGAAATTAAAAAAAGAAAAGGGAATAGTATCAACGTATATTTTGTGGGCGATGATTTAAAAGGAGCGGAAAGAATTAAAGAAACGGATCTGCTTCTAAATATAAATGAAAAATACACTATAGAAGGTGATGTTTCTGGTTATACAAAAATAATAAACTTATACAAAGAACTGGAACAGCAAAAAAATATTCGATATGATTATCTTTTGAAATATAAAAATTTACATTGTGGAAAACGATGTTTTATTATTGGAAACGGACCAAGTTTAAGCGTACAAGATTTGGAAAAATTGTACTTGTCTGGTGAAATAAGTTTTGGGAGCAATAAAATATATAATATATTCAATTCTACAAGATGGAGACCGAATTATTATGTGATAGGAGATAGTATTGTTTATTCAAATAATAAAGGAAATATTCCGTTGGACAGTATTTGTTTTATACGCGATTTTTACGGGAAAAGTAGTAGAAAGGACTCTGTTAACTGGTATCCGTCAAAGGGAGAAAGATATTATCCGGGGTACCCTCAATTTTCAGATGATCTGCTCCAAGGGGTGTATGGAGGAAGGACTGTTACTTACGACATGCTTCAGATAGCGGTTTATATGGGATTTAAAGAGTTATATCTGTTGGGAGTTGATTTCTCTTGGGGAGAAGGAAAAAACAGTGCACATTTCTATAAAAATGATGATGAAGACCCGCTGATAAAAGAGGCAATGAAATATAAGGATGAGCAGCGTCACGCCTATCTAACTGCGAAACGATATGCTGATACTCATGATATTAAGATTTATAATGCTACACGAGGAGGAAATCTGGATATATTTGAAAGGGTGAGTTTTGACGTGTTGTTTTCAGAAACTTATTAGTAATCAACAAGGGAACAGTCTGTGATGAAAGGAGCGCGATCATGAAGACTGTGGCATTTGTACCAATAAAATTAAATTCTCAAAGATTACCACACAAAAATATTCTTCCTGTTGCAGGTCGACCGTTATGTTGGTATATTTGTAATTCATTAACTCAGGTAAAAGAAATCGATGAAATATACGTTTACTGTAGTGATAAAACAATTAAAAATTATATCCCAGAAGAAATAATGGTGAAAATCAGACCATCATATCTGGATGGGGATATGGTAAAGGGAAGTCAGATATATCGGCATTTTATTAATGAGGTAGATGCAGATATTTATGTGTTGGCACATACGACTTCTCCATTTATAGAAGCAAAAACAATCCAAAATGCTTTAAGGCATGTAGTAAGCGGAAAATATGATTCTTCATTTAGCGCAAAGAAGATTCAGACATTCGCGTGGTATAAAGATCATCCGATTAACTATGAATTGACTGATGTGCCAAGGACGCAGGATCTGGAACCTGTTTGGATTGAAACAAGCGGTTTTTTTATTTTTAAAAAGGAAATATTTATGGAGCATGGAAGGAGAATCGGTTTTCAAACATATATACAGGAAGTGTCAGAAAAAGAAGCGATTGATATTGATACAAAGCAGGACTATGATTTGGCATGTATGTTTGCTGATAAAGAAAAGCATTAATCACGGGAGGAGTTTCGGAAGGTATGATTTTGATAGCAGGGCCCTGTGTCATTGAGTCGGAAGAGATTATGATGGAAATTGCGGCGTATTTGAAGAGGACAATAACAAACTATACGAATCTGGAGTTCTATTTTAAGGCTTCTTTTGATAAAGCCAATCGTACTTCCATAGATTCTTTCAGGGGACCGGGAATTGATGAGGGATTAAGGATTCTCAACAAGGTGAGAGAGATATTCGATCTAAAAATATGTACAGATATACATGAGCCGTGGCAGGCAGAAACGGTGGCTCGGATATCGGATATGATTCAAATCCCGGCTTTCCTGTGCAGACAAACAGATTTGTTAACCGCAGCAGCTAAAACAGGAAAAACGATAAATATAAAAAAGGCACAGTTTCTTGCACCGTGGGATATGAAAAATGTGGTAAGGAAAGTGGCCTGTACAGGAAACAAGAAAATTATACTTTGTGAGCGCGGAACAAGCTTCGGATATAATCAATTGATAGTTGACATGTCAAGCTTTTTTGAAATGAAAAAAAACGGATATCCGGTTATATTTGATGCGACGCACAGTGTTCAGAAACCGGGTGGCAATGGATCTTCAACAGGAGGAAATCGAGATTTTATAGAACCATTGGCAAAGGCGGCAATTGCGGCAGGAGCGGACGGTTTGTTTTTTGAGGTTCATCCCGATCCTGAACATGCACTTTCAGACGGAAGCAATATGTTAAAATTAGACGAGTTTTCGGATATTTTAGAAAAAGCTACGGCGATACATCGCGTGATACATATGGATTGAAAATTATGGATATTTTGAAATACAGTGAACAAATTTTAAATAAAGAAATAAAAGCCTTGAAAAAAGTTTCTGCGGCATTGGATGAAAATTTTGAAAAGATTGTTCGTATGATTCATGAATGCAGAGGAAAAGTTGTTGTTACGGGAATGGGAAAATCAGGGCATATAGGGAAAAAAATTTCTGCAACAATGTCAAGCATTGGGATTCCGTCAATTTTTTTACATCCTGCGGAAGCTGTGCACGGTGATTTGGGAAGTGTGAATAAGAACGATTTGGTATTGGCATTCAGTTTCTCAGGAGAGACAGATGAGGTCCTTTCTGTTATACCTGCATTGAGAAAAATGAGAGTAAAAATCATATCAATTGTTGGTATGCCAAATTCCACATTGGAAAAATTTTCAGAAGTTTGTTTTATTATTCCTAAAATTCAGGAAGTGTTTTTGGATGATATGGTACCTACTTCCAGTACGACGGTTATGTTGGCTTTGGGAGATGCCATTGCAGTAACTGTGTCCAGTCTCAGGGGATTTACTAAAAATGATTTTGCCGTATTTCACCCACATGGAACATTGGGGAAGAAATTAACAACAACTGTAAAGATGATGATGAGATCAGGAGAAAATAACGCGACAGTTACGGACAACGCAACACTTGAAGAAGCTATATTGGAAATGTGTCAAAAAGGATTGAGCGGAGTATGTATCGTAAATAACAAAAATCAATTACTGGGTGTTTTTACAGACGGTGATCTAAGAAGAATATCCAGTCAAATTTCAAAAACGATATCTTTGGATTCCAGAATATTTGATTTTATGACCAAAACTCCTGTGATGGTTGAACCGGATATGCTGGTTTATGATGTTATGAAGGAATTGAATAAAAAAGTTTCTTTTCTTCCGGTAATTCAAAATGGAAAATTGTGCGGAACATTATTGATCTCGGATATTGTGGACAAAGGGCTGAGTTAATAAAGAGTCAAGCATGCCCGTTGACAGAAATTTAAATCTGAAAAAGGAAAGCAGAATATGGTAAAGGTCAGCATAATAGTACCTGTTTATAATGCAGAAAAATTTTTGGAAAAATGTATCGATACTGTATTTACGCAGACGCTGAAGGATATAGAGGTGATTTGCATAAACGATGGTTCTACAGATAATTCTCTCTGTATTCTTAATGTATATAAGAAAAATCACAGCAATATGGTAGTTATTACACAGGAAAATGAGGGATCAGGAAGCGCCAGGAACGTTGGAATCAGAATATCAAAAGGCGAATATTTAATGTTTCTAGATCCTGATGATTATCTGGCCGGGGATGATGTGGTGGAGACGCTGTATAATTCTGCATGTGTCATGGGAGTGAAGGTGTGCGGAGGAAGCGTTATAAAGAACAGATATGGAAAATTATCCGAAGAATTTTCTGGAAGACAAAGAAAAAGCAGAGTCGAAGCAAGCATTATGACCTGTTTTTCCCAATATCAATATCCGTATGCACATCAAAGATATATAATTAAAAGAAGTTTATTGATTGAAAATGAAATATTTTATCCTTTGTACAGAAGAGGACAAGATTTACCTTTTATGACGAGTGTCCTGCAGGCGGCAGGCCCGTTTTATTTAATTGACAAAGATATTTATGTATACAGAAAAAGACATAAAGAAGAGATTATGACAGAAAAAAAGACAAATGACATGATTAGTGCGTTGTATGATGTTATGAATACGGCGGTAAGTAATAAACTGGAGCAGTTATTTGTTTCTATGAAATATGACTTGAATAATGCTGCGAAAGAGTATTGGTACAAACTAATGCAAAAAAATGATGATTGGGATCAGACGATCAGAGTAAATAGTCTTATAAGAGAAGGAAATAAAAAATTTGGTTATGATGTGGATGAAAATTGTCTGATGAATAGAAAAATATATCTGGGATATATAAACGAGTTGAAGAATGAATGGGAGGAGGTAAAAAAAATCTTTGGACAGTATGAGAAAACAGCAATTTATGGAGCCGGTTTGAAAGGAAGGCAGATATATCGGTACTTAATGAGTAGGAATTATTGTCCGGATTGTTTTGTTGTGACGAATATAAGAGAAAATGAATATACAATTGATGAAATACCTGTAATACCTGTAGATGCAGTGGATGATTTTCAAAAATATTGCTTTGTAATCGGAGTATTAGATCAGACTGCACAGGAAAATATAAAAATGAATCTGGAGAAAAAGGGATGCAATAATAATATAATAATATTTAATACAGATATATGTACATTGTTGGAAGATTAATATCAGATGAGTGAATATTGTGATGATGAAATTCAAAAAAATGATAATTAGAATAATACGGACAGTTTGCTGTATAGGAGTTCTTTTTTGGGCTACTTTTCAGTTCGCTTTGATAGTAAGTAAAAACAAAGACAGAACAGTACAAAAGTTTAAAACATATTATCTGATGATGATCTCCTGGATGAATATTCTGGAGAATGAAAGAAGCATAGGAGGATATTTGAAAACAAAAGGATATCAAAAAGTGGCAGTTTACGGCGTAAGCAGCGCAGGATATCATCTTTTAAAACAACTGAAGGGAACGGAAGTGAATGTGGAGTATTTGATTGATCGCACTGTTTTTTCAAATGAACTTAATTTTCTGCCCATATACCGTCCGGATGACTCACTGCCGGAGACGGATGCGATTATTGTAACTCCGATATGGGATTACCAAAATATTAAAGCAAAGCTGTCAGGGAAAATTAATTGTCCGATTCTTTCCCTGTCAGAAGTGATAGAGGGTGTTCGGAATGTATAATCTGGTGATTGTAGTTTTAAACTATTTGAATTATAAAGACACAATCGAATGCGTGGACAGTATATTAAAGATGCAGTATCCCATACGTGGAGTAGTTGTTGTGGACAATGGTTCTCATAATGAATCTGTATCTGTTCTGAAAGAGACATACAGAAAAGCAGAACGGGTCTGGATCAGAAGGAGCAGAAAAAACAGGGGATATGCAAGAGGGAATAATATTGGGATTCATTTTGCGCGGAAACGACTGAAGGCAGACTATGTCCTGATCGCAAATAATGATACTGTTTTTATTGATAAAGATTATGTAAAAGGAATGTTGCATGCATATGAACCTGGAGTGGGTGTAATAGGGGGCAGGATTTTGTTAAAAGATGAGCATGAGCAGCCCTCCATATCGTATTATCTGGGATTCCGTGATTCGGTATTGCGGTATGTGAATGGATTGTCAGCAAAATATGGAAGCAGTTTTGATTTTCCGGAAGCAGAGGGAGAGTCGGTACGTATATTACATGGATGTGCCTTAATGTTTACGCCGGATTTTTTTCGTTTTTTTCAAGGCTTTTATAAGCGCACATTTTTATATGGAGAAGAGGCTGTTTTATATTTGATGTGCCAGTGTAAAGGTTTAAGACAGGTGTATGTGCCGGAAGTGAAAATTTTCCACAAAGAAGACCAGTCTTCACTGATGAGTTTTCAAAATGACAGGACGGTAATAAAACAATATGCATTTCAAAGTCAGAAATATGTGTTGTGGTGGGTTGTGAAGTACAGGATTCAGTTATTATTAAAAAGAAAGAAATTATAAAGCAGGGGACTATGTGGGACAATGAATAAAGAAAAAAAATATAGAAAAAACATGAAATGTCTCGATCAGTGGCTGACAGCATATGAACGGGGAAATTATATTTCAGATTATTTAAAATTGTATCAGATTAAAAATATTGGTATTTATGGGTATGGAATACTGGGCAAACATCTGGTTTTTGAATTGCGGAGAAAGAATTTTCCGATTTATTGGGTAATGGATAGAGTTGCCTCAGGAGACGAAAATCATGATCAGATAGTCAGACCGGATGACTGGAAAAATCTGCAGGATGTTGATATGGCAGTTATAACGACAATGATAGATGTAGAGGAAATAGAAATGTTTTTAATGCAGTTTATATCAGGAAAAATTTTATCTGTTGAGGAGTTAATAGGGAATATGTATCGCTGGGGATCGCAAAGATGAAAAAAAATCTTTTGCTGATGCATTTGGAAAGTTTAAATTGTCTGAATTATAAGATGAATGAGGACCTGTTTCCCAATTTAAAGGAAATTGAAAAGCATTGTATTGTTTTTGATCATTACTATTCTACAGCAACATCTACGCTTATGGTGATAGGAGATCTGCTTTATGGCGGAATGAAGATTTATGAGAGCTGTGAATCGCTTGACGACATTCCGGAAAGTTATTGTTACACTTCTTCTATTTTCGATGATTTAAAAGGCCAAGGGTATAATACAGGAATTTATATTTATCCCAATGGCGGAGACCGGGACGGTGCGGAACTCAGGCATCTGGCAGGTTTTGAAAATAGAATGGAATTGATACAAAAGTATTCAGATTATTTGGATACATTCAGAAAGAAAATGAGCTGTGCACCGTTTGCGTTGATGTCATGCAACTATATCAGTAATCTCTCACTTAATAGTTATGTGGATATTAATAATTACGATGTAAATGTGAATAACTGGGAAGCGGGATTTCGCTGTATGGATCAACATTGCGGAACGCTTTTTGCATTTTTGCAGGAAAAAGGACTGCTTGAGCACACAATTGTGATTTTTTACGGTGATCACGGAGATGATTATTGGGGCCATGGGATGCATAAAGGTCTTACACATGCGATTGAACCAAATAATTTGCTGATTCATACACCATTGTTCATTTGGGACGGAAATCTTAGAAAAAAACCGGAACATGACTTGCGGTTAGTACAGACGTCTGATCTCAGAGAAATCATGTTCCATCTTTTGAACGGAGCGGAAATCGAAAGGATGCCAGTACGCCGGTATGCAATTTCCAGAAATGAATATGCAGCACAGCCGCTCAGAATAGAAAGTTTCAATAAAGCATACTCCATTACAGACGGCAGATACTTTTTGATGGTTTCCGGAAACGGATTAAATATGTATGATTGCAAAATGGATCCTTCATGTATGAATGATCTTTTGTGTTTTTTTTCATATGAGAACGGAATTTTGAAAGAAAATGAGCGAAATGAAGAATATGGCTTTCATTTTAAATGTTATTGGGACAGCAGAGAACAGCGGGTTTTAAGACAAAAGTTTTATGAATTATACCGCGTTTTGTATGAGAATGTTTTAGAATTGTATATTGCTGGCGGTCAGAAAGAAAGCAGGATGTTACAGGAGATGCGTTTTGACAGATTGTGTGCTAACAACGAAAAGACATATGATTAGAAGGAGACAGACTTATGCGGCCGTTAGTTACCGTAATTGTACCGATCTATAATACAGCGGAATACCTTCCCCGCTGCATAGAAAGTATTCAGAATCAGACCTATATCGATATAGAGATCCTTCTTCTAGATGACGGTTCTACTGATCATTCTGGTTCCATATGTGAGACATATGCCAAAGAGGATTCCAGAATCGAGGTCATACGACAGACCAATCAGGGAATTATAGCGGCGAAAAAGACTGCCCTCCGGTACAGTCATGGAGATTATGTGATGTTTGTGGATTCTGATGATTGGATTGAAAATCTGCAGTTGGAATCAATGGTAGAACGGATGCTTGCTGATTCGTGTTCACTTGTCTGTGCAAATGTATTTGTAGACAGAAAAAGCTCTACGATTATAAAAAGAAACGGGATTCCGGCGGGCACATATGATACTGGAAAGATTTCCAGGGATTTGTTCTATTACAAAGACAGCGGTGAATATGGAGTGCTTCCGTACAGCGTGGCGAAGCTTTATCCGAGGAAGATGTTATCTGAGGTTTTGGAGAAGATTGACAGTCAAATCCGATATGCGGAGGATAAGGCGATTGTTTTCGGCTTTGTATTTCAGAATATCAGAGTATGTTTTATGGAGGAAAGCTATTATCATTATTGTGTTCGTGAAACCAGCATTTGTCAGTCGGGAAATTCAGATTATTTAATCGAACTGACCTGCTTTTATAAATATGCAAAAAAACTGTTTGAGATACATGCGGAGAGACAACATTTACTGAGACAGTTAGGCTGCTACTTGATGACAGAGACAAGGAATGCTATTGATCGAAAGTTGGGACTTGCCGGTTTGGAGGATCCTATCAGCAGGCGTTCCTATGAACTGGATCCGTCCGTTTTCTGTGAACAGACAATAGAGGTCGTTTTATATGGAGCGGGAAAAGTGGGAGAAGATTATCAGAAGAAGCTGAAAGAAAGTGAGAAGATTCATCTGTGTGGCTGGGTGGATAAAAATTTCGCAGTATGTCAGGAGAAGGGACTGGATGTGCAACCGGTAGAATCTATAAGAGGTAGCGATTATGACTATATTCTGATAGCCGTTAAAAATGAGCTGGTATTTTATGAGATAAAGGCAGAACTTATGCAGATGGGTATCAGGGAAGAAAAGATCATCTGGGGAAAGCCTCTCCGAGTATCCTATATTTAATTTTGAGGAGAATATACATGGAAACTGTTTGTCGTGAAAACATGTGCGCTGTATTTGAGTATAAAAAGGCGGAGACAGATATATCTTGGATGATCAGGCATTTTATTCGTAACAATGATGAAGTTTTATATTTCGTGGAAGGCAATTTTCTGAAAGCCGTAGTTTCCGTAGGTGATGTATTTCATTTTTTGGAAGGAGAGGCCTTAGGTGGACTCTTAAATACGAGATTTACTTGCATGACAGAGAGAAATTCTGATGAAGCCAAGGTATTCTTCTTGAAACATCCGACGATTCATGAACTGCCGCTGATAAATTCTTCCGGTCATTTTGTCGGGATTGTAAGGTCTGGAAAGCGGAATCCGGAATGGCTATGGAAAAGATTCCAATATCGCATCAAAAGTTTATGGTTTGATCAGAGATCATATGAGCGTAGTCTATCTGAAAAATTTATGAATAGTTTTGAAGGAACCGTTTTTCTGATCGATTTGCCATACGATCTTGAGGTGTCTGAAAGACTGCATACGGATCGGGAAAAGGAGGATTTTAAAAGAAAGCAAATGATCTCCCCGTTAGAGCAGCTTAGAAAGATGCTGGAACAGGAGGAAAGAATTTACTGGGGACCAGCTTTTGAGTCGGGGATTTCAAGGCAGTTTGTGGATGAATTTTTGAAAATAAAAGTGCAGGAAAAAAACGGATGTAAATATTATGCGGATCATGCATCATCGCAATATATTACTTTTGATAATGGTAAACGGGCAGTAACAAATAAGAGCGATGCCGCCAGAAAAATATATTTGGCAGGACCCTGCACGGTTTTCGGCGCATATGTGACAGATCATCAGACGATTGCATATTACTTGCAGAAATTAATGAAGGATCATGGAAATGCCTATCAGGTTGTCAATTTTGGTTCTCTGGGTCTGCAATGCGAGTTCCAGTACTTATTGACGGAATGTCTGAGCGACGATGATATAGTGGTGATTGCGTCCCCTGAAAGAAAATTTATATCAATGTTGAACGGGTACAGCAATACCTGTTACTTGGGAGACTACTCAGATATTTTTGATTCGATATCTGATCCGCTAAGCTGTATTTTAGATACATTCCGGCATGTAAACTATAAAATTTCCCAAAAGTTCGCAGAGCGAATTTATACATCCATAAAGCCGTATCTGACTCCGGAAATTCCGGAATTTAGATACGAGGCTAAAAAACCGGTTCAGGATTATTTTATTTCGTGGGATATCGTTGCATATTATAAAGAATTTGCATTCATTCATCATTTAAACGATTTGAACGGGGCAACCGGAGCAATTGTAATGAATTGCAATCCCTTTACGAGAGGGCATCGGTATCTGGTTGAATACGCTTCGGCGAAAGTTGATACGCTGATTCTTTTTGTAGTAGAGGAGGATGCTTCTGCTTTTTCCTTTGATGATCGCATGGAAATGGTACGGCTGGGGACGGCTGATCTGGTGAATGTCAGAGTTGTTCCGTCAGGAAAATATAATATTTCGAAAAGTACCTTTGCGCAGTATTTTGAAAAAGAAAAGGAAATCTCCAAGATTGATTCCATGGAGTATGATTTGCGGATCTTTTGTGAAGTGATAGCAGATTGTATTGGTATTTCCTGCAGATTTGCGGGGGAAGAACCTGCGGATATTGTGACGGCGCAATATAACGAAACGATGAAACGGATTCTTCCGCAATATGGAATTGCGTTTATCGAAATCCCGCGGCTGAAAATAAAAGAAGCGGAATATATCAGCGCGTCAAGTGTACGCAGGTGCTTGAAACAAGGAGACTGGGAAGCAGCCGCTGCTTATTTGCCGGAAACGACTGTCGAATATTTGAAAAATGCTGCCAATGCGGGAAAGTGAGGGGAACAAAAATGTCTGTGAAAGAGTGCAGAATTATTGATATCCATCATGTAGCAGAAATAACAAATACAAAATGTATTATTTATGGAACCGGAAAGTATGGAAATAAATTGTATTCATTTCTAAAACTAAAGGGTTGGGAAAAAAATATTATTTCTTTTGCGGTGTCGGACGCAACAGGGAATCCGGCTGTTATAGATGGGATTCCTGTAAAGACAGTGGGGGAATTAAAGGAGAAGTTTGCGGAATGTAATGTAATGATTGCCATAGGAATTGCACATGCGGGAGAAGTTATTCAGCTGCTGCAGGGCTGTGAGGTGAAAGGCTTATACTGTGTTACAAGCGAAATTATGCAGAGCGTGGTGCGGGAAATCACTGATGCAATGAAAAAACTTCCATTGGAACGAAATAAACTGTTTATTTCCTGCTACGAAGGGATGGGCTATCGGTGTAATTGTAAATATATTGCAGAGAAACTGCTGAAAGACAGGTATCCGGTGAAAATCGTATGGGCGGTAACCGGGGAAGCGGGAGGGGACATTCCGGAAATTATAAAAAAAGTGACAGTAAATACATATGAGTATTACAGAGAGTTCTACACTTCCGGAATCTGTATTTCCAACTGCGGAATCCTGTTGTTTGGAGAAAAGAGAGAGGGACAGTATTATATTAATACCTGGCATGGATACGGGCCTTTTAAGAAAGCGCAGGGCGCCGTCTATGAAGACAAAGAAAGACTTCGCAAAGTAAAAGAGATTAATTCAAATTTTGATCTGTTTGTTACAGGGAGTACGTTTTACTCTCAGATATACCGGGATTCGTTCTTCTATGAAGGTGAGATCGGCGAATGGGGAGCGCCCCGTAATGATGTGTTTTTTGCAGATGATGCCGTCAGGGATTCCGTATATAAAACGTTTGGAATTCCTTCTGATAAAAAGCTTGTCCTTTACGCGCCTACTTTCCGGGAAGATGTAAGTAATTCTTTTGAACAGTATGATCTTGATCTGTCAAAGATCGTAGAAGCGCTGAATACAAGATTTGCGGGTGAATTTGTGATGATGTACCGGTTCCATCATTATCTGCATGCGGTGGGAAAATGCCGGGATTATTATAAACAAGGCATTGACGCGACGTATTATCCGGACATACAGGAGCTTCTTGCGGCGGCGGATGTAGTGATCACAGATTATTCCTCTCTGATGTGGGATTTTTCTCTTCAGAGAAAGCCTGTATTTTTATATCAGAATGATGAGGCCAGGTACAGGGCCGATCGGGGATTCTATTGTCCGGTTTCCGGATGGCCTTATCCGAAGGCTCATAATAAAGAAGAATTGTCTGACGTGATACGAAATTTTGACAATGAAAAATATGTGCGGGATCTGGATGCTTTTTTAGAGAAATACGGTTCCTGCGATGACGGAAATGCTTCGGCGAGAGTTGCCGCAAGGATTATGAAGGTAATAGAAGGAAACATCTGAAGGAGGAGCCATATGCCGAAAATTTCTGTGATCGTGCCGGTATACAACGTAGAGCAATATCTTGGCGTATGTATAGACAGTATCCTGGCCCAGACATTCGCGGATATGGAAATCATCTGTGTGGATGACGGTTCTACAGACAGAAGTCCGAAAATTCTGGACGATTATGCCGCCAGAGATCCGAGAGTGAGGGTGATTCATCGGGATAATCGTGGGTATGGGCAGTCTTTGAATGTCGGGATGGATGCGGCTGCGGGAGAATATATCGGAATTGTGGAAAGTGACGATCGGATTCTGCCGGATATGTATGAGAAGCTTTATACCGCCGCAAAGGGACATGATCTGGATTTTGTAAAATCCGATTGTGTTTTCTGGTGGGATTCGCTGGCGTATTCCTATGATTATCACAGAAAGGATCTGGATGAGTATTACGATCGGGTACTGGATGTTTCTCAGAGGGAAATCTATTTCCGCTTTTTTATGAACATATGGACAGGGATCTATAAGAAGGACTTTCTGGACCGCAACCGGATACGGTGCAATGAAACGCCTGGCGCTTCTTATCAGGACAATGGCTTCTGGATCCAGACGATGTCTCTGGCAGAAAGAGCGATGTGGCTGAGTGAAGCATTTTATCTGTACAGGCAGGACAATCCGGGGGCCTCTGTAAAAAGCAAAAGCAAGGCTTTGGCAATGAAGGAAGAATTCGATTTTGTGGAGAAGATTCTGGAAGAAAAGCACAGACAGAAGGAACTGGATATCTGCCGTTATTTTCGTATGTTCCGGCATAAGGGAACGTTTATCAGAATCTCTGATGAATTAAAAAGAGATTACTGTGAAGAAATAATCAGGGATTTTGCAAAATACAAGGAATTAACGAAACAGAACAAAGAAGTGTATGAATGGCTGCGGCGGATGTGCGAAGCTCCTGATCGCTTCTGCGGCGAATTTATCCGAATGAAAGCGGCGGCGTTGGGCCGATTGGAAGGAGCGGAACAGATCATCATATACGGAGCGGGAAACTGCGGACAGAGGGTGCTGCGCATATTGAGTCATCAGGGAATGGGCGATAAAATAATCTGCTTTGCCGTATCGGACCAAACAGCTTCCGGGTCTGTGGGAATCATACCGGTGTGCTGTATTGATGGTCTGACGGAATACAGGGAGCGCGCGGTTGTTGTCATAGGGGCGGCGGAGCAGTCGAAGATTTACCGGCAGATGAAGCAGCGGCTGGAGGAGTTAAATTTTCTCCATACATTAAACCTTTGTATGTTAACAGATTATTTTTACTTTCTGGTGTGAAGGGCAGAAGGAGGAAAAAATGACCATCGCAATCATCATCGCCGGCGGCTCCGGCCACCGGCTGGGACAGGATATCCCCAAACAGTTTATTCATGTATATGACAAACCCGTTCTGATCTATACGCTGGAAGGATTTCAGCGTCACCCGCAGGTGGATGCCATCGGTCTGGTCTGCATCGACGGCTGGCACGATATGGCGAAAGCCTATGCGAAGCAGTTCGGGATTGACAAGCTTCAGTGGGTGATTTCCGGCGGGGAGACGGCGCAGGAATCCATCCGAAACGGAGTGTATCATCTGGAGGGTACCTGCAGCGACGGGGATATCGTCATCATTCATGACGGCATCCGCCCTCTGGTGGACGAAACGGTATTGACTGACGTGATTATGAAATGCGGGCAATATGGAAATGCGGTGACGGCACAGCCTTATAATGAGCAGATCTTTGTGGCCGATGACGAGAAGTCGACGGTGAAATACATTCCGCGCGAAACGCTGAGAAGGGTTGCCACGCCGCAGGCGTATCAGTTCGGGATGCTGAGCCGGGCTTATCACGAGGCCTATGAGAAGGAGATTGGCATCTATGGTTCTTCCTATACGAATACCATGATGGTGGAGCTGGGGGAGCGGCTGTATTTTGCCAACGGCTCCGACAAAAACATCAAGATCACCACAAAAGATGACTTTGAACTGTTTAAAGCATATCTGAAGATGGAAAAGCCGGACTGGCTGAAATAGAGAGAAGGAGCAGGCGGGAGAGATGATGACAAAGTTGTTGGAGCATCCATTATATAAGGGAGATCTGGCCTATGCGGCGGGGCTCGCGCTGCCATGGGACAGACTGCGGGGAAAGAAGATTCTGATCACCGGGGCCAGCGGTCTGATCGGCAGTTTCTTTATTGACGTACTGATGAAGCAGAACCGGGAGAAAAATCTGTGCTGTAAAATCTATGCGCTGGGACGGGGTCAGGCGGTGGGAAAGGAACGGTTTGCCGAATATTGGGACAGTCCGTATTTTGTATTCCTGCCGCATGATATCAATCTGCCTTTAGACGGAAAAGTGGATGAAGAATTTGCATATATCTTCCATCTTGCCAGCAATACTCATCCGGTAGTCTATGCGCAGCACCCGATTTCTACGGTTACCACCAATATTCTGGGAACAGAACATTTGTTGAATTACGCTGCCTGCCATGGCGCCGGGCGGTTTGTCTTTGCTTCTTCCAATGAGATTTATGGAGAAAATCGGGGAGATGCGGAGTTTTTTGATGAAGCGTACTGCGGATACCTGGATTGCAATACTTTAAGAGCCGGTTATCCGGAGAGCAAACGCTGCGGGGAGGCTTTGTGCCAGGCGTATCGGCAGGAGAAGGGGATTGATGTTGTGATTCCCCGTTTTACCCGGTCCTATGGTCCGACCATGCGGATAATGGACACAAAGGCCGTCTCCCAGTTTATCAGAAACGGCGTGAAGGGAGAGGATATTGTGCTTAAAAGTGAGGGAAAACAGTATTATTCTTACACCTATGCGGCCGATGCCGTGGCAGGGCTTCTCCATGTCATGTTCGAGGGAGAGAGCGGGGAGGCTTATAATATTGCCGACAGCAGGTCAGATATTGCCTTAAAAGACCTGGCCGGGGTTATAGCGGAAGTATGCGGGACGAAGGTGGTTTTTGAGCTTCCGGATACGGTGGAGAGGGCCGGCTACAGTACGGCGACCAAAGCCAGGCTGGACGGAACGAAGATCAGGCGTCTGGGTTGGGAGATGAAATATGATATTCCGGCGGGAATTGAGCGGACCATTCAGATATTAAGGAGCACGATGAGATGACAGCAGAGAAACTGATCAGGGAACTGCCCAAAGGGCTGATTAAATGGTATGAGTTTCCGAAGGGCGATCGTGCGTTATACATTACAGGCGGCAGGCCGCTGGACCAGTCTCTGCAGGAAGCGCTTTCGGAATGCGGACTACGTGCGGACTGCATGGTTCCAGAGCGGCTTGCCGGATGCAGTGAGAAATATTCCTGTATTCTTCTGTCAACAGCGGTTGAGATGTCTCCGTCGATGGAAGCTGCGATTTCCCTGTTTCGGAAGATTCGGACGCTGCTGGAAGAAGACGGAAGGCTGTTCGTCGTGACGGATAACCGCATGGCAATTCGTTATTTCTGCGGAGACCAGGATCCTTTTACCGGGCGAAATTTCGACGGGATCGAGAATTACAGGCGGGCTGGTCTGTCAGGGAAAGATGCTCCGAAAGGCAGACTGTATACAAGGGCGGAGCTGGAAAAGATGTTGGAAAGTGCCGGCTTTTTCCGTCACAAATTTTATTCTGTGTATCCGGAGATTACATGTCCTCAGATTCTGTTTGCGGAGGATTATTCGCCGGAGGAGGAGCTTGGAGTCCGTATTTTTCCGCAGTACCACAGTCCGGATACCGTATTTCTGGAGGAGGAGAGTCTGTATACTTCTTTGATTGAAAACGGACTGTTTCACCGGATGGCCAACGGGTTTCTGATCGAGTGTCCTATGAATGGCGTCTGTTCGGAGGCGGATCAGATTACGGTTTCCATGGAACGGGGGCGGGAAAACGCTCTGTGTACGATTCTGACAGGAAAAGGCACGGTCGTTAAAAAACCGCTTTATGAAGAGGGGCGGCAGAAACTGGAGAGACTGAAAGAGAATCAGCAGTATCTGGAACTTCACGGCATCCGTATGATTAAAGGAGAGATCATGGATCGTACCTTTGTCATGCCTCGGGTCCAGGGGATGCCGCTGGTCACTTATTTTCGTTCTCTTCTGACTGGAAACCGGACGGAGTTTTTCCGGCGGTTTGATGAGCTGTGGGAGTTGATTCTTCAGTCGTCGGAGCATACGACATATGAGGAAGTGGAATGGGAACATTGCGATCCCTGGTGGGATGAAGAGAAGGACGAGCGAAAGAAGAAGAAAATTGACCGGGGCCGTTGGAGAAAGATTGCTTTTGGAACGGCGCAGGACCGGGAATATATGGGGCCTGTCCTGAGGCGGGGCTACCTGGATCTGGTGCTGCTCAACGGCTTTGTTGTAAACGGGGAATATGTGTTTTTTGATCAGGAGCTGTATGTGGAGAACCTTCCGGCCAAAGCGATTATGCTCCGCAACATTGATCTTCTGTACCGGGGAGACCTTGAGGTCGGGAGGATTCTGCCCAGAAAGGAACTTCTGGAGCGCTATGGGATCGAGCCGTGCAGAGAGCTGTATTACGCGCAAATCCGGCACTTTCTGACCAGACTGAGAAATGACGATCTGTTGTCGGGATACCACCGGTCGCGCAGGAGAAGCAATGAGACGGTCCATTCCAACCGTCAGCGTATGAATTATTCCGCCGAGGAGTATCAGAGACTCTTTGTGGATATCTTTAAAAATACAGAGAATAAAAAGCTGTATCTCTTCGGTTCCGGAAATTTCGCGAGAAAATTTCTTGCACTGTACGGGGAGGAGTATGAGATCGCGGGAATTTTGGATAATCAGGAGGAAAAGTGGGGAACGGATCTGGAAGGGATTCCTGTGATGTCTCCTGCTGTATTAAAAAATATGGATCCTGCTGCCGGCAAGGTTATTATCTGTATCAAAAACTATGTGGAGGTATTGAAACAGGTCCGGGAGTACGGAGTGCGGAATGTGGGCATCTATGACACTGCTATGGAATATTCCAGAAAACAGAAGACCGTAGCCGCACTGCCTGCCGATGCACCGAAGAAGAAGTATCATACGGGATATGTGGCCGGGGTGTTTGATCTGTTTCATATCGGACATCTGAATCTGCTCCGCCGTGCAAAGGAACAGTGCGATTACCTGATTGCGGGCGTGGTGACGGACGAGGGTGTACGGAAAAATAAGGGAACGGACAGCTTTATTCCTTTTGAAGAACGGCTTTCCATCGTGCAGAGCTGTCGGTATGTGGATGAAGCAGTGGGAATCCCGCTGGAATTTTGTGATACCAGGGATGCGTATCTGAAGTTTCAGTTTGACGTGCAGTTTTCCGGTAGCGATTATGCCCAGGATCCTGCATGGCTGAAGAAGCAGGAATTTCTCCGAAAGCATGGAGCAGAACTGGTGTTTTTCCCTTATACCGAAAGTACCAGTTCTACGAAGCTGAAAGAGATGATCGGGAGAAAACTTTTGTAGGACGTTTGAAACAAGAAAAGGAAATCATTTCGGTTTTCTGATTTTGAATGCGGAGGAAAGAAAATGGATATCATCGTTGCTCCCGGAGGGAACATCAGCATCACCCGTCCCGGACAGGGTTTTCTGGATCTGGAAGAAGCGGGATTTGAAAACGTTTTGCTGGATCTCTCCCTGCTGTGCAGGCCTGGTGAACTGGAGAATGTGCAGCGTGATACATATTCTCGTTTGAGAGCGGGGGAAAACGGAAGGATTTTGAAAATGCGGCCTTCTGAACAGCCGGAAGAACTCTTTCACCGTGCAGAGGCGCTGTCGGCTCAGTGCAGAAAGGCCGGACTGCATGCTCCCATAGCCCGGGCTCCTTTTCTGCGGACAGATACAAAGCGTCGGGATTTGGATGAACTGTTGTTCTCTCTTGCCTGCGAGAGTATCCGCGCCTGCTCGGAAGCCGGAGGCGATGCTGTTATCATAAGCCCCCTCTCCTCTGTTTTGGATAGAGGAGAGGAATGGGAAACGAACCGGGATTTTTATCGAAAACTGATTCCGGCGGCCAGAGAATATCAGGTGCGGATTCTTTTGCATAATCGGTGCCGTGACGTGGGCGGACATCTGGTCAGGGGTGTCTGTTCCGACGCGAATGAGGCCGCTTCCTGGGTTGACCGGCTCAATGAGGAGGCGGGAGAAGAGCGCTTCGGCTTTTGCATGGACGTGGGGATCTGCAGTCTGTGCGGACAGAATATACAGGCATACGCGTATGCGCTTGGGAACCGTATCAAAGCGGTGATCCTGCGGGACAATGACGGACACCGGGAACTGTCGGCGCTTCCTTTCACCTGTACGTCTCTCGGAGGGCAGTGCAGGACGGACTGGCTGAGCCTGATCCGGGGGCTCAGGGAGATTGAGTTCGACGGTCGGCTTGTGCTGGATTTTTCGGATACGGCAGCCGCCTTTTCACCGCTGCTTCGTCCGCTTCTGATGAAACTGGCAAAGGCCGCCGCAGACTATTTCCAGTGGCAGATTCAGATGGAGCGGCTTTTGAAAAAATATTCGTCAGTTGTCCTTTTCGGCGCCGGGAATATGTGCCGCAATTATATGAAATGTTATGGGGAACTCTGTCCGCCGTTGTTCACCTGTGACAATAACCGAATGCTCTGGGGGACGACGTTCTGCGGACTGGAGGTCAGACCGCCGGAGCGTCTGAAAGAGCTTTCCGCGGACTGCGTGATTCTGATCTGCAACATCTATTACCGTGAGATCGAACGGCAGCTCCGCGATATGGGAATCGAAAATCCGATTGGATTTTTTAATGACGAATATATGCCGTCGTTTTATTTTGACCGGCTGGAAGGAGACAGGGATGCTGCGGATCGGGGTTCAGACAGAAGACATAATTGACGACCAGGAGCCGGAAGAAGGGTTCCGGCTCCTGAAACACACAGGTTTTTCCTGTGCGGATTTCAGCCTCAACGGCTATCTGACAAACAAGGCAGTCTACCGTTCAAAGCTCAATTCCTTTTTTGACCGCTCTGATCAGGAACTGGAAAAATTTTTTACCCCTCATAAGCGGGGGGCGCAGGCGGCGGGAATTGCGATTCATCAGATGCATATGCCGTATCCGAATTATGTGCCCGGAGCAGGCAGAGAGTTGAACGATTACCTGCAAAACGTGGTTGCGCAAAAAAGTCTGCAAATATGCGCATTCTTCGATTGTCCGTATCTGGTTGTGCACGGTTTTAAGCTTGCCCGTTATCTGGGAAGTGAAGAGCGCGAATGGGAGCAGACGGAGCATTTTCTGGATTCCCTCGCTCCGGCGGCGAAAGAAGCGGGTATTACCCTGTGCGTGGAAAATCTGTATACCGGTATCGGGGGACATATTGTGGAGGGGCCGTGCTGCGATGCGGAAAAGGCGGCGCAGCGGATTGACCGGATGAACGAAAGATACCAGGCCGAGGTACTTGGGTTTTGTTTTGATACGGGACATGCAAATCTTGCAGGGCTTGATTTTGAACGTTTTCTTACGGTACTGGGCGGGAGGCTGAAAGTACTGCACATCCACGACAACGACGGCGTTTCGGATCTGCATCAGCTTCCGTTTACTTTTACGAAGACCAGAGAAAACCGGCCTTCCACAGACTGGGAGGGATTTGTGAGAGGATTGAGGAATATTGAATTTGGCGGGGTGCTGAGTTTTGAGACAGCGCCGGTACTTACCGCTTTTCCAAGGAGGATGAAACGGGAAGTGTTGTCGTTTCTTGCGTCGACAGGACGCTGTCTGGATCCAACGGAACAGGAAAGCGGGGGAGGCTTGTAAAAACAGTTGTGCCGGATACAGAAAATCTGCAGAAAACGTTAAGTTTTTCTTAGGAAACATCTAAGCGCTTTTTAAAGTATAAAAACCTTCCGTCTGATAAAATAAGATCAGAACGAGGAGGTTTTTTATGATGGAGAAAAAGAAAGTGGCAGTCCTGTTCGGCGGCTGCTCATCAGAATACGAGGTGTCCCTGCAGTCTGCGTACGGAGTGATCAGCCATATAAACCGGGAAAAATACGAAGTGATCCTGATCGGTCTCCACCGGACGACCGGACAGTGGTACTGGTACCGGGGGAATCCGGATCGTATTGCGCAGGATTCCTGGTGCCGGGCGGAATGCTGCGTGCCGGTGTATGTGCCGACGGATAAAACGGTGCGCGGTTTCTGCTTTCAGGAAGACGGCGGTATGCGCGCGCTGCACGTAGATCTGGCGCTTCCGGTGCTTCACGGGAAAAACGGGGAAGACGGAACTGTACAGGGAGCGCTGGAACTGGCTGGGATTCCGGTGGCGGGGTGCGGTCTTTTAAGCTCCGCGCTCTGTATGGACAAGGAGCTGGCGCACCGGACGGCGGAGGCCGCCGGCGTTTTGGTTCCGGTGTCTGTGTCGGTGAAAAAGCCGTATGAAGCGCAGCAGGTGCGGGAGACGGCAGAAAAGCTGTCGTATCCGCTGTTTGTCAAGCCGGTCCGTTCCGGTTCCTCCTTCGGAATTACCATGGTACAGAAGGAGGAGGAACTGATTCCCGCACTGGAGCGCGCGTTTGCCCATGACAGTATGGTTCTCATGGAAGAGCGGATCGAAGGGAGAGAGGTCGGCTGTGCGGTGATCGGGACCGAGCGGCTGCTGACCGGGGAGGCGGATGAAATCGAGCTGTCGGCGGGCTTTTTTGATTATACAGAGAAATATACGCTGAAAACTTCCAGCATCCATGTACCCGCCAGAGTCGATTCCGGGACAGGAGAGCGGATCCGCAGGACGGCGCGGACGATCTACCATGCCCTGGGGTGCTCCGGGTTCGCCAGAGTGGATCTGTTCCTCACAGAGGACGGCAGGCTTTATTTTAACGAAGTCAACACAATTCCCGGATTTACGCCTCACAGCCGTTTCCCCAACATGATGAAGGCGGCGGGGTATTCGTTTGAGGAGGTATTGGAGCGGATTCTGGAGGGAGAAGGATGAGCCGTGTGAAACTGACCCGGGAAGATACCAAAAGGGGGAGCCTGATTCTGGTGACGCCCGCGCATGCGCTGACGGAGGAGGGCAGGCCGAAAGCCTCTGCGCCGGTCGGAACATCCGGTGTTTTTCTTGAGCGGAAAGCGGCCGCCATGCTGCAGCGGCTTTTGCTGCGTCTTGGAAGCGGCGGGCGGATTGTCCCGGTGAGCGGTCTGCGCAGTCATGAGGAGCAGATCCGGATCTGGGAGGAGACGCTGGAGAAGGAAGGAGCGCTTTTTACCAAAACCTATGTGGCAAAACCCGGACACAGCGAGCATGAGAGCGGACTGGCCATTGATCTGGCAAAGGCCGCGGAAACAATTGATTTCATCTGTCCGGAATTTCCCCGGGACGGGATCTGTGGAACATTTCGGAAGCTGGCGCCCCGTTACGGCTTTGTCGAGCGTTATCCGGCGGGGAAGGAGGACGTGACCGGAATCGGGGCAGAACCCTGGCATTTCCGGTATGTGGGAGCGTGGCATGGGATGGCGATGGAGAGAGAAGGGCTGATTCTGGAGGATTATATCGCGTTTCTGAAAGAGTCCGCGCCTCCGGAGCGCCCGTATCTGTGTCCGGACCCGGAGAGCGGGGCATGCGCGGAGATTTTTTATGTCGATCTGTACAGGACGCAGGAGTATGCGTTCCGGTCCGGCGGGCGCGGTACGGTTTCCTGTTCCGGCACCAACGAGGGTGGGATCGTGATATGCCGCCGGACGTCCGGGGAAACAGAGGTGCAAAAAGATGTATGAGACATGCAGGGCGTGGATGGAACTGAATATGGAACATCTGCGCCATAATGTGCGGCTGCTGCAGTCGCTTTTGCCCCAGGGCTGCGCGCTGATGCCGGCGGTAAAGGCCAACGCCTACGGGCACGGCGCGGCGGCGGTGGCGGGCGAGCTTCAGAGATTGGGGATAGAGGACTACTGCGTGGCTTCGGCGGAGGAAGGAGCGGCGCTTCGCGGGGCGGGAATCCGGGGGCAGATTCTCGTCCTCGGTTATACGCATCCCTGGGAATTTGCGCTCCTGGAAGAGCATGACCTGACGCAGACGGTCGTGGATTATGATTACGGCAGAGAGCTGGAGGCTTACGGAAAGGAACTGCCCGTCCATGTGGGCATCGACACCGGGATGCACCGGCTGGGGGAATCCTGGGAGAATCTCTCCCGGCTTGAGAGCCTGTGGGAGAGGCGGCGCCTGAGAATCACGGGCGTCTATTCGCATCTGTGCACTTCCGACGGGGAGACGGAGGAGGAGCGGGATTGGATGCGTCTGCAGGAGAGACGGTTCCTAAAGGCGGTGCAAAGCCTGCGGACGGGGGGAAGGACATTTTCCACGCATCTGCAGGGAAGCTACGGAATCCTGAACGGGAAACGCCTGTGCGGAAGCTACGATTACGCGAGAGCGGGGATCGCGCTGTACGGGGCGCTGAGCGCGCCGTCCGCGGAGCTGCGCCGAAGGTACGACCTGCGTCCGGTGGCGTCCGTGAAGGCGCGGATTGCCTGCATACGGGAAGTGGGGGCGGGAGAAGGGGCGGGCTACGGGCTCGCCTGGCGCGCGGACTGCGCCCGGCGGATTGCGGCGGTCTCCGTCGGGTACGCGGACGGGATTCCCCGCGCGCTCTCCGGCGCGGGACGTGCGCTGGTGCGGGGCCGGAGCGTCCCCGTCGTGGGAAGGGTCTGCATGGATCAGCTTCTTCTGGATGTGACGGAGGCGGAAGGCGTCCGTCCGGGAGACGAGGCGGTCCTGATCGGCAGAGACAAAGGACTGGAGATCCGCGCGGAGGAACTGGCCGCGCAGGCCGGAACCATATCCAACGAGATCCTCAGCAGGCTGGGAGCGCGCCTGCCGCGCGTGGAGGTCTGATCCGGGCGTCCGGTCAGCGTTTTTCCCCCTGTACTTTTCCGGAATTTGGGAGTATACTGGACAGGAAGATTCCCGCAGAGTCCGGAGGCACCGCCGGGACGGGCGAAGCCTTTGCGGACGGACGGGAGAACAAGGAGGAGGCGGCAGGATGGATACAATGGGACTGCTGGACGAGCTGCAGAACAAAGCGCGCAGGGACGCGGCGCTCAGAGAAGCGCTGCTTCTGACGAGGGAAGAGAAGAATCCGGTGGACGCTTTCTGCCGGAAGTGCCAGGAGCTTGGCTATCCGATTTATGTGATGGATTTGATTCAGGCGGGCGAGGAGTTTTACGGGACGATGCGCCGGAGCACCAACGGAGGCGGAGAAAATTCCCCCAAGCTGTCGGGAGAAGACGATTTCTATGAGCTGTTCATGGCAAGCCTGATGTAAAAGGCAGAGGAGAATTTTTTTATGGACCAACAGAAGCTGGAAACACAGATTGCACAGTTCCCGGTGTGCGAATACGCATTTCTTTTGCCGCAGGAGATTCCGTTTCTGGAGGAGGTGCGCTACATCTGCAGGACGGAATGCCCTCAGTACGCGCGTTCCTGGTCCTGCCCTCCGGCGGTGGGGACGGTGGAGGAGTGCCGGGCGCGCTGCATGGAGTACACGGGAGGGTTTCTGTTCACGACCGTTGCGGAGGTCCGGGATCTTGCCGATCTGGCGGAGACGCTCGCAACGCGGATGGAGCATGAAGAGATTACAAGAGAGATCCGGGATCTTTTCAGGAGAGAATGCGCGGAAACGCTGGTGCTGTCCACGGAATCGTGCGCGGTCTGTGAGCAGTGTGCGTATCCTGACGCCCCATGCCGCCATCCGGAGCGGATGTTTCCCTGTATCGAGAGTTACGGGATTCTGGTGACAAAGCTGGCGGAGAACTGCGGGATCTGCTTTATGAACGAGGGAAACGTGGTCACCTGGTTCAGCCTGATTCTGTATCGGTAGGGAGACGCCGGTCTCCCGAACGCCTGCCGTCCGCTCAGGGCGGGGCGGAATCGCCGCACCGTGACATAAAACGGCCCGCCGTACATATACTGATATAAATATACAGGCTGGTACGGTATGAAGCTCAGAGAACAGATGGCGGAAAAGCTGAAGCTTCCCAGGGATCTGGTGATGGGAGCGGCGGTTTTGACCGTGACGGGGAGAAGCGAGGCATATATAGAGAATTACCGGGGGATCATCGAGTATACGGAGACGAGGATCCGCCTGCAGACGAAGACCTGCCAGATGATTCTGTGCGGGGAACGGCTGCACATTGATTACTATACGGAAGACGAGATGAAAATATCGGGCGAGATTGGAGAAATCCGTTATTGTTGACGAATCTTTTGAAATTTCTGAAAGGCTATGTGCTGATACGTCTGTCCGGATATTCCCCGGAACGTTTTCTGAACCTTTGCAGCCACCATGGAATTATTCTGTGGGGGCTTCGTTCGGTTGGCGCAGAATACGAGATGTGCATCAGCGTCAGCGGATTCAGAAGACTCCGGCCGCTGGTGCATAAGACAAGGACGAAGGTCGTGATCCTCGAGAGACACGGCCTTCCTTTTATCCTCCACCGTTACCGGAACCGGAAGCTGTTCGCGCTGGGCGCGCTTCTGGGCGCGGCCCTTCTCTATGTGCTGTCCCTGTTTATATGGAATATCCATGTGGAGGGCAATTACAGTCTGAGCGACGAGGTGATTCTGAATTATCTGGAAAGTGTGCAGATCGTGCACGGGATGGCGAAGAGGGAGGTTCACGGGGAAGAGATCGAGGCGGGGCTTAGGGAACATTTTCCGGAAATTACCTGGACGTCCGCGGAGGTGAAAGGAACAAGGCTCATCATTCATGTGCAGGAAAATGAGGACGCCGCGCCGGAGGAGATTCCGGACGAGGAACCGGCTGATCTGAGGGCCGCGGATACGGGGACCATCGTTTCCATGATTGTCCGAAGCGGTACCCCGGCCGTCTCGGAGGGGATGGAGGTACAAAAAGGCGATCTGCTGGTGAGAAGCCTTGTGGAAGTCCTGGACGACGCCGGGGAGACGGCGAACACCTACTATGTGCACGCGGACGCGGATATACGGATCAGGAGGAGTGAACATTATCAGGATTCCTTCGACATGAATTATGTGAAAAAAGTGTACACCGGAAGGAAAAGAACGTCGTTCTACCTGATTCTCGGCAGGAAACGGCTGAATTTCCGGCTGTGGCACAGAGAATCGTACGGGCAGTCCGACTTCATCGCCAGCGAGCTGCCTCTTAAAATCACGGAGAACTTTTATCTCCCGATTACGCTGGGAAAATATACGGAGCAGGAGTATGTTCCCACGGACGCCGTCTATACGCGGGAGGAGGCCGCGGCGCTGGCCAAAGAGAACTGGGCGCTGTTTTTTGAAAAATTAAGAATAAAGGGACTTCAAATTATTGAAAATAATGTTAAAATAGAGGTAAACGGGGATGTCTGCACGGCAGAGGGAGATTATGTGGTGGAAGAATCCGCCGTGCAGGAGCAGACGCCCGAGATGACGCCGCCGGAATCAGAACCGGAAACGGAGGACGGAGCGTGAAAGCATCCGCCGGAGGCGGGATTTAGAAGCAGGAGAACAGATCAGGTGACATTGGAAGAACATATTTTTGATATTCCGTCCGAACACGAGCAAAACGTATTCGGACAGTTTGATGCATATTTAAAGAAGATTGAGCGGACGACCGGCGTGTCGGCCATCGCCAGGGACGGAGGACTGAAGCTGGTCGGCAGCGAAGGGCAGATTCGGCAGGCAAAGCAGGTACTTTTAGAACTTTTGGAGCTGTCCGGGCGGGGCAGCCAGATTACGGAACAGAACGTGGACTATGCGCTTGCCCTTGCCGCGGAGAAGCGGAGCGGAGCGCTTCTGGACATAGACAAAGAGCTGATCTGCCATACCGTCAGCGGAAAATCCATTAAACCGAAGACGCTGGGGCAGAAGCAGTATGTGGACGCCATCCGGGACCAGATGGTCGTGTTCGGCATCGGACCTGCCGGTACGGGCAAGACTTATCTGGCGATGGCGATGGCGATTACCGCTTTTAAAATGAACGAGGTGGAGCGGATTATCCTCACCCGTCCCGCGATCGAGGCGGGGGAGAAGCTGGGATTTCTGCCCGGGGATCTGCAGAGCAAAGTCGATCCGTATCTCCGTCCGCTCTATGACGCTCTGTATCAGATCATGGGAGCGGACAGCTTTCAGAAAAACATGGAAAAGGGGCTGATCGAGGTGGCGCCCCTTGCCTATATGCGGGGGCGGACGCTCGATAACGCATTCATCATCCTCGACGAGGCGCAGAATACGACACAGGCGCAGATGAAGATGTTTCTGACCCGGATCGGCTTCGGCTCCAAAGTGGTGGTGACCGGAGACGAGACGCAGAAAGACCTGTCCCCGGACGTAAAATCCGGACTCGAGGTGGCGCAGAAAGTGTTGGGAAGAGTGGAAGGGATCGCCTTCTGCCGTCTGACCAGCAAGGACGTGGTGCGCCACCCTCTGGTGCAGAAAATTGTGACCGCGTATGAGGAATATGAGAAAAAGACCGCCGGAAGAAAGGAAAGCCATGACACTAAACATAGAAAAAGAGTACGGCCTGGAGCTGGGAATTGATTATGAGAACACCGCTCTTCTGGTGGCGGATCAGGTACTGACCGAAGAAAATTGTCCTTATGAAGCGGAAGTGAGCCTGCTTCTGACTTCGGATGAGCGGATCCGCGAACTGAATCTTCAGTACCGGGGAATCGACCGGGCGACCGACGTTCTGTCCTTTCCGCAGATTCCTTTTGAGACGCCCGGAGATTTTTCGGTGGCGCAGGAGCAGGAAACGGAATGCTTTAATCCGGATACCGGCGAACTGTTCCTCGGGGATATCATCCTCTCTCTGGATCGGGTAAAGGAACAGGCGGAGCACTACGGCCACGGAGTGAAACGGGAATTTGCCTTTCTCGTAGCCCACAGCATGCTGCATCTGCTGGGGTATGACCATATGACCGAAGAAGAAGCAGCCATTATGGAGGCGGGGCAGTCTGCCGTATTACACCATTTGGGCATTGAAAGATAAAGAGGATGTTTCATTTATGAGTACAACATCTATGAGTACAAAGAATCGAAAAAAAGGTTCTGACTATATCGTGCAGGGCGGGATTCTGGCGGCTGCATCGATTCTTGTGAGAATCATCGGGCTGGCTTACCGGATTCCTGTCACAAGGATTCTGGGGCCGGTGGGAAACAGTTATTATTCCGCGGCCTTCGAAGTCTATTCCATGGTGCTGCTGATCTCTTCCTTCAGCCTGCCGCTGGCGGTATCCAAGCTGGTCAGCGCAAGGATGGCGAAGGGGAGAGTGAACAGCGCCCATAAGATCTTCCGGTGTACGATGGTGTTCGCGCTGGTGTCCGGCAGTCTCGGCTCGCTTCTGATCTACTTCGGGGCCGGATTTTTCAGCAACGTGCTGGTCAGCACGCCGGAGAGCAGGCTTGCGCTCCAGGTGCTTTCACCTACGATTCTGGTGGTGGCGCTGATGGGATGCATGCGGGGCTATTTTCAGGGACTGGGTTCCATGGTTCCGACGGCAGTTTCCCAGATTGTGGAGCAGATCGTCAATGCGGCGGTCAGCATCGGCGCCGCATGGGCGCTGTTTCGCTACGGGGCGAAGCTGGACGCGTTTTTTTCCACGCAGACGGCGGCTTACGCCTACGGAGCAGCAGGGAGCACTCTGGGCACCGGCGCGGGCGCTCTGGTCGGCTTTCTGTTCCTTGTTTTTATTATGCTGGCTTACCGCAGTGTGATGAAGAGGCGCAGGCGCATGGACCGGGGCGGCGAGGTGGAATCTACGAAAAGCATTTATTATATGCTGATGCTTACGATTCTCCCGGTGATTCTCAGTACGGCGGTTTACAACCTGAGCGGGATCATCGACCAGGGAATTTTCAAGCACCTGATGGCTTACCAGAAATATGACAGCATGAAAATCGACGAGCTGTGGGGGATTTTCAGCGGAGAGTACAAAGTTCTGACCAATGTGCCGATCGCAGTGGCTTCCGCCATGGCTTCCTCCACAATTCCCGTCCTCACAAGGGCGAGGGTTAACAAGGACCGCAGGGAGATGCGCAGGAAGACGGAGAACGCCGTCCGCTTTGTGATGGTGATCTGCATTCCCTGCGCGGTAGGCCTCTCCGTGCTGGCGGAGCCGATTCTGAAACTGCTGTTCGGCGCGAAAGAGCATATCCAGACGTCGGCGTCGCTCCTCCAGATGGGAACCGCGTCGGTGGTTCTGTACGGAATGTCCACGCTGACGAACGGTATCCTGCAGGGGATGGACCGGATGCGGCTTCCGGTGATCCACGCGGCGGTGTCCCTTGTGCTGCATGTGGGCCTTCTGGTGCTTCTGCTGCTGGCCGGGAAGCTGAACATCTATGCGGTGGTGTGGGCGAATATTTTCTTCGCCTTTCTGATGTGCGTGCTGAATTCCCGGTCGATCGCGAAGCATATGCGCTACCGGCAGGAGATCGTCCGGACCTTTCTCATTCCGCTGGCATCGTCCGCTGTCATGGGCGGCGCGGCATACGGCGTGCATCTGGGACTGATGACGGCGGTGAAGAACAATACCGTCGCCACGCTGGCGGCCTGCGCGTGCTCGGTCGTCGTATATGCGGCGGCGCTCCTTCTGCTCAAAGGCCTCAGGGAGGAGGAACTGCTGGCCTTTCCGAAAGGGCGGATTCTTGTGAAAATTGCAAAAAAACTTCGGCTTATGTAAGGAATTTGCGTATAACCCTCTTTTTTCCAGTTCATAATACCAATCAGGAGAGTCTGTTTTTCTCCTGAAAACAGGGACTGGAAAAGGAGGGTTTATGATGTCCAGAAGAACATGGGGAATTACGCTTACGGTTCTGGCGCTGGCGGTTGTGGCCGCGATGGTGTTCTGGTATGCCAGGAGAGATACTGCGACGCCGCCCGGAGAACAAAAGGGGACGGAGCTGGTGGAGATGATTCCGGCAAAGACCAGTCCGGACCGGGTAGCGCAGCCGGGAGATGTCAGGGACATCTCCCCGGAAGAGGCGCGTGAAGAAGGGAAGGAAGAGAATTATGAGTATATCCTCCGCAGTCATGACGGTTATGTGGCAGTCTATGAGTTTCCCGGAAACGAGATCTACGAATATACGGACGTGATCCTGGAGATCCTCCCGGAAGGGCTGCAGGAAGAGATTCTGGAAGGTAAATATTTGAAAAATGAAGAGGAGCTGTACAATTTCCTCGAGAATTATACGAGTTGAGGATTGCGTTTAGCGGCAGTATGTTGTAAATTATAAGTACCGGTCTGCAAAGCCTGAAACCGGCGGACCTGCCCTGCGCACGGTTCACGGAAATAAGAGATGCGGAAGGTCCGCTGAAAAGCTTTGCGGAGGGCAGACTGGAGATAAAAATGACACTGAGAAAAACACTGAAGGATAAAAAACGGATTGTCGTCAAGGTAGGAACCTCTTCTCTGACGCATCCGGAGACAGGGAATATGGACCTGATCAAGATGGAGAAGCTGGTGCGGGAACTGGCGGATCTGAACAACCAGGGCCGGGAAGTGATTCTGGTAAGCTCCGGCGCGATCGCGGTGGGACGAAAGGCCATCGGCATGAAGGAACGCCCGGCGGAGTTGTCCGTCAAACAGGCCTGCGCGTCGATCGGCCAGGCGCGTCTGATGATGATCTATCAGAAGCTTTTCATGGAATACAATCAGATCGCGTCTCAGATTCTGATGACCAAAAATACACTGGTCAACGAGACGAACCGGGAAAATGCCAGGAATACTTTTGAGATGCTGCTGTCGATGGGGGCCATACCGATCGTAAATGAAAACGATACGGTATCGACCTACGAGATCCGCTTCGGAGACAACGACACGCTGTCGGCCATCGTGTCGGCGCTGGTGCAGGCGGATCTGCTGATTCTTCTGTCGGATATCGACGGACTGTTCACGGACGATCCCAACCGGAATCCGGACGCGAAGTTTATCGAATACGTAGACCGAATCGACGAGCGGTTTCAGAAGATGGCGAAGGGTTCCGCAAGCGATGTGGGCACCGGCGGCATGTCCACCAAGCTGGGGGCGGCAAGGCTGGCCACCTCCGCGGGGGCGGATATGATCATTGCCAACGGCGCGGATATGGGAATCATCCACCGGATTATGGACGGGGAGCGGATCGGGACTATGTTCCGGGCGAACCGGATCGAGGATTTTTATCTGATCGACTATCTGGACGCTCCGCCGGACGGGGAACACCCGGGAGGGAGGAACAATGGACGATAAAAAGATCGCAAGAATCAACGAACTGGCGAGAAAATCGAAGGCGGAAGGACTGACGGAAGCGGAAAAAAAAGAGCAGCAGCTGCTGAGACAGGAATTTCTCGCGGCCGTCCGCAGCAACCTCAGGAGCCAGCTCGACAATATTGATGTACAGGAACCCGACGGAACAATTGTTAATCTGGGAGAAAAATATGGAAAAAAACAGAAAAACTGAGATCAGGACCGAGGTAAAACGGCGCAGGGCCGAAGCTTCGGCGGAATATCTTCATGAGGCGAGCCTTCGGATCCGGGAGTGCTTTACGAAGCAGAGAGAATACCGGGAGCAGAACATCCTTCTGGCTTATGTGGATGCCAAACGGGAAGTGGAAACCCGGCTTCTGATGCGGCAGGCATGGGAGGACGGCAAGAAAGTGGCGGCGCCCCGGGTGGACGGCGGCGGTATTATGCATTATTACTATATCGAGAGTCTGGACGATCTGGAGCCGGGAAGCTTCGGCATCATGGAACCGAAGCAGGAATGCCCCCTCTGCGAGACGGAAGAAGGGCTTCTTTTGATGCCGGGGGTGGCGTTCGACGTGAGCTGTCACCGGGTCGGCTACGGCGGCGGTTATTACGACCGTTATCTGGAGAAGCATCCGGGACTGGTACATATTGCGCTGGCATTTGAATTTCAGGTATTTGAAGAGGTTCCCTTCGAGGATCACGATATTCTGCCGGAGATGATCGTTACGGAGTCCAGAGTTCTGTACCCGCAGGAGAGGAAAGAGAAAACGCTGGAGGAGATCGGCAGAAGCGCCAGAGAGGCGGAACCGGTTCTTCGCACGCTTGGCACCGTTGAAAAGAACGAGGCGCTGCTTCATGCGGCCTGGATGCTTGAGAACATGAGCGGTTATCTTCTGTCCGAGAACGCCAGAGACATTCAAAGGGCGAAAGAGAACGGGATGAATCCGGGGCTTTTGGACCGGCTGACGCTGAATGAGGAGCGGATCGGGGGCATGGCGGAAGGACTTCGCCAGGTGGCGGCGTTTCCGGATCCGGTGGGAGAGATCCGCTCCATGCGGCAGCGTCCCAACGGTTTGATGATCGGTCAGAAGAAAGTGCCGCTGGGTGTGATCGGCATCATCTACGAGTCGCGGCCCAATGTGACGGCGGACGCGTTCGGACTGTGCTTCAAGGCGGGCAACGCGGTGATCCTCAGAGGAGGGAGCGACGCCCTCTGCTCCAACCGCGCGGTTGTGAAGGCGCTTCGCACCGCTCTTGTGCAGCAGGGACTGCCGGCGGATGCGGTGCAGTTCATCGAGGACACCCGGCGGGAGACGGTGCAGGAATTTATGAAAATGAACCGTTATGTGGACGTGCTGATTCCAAGAGGCGGAGCGGGCCTGATCCGCACGGTCGTGGAGAACAGCCGGATTCCGGTTATCGAGACCGGTACCGGGAACTGCCATATTTACGTGGACGAAAGTGCGGATTTTGACATGGCGGCCGATATTATTTTCAATGCCAAGACCCAGCGCATCGGCGTGTGCAACGCCTGCGAGTCGCTGGTGATTCATGAGAAGATTGTGGATGATTTTCTGCCGCGCTTAAAGGAGCGGCTGGATGAGAAGCAGGTGGAGCTGCGGGGCGACGAGCGGGCGAGAAAGGCGGCGGACGGACTGCTTCCGGCGTCGGAAGCAGACTGGGGGACGGAATATCTGGATTATATTCTGTCCGTAAAGACCGTGTCTGGGATCGACGAAGCCATTGCCCATATTAACCGCTACAATACCGGGCATTCGGAGGCGATTGTGACTTCCAGCTATGAGAACGCCCAGCGGTTCTTGAATGAGGTCGATGCGGCGGCGGTGTACGTGAACGCTTCTACCCGTTTTACGGACGGATATGAGTTCGGTTTCGGCGCCGAGATCGGCATCAGCACCCAGAAGCTTCACGCCAGAGGACCGATGGGGCTGGAAGCGCTGACGTCCGGCAAATATATTATCTATGGAAACGGACAGATACGATGAGAGTGATCGCGGGAACGGCGCGCAGTATGCCGCTGGGGACAGTGAAAGGTATGGACACCAGACCGACGACTGATAAAAGCAAGGAGACGCTGTTTAACATTCTGCAGGCGGATGTGCCGGACTGCCGGTTTCTGGATTTGTTTGCCGGAAGCGGCGCGATCGCCATCGAGGCGCTCAGCCGCGGGGCGGCGTATGCGGTGCTGGTGGAACAGAGCGCGAAGGCGGTGCGGTGTATCCGGGACAATCTTGCGTTTACGAGAACAGCCGAACGGGCCGACGTGCACCGATGCGACGTGCTGACGGCGCTGCACCGGATGGAAGGCCAGAAGCCCTTTGACGTTATTTTCATGGATCCTCCGTATGATCAGGGACTGGAGCGGCAGGTTCTGTCCTGTCTGGCGGACAGTACGCTGGCGGACGAATATACGGTGATCGTTGTGGAGGCGTCTTTGCAGACGGATTTTTCCTGGCTGGAAGAGACGGGCTATCACGCATATAAATACAGGAAATACAAGACGAACCAGCATGTATTTCTGCAGAAGAAAGGACAGATCAATGATTCGAGCGATATACCCGGGGAGTTTTGACCCTGTGACGCTGGGGCATCTGGATATTATCAGAAGAGCCGCGCAGACGGTAGACGAGCTGATCGTGGGCGTACTGAATAACGGGAGCAAGACGCCGCTTTTTACCATTGACGAACGCGTCGGGATGTTAAGAGAAGTGACGGAAGGACTTTCCAACGTGAAAGTCATGTCCTTTTCGGGGCTTTTGGTGGACTTTGCGAGACAGACGGAGGCGACGATCGTAGTGAGGGGACTGAGAGCGATCTCGGATTTTGAGTATGAACTGCAGATGGCACAGACCAATCACAAGCTGAATCCCCGGGTGGATACCATGTTTCTGGCGACGGGACTGGAGTATTCCTATCTTAGTTCCACGATCGTCAAGGAAGTGGCGTTCTTTGACGGAGATATCCGGGAGTTTGTGCCGGAGTCGGTTGTCGGGAGAGTGCGCGAGAAAGTGCGCGAGCGCAGGGAAAAGTGAGGTGTGCGTTTTTAACGGAGAGTGAAAAAGAGTTCCGGATGAGAAAAATGCGGATGAAAAAATATGCGGCCGGGGTCTGCGCGGCGGCAGCGGCGATGTTCTTCGTTCTGGCCGCCTGCAGTCAGAAGCTGATTGTCCGCCGTTATGAAGAGAAGTCGGCCAAAGTGACAGAGACGGTGAGGCTTGCAGTGCTGACGGATCTGCACAGTACATTTTACGGAGAGCAGCAGGAGGAGCTGATCCGTGCGCTGGAGGAACAGAGGCCGGATGCGGTATTGCTGGCGGGGGACATTGCGGACGATCATGTCCCGCATGACGGAACGAAAGCGCTTCTGGAGGCCATCGGAACGGCATATCCCTGTTTTTACGTGACGGGAAACCATGAATACTGGTCCGGCGAAGAAGAGGCGATCAAGGAGATGATTGCTTCCTACGGAGTGAGAGTGTTGGAAGGGGAGAGCTGTTTTCTCGATGTACGGGGAGAACTGCTCCAAATCTGCGGCGTGGACGATCCGGACGGTTTCGGGCAGCGAGGCCGGTATGAACCAGGCGCGATGGCGGAATGGGAGAATCAGCTTATGCGCTGCAGGTTGGAGCTGGACGAAAAATATTATTCCATACTGATGACGCATCGTCCGGAACCGGTTTCCTACTACACGCACACTCCGGAGGATAAACTGCCCGGTTTCGATCTGGTCGCAGCCGGGCATGCGCATGGAGGGCAGGTGCGGATTCCGGGCATTTTGAACGGCCTGCTGGCTCCGAATCAGGGATGGTTCCCCCAATACGCGGGAGGCCGCTATGAGCTTGGAGACACGGTCATGATCGTAAGCCGGGGCCTGTGCCGCAATTTCCTGCCGCGGGTCTTCAACCGGCCGGAGCTGGTGATTGTGGTTCTGGAGCCGGCCGGGTGACGGAAGTACGATATTACGCAAATATGATACAATTTATAGTAAAGACAGGAAGCCGACAACATGAAAATTGAATATGCGAAAAAAGCTGTGAAATATATTGAATCATTGGATAAACCGACAAAACAGCGAATTAAGACGGGGATTGAGGGATTAACAGAAAATCCGCCGAAAGGCGACATAAAGGCCATGCAGGGCTATTTAGACGGCAGAAAACGGTTAAGAATAGGGAAATACAGGATCATATATAATTATGGCCAGGATGGAGAAATTAAGATATTATATATTATGAATGTTGACGCAAGAGGCGATATTTATAAATAGAAAGGAAGTGTTAATATGAACGGAGCGGTAAAAGAGGCTGCCAGTCTTATGGAGGCGTTGCCGGAAAGTGATCAGAATTTTGCGCTTGAATTTATAAGAAAGCTTGTTCTTGCATGGGATCCCGATTATACAAAAGTTACACCGGCTGAAAGAAAAGCGCTCGAGGAAGCCGAAGAAGATATGATGGAAAATAGAACGATCTCGCATGATGCTGTTAATTGGGATTAGGTCCGTTTACAAGGTACTACGCGCAGACTTTGAAACATGTTGCTGACAACCGGCGCTGTGCTCCCGACAGGGTAGCATGGCGCCGCTTTGATATGGGAGTTCGGGAGAAAAATAAAATGAAGAAACCAGTATTTTATGAACCGGCGGACATCCTGATTTATGTGCAGGACAGAGGAATGGTGTTAAAAGAGCGGTCTGTAGTGGCGTTTCACAAAAGTGACGGTAAAATCGTGGCAGTCGGAGCCGAAGCAGAGCGTATGGGAGGGGACACGGAAGATCTTGCGGTCGTGTCTCCGCTGCGCCGGGGAGCGGTGGCGGATTACCAGACGGCCGCGGCGCTGTTTTCCTTTCTGCTGAACAAGGCGGCAGGAAAAAGAACGGTTTTAAGGCCGGCAGTCGCCATATCCGTGCCCGCGGGACTGACGGCTGTGGAAAGAAAAGCGCTCGAAGAAGTTCTGATGCAGGCCGGCGCAAAAAAGCTCCTGTTTTCGGAACTGCCGATCGGGACGCTGGTCCGTGAATTTCCTGAACGATATCCGCAGGAATACCGGAAATACAAACTGATCATCGGTATCACCAAAGAGGAACCGGAGCGCTATGTAGAAGAACGTCTGAAAGAACTTCTGGAGTACAGTCTGCAGGAGCAGATTCCGCAGGAAAGGGTGTACGAGCTGTGGCGGAAATGCAGAGAGAACGGAGAGGTTTGACAGGAGAAGACGCGATGATATTGAGTGCGAGCAGAAGAACCGATATTCCCAATTATTATTCGGGCTGGTTTCTGAACCGGATTCGGGAAGGATTTCTGTATGTGCGCAATCCTGTGAATCCCTGCCGGATCAGCCGCGTCTGCCTGTCGCCGGAGACGGTGTGAGAAATACATGCGGCGGTCTATGACTGGAAGTCGGAGCTGCTGTGCGGAAGCGTACAGGAAGACGATCAGATTTTTGATAAGCAAGGAAAATCACAAAAGGAATGTCAGCTCAGCCTGTTTGACGGGCGCTGAAGCAGTGTCTGCATTCTTTAGGGAATACATCTGGCATCCAGAGGAGAGGAGTAGATAAAAGATGGAGCGAAGAGCCGAGATCAAGCCGCCGGTAGAGGTGCGGTATCAGAAGGAGCTGAAAGCGCTGGCGGCGCTGGATGAGGGGAAGCGTCCCCTGAACTGGAAACTGTCTCCGCGGGCGGTGCGCACTTTTATTCTGGGGAGCCAAAAGCCCCTGGTATTCGAGGGAGAAGAGATTCCCGTCCGCAAAAAATATCTGGGAAACGACGCCCTGGTGGAACGCTGCATCATCACGCTGGCGGGCAACCGCGGACTGATGCTGGTGGGGGAGCCCGGTACGGCCAAGACCATGCTCTCGGAGCTTTTGTCGGCCGCCGTCAGCGGGACCAGCACGAACACGATTCAGGGGACGGCGGGCACCACGGAAGATATGATCAAGTACAGTTGGAACTACGCGCTTTTACTGGCAAAAGGACCGGTACGGGAGGCGCTGGTGCCGGCGCCGCTCTATGTGGGGATGGAACAGGGAATCCTCACCCGTTTTGAGGAGATCACCCGTACACCGGCGGAGATTCAGGACAGTCTGATCAGCGTGCTCAGCGATAAAGTCCTTAATGTGCCGGAACTTTCAGAGGACGGCCTGCTCTTTGCCAAAGCCGGCTTTAACGTGATCGGCACGGCCAACACGAGGGACAAGGGCGTCAACGAGATGAGCAGCGCGCTCAAGCGGCGTTTTAATTTTGAGACCGTGATGCCGGTCAGAGACGTGGCGCTGGAGAAGCAGATCATCATCAGCGAGGTGGAGGAGCTGGCAAAGGAAAGCCGGATCGATATGCCGGTGGAGGAAGACGTGGCGGAGCTTCTGGCGTCCACCTATCACGAACTGCGGGAGGGCGTCTCTTCCATGGGGCACCGGATCGACCGGCCGTCCGCGGTTATGAGCACGGCGGAGGCGGTGTCCGTCTACTATCAGACGATGATGACCGCCTATTATTACGGGGATTCCCGCATGGATCTGGGCTGTCTGGTGCAGAATCTGGTGGGAGCGGTGCAGAAGGAAAACCGCGAGGACATGGAAAAGCTGCGCAGTTATTTCCAGACGGTGGTGAGAGATAAAGGAGGAAAAGAGGGAGCGCTGTGGAAGGAGTACTACGAAGCGGGAAAATATCTGAAATAGAGTTTCCCGAACTCTATGATCTGAGCCGTCCGCTTCTGTATTTTCCCATCCGTCACCACAGTCCGGCCTGTGCGTTTCATCTGAAGAAGGCCATCGCCGCTTATGAGCCGGACTGCATTCTGATCGAAGGTCCGGAGAACGCACAGGAACAGATTCCGGTTCTGGCACACAGAGATACGAAAGCGCCGGTGGCGTTGTATTATTTTTATAGAGACAGCAAAGGTCTTCTGAGCGAAGAAAAGGAGGATTACCGGTGTTACTATCCGTTTCTGGACAGTTCTCCGGAGCTGGCGGCGATCAGAGAGGCGGCGCAGAGAGGAATTCCGGTCCGTTTTATCGATCTTCCCTACGGGGAAATTCTGATCGGTACGGCCAGGAACCGGGGAATCCGGACGGAGAGCGGGAAGTCTTCCTACAATGACGATTATCTGCTGAGCCGCAGCGCGTATCTGAGACGGCTCTGCGAGAAAACCGGCCTGCGCAGTTTTGAGGAACTGTGGGAGAAATATTTCGAGATCGGGGGACTGTTTCTGGAAACGGCGGACTTTGTCCGGCTGATGTCCGTCCAGTGCGGACTTTCAAGACAGCATACGCCAAAGGAAGAGCTGGAAGCGGACGGGTGCCTGCTGCGGGAACGGTATATGGCGCAGCGGATTGCGGAGGCGTCCGCGAATTACCGGAAGATTCTGGTGGTGACCGGAGGATTTCACACGCACGGACTGATGGAGCTTCTGGAAACTGCGGAAGGCGTCCGCTTTACGGCGAAGCCGGTGAAGCTTCACAGGCTGGCGGATAAGGATCAGGGCGTCTATCCGATTGCGTATTCGATGGAGGCGGCGGACGCGCTGAACGGCTATGCCAGCGGCATGCAGTGCCCGGGGTTTTATCAGGAGGTGTGGGAGCGGCTTGCCGATCGGGAAAGTCCGAAAGGCGTTTACGAGAGTGCGGTGCTCCATCAGCTTGTCCGCGCGGGGCGGCAGGCGCGCAGGAAAAAAGAACCGCTTTCTTCGTATGACATCATCTGCGCGCTGTCCATGACGAAAGGGCTGGCGGCTCTTCGGGGCAAGCAGGAGCCGGGGCTCTATGAACTTCAGGACGCGGCGCTCTCTTCGTTTGTGAAGGGGGAATACAGTCCGTCCACCGATCTGCCTCTGCGGATTCTGCAGGAGCTGAATACCGGAACGCAGGCGGGGACGCTCTGTCAGGAGGCGGATCGGCCGCCGCTGCTCGCGGATTTTGAGGAACAGTGCAGAAAATACGGAATCAAGATTCAGAAAGCAGGCCGTCAGGAAGTGACGCTGGAGCTGTTTACAAAGAAAAAGCATCTGTCCATGAGCCGTTTTTTCTATCGGATGGAATATCTGGGGACGGGTTTTGCAAGGCGGACCAAGGGGGCGGATCTGCTGAACCGCAGGGATAAGAGCCGGATTCGGGAAGTATGGAGCTGGCAGTTCTCGGGCGCGGTTCTGGCGGCTCTGGTGGACGTGTCCATGCTGGGCGGCACGGTGGCGGAGGCGGCCGGAACCCGTCTGATCCGGCAGTTCCGGGAGAGCCGGAACAGTCAGGAGGCGGCAGGACTGATGGCGCAGGGGTTTCTGATGGGCTTTCTGGAAGAGCAGGCCGGGATGGGAGCGCATATCCGGGAAGTTTTGACGGAGGACGGCGATTTCTTCTCCCTGACGAAAGGGTTTTCGCATCTGCGGATGCTCTACGAGCTGCAGGAGCTGTATCAGATACAGGACGGTGCGGAACTGGAAGAACTGATTGGCATCTGCTTTCAGAAGATCGTACAGCTTCTGCCGTCAATGGCTCAGGTGAAGGACGAGCAGCTTCAGGAGTGCATGGAGAGCTGTCTGTCCCTGTATCAGATCACGGGACGGCCAGGCTTCACCTGTTTCCGGCAGATGCTGTCGGAAGCGTTCGAGCGGCTGCGGCTGCAGCCGGGGATTGCGCCCGGGCTGGAAGGGACGGTACTGGGGCTGCTCTATGGATACGAGAGCCGCTACGAGACGCAGATTCGCTCGGCGGCGGCCGGATATCTGCAGGGGACGAACGAGATGCGGATGAAGAGCGCGGCGTTTCTGCGGGGGCTTTTCTATACGGCCAGGGACTTTGTGTTCGTGCAGGAGCATTTTCTGGAACTGATCGACGGACTTCTGGAGAAGCTGTCCGGGGATGAATTTATGAGGATGCTCCCGGAGCTTCGGCAGGCTTTCGGGTATTTCACGCCGCTGGAGATCGACCGGATCGCGGGGAAGGCGGCCGCATTCCACGGAGTGAAGAAAAAGGAGCTGCTGCGCGGACGGATGGTGCCGCCGGCCGAGTACGAATACGGGGAGGCGCTGGATCGGCTCGCGCAGGCGCAAAGCGGCGTGTTTCTTCATTAAATACGAGCGGGGTCAAGAAAGATGATCGGTCGGCGCCGGGCGTTTGCAAGGCGTGGAGTGAAAGCAGTTCGGAAATTGCGGAATCACAGACAGGAGGAATCATGGGACATACGAGTCAGATCAACAGGTGGCGGCTGATTCTGGGCGGTTATGCGAAGAATCAGCTTGACTTCGGGGCGGGAAAAGCGATGGAGAACGGGATTTCCTGTATGGATCTGGAGGAAGCGCTGGATTTCCTGTACAACAGAGAACAGGGAGAGGATGTGCGTCAGGGAAGTCTGGACGCCAGTCATCTGACGGCGGTTACGTGGATTACGAAGATCCGCAGACTGTTTCCGAAAGAGACGGTGGAGATACTGGAGCGGCATGCGCTGGACCGGTACGGAATGACGGAGCTTCTGACGGACCGGGAGGTGCTGGAGAAGCTGGAGCCGAATCAGGAGCTTTTAAAGACGATTCTTCAGTTAAAGCATCTGATGAAAGGCGACGTGCTCGACACAGCGAGGCGGATCGTGAAAAAAGTGGCGGAAGAGATTGCAAAGAAACTGAATCAGGATATCCGCCGGTCCCTTCTGGGAAAACTTGAGCGCAATTCGGAACATCCGGTCCGTTCGATCCGCAATCTGGACATTCAGAAGACCATCCGCAGAAATCTCAGGCATTACGACCGGGAGAATGGGCAGATCATGCTGGAAGAGGTGTATTTTCACGGACGGACCAGGCGCTACAGCCAGTGGCGGGTGGTGATCGCGGTGGATGAGAGCGGTTCCATGCTGGATTCCGTCATTCACAGCGCGGTGATGGCGGGAATTTTTGCCAAACTGCCCATGCTGGACACCAGGCTGGTAATCTTCGATACTCAGGTGGTGGATCTGAGCGGATATCTCCAGGACCCGGTGGCGACCCTGATGAGCATTCAGCTTGGGGGCGGAACTTACATAACGGGGGCGCTCCAGTACTGCGAGTCCCTGATTGAGAATCCTCACCGGACGATGGTGGTGCTGGTGTCGGATCTGTGCGAAGGCGGCAGCACGGCGGCGCTGCTCGGCGTCAGCCGGGGTATCATCGAGAGCGGGGCCAGGCTGATCTGCCTGACGGCGCTCGATATGGAAGCCAATCCGGTCTACGACCGCCGGACTGCGCAGCAGATGGCGGATCTGGGCGCTCATGTAGGCGCGATGACGCCGGAGATGCTGGGAGATTTTATGGGAAAGATTATGAATGGATGACGGGGGGACGGCAGATGGATAATGCGCTGAAGGCGCTGCTGCGGCAGGCGGACGACGACTACCTGACGGGGCTGAGCAATAAAGGGACGGTAAAGCGGGCGTACAAAGACCTGGCGCAGGAGACGCCCGCGGTCCAGTGGAAAGAAGACGCGGCGGAGGTCAGATGGAAAGAAGAAACCTGCGTCATCAGGGCGCCTCTCGGAGAGAGTACCTGCAGTTGTCCGTCCCGCAGCGTGTGCCGGCATGTGGTGGCGGCGATTCTGCAGCTTCGGCAGGAGACGGAAGCGGAGGCGGGCGTACGGCCGCAGGCAGCCGGCGCCGATGAAGAAGCATCCGCAGAAGCGTCCGGCGTCCATGCGGCGGGGCTGACGGAGAGCCTTCTGCAGATTCCCGCGGAACGACTGAAACGCGCCTGCAAAGGAAGGCGTTACCGGCAGTTTGTGGAGCATCTGCGGGCGGGAGAACTGCCGCCCATCGAAGAAAGTTCGATCGTGACGGTCGTTCTTCCGTGGGAGCAGGCGACCGTAAAGCTTTTAGAGCCTTTCGAGTATTCTACCTGCACCTGCCACAGCAGAGAACTGTGTCCGCATAAAGCGCAGGCGGTTCTTGCCTTTCAGATTTTGAAAGGAAGACTGACGCCTGCGGATCTGGAACCGTCGGAGGAGACGGGGCAGACATGGGACAGAGAACAGGTACGAAAAACGTGCGCCGGCATCTGTGCGTCCGTGTCGCATCAGATCGGCACCGGGCTGTCCAGACAGTCGCCGGAGAGCGGAGAGAGCCTGGAACGGCTGGCGGTGATCAGCCATCGGGCGGAGCTTCCGGCTCTGGAGAGCCTGCTTCGGGAGGTGGCGTCCTGCTGCCGGCAGTATTTTGAACGTTCGGCGGCGTTTCGGGTGGAAGAACTGTTTGTAAAGCTTCTGCAAATTTACGGACTGGCGGACCGGCTTTCCCATACAGAAAGCCAGGAAGAGTTCCGCGCCCTTGCGGGAAATTTCAGAGATACGTATGAGCCGGCCGGGATCCTTCATCTATTGGGGATGGGTTCCAGGAGCTTTGTGAGCGGAACCGGGTACGAGGGGGAGATTTACTATTTTCTGGAGCCGGAACAGAAGCGCTGGTATACGTGGACGGATGCCCGCCCGGTCTTTTACGAAGGGGTCCGGCGGAGACCGCCCGGGGGAAATGCTATGGCGCCCTGGGGGTTAAACTGCAGCCGGGAGCAGCTTCAGAGCCTGGAATTTGAATTATCGAACGCGAAAGCGGCGTCCGGCGGGCGGCTGTCCGTGAGCAAAGACAGCAGAGGAGAAGCCGTGGGGGAACGCAGCCTTTGTACGGCGGCGGTGAAAGAACGGATTTTCTGGGACTATGAGGCGCTGCTGGCGGAGCATTTCGGGACGCAGGCTATAGAGCAGGAGCTTTTGAACCGGGCGTCCGGCAGGCGCGAGCGGCTTGTGCTGGCAGGTGCGCTTGGGTGGGACGAGAGCAGTTTTGATTCTGTGGAACAGAGATTTTCCTGGAATGTATACGACCGGCGCGGCTGCAGGCTCTGCGTCTCCATGAAATACCGGAAAGAAGAAAAGCAGACGATTCTGTTCCTGGAGCGCATGGAAAGGCGTCTGAAAAAGCGTTCGCGCAAAGCCGTTGTGTTCTTCGGTTCCGTATATCTGGACGAGGACGGGCGTCTGTGCCTGTATCCGATTGAATTTTTTATAAAAGAAGCGGAAGAGATCGCGGAGCAGGAAGGGCTGACGGGAGAGCGGAGCGGAAAGTCCGCCGACGGACCGGACGCTTTCGAGCCGCCGGCTTTGTCAGCGGAGATTCTCCGGAGCATGGAGCAGTACTGCCGGGAAGCCGCGGAAGCGCTTTCCGATCTCTATGTCAGCGGGCTTGACTCGGTGCAGGAAAATATGCTCGAACGGCTGGCGGCGCTTTCGGACGACGGAGAGCGCATGGGGCTCCATTATGCGGGCGCGGCGTTTTCCCGGATGAAAGAAGAGCTGGAAGGAAGGCGGCATCGGATTCAGGCCTCGTCGGAACCGTTTTTCCGGATGGCGGGAGAACTCTGCGCCTATCTCCGGGCGTGCAGGAAAAAGCTGTCCTGTGATACCGCTCTTCTGGCCATGAAAGCGCCGAAGGAAGATGCCGCTTTGTCTCCTGCGCCGCCCAGTCGCCCGGCGCAGGAGACAGAGGAACAGAAAGGGATGGGAACTGTATGAGATATTATGAGGAGCTGGCGACGGCCTATATACGCGGCCACGCCGACAGAACAGGTGTGCCGGTTTTGCCGGGTGAGCTGCACAATAAATTTCTGAGCGATCTCACGCCGGAAGAAAGAAGCGCCATTGTGGATGCGGGAAAGGTAGCGCAGTTAAAGCTGTATCCGTTTAAAACAACACACAGCGATCTGCCGCGCGTTAAAAAGGTGATGGGCTTTCTGAAGGGAATCCCGTTTGAAACTCTGCTGGATGCAGGCAGCGGGCGCGGCGTATTTCTCTTTCCTTTTCTGACGGAGTTTCCATGGGTGCAGGTGACGGCCGTGGATTTGCTTCCGTACCGGACAGAATTTCTGCAGGAAATGACGGCCGGCGGCCTGAGTCGCCTGACAGCCGTCCACGCCGATCTCTGCGCTCAGCCGTTTCCGGAAAAATCTGCCGATGTGGTGACGCTTCTGGAGGTACTGGAGCATATTCCGGATGTGGAAAGCGCGGTGAAGGCGGCGGTAAAGACTGCCCGCAGATTTGTTGTTGTAACGGTGCCGTCCAGGGAGGACAGCAATCCGGAGCATATTCATCTTCTGACTAAGGAACGCCTGACGGAGCTGTTCGCCGCGGCAGGATGCTGCAGACTGCATTTTTCCGGGGTGAACGGTCATCTGATGATGACGGCCACCCTGACGTGACCTCAAATATTCCTTGCGCAATTGGACAGGTTCAGTTATAATTACCATGAAATTACAAATGGGTTGTGAATGAAAGTACAGAAGAACCGTTGAAGATAAATATCGAATAGAAAAGTCGTGGCAGATCAAAAATGCCGAAAAGGAGTAGGGTAGAGATATGAGCAGCAGCCGTATTGAACAAATCATTGAGGAGATGGAAGATTATATTGACACCTGCAAGGGGCCGCTTCTTGGTTCCGGGGATAAGATCATTGTAAACCGGGAGCGGATGGAGGAACTTCTGCGGGAACTGCGGATGAAGACGCCGGAGGAGATCAAGCGTTATCAGAAAGTGCTGGCAAACAAGGACGCGATTCTGGCCGATGCCCAGAAGAAGGCGCAGGCGATCGTCGCGCAGGCGAATATCCAGAATCAGGAGATGGTCAACGAGCATGAGATCATGCAGCAGGCCTATGAGCAGGCAAATCAGGTGATCGATACGGCTACTCAGCAGGCGCAGGAGATTCTGAACAATGCCACAAGGGACGCCAACGAGATCCGTCTGGGTGCGATTCAGTATACAGACGACCGGCTTGCGGAACTTCAGGATATGGTACAGCGGATGGTGGAGACGTCCAACGTCCGTTACGAAGCGATGATGAATAATTTTCAGGATTTTTATAATGTAATTACCAGCAACCGTACGGAACTGGCGCCGCAGCCGGAAGCTGAACCAGAAGGAACGCCAGAAGCGCAAGCGTAATCCGTCCCCTCAGCCATGTCCTGACGGAGAGCGGGGTGCCGGCAAGGACGCTTTTTGTCTGGGCACAGATGCATGCGCCTCCCCAGGCGGCGCAGGTACAGATCAAAGCAGTGCGGACTGCTGGTGAAAAAGAAGCGGCGGAAGCAATCTGATCAATGCCGCAGCTGATTTCCAGCACGCCGCTCAACAAGGCGAGCAGAGAGGGCGAAAGAGGCAGAAGTTTTAAAAACTGCACCAGGATGGTGAAAAGCATGATATATCCGCCCAAGCGGGTGATGGTGGAAAAGCCGTCCATCATACAGGCATCCAGCATCGGAAAATCAAGCCGGTGCAAAGACGCCTGTTTTTTTTCACGGCCGGCGGCAGGCGCGAAAGAGCCGGAGTCCGAGCCTGGGAAATGATACAGAGGCCTTGTGAAAAATCCGTAAGCGAGGGGGAGTCCGTAAAACAGCAGTACCAGCTTCCAGGGAACCGACCGGCAGCCGAGCTTTGACAGACAGATGTAGTTCAGGAAGAACGCCGGACTGACATTGTTGCAGAAGCCCAGAAGGTAGCTGCCTTCGGCTGCGGAGATCTGCCGTTTCTGCACCAGATCGCCGATCACCTTGGCGCCCATCGGAAAACCGCATAGAAAACCGACGACGGCGGCGTAGCAGCCCTCTTCCGAGATTCGGAAGATACGCTTTAGAACCGGCGCATAAAAAGGGTTCAGATAACGGAACATCCCGGTGGCGACCAGCAGGTTGGAGACAATCATGAAGGGCAGCAGAGAGGGAAGGACCGCGGTGTACCACAGCGTCAGTCCCCGGGTGCATCCGGACGCGACGTCTCCGGGATGGGAGAAGAGCAGAACGAGGAAAGCGATTACCGGAACAATGAAAAGTATCTTTTTCAAGCGGCCACCATATAATGAACTAATTCCCTACATTTTATGGGGCGGGCGGTAAAATATGAATCCGATTCGCAGGACGGCCTGTTATCTGACGATGGTCTTACTCTTAAACTGTGCGGTGCAGGCAGAACTGATCTGGCTGGAGGAGCTTTTGGGCAGACAGCTTCTTCCGGAACAGAACACGGCAGGTGAATTTGAAGTTTACCGGGATACGATGGAAGCGGTCTGGGAGGAGCTGGTATGGTTTCCGGTGCCGGACTCCAGCGTCAGCAAGGAGGCGTCGGTGGCCTTTGAAAATTCCTGGATGGCGGAGCGAAACTACGGCGGAAAAAGAGGCCATGAAGGGACGGACCTTATGCCTTCTATTAATAAGTCCGGGTATTATCCGGTGGTCAGCATCACGGACGGCGTTATTGAACAAGCCGGCTGGCTGGAAAAAGGAGGCTGGCGCATCGGCGTGCGTTCCGGGAACGGGAATTACTATTATTATGCGCACCTGCACTCCTACGTCCGGGAATGGGCCACCGGAGACGAGGTAAAGGCGGGGGATGTTCTCGGATATATGGGCGACAGCGGATACGGCCCGGAAGGGACGACCGGCCAGTTCCCGGTGCATCTCCATCTGGGAATCTATGTCCCCCTCGGCGCCGACCGGGAGCTGGCCGTGAATCCCTACTGGATGCTGAAATATCTGGAAAATCACAAATTAACCGGTTCATATTGAACAGGGCTTTGCCCGAGAGAGGAGAAAGGAACGGTCGCATGGAACTGCCGGCATCTTTTATTGAAAATATGAGAAACATTCTCGGCCCGGAACTGGACGCGTATCTGGAAAGCTATCGGAAACCGAGATTTATGGGGCTTCGGGTCAATACTTCCAAGATTTCCGTGGAGGAGTTCGAGCGCCTTCATCCGTTCCGGAGCCTGAGAAAAATTCCCTGGATTTCCAACGGGTACTATTATACGGAGGAGGATGCTCCCACGAAGCATCCTTATTATTATGCGGGGCTTTACTATATCCAGGAACCGAGCGCCATGACTCCGGCCGCCGTGCTTCCGGTGGAGAAAGGAGAGCGGGTGCTGGATCTGTGCGCGGCTCCCGGCGGGAAGGCGACCGAACTGGCAGCGAAGCTGTCTCATACGGGTCTGCTGGTTGCGAACGATGCCAGCGCTTCCCGCACCAAAGCGCTGCTCAAAAATCTGGAAGTGTTCGGGATGCCGAATATCCTCATTACCAGTGAAATGGGGGACCGTCTGGACCGGTATTTCCACGAATATTTTGACAAGATCCTTATCGACGCGCCCTGTTCCGGGGAAGGAATGTTCCGGAAGCAGGCGCATATGATACCGGCGTGGGAAAAACAGGGACCGAAAGTATTCTCCGCAATGCAGAGGGAGATCCTCCGTCAGGCGGCGGAACTTCTGAAGCCGGGCGGGAGGATGCTCTATTCTACCTGTACTTTTTCCGAACTGGAGAACGAGGGCAGCGTGGATCATTTTCTGAAAGAACATCCGGATTTTCATCTGGCGGAGATTCCCTGGTACGAAGGCTTCTGTCCGGGCCGGCCGGACCTGGTGGGAAGCGCGTTCCCGCTGGAAAAGTGTGTACGGCTTTTTCCGCATAAGATCGACGGGGAAGGGCATTTTCTGGCGCTTCTTGCCAAAGACGGGGAGCCCCGGCAGGAGGAATGCTCCGATAAAAAAAAGATCAGAAAACTGCCTCCGGAACTGTCGGCGTTTTTGGAGGACGTGAAACTGCCCTTTGAGCGTTCCGGGATACAGGTTCAGGATACGAAGGTGTTCTGGATGCCGGAGGGGCTCGGGCGCTGTCCGGGACTGCGCTTCCTGCGCTCAGGACTGTACATGGGAGAACTTTTGAAAAAACGGTTCGAGCCGAGCCAGGCGTTTGCCATGGTATTGAAAAAAGAAGAATATGCGTCGGTCATTGATCTGCCGGCCACGGATGAGCGGGTGATCCGCTATTTGAAAGGGGAGACGATCGAGATCGGAGCGGAAGAAAGCGGACGGGATAACGGCTGGCAGCTCGTCTGTGTGGACGGTTATCCGCTCGGTTGGGGCAAGCTGCTTGGGGGAACGCTGCGCAACAAATATTTCTCCGGATGGAGGATGAACGCATGATGCGGCTGGACAGATTTTTGTGTGAGACAGGCTTCGGTACCAGAAGCCAGGTGAAAGAACTGCTGAAAAAAGGACAGGTTCTGGTCAACGGGCAGGCGGCAAAGCGGCCGGAACAGAAGATCGAAGAAGGAAAAGACGTGGTTCTCTGCGGCGGAAAACAAGCGGTGTACGCTCAGGCGGTCTATCTGATGCTGTACAAGCCGGCGGGGACGGTCTCGGCCACGGAGGACGCAAAGGAGCGGACGGTGCTGGACCTTCTGGACACCGGGGACAGGAGAGATCTGTTTCCGGTGGGAAGACTGGACAAGGACAGCGAAGGCCTGCTGCTGCTGACCAGCGACGGGGAGCTTGCGCACCGGCTGCTGTCGCCGAAAAAACATGTGGACAAGGTCTATTACGCCAGAGTGGAAGGCCGGGTTGCAGAAGAGCATGCGGAGCGTTTTGCGGCCGGGCTGGACATCGGGGAGAAGGCGCCGACGCTTCCGGCGGCGCTGGAGATTCTCAAAAGCGGTGAGATCAGTGAAGTGCGGGTGACCGTTCGGGAAGGAAAGTTCCATCAGGTGAAGCGGATGTTTGCGGCGGTCGGCTGCCGGGTGATTTATCTGAAACGGCTGCGCATGGGGACGCTGGCGCTCGATGAGACGCTGAAGGCCGGAGAGTACAGGCGGCTGACAGAGGACGAGATCCGGGATCTGAAAAGACTGACCGGGCAGGCGGAAAGACCGGAATAGAAAGAGGATATACAGGCAGAAGGGAGGAACCGTTCAATGTCCGCAGAAAAGAAGATACAGAAGCACGTATGCGAAGAGGAATCTCCGGGCCGGTCCGCGGCGGCGCAGGGCTTTCTTCCGGTCTGCCGCGCGGATCTGGAGGAGCTCGGGATCGACCGGCCGGATTTTGTCTATGTGATCGGCGACGCCTATGTCGACCATCCGTCCTTCGGGCCGGCGGTCATCAGCCGCGTGCTGCAGTCCCGCGGCTATACGGTGGGGATTCTCGCTCAGCCGGACTACCGGAATGCGGACAGCATCACTGTGCTGGGCGAGCCGCGCCTTGGTTTTCTGGTGTCGGCGGGAAATATGGACTCGATGGTCAATCATTATACGGCGGCGAAGAAACGCCGCGGCACGGACAGTTATACGCCTGGCGGGCAGACGGGCAGAAGACCGGACCGGGCGGTCATCGTCTACTGCAATCTGATCCGGCAGCGGTACAAGAAGACGCCGGTGATCATCGGCGGGATCGAGGCGTCCCTGCGCCGGCTGGCTCATTATGACTACTGGTCAGATTCTCTGCGCCGTTCGATTCTTCTGGAAAGCGGGGCGGATCTCATCTCCTACGGCATGGGAGAACGGTCCGTTGCGGAGATTGCAGACGCTCTGGAGGCGGGGATCCCGGTGCAGGAACTGACTTACCTTCCGGGGACGGTGTGCAAGATGAACCGGCGGCCGCCGGAAGAAGACTGTCTCGTTCTCCCGTCCTACGAGGAACTGCTGAAGGACAGAAAAACCTTCGCCGAAAGCTTTTATATCCAGTACTGCAACACGGACCCCTTCTGCGGAAAACGGCTGGCGGAGCCGTATTCCGATCACTGCTATATCGTGCAGAATCCGCCTTCGAGGCCCTTGAGCGAGGAGGAGATGGATGCGGTCTACGGGCTTCCCTATGTGCGCAGATGGCATCCGATGTATGACGCGGCCGGCGGGATTCCGGCGTTCTCGGAGGTCCGTTTCAGTCTCGTAAGCTGCCGGGGCTGCTTCGGCGGCTGTTCTTTCTGTGCGCTGACCTTCCATCAGGGTCGGATTGTCCAGACGAGAAGCCACGAGTCGCTTCTTCTGGAGGCGCGGAACATGACGGAGGATCCCGAGTTCAAGGGATATATCCATGATGTGGGCGGCCCGACAGCGGATTTCCGCGCTCCGTCCTGCACAAAACAGATGAAAAAGGGCGTGTGCCCGGACAGGCAGTGCCTTTTTCCGACGCCCTGCCGCAATCTGAAAGCCGATCATCGGGATTACATCGAACTGCTGCGCAAACTGCGGGCGCTTCCAGGAGTGAAGAAAGTGTTCATCCGTTCCGGTATCCGCTTTGACTATGTGCTGGCCGATCAAAGCAGCCGTTTTCTGGAGGAACTGTGCCGGTACCATGTGAGCGGGCAGTTGAAGGTGGCGCCGGAGCACGTGAGCAACGCGGTGCTCGACTGTCTGGGCAAGCCGGAGCACGCGGTTTATGAAGAATTTTGCAGACAGTACCGCCGGATGAACGAGAAGCTTCATCTCAAGCAGTATCTGGTTCCCTATCTGATGTCTTCCCATCCGGGAAGCACGATGAAGGAGGCGGTGGAGCTGGCGGAATACTGCCGCGATCTGGGCTACATGCCGGAACAGGTACAGGATTTCTATCCCACGCCGTCCACGATCTCCACCTGCATGTACTACAGCGGACTGGATCCGAGGAACGGGAAGCCGGTCTATGTGCCGAGAAGCCTTCATGAGAAGGAGCTGCAGCGGGCGCTGATTCAGTACCGCAGCCCTAAGAACCGGGCGCTGGTGAGAGAGGCGCTGCTTCTGGCGGGAAGAGAAGATCTGATCGGATACGGGCCGGACTGCCTGATCCGTCCGCAGGAAGGAAAAGGACCGGGCTGTCCGCCTCAGACGGACAGCCGCCGCGCGAAGACGGCGCGTCCGGACGGCGGCGACGGAAAGCGCTCCGGTCCGGGCAGGCAAAAGGCCATAAAGAAAAAGACTATTCGGAATGTACACCGAAAAAAATCAGAACAGGAGAAATGATGCGTACAAAACTGGAAAAAGGAACGTACGGCTATCTGAAGCGGAGCCGGCTTTACGCGTGGAAAAAAGCGGGGCTGATGCTGTCCGTACCAGTGCTGATCTTTTTGATTTCCTGGTTTATCCACGGGACGCGGGAAAACGTGATCACGGTCGTGGCCGTCGTGGGCTGTCTGCCCGGCTGCAACCAGGTCGTGCGGGCGATTCTGGCAAGCCGCTATCCGTCCATGGACCGGGAGCTGTGGGAGAAGACGGAGGCGGTTCGGGGAACGCTTCCGGTTCTCTATGAAAATGTGTTTACTTCTTATGAAAAAAATTATTATGTCGACTGCATCGCCGTATCCGGGCGGGAGACGGTCGGGTATTCCAGCGCTTCGGATCTGGACGCCCGGGAGGCGGCGGAGCATATCCGCTCCCAGCTCAGGAAAAGCTCCTACAAACAGAATGTGATGATACTGAAAGAGGAGAACGCGTTTCTGGAGCGTCTCGGGCGTCTGGCGGGAAGCGATCCGGAACCGGTGCCGTTCAAAGAGGACGACCGCTATCCCGGATGGACGCGGGACGAGATTGTTCTCCATCTTTTGCAGGCAATTTCCCTGTAGCGTGCAGGCGGCGGACAAAAAAGCGGGCGCGCCAAAGTCCGCGCACGGATTTTGGCGCGCCCCAGGCGGAGGCAGAACGTATGAAACAGATTACCGTCCGGGAGGCGGAAGCAGGACAGAGACTTCTGAAGCTGCTGTCGCGCTGTCTGAAGGAAGCGCCCGACAGCTTTCTGCACAAAATGCTGCGAAAAAAAAACATCACCTTGAACCATAAGAAAGCGGACGGCAGCGAGAGGGTGCAGGCCGGTGACGAGATCCGCATCTTTTTGTCCGACGAGACGTATGAAAAGTTTGCCGGCGCGCCGAAGGAAAGAGAGACGCCGTACCCGGTGACAGAGCTGGACATCCTCTATGAGGACGAGCATATTCTTCTGGTCAACAAGCCTGCAGGGATGCTGACGCAGAAGGCGAAGCCCTCGGACGTATCGCTGAATGAATATGTGCTGGGCTATCTGCAGCAGAGCGGGCAGTGGAGCGAAAGTGCGGGCGGCGTCCGCCCTTCCGTCTGCAACCGCCTGGACCGGAATACGAGCGGGATCGTGATCTGCGGAAAATCCGTGGCGGGGCTGCAGAAGATGGCGGAACTGCTCCGCAGCCGGGAACTGCATAAATACTACCAGTGTCTTGTAAAAGGACAGATTTCGGAAAGCCGGAGGATCCGCGGTTTTTTGTGGAAGGATCCGCAGACCAATAAAGTGGAGATTCTCCCGCAGGAGAGAAAAGGCGCCGCGCCCATAGAGACCGCTTACCGTCCGCTGCGCGTATTTGCGGACAGCACGCTTCTGGAAGTCCGCCTGATCACCGGGCGGTCCCATCAGATCCGCGCCCATCTGGCTTCCGAAGGCCATCCGATCATCGGGGATTATAAATACGGGCTCCCGGGCGTAAACGAGGCGTACCGGAAGCGCTACGGGCTTTGCAGCCAGCTTCTCCACGCCTGCCGGCTGGAGCTGCCCGTTCTGGAAGCGCCCTTTGAGGCGCTGTCCGGCAGATGCTTCGAGGCGGAACTGCCGGAGCCGATGAAAACGATTATCAGAGGGAAGGAAGAGCAGCCGCATGTCAACCTGGAATACGAGAGGACTTCGGGGATCCGCCCTGGAGGAGATGATCAACCGCACCAATGACTGGTACCGGGAGAAGGGGCTGGCGCTGATTCAGAAGGTGCCCACGCCGATCACGCCGATTCGGATCGACAAAGAGCACCGGCAAATCACGCTTGCTTATTTTGAGAAAAAGAGCACCGTGGACTATATCGGAGCCGTGCAGGGAATCCCGGTTTGCTTTGACGCCAAAGAATGCCATACGTCCACCTTTCCCCTTCACAATGTCCATGAGCATCAGGTGCGGTTTATGGAAGATTTCGAGAGACAGAGAGGGAAAGCGTTCCTGATCATTCATTATACGGCGGAGCAGAGATTCTACTATCTGCATATCCGTCAGCTTCTGAAGTTCTGGGAGCGTTCCGAGAACGGAGGGCGCAGGAGTTTTCGGATGGAAGAGCTGGATGCCCGGTATTTTTTCGGCACCGGAAAAGGCGTTCTGGTGCCCTACCTGGAGCCGCTGTGCCTTGATCTCGAATCGGAGGTTGACAATCCCGGGTAAGGTGGTATAATACACATATTGCCTTTAACAAAGTAGTAATTTACCATACTAAAGTAAGAACGGAACAATCCGGCCGCCCGTATGCGCGGTCCGGAGGAGCTGCCGGGAACAGAGATAAAGGAGTGGATGGATGTATAAACAGATCCTGCATACCCCGGAGGGGGTGCGCGATATTTATAACGGGGAGTGCCGCCGTAAAAACCATGTGCAGGAGGTGCTGCGCGGGGTGCTCCACAGTTACGGCTACGAAGATATTCAGACGCCGACCTTTGAATTTTTCGACGTGTTCAGCCGGGAGGTGGGGACGGTTCCCTCCAGGGAACTGTTCAAGTTTTTTGACCGCGAGGGCAATACGCTGGCGTTGCGGCCGGACATCACGCCGTCCATCGCCCGGGCGGTGGCCAAATATTTTACGGAGGAAGACATGCCGGTCCGCCTGTGTTATGCGGCCAATACTTTTATCAACCATTCCGATTTTCAGGGAAGGCTCAAGGAGAACACTCAGCTCGGGGCGGAACTGATCGGGGACGGCAGCGTGGAGGCGGACGCGGAGCTGATCGCGCTGGTAGCGGAATCGCTGCTGAAAACCGGCCTCTCGGAATTTCAGGTGAGCGTCGGCCATGTGGATTTTTTCAAAAGCCTGCTGCGGGAATCCAGGCTGGACGAAGAGATGGAGTTGGAACTGCGTGAACTGATCTCCAATAAAAATATATATGGGGTGCGGGAGCTGCTGGAGCCGCTTCCGATCGCGGCGGGGCTGAAAGAGGCTTTCGCGGCCGTTCCGAATCTGTTCGGATCCGTGGAGGTTCTGGAACGGGCGGACGCCTGCGCGGTGACGGAGGACGCCAGAAAGGCGCTGGAACGGCTGGGAAAGATCTACGATCTTCTCGCCTGCTACGGCTATGAGAAATACGTCACCTTCGATCTGGGCGTCGTCAGCAAATATAAGTATTACACCGGCATCATCTTCCAGGCGTATACGTACGGCACCGGAGAGGCCGTCGCCAAAGGCGGAAGATACGACACGCTGATGGATCATTTCGGAAAACCGGCCCCGGCCACCGGCTTTGCGTTCGTCGTGGACCGGCTGCTGAACGCGCTGTCCCGCCAGAAGCTGCCGGCGGGGGAGGACACGGAGAAATACATGATCGTATACCGGGCGTCCCAGGCGAAGCAGGCGATCCAAAAGGCCATGGAGCTGCGGCGTCAGGGGACGGTTGTGGAGCTTGTGCCGGAGCGGATCGGAAGAGACTATCGGACCTATGCCGAGAAAAACGGAATCCGCGGGATCATCTGCGCCGGAGAGGAGGAAACCGTATGAGATATCTGACCTTTGCGCTCGCCAAAGGACGTCTTGCGAGGAAGAGCATGGAGCTGTTCGGCCGGATCGGCATCACCTGCGAGGAGATGGAAGATCCGGACACCAGGAAGCTGATCTTTGTCGATGAAGAGCGAAAGCTGCGGTTCTTCCTGGCGAAAGCGCCGGATGTGCCCACCTACGTGGAGTACGGAGCGGCTGACGTGGGAATCGTGGGCCGGGATACGATACTGGAGGAAGGCCGGCGCATGTACGAGGTGCTGGATCTCGGCTACGGAAAATGCCGTATGTGCGTCTGCGGACCGGAATCGGCCAGAGAGCTGTTAAAGCATCAGGAGCTGATCCGCGTGGCGACCAAGTATCCTCATATTGCCAAGGATTATTTCTATAACAAAAAGCATCAGACCGTGGAGATCATCAAGCTGAACGGCTCAATCGAGCTGGCGCCCATTGTGGGGCTGTCGGAAGTGATTGTGGATATCGTGGAAACCGGTTCCACCCTGAAGGAAAACGGACTGAACGTGCTGGAGGAAGTATGCCCTCTGTCCGCGCGCATGGTCGTGAATCAGGTGAGCATGAAGATGGAGAATGAGCGGATCGGGAAGCTGATCAGCGATCTGAAAACGGTGCTTTGACAGGAGGCGGACGTTCCCGGGCGGGGACGAAGGACCGGCGCGGCGCCGGCCATGCAGGAGGAAAAAAAGATGCGGATCATCAGACTGGACGGGCAGTCCAGAAAAAATATCCTGGACGAGTTGCTGAAACGGAGTCCGAACAATTATGAACAGTACAGTGAGACCGTCGCCGGGATTGTGGAGCGGGTGCGGACGGAAGGAGACGCGGCTCTGTTCGAGTACACGAACCGCTTTGACTGCGGGACGATCGACGCCTCCAACGTGCGGGTGACGGCGGAGGAGATACAGGAGGCGTACGGCAAGATCGACCGGCGGCTTCTGGAGACGATCCGGAAAGCGCTTGTGAATATCCGGGCGTATCATGAGAAACAGAAACGCTGCAGTTGGTTCGACACGACGCCGGACGGGACGATGCTGGGGCAGAAGGTGACGCCGCTGCAGGCGGCCGGCGTCTATGTGCCGGGCGGAAAGGCGGTCTATCCGTCCTCGGTGCTCATGAACATTGTGCCGGCGCGGATCGCCGGCGTGGAGCGGATCGTCATGGCCACGCCCTGCAGCCGGGAGGGGAAGGTGAATCCGGCGGTCCTGGCGGCGGCAAAGGAAGCGGGAGCCGATGAGATCTATAAAATCGGCGGCGCGCAGGCGATCGCGGCCATGGCCTTCGGCACGCAGAGCATTCCCAGAGTGGACAAGATCACCGGCCCCGGCAATATCTTCGTGGCGCTGGCGAAAAAGGCGGTGTCCGGCTGCGTGGGCATTGATTCCATCGCCGGTCCCAGCGAGATTCTGATACTGGCGGACGAGGGGGCCAATCCCCGGTATGTGGCGGCGGATCTTCTCTCCCAGGCGGAGCACGACGAACTGGCAAGCGCGATTCTGGTCACAACCAGCCAGGAGCTGGCAAAGCGGGTGTCCGCGGAGGCGGAGCGGTTTGTAGAAGAGCTGTCCAGACGGGAGATCATCCGCAAATCTCTGGACAACTACGGATATATCCTTGTGGCCGACACGAAGGAGGAGGCGCTGGAGACCGTGAATCTGATCGCCTCCGAACATCTGGAGATTGTGACGAAGAATCCCTTTGAGGACATGATGAAAGTGAGAAACGCAGGCGCCATCTTCCTCGGGGAGCACAGCAGCGAGCCGCTGGGCGATTATTTCGCGGGGCCGAACCACATCCTGCCCACCAACGGCACCGCGCGGTTTTTCTCTCCGGTTTCGGTGGATGATTTTGTGAAAAAATCCAGCATCATCTACTATTCCCGGGAGGCGCTGGAGAAGGTGCACGGAGAGATTGAATACTTTGCCGAACAGGAACAGTTGACGGCGCACGCCAACTCGATCCGGGTGCGGTTTGAATAACAGGAGAGATCGATTATGAGAACAGCCACAGTGGAACGAAACACGAAGGAGACGAAGATCCATCTGAGCCTTGCCCTGGACGGGAGCGGAAAGGGCGGGCGGAACACGGGGATCGGGTTCTTTGATCATATGCTGGACGGTTTTGCGCGTCACGGCCTGTTTGACCTTGAAGTGCATGTGGATGGAGACCTCTGCGTGGACAGCCACCATACGGTGGAAGATACCGGGATCGTGCTGGGAAGCGCGATCCGCGGGGCGGTCGGGGACAAGAAAGGGATTCGGCGTTACGGGAGCTGCATTCTCCCGATGGACGAGGTGCTGGTGCTGTGCGCCGTTGACCTGTCAGGAAGGCCTTATTACGTCTCGGACGCCTGTTTTACCGTCCCCAGGCTCGGCGGTCTGGATACGGAGACGGTGAAGGAATTTTTCTATGCCGTCTCCTACAGCGCGCAGATGAATCTGCATTTTAAAGTGCTGTCCGGCGGCAACAACCATCATCTCTGTGAGGCCATGTTCAAGGCGTTCGCCAAGGCGCTGGACATGGCGGTCGCTTATGACGAACGGATCACGGATGTACTATCGACGAAAGGCAGTTTATAACTATGAAGAAAAAATATCTGATTCCGGTCATGCCCCTTCAGAACGGAAAAGCCGGCGGACAGGACGGAGCGAAGCTGGCGGGTTTTTACAGCGACAACGGCGCGGACGGCATCCTGATTCTCGATCTGTCGGAGACGGAGGAGGAGCACGAAGCCCACATTGGCTGCATGAAGGAGATCTGCCGCGCGGCGGAGATCCCGGTGTATGCGGGCGGCCATATCCGCAGAACGGAGGATGTGAAAAAGATTCTCTATGCCGGGTGTCAGAAAGCAGTCTTAAACTTCGGCCGGGAGAGCAATGCGGAGATGGCGGAGGAGGTGTGCGGGCGCTTCGGAAAGGAAAAGATCGCTTTCAGCCTCTCCGACGAATCGCAGTTCTGCGACCGGCTGGACGAATGGGGCAGCCTTTTATTCTGGTCCGGCTCGGACAGCCAGTGCCCTTACCGGGGATCGCTTCCGGTGATCAGCATCAGCCCGGCGGCGTCGGACGAGGCGGTCATCAACGTACTGTCCTATAAATGGGTGACGGGGATCGCGGCGGCCTATTTCTCCACGGAAGTGGCGGATTTTATGGGGCTGAAGAAGAAAGCGGCCGACCGGGGACTGCGCATGAACCTTCTGATCAGCAGCTATGACTGGGAAGACTTCAAGCCGGACCGGAACGGGCTGATTCCAGTCATCGTGCAGGATTACCGGACTTCGGAAGTGCTGATGCTGGCCTATATGAACGAGGAAGCCTTCGACGCCACCCTTGAGACCGGAAAGATGACCTACTGGAGCCGGAGCAGGGACGAATTGTGGGTCAAAGGAATGACGAGCGGTCATTTTCAATATTTGAAATCATTGTCGATCGACTGCGACAGCGACACGATCCTGGCGAAGGTCAGCCAGGTGGGGGCGGCGTGCCACACGGGCAACCGAAGCTGCTTCTACCGGGATATCGTCAAAAAAGAATACGACGACCGGAATCCGCTCAAAGTGTTTGAACGCGTCTATGCGGTGATCATGGACCGGAAGCTGCATCCCAGAGAGGGCTCCTACACCAACTATCTGTTCGACAAGGGAATTGACAAGATTCTGAAGAAAGTGGGAGAGGAAGCGACGGAGCTGGTGATCGCGGCCAAGAATCCGGACCCGGAGGAAATCAAATACGAACTGTCCGATTTCCTCTATCACGCGATGGTGCTGATGGCGGAACGGGGCGTGACCTGGGAGGATATCACGGGAGAACTGGCGAACCGGTGAAAGAAACGCATATTTTCCGGAAAGGGCTCATACAATTCCGGTAAAGAAAAGGACCGGCTGTAAGGAGCAGGGAGAATGGGCGCTTATCGGGAGCAGTTGTTAAAAGAAAGGTACGGGAACGCTTCGCGGGGATTTCCCGCGCAGGAATCGGAAGAGCCTTCCGGTTTTCTGATGCTGTTTAAACTCAAATTTACGATCTGTCTGTTTCTGTTTGCCGGTTTTGCGTATTTAAGCATTACCGGCGGCAGTTTTCTGAATCTGACGGCGGAACAGATTGTGAAAGCGGTGACGGAAGAAGATCTTTCTTCCCAGCTTTCGCAACTGGGACTTTACGAATAATGCCGCCGGTGGTAAGATGAGGAAAGACGGAGGAAGGCGGCGGGAGACGGCTGCGAAATACAGAAGAGAGCGGGGGCGCAGGGATGGAACTTTTGGAAAAACGGATACAGGAAGACGGCGTTGTGAAGAAGGGCGGCGTGCTGAAGGTGGACAATTTTCTCAACCACCAGATGGACATTGCGCTGTTCAACGAGATCGGGAAGGAATTTAAGCGTTTGTTCGCGGACCGGCCCGTCAACAAGATTCTGACGATTGAGGCGTCGGGCATCGGGATCGCGTGCATCACCGCGCAGTATTTTCAGGTGCCGGTCGTATTTGCCAAGAAGACGCAGAGCATCAATCTCGACGGCGAGGTGTACAGTACGAAGATCGAATCCTTCACCCATAAGCGGGTTTACGATGTGATCGTATCGAAGAAATATCTCGGGCCGAAGGACCGTATCCTGATCATTGACGACTTTCTCGCCAACGGCTGCGCGGTGAACGGGCTTCTGGATCTGATCGAATGCGCGGGAGCTTCGGTGGAAGGAATCGGCATCGTCATCGAGAAGGGACAGCAGATGGGCGGCAGGCTTCTGAGGGAGAAAGGCTGCCGGGTGGAGTCGCTGGCGGTCATCGAGCGCATGGACGAGGAGACCGGGGAGATCTTCTTCCGGCATTGAACAGGGCAGTCAGGATGTGTATTTTTTCATGTTCTGGCTGTTTTTTCTGGTCATTTTTACCGGTTTTTCCGACAATTCCGGAGATTTTTTCTTGAAATTTTCCCACAAACGTGCTATACTGATTCCCGTATTAAAAATGCGTACAAATGTCTTTGACAGGCGTACATACAGGAGGAAAGACAAACATGAAAAAACGTGTATTGGCAATGGCTCTCGTAGCAGCCATGGCTGGAACCATGCTGACGGGCTGTGGCGGCGGAAACGGCGGCAGCGCGGACAGCGGCAATGACAGCGGCGCAGGCGCTGAGACGGAAGCTCCGGCAGCGGACGCTCCGGCGGCGGCAGACGGCGCCAAAGTAGTGAAGATCGGCGTCTATGAGCCAGCGTCCGGCGACAACGGCGCAGGCGGAAAGCAGGAAGTGCTCGGCATGCAGTATGCCAACAAGACCACCCCGACCGTAGAGATCGGCGGCGAGGAGTATACGGTGCAGCTTGAGATCGTGGACAACGAGTCCTCAAACGACAAGGGACCGTCCGCAGCTTCTTCTCTGGTAGGCTCCGGCGTATCCGTGGTACTCGGCTCCTACGGCTCCGGCGTATCCATCGCGGCTTCCGACGTGTTCAAGCAGGCGGGGATCCCGGCCATCGGCGTGACCTGTACCAATCCGCAGGTAACGGAGGGCAACACCCATTACTTCCGTATCTGCTTCCTGGATCCGTTCCAGGGCACCGTGCTGGCGAATTTCGCGAATGAGAAATTCTCTGCGAAAAAGGCATACATCCTGACCAAACAGGGCGACGACTACTCCAAGGGACTGGGATTCTATTTCCAGGAGGCGTTTGAGGATCTGGGCGGCGAAGTAGAAGCGAGCGAGTTCCCGGACGGAACGACCGACTACAACTCCTACATCACCGCGGCGAAGAACGCGGGCGCAGAGGTCTTCTTTGCACCGGTGTCCACAGAGGCGGCTGCGAACATCATCGAGCAGGCTGCGACTCTGGGACTGGGCGTACCGCTGATGGCCGGCGATACCTGGGATTCCAACGTTATCCTGAACGCGGCGAAAGGAAAGGACGTGCAGATCTACGTGTCCACGTTCTATCAGGAAGGCGGTAATCCGGAGTTCGACAACGGCTTCAAGGAATATCTCAATTCCGACAATACCGCGAAGACGAACAACGGCGGAGACGATACGATCTCTGCAGTATCCGCTATGGGATACGACGCGTACTATGTGGCGCTGGAAGCTCTGAAGGCGGCAGGAAGCACCGATCCGGCAGCGGTCAACGAGGCGCTCTGGGACGTTACCTACTCCGGAGTATCCGGAAGCATTGCGTTCGATGAGATCAACGGCGACGCGCTTCGTGATACTGCTTATGTAAAATGTGCCAACACCGAGACCGGTGCATGGGACTTCGAGAAGGAGCAGGGAGTAAACTAAGAGCGGTTTTAATGAGATTTGAATGGCGGGAGCTCTTATGACTCCCGCCATATGCGTTTTTTCATCCAATGTCGGAGTTTTTCGGAGGTTATTTATGGAATGGATTACGAGAAACCTGCCCTATCTGCTGGCAGGAATTTCCGTGGGAGGGCAGTACGCCCTGATCGCCATCGGATATACCATGGTCTATGGAATCCTGAGGCTGATCAACTTCGCCCACGGTGATATATTTATGGTGGCGGGCCTGATCCTGGTTTACGCGACGACGGTCATGCCCATCTACATAGCAATCCCGCTGATGATCGCGGCTACGGTGCTTCTGGGCTTCCTGGTAGAGCGCGCGGCGTACAAGCCCCTCAGGAGCGCGCCGCGTATGTCGGTCATGATCTCGGCCATCGGCGTGTCCTATCTGCTTCAGAATATGGCGCTGTACGTGACCGGCGGACTGTCTCAGCAGTATCCGCAGATCCCGTGGATCAGCGACAGTGTGAGCGTGCTGGGCGCGACCACGAAGAGAGTGACGCTGATCACGCCTTTTCTGACCATCGTTCTGGTGGCGGCTCTGGTGCTGCTGATCAAGAAGACGAAGATCGGCATGGCCATGCGGGCTGCTTCCAGAGATTTCGAGACTTCTCAGCTCATGGGCATCAAGATCAATTCGGTGATCAGCATTACGTTCGTCATCGGGACGTTCCTGGCTGCCATCGGAAGTCTTCTGTTTTTCACGAATTATACCGGAGTGACTCCGACGGTAGGCGCCATGCCGGGTCTGAAAGCGTTCGTGGCCGCCGTGTTCGGCGGGATCGGTTCCATTCCCGGGGCGGTGATCGGCGCGTTTATCATCGGTATCTGTGAAAATATTATCAAAGGACTGGGCTGGACGAACTTCTCGGATGCGTTCACCTTTGCCCTTCTGATCGTGATTCTGTTCGTCAAGCCCACCGGACTCTTCGGCGAGAAGGCAACGGATAAAGTATAAAGGAGGCGTTCAATCATGAGTAAGAAAACAAAGATGATGTGGAACACCGGCCTGATCGTAGGGCTTCTGGCAGTCCTCTTTATTCTGGAGCATATCCTGCCGTCCGGATCCATGTTTTTGACCGTGCTGAAGAAGGGCGCCATTTACGCGCTGGTAGCCGTATCCATGAACCTGCTGAACGGATTTACCGGACTGTTCTCTCTGGGACAGGCGGGGTTTATGCTGCTGGGCGCCTATACGTACGCCATTCTGACGATTCCGGTGGAGTCCAGAGGAAGCGTCTATCAGTACTATGACGGAGGAATCATTCAGTTCACCATTCCGGTTCCGCTGGCGCTGATCGCGGGAGGGCTTCTGGCGGCGCTCTTCGCGTATCTGATCGGCCTGCCGGTGCTCCGTCTGAAGAGCGATTATCTGGCCATCGCCACGCTGGGCTTCGCGGAGATCATCCGCGCGGTGTTCCAGTGGGATAAGCTGGGGCCGCTCACCAACGGTTCCAACCTTCTGAGAAATTTCCCGTCCTTCCAGTCGGTGCTCTATCCGTTCATCGTATCGGGGATCTGTATTGCGGTGATCGTGATGCTGATCAATTCCACCTACGGCAGGGCGTTCAAGGCCATCCGGGACGACGAGATCGCCGCGGAGGCCATGGGGATCAATCTGGCGCATCACAAGCGTCTGGCTTTCGTCATCAGTTCGTTCTTCGCGGGAGTGTCCGGAGGCCTGCTGGCCATGTACCAGACGACTATCCAGGCGTCCATGTTCCGCTCGGCCATGACGTATGAGATTCTTCTCATCGTCGTTATCGGCGGGATCGGTTCGGTCACGGGAAGCTGCATCAGCTCGTTTCTGTTCATCGCCTGCTCCGAGTGGTGGCTCCGCTTCCTGGACAACGAGAATCTGTACATCGGAGGCTTCCATGTGCCGCTTCTGCGTCCGGGCTTCCGGAAAGTCGTATTTGCCATCGTGATCATGGTCATCGTGCTGTTCTATCAGAAAGGAATCATGGGTACGAAGGAGTTTTCCGTGGAAGGGATTGCCGGTTTCTTTAAAAACAAATTCGGCGGGAAGAAAGCCGCAGAGGGAGGTGGCTCCCATGAGTAAAGAGCATGTGCTGAAAGTAGAGAACGTGACCATGCAGTTCGGCGGCGTGATTGCCGTGGACAATATGAATCTGGAGGTCAACAAGGGCGAGATCGTGTCTCTGATCGGTCCGAACGGCGCCGGCAAGACGACGGCCTTTAACGTGATCACCGGCGTCTATGCGCCCACAAACGGGGCGGTATACTATAAAGACAAGATGATCATCCAGAACTATCCCCAGGGGAAGATGAAGAAGCTCTACCGGGGGGAGAATGCGGAGCAGTATACGGGGCAGCATGTGCTGGCGCCCACACCGGACCGGATCACGCGTCTCGGCATTGCGCGGACCTTCCAGAATATCCGTCTGTTCAAGAGCCAGACGGTGTTTGAAAATATTCTGATCGCCAAACATATGCTCCGCACCAGCAATATTTTCACGGCCACGTTCCGCCTGAATGCGAAAGAAGAGGCCGAGATGCGCGAGGAATCCGAGAAGCTTCTGAAGATCATGGATCTTCAGGATGTGAGAGACGAGCTGGCGACCTCGCTACCGTACGGCAAGCAGAGGCATCTGGAGATCGCCCGCGCGATGGCTACGAAGCCGGAGCTTCTGCTTCTGGACGAGCCGGCCGCGGGTATGAATCCGCAGGAGACGCTGGAGCTGACGCAGTTCATCGGCAGGATTCGGGACGAATTTGGGCTGACCATCTTCATGATCGAGCATCATATGGATCTGGTGATGGAGATCTCCGACCGGATCTACGTACTGGATTTCGGAAAGCCGATTGCGGAGGGCGTGCCGGAGGAGATCCGCAACAATCCGCGGGTAATCGAAGCCTATCTGGGAGGTGCGCAGGATGAGTAATATTCTGGAAGTCAAAAATCTGAACGTATCCTACGGCGGAATCAAGGCAGTCAAGGAGATCAGCTTTGAGGTGCCCAAAGGACAGGTGGTAACGCTGATCGGCGCCAACGGAGCGGGTAAGAGTTCGACGCTGCGCTCGATCGTCGGTCTGGTGCGCCCGGAGAACGGCAGTATCCGTTTCAAGGACACGGAGATGTCCGGACTGTCCACGGATCAGATCGTCTCCAGAGGCATCACGCTGGTGCCGGAAGGCCGCCGGGTCTTCTCGGACCTGACCGTGCTGGAGAACCTGAAGATCGGCGCCTACATGCGCAAAGATTCTCTGGATGAGGACCTGAACTGGGTGCACGAGCTGTTTCCCCGCCTGAAAGAGCGCTCCTGGCAGTTGGCAGGAACGCTGTCCGGAGGCGAACAGCAGATGCTGGCGATCGGCCGGGCGCTGATGTCCAGGCCGAAGCTGATCATGATGGACGAACCGTCTCTCGGACTGGCGCCCATCGTCGTACAGGGCGTGTTCGACATCATCCGGGAGATCAACAAGCAGGGCGTGACGATTCTTCTCGTGGAGCAGAACGCGAACATGGCGCTCAAGGCGGCGGATCTCGGCTATGTCATGGAGACCGGTCGGATCACCCTGCGCGGAACCGGAAAAGAGCTGGCGGAGAACGAAGAAGTAAAGGCCGCCTATCTGGGCAAAGCGAAAAAATAACGACGGAAAGTTTACTTGCAGGATCCGGGACAGATTCTGCCGGTTTACCGCCGTACGGCCGTGGGAATGGCAGCCGTGCGGCGGTTTTTTGCGCGTATGGTCGTCCATATGAAAGATGTCGGCAGGCAGACGGACGCCCGCTGCGCGGGCAGGGGGAACAAATCTTCCTTGCCCGATTGCGTATGGGAGGATGCGAAAAGCAATAAGTCCGTCCGCCGGATCAGATACGGATTGAAGAAAGGGAAAAAGCATATTATAATAGAAGAATAACAGGCGGGAGCGGGAAACCGGCAGGAGGGTAAAAGATGGCAAGGACGGTAGGAATCGGACACCAGAATTTTGAACAGCTGATTACAAATGAACTTTTCT